>SUVW01000030.1 GCA_015061815.1 Lentisphaerota bacterium
GCGTTTGCAAAAAAAATGGGATTGCTCACTTTTGCCTGGGTTGCGCTCGCGTTGCTCGCGCTCACAGCGGGCTTTGCCCTTGTGTCGACTCCCCCCACCCCGACCAACTATTCTGTTCTCTGATTTCCGGTCGTTTATGTCCGGATTTTTTTGTGCCTTGATTTTACCCGATGAATTGCAAGCATTTACAGCAAAAAGTCTCTGCAATAGAGAACAAGCAGAGAACGGTGAAATCTCTGTTTTTCAGTGTGTTTTGCATAAATCTCGGCCAAATTCTCTGTTGGTAAATGACTCAGGTCATTTATGTCTTTGGTAATTGTAAGTAATTCTAGATAAATAACTTACTGGAGAACACGCCGAAATAATGGAGAATTCTCTGTTTTACTATTTTTTAGTTTCAGTCATTTATTTTAGAGACCAAAAAACATTTACTTGCAAGTTTGGAGTGTATGTTTTTTTGTACACTGTACGAACAAGTGAAATTATCACCTTCTAACGCAAGAAAACCCTTATGATGGATGAGAGGAATTCCACCTGTTCCTGTCATTCCAACTAAAACATCTATTTTTAAGCCGGGGCATTGACTTAAATGCTTTTCCGCGACGTCTGGTGTTGCGTACCCAGAAACAATCCGTAATCGTGTTGCCCCGACAGGTGTTTCCGAAATATTATTTTTTAATAAACTTTCACAAAAATCATCCTTATACTCCTTTTACAGCTATTACGTCCAACTCGCATGGGAAATATATCACCATCCAGCTTCTTTACAAGCACCCGAAGGTATAAAATCCATAAAAATTAATAATTTTTTCAAATTGCAACTTGAAAAGCTCATAAAAGCGTGATAGACTACATACACTCGTATGTGGAATACGCCCGTTGGGGCATAATTCGCATATAGCTGTTTTGACAACCGTTATATTTCAGCAAATATTGCATGTAAACTGACCAAGTTAAAAACTGTATTTGCCTTCTGAAATAATGAAATGTACTCGGTGGAACAACCGACTCTATAGGAGTATTGTATTGTTCTGCCGGGCGCTTTTTTGCGCTCAGAAGGCAGGTTCTTGGTCGGACCTACATGCAATGTGGCTTAAACGCGTTCGGCTTTTTTCGAATGTTTTTAAGTCAGCTGGATTTCGCAGCAGAAAGTTGTGGAATCGGCAGGCTCGCTAAATTTTATGGGGATTCCGATCATGAGAATGATAACTGCTACGACAGCATTTAAGATGCCTCTTTACGGCATCAGCTTCACGCTGTCCGCATCCTCGGAACTCCTGACAGAAGCAAGCTTGAAGTAAAATGCTTGCATACGACCGACCGAGATCTTTCCGGTCGTCATTTCCACTCTTTTTCTGATTTTCAAGGCATAGAATCATTGTGCCTTGAAAAACTTTATCGATCCAATTTTACAGCCGCGAAGTCCAGTAATGGATTATCGCGGCTTTTTGATGTAACTTTTGTCCTTTCAACGTAGCAAGTAACAGAACTGCAAAAAACAACAATAGTGATATTTTTGGGGAACTATTACTTAATGGGGTAGTTAGACACTTGGTAATTATGAAAAAAGTATTTGTATCAGGATGCTATGATATGCTTCACAGTGGTCATGTGGCATTTTTGGAAGAAGCCGCACGATTAGGCGATCTGTATGTCGGGCTTGGTTCTGATGCTACTATCCTGGAATTGAAAGGACGGCGCACAATTAACAGCAATGCCGAACGTCTTTATATGGTGAAGGCGTTGCGTTGTGTAAAGGATGCGTGGATCAATTCCGGTTCCGGGATCATGGATTTTGAAAAAGAAGTTTCTGAATTAAAACCGGACATTTTCTTTGTCAATACCGATGGATATACGCCAGACAAAAAAGCTTTCTGTGAAAAAATGGGGATAAAACTGGTCGTCAGTGAAAGAATTCCGGTGGCAGGGCTGCCGGCACGTTCAACGACGGCTTTGCGGCAGGAGTGCCGTATTCCGTACCGGGTCGAACTTTGCGGCGGATGGCTGGATCAGCCCTCGGTTAATTCTCTTTGTCCCGGATCCGTGATCACGATGTCTATTGAGCCGACTATTGAATTCAACGACAAAAGCGGCATGGCGACCAGTTCGCGTAAAAAGGCGATAGAGATGTGGCAGACTCAGATCCCGGCTGGGGATCGGGAAGAGTTGGCAAGATTGCTTTTCTGTGTAGAGAATCCTCCGGGGGCAAAGACGATCAGCGGCTCACAGGATCAGCTTGGAATGCTGCTGCCTGGGGTGAATAAATTGAATTATGACAATGGTTATTGGCCCGTTTCCATTGAATCAAAAACTGACCATGAGACATTGGATTTTGTAGTAAAGAATCTTTGGTTGGTGGCGTTACCACCTCGAAAAAAAGGATATGATGTTCTTGCGAATACCAATATCAACGAGGTCAGTGCAAAAAAGCTGGCGGCAGCGACGGAACGGGCTTGGAACGCGATCGTATCACGTGATGTAAAGGCTTGGGGAGAAGCAACAAAAGATTGTTTTGCCGCACAGATAGAGATGTATCCGGCGATGCTTACTGATGAAATGCGTGCTGCTGTTGAAGAGTACAAAGACAAGGCATACGGCTGGAAAGTTAGCGGCTGCGGTGGTGGAGGTTACTGGATTTTGATTTCCGACAAAAAAATCCCGGATGCGATCAAGGTGACTCCCTGTTATAACGCTGATTAATCATAAAAGGAAGTCGTTTTTGGAAGAGAAGTGGTTTTGTCGGGTATTGTTTCAAATAAACCGTAACAATGATCTTTTATAGGGGAAATGGAACTTATGAAAATATCTGTTGTTACAATTGTTCGAAATGATTGTACTCATATTGAGGAAACATTGAATTCTGTTCTCGGGCAAAGCGGAGAAGGCTTTGAACTGGAATATGTGGTCATTGACGGCGCATCTGACGACGGAACTGCAGAAATTGTCGGGAAGTATGCTGACAAACTTTCCTTTTTTGTCAGCGAAAAGGACAGCGGCATTTACAATGCTATGAATAAAGGGATCAGTCATTGCACCGGGGATGTGATTGGTATGATCAATTCCGGTGACCGTTATCTTCCCGGAGCGTTGGCACTGGTGGCAAAGAGTTTTGCTGAATATGGTAAACTTGACCGGATATTCTGGGGGGATGTGCAGTATCAGCACTTGGGATTGGTCAGAGGTTTTCGGGAAGAGAACCGTTACCGTGGGGCATTTGCGCCTCATCCATCCATGTTCGTTCCCCGCAATATTTATGAAACGATCGGGGTTTACGATGAAAGTTTCCGGCTGCTGGGAGATTATGAATTTATGTACCGGGCGGTGAATGTGAAGAATATCGCTCCCCTTTATGTGCCGCAGCCGGTGGCGTTTTATCTGGAAGATGGATTATCTGACCGTTATGTTTACCGCTGTTTAAAAGATGAATTGACGGTCAAACTGCGTTATGGTCAGAATCCTTTGACTGCCCGTCTGATTTTCCTTTTGAAAGTGATCAAAAACAGTCCACGCATCCTGAAAAGCCTTTTCCGCTGAAAGAGTTTTTCAGCGAATCGTTATAAAGCTGAATTTTGAGTTTATTCTCATTTGCGGATAAACAATAAATTATTTGGACTGAAATCTCTAATGACTTTGTATCCTTTGGGACACAAGAAATTTTCCAGTTCAGCTGGTTTATTGGCTTCGACAAGGATCACGGAGGGAGAATACTTTTCCCAATCCAATCCTTTCAACACAGATAATTCGTTCCCTTCCACATCCAATGAGAAAAAATCTATCTGCGGAGGTTGCACTTCATCAAGTATGGAAGTCAAGGTTCGTGCCGGAGCATATTCAATTTCTCCAGTTACTCCTTTCTCCAAATGCATACCTCGCTTCCGCAGTTCACTTTGAGACTCCTCTTGTGTTGAATCAACCATTTGTGACATAAGGCTCAAACTGTAGATTGGAACTGTCGGCTGCGAATATTCAAAATCTACCAGTGCATTGTGAAAGACTTTTGCCCGTGGGCGTTCCTTACAGCACTCCTGATATTGCTCGGAAATAGGCTCTACCAGTATTCCCTTCCAATGCTTGACCCGTTCCCAGTAATATGTGTTGCTTTGGGAGTATCCGTTGTGCGCTCCGGCTTCAATAAAAAATCCCGGCGTTTCCGGAAGATATTTTTCCAAACGTTTGTCTATTTTATACAACGCCGGTGATGACCAGCGATAGATACCGAATGTTTCAGCAAGTCTACGGAGTTTTCGCTTGATTTTATAACGTAAAGCTTTTGAAAAAACCATTTTCTTTTCTCTCTTTTTTTATATGCGGTTACTTGTTTTGCAATACCTTTTCGTAAACATTCCGTGTTTCAGCAGCATACCTTTGCCAATTGAATTTAGCACGTTGTATGGCTATATTCTCCGTAAAGCGGTGATTTATATTCTCTCTCATAGCACGGGCAAGATCGGCGGGGGAATCTGGCTTGAAATACAAAGCCGCTTCTGTAGATGAAGAGGCTCTCGCCAGAGTTATATACCAAGAATATTGTTGGAACGGTAAAAAACAGTTGCTTCATAGTGATCATTCTGAATTGGTTTTGCTCCGGATATCCGTAATGCCTTAAACCCATTTTGTTCCATAATCTTAAAAACTTTTTTGTGTTCCGGACACAGAGTGTCATCAAAGAGAACGCATCCATCTTGTGACAGGAGTTCAAGAGCACAATTGGTACACTCAATGCATAAAAACATTCACAACTTCAAAAATGTTCCCCATTTTTCAAGAATTCTCTCCGGTGTCACCTGCATATATCCACCCGTTGGAATAAATGTTAATTCAGAAAAACAGATTTTCCCGCTGCCGACATATAGATCCACTCTGACAAAAGGAAATTCACGGGATAACTCAACTGCGATTTGCCGCAGCTTTTCAAAGCACTCCGGCTTCTCCAACTTTTTTGAGCTTTGCAAATGATGAGCAAGCGATACCGGCAGATGGTTAAAATCCATATCAAAAAAATCCAGATAAACGTCAGGATTTCCCATCGCATCGGGACTGGAAACATATAAAAATTGCGGTTCCCCATTAAAACAATAGAACTTGTAAGAATATTCTGTATTTTCAAGAAACTCTTCGACGAATATTTTTTTTCTGATAAAACGATATTGATATTCCGCATGATGTTTCCAATAATCGTCTTTTATCCATGTTTCCAATATTTTTTTCAGCTCTTGCTTGTCTATATTATTTTTGTCGGAACAGATATAATTATACTCGCAGCCATGATTACATTTGATTACAAACTTTGAAGGATAATTTTCAAAACCGTGAGCAAAAAAATCTTCAACCGTATCAAAACTGGCATAAAGTTCAGCCCATTTTAACCCCATCTCTGCAACCCGGAAATGGTTATCAAGCAATTTCTTGACTTGTAATTTGTCAATACAATCTGTTACCAGAGGATTGTTATAATACAACCCGGTTTTCAGTATTTGCAGCTTTTCATTCAGATTGCGGGGATTCTTAAAATCCGGAAAACTGCCAAAAAGTACTCTGTAAAATATTTTAACTGCCAACCGTGGGAAATACCGCAAAATGATTTTCCAAGCAGTAAATTTCACACTCTTTTTTACACATTTTGCGATTAGATACTTCATTTTTGACATTATTGTTTTCATAAAATTCATTTTGTCTCCTAATCCAAAGAATCCCCCATGAGATGATTTGAAAAAACATGTTTCCGGTAAAAAGTTATGACAAAGATCAGACACAAAAAGTTTTTTATTCTTTTGCCTGGAATCCACTTGAGCAAGGCTTGCAGCTTGGGACTGAAGAACGCTCCTCGGTTGGGATAAAAATGCTCTATGCCGCGGAATACTTCCGGATACCGCTTTTTTGTACGCGCAACTGCATTAGAATAGTATCGTGCCAAGAGGTCAAAGATTTTTCTGTTTTTGTAATTTTTCCGCCACGCATACCAGACGAATATGTGCTTCGATAAAATCTTGAACCCCTGATAATGAACAAAAACAAGCGGTTCTTCATCGACATAAAACCTGTTATCTTTTAAGGATATTGTAAAATTATCCAAATTCCACGGAGCAAGGTTCGCTCCATTATTCTGCGATATGACCACATCCTGCGGGAACTCTTCAGGCCATGATTCCAAATATTTCTGGTCCGCATATTTGCCGTTCTCCACCCGGTCGTAACACCAGTCGAGACATTCGGTTCTCCATTTTTGAAGACATTTTATGCCGCTTGCATCGTTGCGGTAGATTTGAAATGCCATATTAAAGCGCCCATTTTGTTCCGCCCGGAATTTGAATTCCTCCATAAAACGATGCTCAATGATATAAAGTGACTTTTCTCCCAATTCCTGATAAAGCACCTCCGGAGATTCAAAAAAGTAAAGATCTGAATCCAGATAGGTCAACAAATCTATATGCGGGAAGCGGGCAAAAATAAAAAGCGGCAAACATGGACTTATGGTAAAAATATATTCGGTGCGGCTGCGGGTGGATTGTGTCGTTTTAAGCTCATTATCCCAACTTTCCAAAGCTTCAAGAGAAATCGGAGTCAAACGCGGATCGATCCCGTTCAGCCGTTCATAACACTCGCCGCTCAAACACAAAACAAACAGCTCAAAATCTATGCCGCTGTCGCAGAGAGATGAAAATAGAGTCATGCCATAAGGCAGATAATTGTGGTCAAAATAAGTACAGAAAAATCTTTTCATTTGAAAAATCCACGGAGAGCTGAAATAATTGTTTCAACTTCTGCTCCGGTCAATTCCGGATACATCGGTAAACTTAAAATTTCATCATTGACTTTTAACGTTTCTGAAAGGTCACAAATGTGTGGAATTTTTTCATATCCCGGCTGCAGAGGAATCGCCACCGGATAATGGATCGCACATCCGATTCCGTTTTCTTTCATATATTCTATAAGCTCTGTTCGTTTTTCACCGGGAACCCGGATAACAAACTGATGGTATACATGCCGGGTATTTTCCGGCTCAACCGGCAGAATAATCTCTTCTATATCTTGCAATCCTGCTTTGTAGCAAGCGGCGATTTGCCGTCTTTTTTCATTATTAGCGTCAAGGTACGGCAATTTTACCGACAAAATCGCTGCCTGTATTTCGTCCAGCCGTGAGTTGATTCCGTTAAACTCGCTGATATAGCGTTTTTTCCACCCATACTGTCTGAGTGCTGCCATTTTTTCATACAGAACAGAATCGTTGGTGATAACCGCTCCACCATCTCCGAATGCGCCAAGATTTTTAGTCGGATAAAAGCTGAAACTGCCGGCAATCCCAAAGGTACCGCACTTTCGACCTTTGTATTCAGCTCCGTGCGCTTGCGCACAGTCTTCGATCAAATGGACATGGTGTCTTTGTGCGACTTCATGCAGAGCATCCATATCTGCCGCCGCACCAAAAAGATGAACCACTACGACGGCCTTAATTTCCGGTTGGCGCATCAAAAGTTTTTCCAGAGAAATTGCTGACATTGTGAATTTTCCCGGTTCGATATCCGCAAAACGTACTTGCGCACCGGTCCGTTCAATGGCAGATACAGTAGCAGTTGCAGTATTTCCAACCGTTGCCACCAAATCATTGCTACCAATATCCAAAGCCCGGAGTATCAACTCAATGGCATCGGTTCCGTTAGCAGTGCCAAGACAATATTGAACTTGGTTATATGCGGCAAAATCATTTTCAAAGTTTTCATTTTCCTTGCCGAGTATATACCAGCCACTCTCAAGGACTTTTGCGACCGCCGCCTTGATTTTCTGTTCCATCGCTTTGAAAGAACGTCCGGGGTCAGCCTGTAAAATCATTTCTTATTCTCCTTGACAAGTTGAATAAATTCATCATAATTACGGATATAATCCGCTTCATCATAATAGTCTGACGCAGCTACCAATAATACGCAGCCGCTGGAAAAATCGTGCATAGTGTGCCACAACATGGGATCAAGAATAATACCGACATTATCCTCCCGCATCAAAATATCCTGCCGTGTTTCACCATCATCCAAAGTCAGTGTAAAACAGCCGTTGATACAAAATATGACCTGCCGCAATTTCCGGTGAGCGTGTTTACCGCGCAAACTTGATTTTGAATCAAGATTGTTGATGTAATAGATGCGCTTGATCTCAAAGGGAATTTCCTGCAAAGAATTCATTATGCACAAGACACCGTCGCGGTCATCTACAATCCGCGGCAGAGTGATGATACCGGAGTTTTTGACTTGTAAATTATACATAATTATCTTTCCATTTTTGAATATATACGTATCCCCATGCACTCTTTTTTAATTTCTGCAGTCCTTGCCAGCGAATTGGCGGTATCAGCGATTTTATGATTTTTTTCACGTGATTTGCTCCAAATCAGTTTTTATGGATTTTCTATCCCGAATACTTGGGGGATTTTTTTGCATTACAGAGATTCATTGGGGACTTGCTTTTTATCTTCTCAACAACCGTTTTATGATCTTTTTTACTTTTATCATACATCTGGTTAAAAACGGGATTTTATCCATTTGCAAATAATGACGATAGATTTTTACCGATTCCGCGGGCTCTACTTCTGCCGTATGATCGAAAAGAACCGGTGTATCTGACAAAATGATTTCATAGTTCTGTTTATGCGATGAACAATGCGTTGCCTCATTTCCCCAACCGATATTTTTAACCAGCATGACATTGGATTGCAGAGTATACTTCTCTGCCAGAAAAGCCGAGGCATACCACCTGATCGCCCAGGAATCAATTTTTCCGTCAGCCTGGTCTTTGAGCATTTTTGTGTACGGAAATGCTCCGTCGCGGTCGAAAAGTTTGGATAATTTTCGCTTGACTATTTCTTCATGCAGTTTTCGGGAATCTGATGAAAAAAGTTTCCATCCGCGTCTCCAGGTCGCCCATCCCCAACAGTCGGCTCCACGGCGCAGGAAATACTGCACTTCGGGACATGCTGGGGGATAAGAAAATGCATGAATAGAGCAAATATTGTCATCGTTTTCAAATTTATCCAGAGCTTCGTTCATAAAACGCAGAAAATATTTTGACGCAACAAGGTCATCCTCCAAAACGATGACCCGATCAAATATTGCAAGCATTTCTGAAACTCCTGACATAACTGAATTTGCCAAGCCTTTATTTTTTTCAGCGGCATGGATCGTTACTTTGGCAAAGCCGTGGCAATTTTCAACCAAACGGCGGACTTCCAGACATTTTTCTCTGTCAGCTTCATTTTTCGGACCGTCAGCATAAACGAAAAGTTCACTCTGCGCCGCCTCCGGATTAGCAGACAAAGCTTCAAGAACTTTCTGCGTTTCTTTCGGACGCTTGTAAACAAAAAGAACTATTGGTGCATATTTCATATCCATAGATGCTTTTAAAAAATTTAATCAAAAAAACGGAAAACAGCGAATAATAAGAGTTTTTTTCTCCCGCTACTGACCGGGAATAAAATAACTAAACTACTCAATACATACTATAACATTGTAATTTATCTTTTTCCAATGATTGAACAATAATTTTTCAAAATAATTTCGATAGCAAACTAATCTTTGGTGACAACTACCCGGCACAATAAAAAATATAAATGTCAGCGGTGCGACTATTTTCTGGGGCATTTTATAATTGTTTCGGAATGGCGGTCGTTTTAGTTGAGCGAGATTTTTTCTCTGCTGCATAAAACTGCAAAAACAGATATATTTTCGCTTTTTAACGAAGCTGTGACAATTTTTTATTAACGTGCAGCCATTTGAGCGTAAGAGAGTTTTTCAAATCAGCGAAATCACCCCGACCATTTTTTTTGCCCCAAATTTGGGCAAAAAAACATGAAGCCTGAAAAGGCTTCGTTTCATGGCTTGACAGAGCCGCTTCATATATTTTGTTGCTTGACGAGCAAAGCTCGCAAGCACAAAATGTGCTTCATAAAAACGCCTTTTCAGACTTGGCACGGCGTAGCAAAGCGAAGACGGCTGAAGCATTGTTCCGTTTCACTCCACAATATGAAGCATCTCTACTGCCGTTCCGATATAAAAAACTCCGCTTTTGCTCCGTATGACCTGCCATTTATGGCACTTCGTGCGACAGAGGATGAGAAAATGAAATGTTGAGGAAATTTCAAAAATTAAGTAAAAAGCCAATAATAAAGCTTGAAAATTTTATATCGATGATTACTTTATATAGAATGTTTGATTCTTGAAGCAGGAAATATTTTATGAAACTTGGTGAGATAACCATCCGCGATCCTTTCATTTTTCCGGATGCCGCCGGCAGATGTTACTATCTTTACGGTACGACATTGAAAGAAAGAGGTTATGCGGAAACCGGATTCTACGGCTTTAAAAGCCGGGATTTAAAAGAGTGGGATGGCCCGTTCCCGGTTTTTATCCCGGATGGATCATTTTGGGCAGACAGTGATTTCTGGGCACCGGAAGTACATTTTTATCACGGGAAATACTATATGTTTGCCACATTCAGGAAAGACGGTTTTTGTCGTGGAACTCAAATCCTTTTTTCGGAAACTCCGGATGGAATGTTTGTTCCTTTGACAGAAAAGCCGGTAACTCCGCCGGATTGGGAGTGTTTGGATGGAACTCTTTTTGTTGATGATAACGGAATTCCTTATATGATTTTCTGTCATGAGTGGCTTCAGGTTTCCGACGGAGAAATGTGTGTCATGCCGTTGAGCGCGGATTTGAGAGAAGCTGCCGGAGAAGTGCAGCTGCTTTTCCGGGCTTCAGAAGCTCCGTGGAGCCGTGAACTTTTCAGTCCCGGAAGCGGCAAATATGTTACTGACGGTCCATTCGTTTTCCGCGAGGATGGTAAGCTTAAAATGTTGTGGTCGAGTATGGGAGAAAAGGGCTATGCTATGGGGTGCGCTGTGTCGGATAGCGGCACAATAACCGGGACATGGCGGCATGAGGGAACGCCTGTTTTTGCCGAAAACGGTGGACACGGTATGATATTTACCTCATTTGACGGCAAAAAATATTTGACACTGCATCAGCCGAATATTCCCGATGAGCATCCGGTTTTTATCAGTCTTGCCGATAAAAAGCATGATACTTCCAACCGGTGAGGAAAAATAAATAATAATTGTTATTCTGCTTGAAAGAAAATTCAGCAGTGCTATATTAAATCCAGCGTTGAAAATTTGACAATGTCCCAAATTTTGTGAAATTTGCATTCAACAACCGTTGATTGCGATGATGGCAAACATAAGGATATATCACCGACATTATGATTTGTCAACCACGCAATAACGGTTTGATCCAACCGGTGGATGCAGCGTGAGATAAGGTCAAAGTCAAAACAAGGTAACGGTGAAGGAGTGCAGTAAACCTGCTCGACTGAACCGGTATCCGACGTTTTGACAAGAGATTATCCACGCGGCGACACCGACGGTATGATGGCATCACAACAAATGGGACAATAACGAAAATTTAAACAATGGAAGAAAAAATGAAACAGTTCCCTGAAGAAAATCTGCCGCCGGATATTCAGGATATAGCCGAGCGCATGAATGTCGATCCGCAAGCGATCCCGCCGTATGAATTGCCGAAGCTCCCGTTCGACCGCAATACTTCGCCGCTGGAATTCATGCAGCAAGTCCGTCCGGAGCTGCTGCGGCTCATGGGGGAGTATATGTACGGGGAAATTCCGCCGCGCTGCGAGGAATTGCGTTTTGAAGTCACCGGCGAAAAGGAGGCTTTCGGCGGTTTAGGCATCCGGCGCGAAATCGATATCATCTGCCGAAACAACGGTAAATCGCAGACTTTGCACATGCTTTTGTATATTCCCAAAGAACGCAAAGGCAAAGTGCCGGTGTTTTTCGGTTTGAATTTCAAAGGGAATCACGCCTGTACTGATGATTCGGAAGTTACGTTTCATCCTTTTGACCGTTATCCGAACCGTTTCCTTAAACGTTTGACTGATACCAGGGCGGATAAGTGCGACCGGGGAATACAAAACAGCCGCTGGTGTTTCGAGGAAGTTTTGAAAGCCGGCTTCGCTTCGGCCACGATCAATTATTATGAAATTTCTCCGGATCGTTACGGCCAATTCGATCAAAGTGTGCTGCGTTTATTCTACAGCAAAGAGCAGTGGCTGGCTCCGGATCGCAAAACCGGTATCATCAGTGCCTGGGCGTGGGGGATATCCCGGGGAATAGATGCTCTGGAAAGTCAGCCGGAACTGGACATGAGCAAACTCATTGTTCACGGTCATTCCCGGTTGGGAAAAACAGCTTTGTGGGCCGGTGCCAATGATCAGCGGATAACTCTGACCGTTTCCAGCGGGGCAGGGTGTTGCGGCGCGAAGTTGTGCCATCACTACTACGGAGAGAATTTTGAGTGGATGGATCTCTGGAACAATCACTGGTATTGCGGTAAATTCAGGGAATATGTCGGGCGCGATATGGAATATCCGGTAGATCAGCACTTCCTGTTGGCGGCTATCGCTCCGCGAATGGTTTATATCGCCGATGCTGAAGATGATACTTATGCCGATCCGATGGGGGAATTTCTTTCGCTCCAGGCGGCGCAGGATGCATGGAAAATTTTCGGGATGAAAGGCTTGAATGGCGAAAATTTCCCGGGTATCCGGCAGCGTTCAGGAGAGGAAACTGCATTTTTCTTCAATTCCGGCGGCCATGATTTCACTCCGGAAAACTGGCGCGATCTGCTCGCATTTGTCCGGGAAAAGATAGTGAAAAAGGAGAAGTGATCATGGACAGAACTTTGGATTATACCCGACTTTGCCGGATGATGGCTGATAACAAGTGGGATTTTTATACTGCGTGTTGTGAAGTGCGCAGAGCAGGGGTGTATTTTTTGAATTTCGCTCTGGAAGAATTGGATCTGGATAAGTTGCTGATTCTGCGGGAAAATTGTTTGGCGGTCAACGCGCTTTATTGTCAGCTTGACTTCCGGGGGAATGTTTCCGGCAGGATCGCGTTATTGCTTAAAATGGCCCGCCTGGCCGATGTCAGACAGGTGATCCCGGAACTTCCGGAAGGGGATGATCCGGAGCTGACGGCGCAGAACAGTGCCGGATTATTCCGGCTGCAGCAGGCTCTGAAAGAGCTTGGAATAGATTTGCTGATGCCGCAGTAACATCACGTAGCAGCTGCTTTGGGAGAAATTTTACCGCCGGGATTCACCGGTTCTGAAACCCCCGGGAGTTTGTCCGAAGTGCTGTTTGAATGCCCTTATGAAACTTATCTGATTGGCAAATCCCGCCCGTTTGCTGATGACGGAGACCGGCAGCGTGGTGGTGCGGAGCAATTCGGATGCGTAGTGGATCCGGGTCAACATTAGATAAGCCAGCGGACTCATATTCATCTGGCGGGAAAAGTTGCGGCTCAATACACTGCGGTTTATTTTCAAGGTTTCTGCCAGCAGATTGATATTCAGCTGCGGGTCGGTGAAATTGTTTTCGATAAAGATCACCGCCTGCTGAATCAGATGATCCTGCAGATATTCATCCGGGATCCCCGTTTTGGCAAAATTCATGATCATCATGGCTGTGGAAGCGGCAGTCGCCAGCCCGCAGGGTGAAGCATCGTGATATATCTGATCCATCAGCGTTTCAAAAAGATGGGCCGGACATTTGCCGCACCGGGTACTGGTATCGGGAAATTCAAATTTCCGGAAGAGTTCATCCGCCAGAGTGCCGTGCAGAGTCAGCCAGTAAAGTTCCACAACTTCGGAGACGGCATTTATGATGTGCGGTTCATTCGGATAGTAGACAAATACGGCTCCTTCGTTGCAGAGATATTTTCTGCCGTTACGTTCAAAAGAGAGCTTGCCATCGGCTATCCAGAAGAGCTGGTTTATCGGCCGGGAACGTACTTTATACTGCCAGTCGTTCCGGTGCATCCGGTAATGTCCGGCGGCGCGGACGGTCAGCGGCAGGATTTCCGGGGCCCGGTTCCAGAATTTGCTGTCGGAATCGATCATATAAAAACTGTCCGGCGGCGGCAGGGAATCTTTGCGGTAGTGACACAGTAAATAACGCGGCATCTGTTTTATTCCATTGACTTTCAAACAGTGGTTTTCAAATATTTCCGGCAAGTCCGGCAATCACTGCGAATAATATAACACACCAATCATCCGCCGTCAAGCTGTTCCGGTGAAAAAACGTGTTTTTCGGGAATCTGTTTTTAGTTTAGCTGCAACAAAAGTATAATTTATTGTCACATAAATATATTTGAAAAGTATTTGATTCAGATATATATTAACCCGGTATCCTGAGAGAAATGTCCACTTGGGAGCAAGTCACAAAAGATTACAAGAAGGGAGACGGAATGATGTCAAAAATAACAGAAAATGGAAATGTTCCGGCCTGCAGGCCGGTGAAGCTGCTCAGCTTCACCTTGATCGAATTGCTTGTGGTTATCGCCATTATTGCGATTTTGGCGGCGATCCTGCTGCCCGCACTCAATTCCGCCCGTCAGCGCGGTTTGGCAGCGGATTGCATTTCGCGCCTGAAGCAGGTCGGTACCGCTATAATGATGTACAGCGACAATTACGACGGATTTCTGCCGGGAGCCTACAATTCCGGGCCGTCAAAATATTGGTCACAAATGTTGACATCGGAAAATTTGCTGCCGGGTGATCCGACGGTTGCCGATCCGGGAAATAAAGAAGTTTACCGCTGTCCGGCGATCGCTAATTCAAAAAGCGGAACTACTCCGGGGTGGAGAGAACGGACTTATGGAATGCGTCATAACCATATTGACGGTAAAGGATATGTTTACATAGCTTTGAAAAAAGTTCAGAATGCATCGGGGATAATGTATGTGATTGATGCATCTGACAGCACTAACATGACTCAATATGCGATGATCGATGCCGGTTTGGCTTATTACCGGGCAAACGATATGGGGCACGGCAGCAATCCGGCTTTAGTTCATAACGGGATGATGAATACAATGTTTCTCGACGGGCATGCAGAGGGGCTGATTCCGGAAAAATTGTTGGAGTTGGAACGTAACCGCTGGCGGGACCCTGAAGACAAACATTGTAATTCGACCGGCAAACCGAATTCATTGTATGTCAATGATAAGAACTTTGTTGAATTGCCGAAATATCAATAATGAAAAATAAGGAACTATAAACAAATGGATTCTACAAAATTCGGCATCATCGGAGTCGGAGGACGCGGCGGCGTTTTCCAGGATAACAACCACCTCCCGGAAGAGGGGTACGAAATCGTTGCCGGAGCAGATGTCAATTCTGAAGCACTGGATGCTTTTGCCAAACGTTTCCCGGAAGCAAAAACATTCACCGATTACAGAGAACTGCTGGCACAACCGGAAATTGATGCGGTTTTCATCATCACTCCGGATTTTCTCCACGAGGAAATGGCGTGTGCCGCTTTGAATGCCGGTAAACATGTCTATCTGGAAAAACCGCTTGCCATCACTGCTGATGGCTGCGAAAATATCCTCCGCACCGCCATGCGGAACAATAGAAAACTTTATATCGGTCACAATATGCGTTTTATGCCGGTCATCCGCAAAATGAAAGAGATCATCGATTCCGGTAAAATCGGCGAAGTCCAGTGCGCCTGGTGCCGCCACTTTATCAATTACGGCGGCGACACCTACTTCCGTGATTGGCATTCTGAAAGAAAATACTCCAACGGTCTGCTGCTGCAAAAAGGTTCGCACGATATCGACGTCCTTCACTGGCTGATGGGTTCACACACCGTCAAAACCGTCGGCATGGGTATGCTTTCGGTCTACGACAAATGCAAACGCCGTGAAGATGACGGAACTCCCGGCAAAGCCGTCTGGGATTACGACAACTATCCTCCGGAAAAGTGCGAAGGATTCTCCCCGCGTATCGACGTGGAAGATCACAATATGATCCTCATGCAGCTGGCTTCCGGCAAGCAGTGTTCCTATATGCAGTGCCATTACACTCCGGATCTTGACCGCAACTACACCTTTATCGGCACTCGCGGCCGGATCGAAAATCACGGTGTCGGACTCAATGCCCAGATCCTGATCTGGCACACCCGGGCCCAGGAAACCCGGATGCCGGATGAGAGCATAACTCTCCGCGGGACCCCCGGGACTCACTCCGGTGCCGATCCGGCGATCATGAAAAACTTCCGTGAATTCATCCGCTTCAACGCGAAACCGGAAACCAATCCGGTCGAAGCGATGCGTTCGGTACTGGTCGGCATCGCCGCCCATGAATCCATGCGTAACGGCATTTGCGGTAAAGATGTACCGCAGGTCGCACCGGATATTGTTGAATATTTTGACCGTATCTGTTCCGGTAAATAATTTCTGAAAAAAGGAGAATCAAAAATGAAAAAATCACTGTTATCCATCCTGACACTGGCAGTCATGCCACTTTTCGCAGCCGAAACTTCTGTTCCGGCTGCCCCTCAAGAGGTCAAAGAGGTCGAATGCTTTACCAAAGAGAGAATATATAATGAAAACGTGCCGTGGAACAAATATTACTCCCCGGAATTTGTCCAGACTGCCGAAGACGGTACGGTAAAAATCACCGTCAAAAGAGTTCCCGGCGGCCCCGTCGGCGGCATGATCATGTACTATGTGAAACTGGATCAGAAAACGGCTGGCAAAATCACCGTTTCCTGCGAAAGTCGCGGTTCCGGATTCAAAGGCAAAGACGGTTATGCCTACCGCATGACCTGTGCATTTAAAAGGCAGGGCGGCGGTACAACCAAAGAGGATAATATTCCTTTCCCAGGCACTCCCGACGGTAATTGGCACAAAGTGGAAAAGGTTTATGATATCGGCCGGCCGATCGACACGCTTTATTTGCATGTTGCACTCTGTTATCGTGACGGGGAAGCAGAATTCCGCAACTTTTCGGTCAAAGTCGATCCGGCGACATTGAAACCTTTTACTCCTCCGGTAAAAAAATAAGTCGAAACGACCAATGATAAAAGAAAATTTACTTCATGTCGACTTCAAAGGTGTCCTGCCTGATTTCGACCGGGCCCTTGCGTTCCCTGAATTCTGGAAAAATTGCGGTTTTTCCGGAGTGATTCTGGAGTTCGACGCAAAATATCCGTGGCGTACATGGCCGGGAGTTAAAAGGGGAAACTATACCCGTACTCAATTCCGGCAATTCATCAGCCGCTGTCAGGAACTCGGTCTGGAAACCATCCCGCTGATCCAGGTGCATGGTCATCTGGAGTGGCTGCTGGATTCGCCGCGCTATGCCAAATACCGGGAGTGCGATTTCGTCAACGAGATTTGTCCCCATGCTCCGGGAATACGCTCCAGAATGAAAAAATGGATCGATGAAGTCGCTGAACTTTTCACCGGAAGCTCCCGCATCCATCTGGGAGGCGATGAAGCATGGCATGCCGGAAGTTGTCCGAAGTGCCGGAAGATCGGCAAAAAGCAAATCTATGCCGGATATTTTTCCGAAATGTCCAACTACACGTTGAGCTGTGGGTTGACACCGATGATATGGGGCGACTTTTTCGCCCGGGAAAAGGCTTCAGATATGCTGAAAGATTTCCCCGCTGAATTACAGCTGATCGACTGGAACTACAGTGCCGACTGCACCTTTGAAAATACCCTGTCACTGATGCAGGGAGAGCATAAAGTTCTGGGAGCAAGCGGCATCGGGGTTTCCGGAGAATCCGGAGCTTTGCTTTTTTCGCCGCTGCACCACCGGCTGTCCAATATTTACCGCTGGCAGGAGTTTGCTGAAAATCACCGCATCGGGATGATCCACACCATCTGGGGCAGAGACACCAGTCTGGGCAGACCTTATGCCAACTGGTATGCCGCCGCCGCCGGATGTATCGCCGCCGGAAATCCGGAAAAGTGGGAAGCTCATCCGTGGAAAAATCTGCTCGAAGCCGCTTCCGAAGCCGTTGCCGGCAATATATGGGACAGGCTTGCCGGATTTGCCGAACGCATACGCCAACTGCCTGCCGCCAATGAAATCGAGCGTGCAGCACTGGAATATTACGCTCTATCCATGCACTATCAATATTTACGGCAGGGCGTTTATCAGCAGCGGTTCACCCGCCGCTGGCAGGAAAAATCACGCCATCACAACGGGCTGGATGAATACAGTTACGCATCGACCTGCCGTTACTTTTACAAACTTTCCGCAGAACTCAAACAGTGGAAAAAAGATTTTTGCCGTTTTTACCGGCAGTATAAACTTTCTGATCTGGCAGAAGTTATGGATCTGAATTTTACACTGCTTGAGGAAGACCTGAATGAAGAAATAAAAATAGTACACGCTAACGGGATGTGAAATATGGATTTCATCAGAATATGTATGTTTTTGTCCGCCATGCTGACGGTGGGTATTTGTAAAGGAGCTGAAATGAAAAAACTGCTGTTGATCGTTGCTGACGGAATGCGGCCGGATGCCATGATCCAATGCGGACACCCGGTTGCCGGAAAACTTGAAAAGCACAGTTTCTATACTTTCGAAGGAAAAACGGTTTATCCTTCAGTAACTTTACCGTGCCATATTTCGCTGTTCCACAGCGTTCCTCCGGAAGTTCACGGAACAAAGGACAACAACTTTGTCAGATCATCCATCCCCGGTGTTGCCGAAGTGATGAAAAAACATGGCAAAAGCGTGATGTTTTTCTACAACTGGGCAGAATTGCGAGATCTCGCACGGCCGGATTCCCTGAATCGGACAACATTTATTGCCAGTCACGATTACGGCGGCAAAGATGCAGCAAAGTTGATAACGGATGAAATGCTCCGGATATTGAAAAGTGAACAGCCGGATTTTATCTTTCTGCATCTTGATTATCCGGATTGTGCCGGACATGAAAACTATTGGATGACGGAAAAATATTTGCTGGCAGTCAATGATACTCTGGAACAGATCGACCGGATCATCCGGGAACTGCCGGATGATTATCTGACTGTCGTAACTGCCGATCACGGCGGTCACAAAGGACGGCATGGTACGGATATGACAGAAGATATGACGATCCCCGTTTTTTTCTATCATCCGTCATTCAGTTCACAAAAAATCTCCGGAGCAAATATTATTGATATACTTCCCACTGCATTGACGGCGATCGGAGTCGAACCGGACAAATCATGGCAGGGCAAAGTATTATTCAACATTAACAAATGAAAGGAAAAAAAATGGATCATCTCAAAAAAATAACCGCAACATTGCTTGCAGCATTGGCTCTGCTGCCGCTTGCCGCCGCCAAGTTGCCAATGCTCATTATCCCGCAGGATAACTATACTCTCAACAATCAGAGCAATCATACCAATAAACTTTACATTGCTGAAAATCTCAATGCAATTATGAAAATCTCCCCCTTTGAGAAGTGGCAAAATATCAGCGAAGTAAAACTGGATATGACTCTGCCGGATGGTTTGTCCTGCAATGTATTCGCCTTTCCGCAGCACTCCAGCAACACCATTGAAGTATTCCCGCAGATCAAAGATGTCCCCGGCGGCAAAATGTACTCTTTTGTCCTCAATAAACGCACCTGGGAACGGCGTGCTGCCCACTCGCTCTATTTCTACGGCAAATGTGAAAACGGGAAAAAAGTCTCTCTCCAATTTTATGCGGACGGCAAAAAAGCCGGTTCCCGTGAATTCACGGTGGAGATGATCAACGTACCCGCTACTGTGCTGCCGGAAAATTATCCGCTTTTCGGTTACTATGTGCGCGGGGTGGAACTCCCGAATCTGACCGTTGCTTCCCGCAATGCCGATCTGGCGGAATTTCTCAATCTCAAAGCAATCCTCTCGCCCCGCAATTTATCGCAGCCGGAAGTGCTGCCCTCCTACCGGATGCTGGAAAAACGCAATTGGTCGTTTGCCCGGCAGATCGGTATGGAAAATATGGTTCGTCTGGGCATTCCCTACTCCGATGCGGTCGCCTGCCGGGATGAAGACGGCGATATCATCGCCAAAAACAACCCGGATTTCTGGACAAAATACTGCCCGGAATACCTGAAAATCGAATTTGCCAAACGTTCCGGCACCCGGCAGACAGTCGATCCTGACATCAAATGCGATATGGTCTATCTGGATTTGGAAATCTACACTGACAACCGGATGTTGGGTTTCTGCAAATGTGAACGCTGTCTTACTGCATTTTCCAGACATTCCGGGATCACCAGAGATAAATTCACTGCCAAAAATCTGGAAAAGAAATACCCCGCACAATGGCTCGCTTTCCGCGAAAAACAGCAGGCCGAACTGGTGGAAATCTACGTCGATATGTTTCGCAACAAGGGCGTGAAACCCAAATTCGTCTGGAACTCCCTTTTTGAATCCAATACCGGAAATAATACTTTCGGCATTGTCAGAAACGCCCACTATGAGAAATTCACTTCATACATCATGCCGATGGTCTATGTGCGTGGTACCAGAATTTTCGATATCATCGACTACAATGTCAAATCAACCACTGCCCCATTCGTCCCGATGACTTATACCACCGCCGGAAGTTTTGCTCAAGATTGGAACACCCCCGAAGAGGTCGCTCTCAATCTGGTCATGGCCGCCGCCTGCGGAGCCAAAGGTCACGCCTTTTATCTGGATATCGATGTTGACGGCAGATATATCATGTTCATACGTCAAGCTCTGGCGGTGGTCGCAGCTGCCGAAAAGCTCAACAATGACGGAATTCGTTGCGAAAATGAGATAAAAGCCGTCAGCAATGCCCCAAAACGGATGCTGGAAGTAGATGGCAAAGCGATCCCCACATCTGCTGAAACTCTCGATTACTTCCGTTATACCGCACGCAAATCTGACGGTAAATATCTGGTCAGTATGTTCAACTACAATCCGGGAGCTTCCTGCCGGGTACTGATCTCTCTGCCGCAAATTGCTTCCGGGAAATACGCCGTCACCGATCTGGCAAGCGGCAACCGCTGTTTTCTGGATGGGACAGCGCAAATTTCTGCCGGTCAGTTGAATAAAGGTCTGCCGGTCACACTGGCTCCCCGGGGGTACAGCGTACTGCTTATCGAACCTGACAATGGCAAAAATGTTCCGGTCAAAGCCGCCGGGAAAGCTTGGGATTGGCACTCAAATCAGGAGAATGCCAACGGAGAAGTTGTGGAAAAACGCATATCTGCCAACGGATTATCCATCAGCCGTACCGACCGGATGAAAAACGGAAAGTATGCTGTCAAAATGGAATCACCGGCATTGACTGCCTGGATCGATCTGGATGACAACGGCAAAATCGAACAGCTGCTGGATAAAAAATCCGGTAAAATGCTGCTCCGTGAACCCGGTCTCGGCTTACTCCGGGAAGCCTTTGATGAACCTTACTGTGCTAAAATCGAAGTACCGTATCAGGTAGTTGACCGTAAACTCTATGCCGATCGTGCTGAAGTGAAACTGCTTGCACAAATCCGGCACGGTTACCTCAAAGATTTTGAGATCGTCAAAACCATCACCCTTTTCCGCGACCGGCCGGAAATCAAAGCGGCTTATAAGATCACTGTCCGCCGGGATGTGAAAAGTCAGGCAGATTTCCGGATGCGCATCCAGAACCGGATCGACTTCGGAAATAAAGCGGCAGATCTGTGCGACTTTTTGAGTGTCAGTGCCGTCTGCGGCGGCAAAAATCTGAAGTTCAGCGGCAGGCAGCATGTGGCATTCGGCATCGCCGAAGGAACTTTCAAAGGTTATCTTGCCAAAACACTGAAAGGCGGTTTCGACCGGCCGGAATTCATCGTGAGTTCACCGGATGCTGAATTGAAATTCCGTTGTTCGGATGCTTCCGGAGCCAGTCAGTTTTTCTCATGGCGGGCCGCAGTGCCGACTGCAGAAATATTTTTCCGGAAGACGGATTTCAATCCCGACCCCCATCAGAGCCGGGTGAAAGAGTTTGAAGTGACAGCTTCTCTCATCCGCCGTTGAATAACGGGGGAGCAACTGCCGCAGAAAAAGCAATAGTTTTTTCTGCGGCAGTTTACTATTTGTAAAATCATGAAAATATGCTATATTATCAGGAGTTGTTTCAATAAAAGTAAATGGAGAATATTATGTTGCCGGATAAAGGGGCTCACCATCGTTTTGCGGTTATTTTGACTGTGTTGTCGGTGTTGGCCGGTGGATGTAAAGACCTTATTCAAATGCAGGAGAGTGATCAAACAATGGAAAATCAGACATTTATGGTTCAGAATATCCCCGGGTACAATTCCTGGCCGATGATCCGGAATATCAACAACAGATTGGTTTGTGCTTACAGCAAGGGCAAAGAACATCGTATCGAGGAGGATTGCCGGGGAGTTTATGCCCGGGTTTCTGATGATGGCGGCAAGTCATGGCAGAACGAGGTGAAAGTTTCCGACACATCCGGATTCGGGGAGGTGACCGTTGGCAAAGGTGTGGATAATGATGGCAATATGCTGCTTTGGGTGCGACGCTGCAAAGCGTGGTCATCCCCGATGATGCTCTATCATGACCTTTACCGTACCGCTGACGGGGTGAATTGGGAAAAGATCGCTTCTCCGGAATTGAATCCCCGGCCGATGCAGGTGACGGATATTTTTCATATTCCGGAGACAAAAGAATTGATGGCTCTCTGGTTCGCCGGGGATTACCGGGGCGGAAAAAACAACTCCTGGGGAATTCTGGTAAGCAAAGATAACGGCCGGAACTGGGAACAGCGCGTTATCGAGGATAAACTTCCCAAAAATATGTGGCCGACTGAACAGTCAGCGGTTTATCTGGGTAACGGGAAAATCCTTGCCATTGCCCGCCGGGAGTCGGTCAAGGATGAAGCTCCGGAATTGAAAGTGCAGTTTCAACTGCAATCCACTGATTACGGCCGGAGCTGGAGCAAGAAGTTGACCAATATCGGTGATATCCGGGAATCCACCCCGAGTTTGATTATGACGGACAGCGGCAAAATTTGCAACTACTATTACCAGCGCGGAACCGGACAGCTTAAACGGCGGGTGACCACTGTGGAAAATATCTGGGATGATCCGACCGCGTGGCCTGAACCGGAGGTGCTGACCACTGCCAGTACCGATGGCTGCAATGCCGGGAATGTGAATGCAGTGTCTGCCGGCGGCAAACATTTTATTTCCTTTTACTCCGGTGATAAAAAGGATACGGCGGTGCTGGTTTTTTCTGCGCAAATTCCTTGAGTAACCGGAAAAATTGCCGGAAGAGCCGGCGCAATTGGCGGCTTTTGAATGCAAGTTCCGCAAAAACTTGAATATCACCAACAAAAAAGGGTTGTTGCTCACCTTGCTTCAAGGTTTGGCAACAGCCCTGTTTTTATTTATACACCTTCAGGTCAATAAAACCACCGGCTTTGCCGGTGAGTACCGAAAAATCTTCAGAAATAGTTTGTAAAAGTTCACCTTTGCTACTACACTATGTTCAGACCTGCCAGTCGAACTTAATG
>SUVW01000007.1 GCA_015061815.1 Lentisphaerota bacterium
GACCGGGAATGACTGACCTCTGGTGTTCCGGTTGTGGCGTCAGCTGCATCGCCGGGTAGCTAAGTCGGGAACGGATAAGCGCTGAAAGCATCTAAGCGCCAAGCCCACCCAAAGACGAGATATCCCTTCCCGCAAGGGACTGAAGGCAGGTTGTAGACTACGACCTTGATAGGCTGGCAGTGTAAGTACAGCAATGTATTCAGCTTACCAGTACTAATCAGCCGTGAGGCTTAACCACCTTTTTTCCTTGATCTTGATTTACGAGATGAAGGAAAAGAGTGCGCTGTCTCACAAAATAAGTGAATTTTCTTTGCGCATAATTTTCTGAAAGACTTAATCTTTGTTTTATATTTTCCGGTGTCCATAGCGGAGCAAAAACACTCGTTCCCTTCCCGAACACGATAGTTAAGGGCTCCAGCGGCGATGGTACTGTAAATTTGACTATGGGAGAGTAGCACGATGCCGGGAATTTTTCTTACCACCAACATATTCGCACATGTTGGTGGTTTTTTTATGTCCGGATTGGATGATGGTGGCGACGTATGTTTGCAAACAAACGTGGTGAGTGCAGTCGTGGTTGGTGGATCGACCGTAACGGACAAAACGGACAAAACAGACAATAACGGACAGGGGTGGTCACACGTCTGTAAACAAACGCTTGCAGTCTGTAAAACACCCCGCCCGCGCCCAGCGAAGCGAAGGCGCGCTTAATTGCAGCGGCACGTTTGCCGCCGCCCAGCGAAGCGAAGGCGCGCTTACCGCAGCGGCACGTTTGCCGCCGTTTGCCGCCAAATTATTCGTAACGGAGGGCTTCAATCGGATCGAGCTGTGAGGCTTTCCAAGCCGGATAGAATCCGAATACCATGCCGATACTGGCTGATACGGCAAACGCTGCAATAACGGCTCCCGGACTGCTTTCTATCGGCCAATGCAGTTGGCTTTCTATGAAAAGAGAAACGCCGTGACCGACGAGGATGCCGATTATACCACCGACCAGACACATGACGACGGATTCGATAAGAAACTGTTTCAGAATATCTTTACTGCGCGCGCCAACGGCCATGCGCAATCCGATTTCTCTGGTGCGTTCGGTGACTGAAACAAGCATGATATTCATAATTCCCACGCCGCCGACCAGGAGTGAAAGCAGAGCAACTCCCAGCAACAGGTTATTCATCAGAGATGTGGTTTTATCCATCATTTTCATAAAATCAGCGGCACTGCGTATCCGGAAATCATCATCCTGGGCGGCGACGAGTTGATGACGTTCCCGCAAAACAGCAGTGATTTCGGCGATGGCATCATTCATTTTTTCCGGAGCGATGGCTGAAAATGCGATTTGATCGACATAGGTGAATTTCGGGATCACCAATTTGTCACTGCGCAAAGCAGAATCCTGTTCCGGATACAGAGCCACACCGGAAACCGGAAATATCGCACCCGGTTTGCTGGCCAATGAACTGGTGGTACTGGTTGCTGAACCGTTACGCAGGCCGGTAATACGCATCCGCATCGTTGTCCAGGGGATAAGGATCACATCATCTTCATCCTGCCCCATCATATTGGAACCTTTACTTTTCAATACTCCGATGATCCGGAAGGTCGTGTTGTTGATCCTCATTTCATTATCCACCGGCGAAGCACCGCCGAAAAGTTCTTTTACGATCGTTGAGCCGACCAGGCAGACCCGGGCGTTGGTACCGACTTCTCGTTCGGAGAAAAAGCGTCCTTCTTCAAGCTGCCAATCCCGGATGCTGAAATAGGATGGAGCCACTCCGTACATCTGGGCGGGAATCCAGTTTTCCGAACCGAAAATCGCCTGGGCTGAACTGGAACCGACCACCGGAGAGACCAGTGAAACATGCGGACACTCCTGCAAAATGGCTTCTGCGTCAGCCGGCAGCAGACGGGTCCAGGTGTTGACTCCGACTTTAATACCGGCGACCCGCCGCACGCCGGGATAGACCACGCCGGAACCGGCTCCCATCTGTTCAATGGTGTCCCGGATACTGGCAGATGAACCGGCACCGATCTCCATCATGGCGATCACGGCAGCGATACCGATTATGATGCCGAGCATGGTGAGTAAAGTCCGGGTGGGGTTGCGCAAAAGAGAACGCAATGCCATTAATACTGTAGACAGAAATCTCATTGGGAAACGCCTCCTTCAAAAAGGCCGGAAACGATTTGACCATCGCTCATGCAAATGGTACGTTTGGCGAATTTGGCAATGGCTTGAGAGTGGGTGACCAGAATTACCGTAATGCCTTCGGAATTGAGCTTTTTGAACATATCCATCACCTCCACACTGGTTTTGGAATCAAGGTTTCCGGTCGGTTCATCAGCGAATATTACCGG
This sequence comes from Lentisphaerota bacterium, assembly GCA_015061815.1. Lineage (GTDB taxonomy): Bacteria > Verrucomicrobiota > Lentisphaeria > Victivallales > Victivallaceae > UBA1784. Next base: position 2,359 of record SUVW01000007.1, read on the forward strand.
CGGCCGGTTGATCAGAGCCCGGGCAATGGCCACACGCTGCTGCTGTCCACCGGAAAGCTGTGACGGATGATGTCCGGCCCGGTCGGCGATACCGACCTCTTTCAGGGCAGCCAGACCGCGCCGTTTCTTTTCAGCTGAACTCAAATTGGATGTATAGGCCAGCGGCATGATCACATTTTCCAAAGCAGAAGTCCGGGGGAGAAGATTGAAGCTTTGAAAGACAAAACCGATCTTACGGTTTCTCACTTTTGCCCTTTCATCTCCGGAAGCGCGGCCGAGTTCCTGACCGTCAAGGAAGTAATCCCCGGAAGACGGCCGGTCAAGACAGCCGAGAATATTCATCAAAGTACTTTTCCCGGAGCCTGAAGCCCCCATCAAAGCGACATATTCGCCCTGTTCAATGGAGAGGGAAACTCCTTTCAGCACCTGGATGGAAAGTTCCCCGAGCGGGTAATTTTTAGTAATATCGTGCAATTCGATCAAAGCCATGACCATTCCCTCACTTTCCGGATTGCCGGGCCCGGGCGCGGTTGGCTGCTGAACCGCCGCCGCGAACTTTGCTGTTGTCAGGTTTTGGCATGAAAGGACTGGCTTTGCTTTTGTCGCCCTTGCTCTTTTCTGCGGAAATTTCGGTGGCCCCGAAAACGATTTCATCACCTTCTGCAAATGGCGGATCGATCAGTTCGATCCGTCCGGCGGCGGTCAATCCGGTTTTGACTTCGACCGGGCGGAGAAATTCACCGTCTTTAACATATACCACCCGGGTATCAGACGGAAAATCCCGGTCACGGAATTCCGGTGCGATCAGGTTTTCATCCGGCTGAAAGCGGAGTGCTGCATTGGAAACCGTCAGAACATTTTTGCGGCGGTCACGGATGAATTTGACATTGGCGGTCAGGTAAGGAATGAGTTTGCCGTCGGAATTGTCGGTGGTGACTTCCACAATGTAGGTCACTACGTTCTGTGACATGGTGGCATTGAGTCTGACTTTTTTGACCGTACCTGTGAAAATGCTGCCGGGGAAGGTGTCGATGGTGAATTCTGCAGTCATACCCGGTTTGATGTGACCGATATCTGCTTCGTTTACGGATACCCAAACTTCCATTTTTTTCAAATCTTTGGCAATAAGGAAGATGCTGGATGCGCTCATGCTGGAAACGACCGTTTGTCCCAAACTTACCCGGCGGTCAATAACGATTCCGTCGACCGGTGCGGTGATCGCGCAGTAATCCATATTGCGCTGGGCCTTGATCAAAGATGCTTCGGCGATGGCGAGCTGGGCATTTGAACGTTCCAGATCGGATCTGGCGGCGGCTGAATCTGCCTGCGCGGAAATATATGCGGCTTCAGCCGAATCGTATTCGCTCTTGGACATGGCTTTTTTGTTGAAAAGTTCCTGGGCGCGCTTCCAGTTGATCGCGGCGAGGTTGAGTTTAGCTTCCGCCTGCCGGATGGAAGCCCGGGAAGAGGTTATTGCTGCTTCCGCCTGCAGTTTCTGGGCCTTGGCCTCCCGGAGGGCGGCGGCATACAGCACATCGTCGATCTGGGCGAGAAGCGAACCGGCCTTCACGTAAGAACAGTAATCCACTGTGTTTCCGTCAGTGTCTTTGCCGAAAGACATGATTTTTCCGGAAACCTGGGCACCGACATTTATCAGCTCTTCCGGTTCAACTGTTCCGGAAGCACTGATCGAACTGGTGATATCTTCCTTCAAAACCTGTTCGGTTTTATATGAAATTATGGTTTTATCCCGGAAAAAAGTTTTATATCCCCACCATGAACCGCTGGCAATGATGATGACAACAGCAAACGGTACCAAAAGTTTCAACGCATTTTTCATTTTTATAAAAGCCCCCTTGTTGATGCATGATTTTATTTCTGAATATGCTTATTCGAAATAACGTATCCCGGCGGCATAATATTTTATGGATTTGGCGGTTTTTCCGGAATATTATTTGAATCGGGGTAAAAAATCTCACATATCATCCGTTTCAGTGCTGAAACGATTGAAAAAAACGTTTTTTTGCAGTATATTATAAGTCAATACACTAACGACAGTAAAACAGTAAGGGATCGTAACGTGAATATTCTTCTTTTGCCGGCGGCTGTGATGGCAGCCGGTGCGTTGGCGGCATTTGCGCTGCAGTGGAAAACAAAAGCCGCAACGGCAGTCGGAGCAGGAACGCTCTGCGGCAGTGCTTTGGCCGGATTGGTAATTCTTGGAACTCAATGGTTTGCCGGGATGGATTTTTCTGTAAACCGGCTTTTTCTGCTGCCGGTGCTGCTTTTGGCTTTGACGGCCGGGATCCATTCGATCGGTTATCTTGCCGGACACGGCAGTGAACGCAGCGGCAGTTACTGGTGTCTGTTCAATTTGACCGCAGCGGCAATGATATGGGTCACTCAATCGACCGGCGCACTGACTTTTCTGCTGGCCTGGGAGATAATGGGTGCGGCGAGTTTTGCTCTGGTTATTTTTGACCGGCGCACCCCCGGAGCTTTGCGGGCTGGATGGATCTATATGATGGCGTGTCACGCCGGTGCGGCACTGCTGATAATGCTTTTCTTTTTTCAGCACACCCCGGTTTGGATGTTTATTCTCGGGTTGGCAGGATTCGGTTTGAAAATCGGTTTTCCACTGCTGCATGTCTGGCTGCCGGAAGCGCATCCGGCGGCTCCGGCCCCGGTATCAGCATTGATGTCCGGAGCAATGATCGAATTGGGCTTTTTCGGACTTTTTACTTATGGTACTCTGCCGGATGGCAATCACATGCTGTACGGGTGGGTGCTGGCGGTTATTGGGGTGCTGGCCGCTGTTACCGGAATAATTTTTGCTTTGGCTCAAAGCAATATAAAGAAGCTGCTGGCTTACTCCAGTATTGAAAACATGGGGCTTTTGAGCTGTGCCGCCGGATTGGGATTTCTGGGAGCAGCTTACGGCATTCCGGAGATGATGATTTGCGGCTTTACCGGATTCGGGATACATTTATTCAACCATGCGATGCTTAAAGGCGGTCTTTTTCTGGCGGCCGGATCGGTGTACAAAGCTGCCGGGACGCTGAATATGGACGAATGCGGCGGATTGCTGAAAAGGATGCCGTTGACCGGGAGTGCTTTTATTATACAGGCTGTCGCGCTCTGCGGCTTACCGCCTTTTGCCGGATTTGCCGGAGAATTTCTTATTTATTTGGCCGCATTTGCCGGATTGTGCAGTTGTACGACGGCGGTGGTCTGGCTTTCCGGAGCGATACTGGTGATCCTCGCTCTGACCGGCGGTCTGGCGGCAGTGGCATTGGGAAAAGCGGCCGGGATCGTTTTCTGCGGTGAACCCCGCAGTGATGGAGCCGCCCGGGCCCGGGAGGTCGATGGTACGATGACGGTTCCGGTAATCATCCTGCCGGTTCTCAACTGTTTCTGGCTTTTTCTGATTCCGGAGGCAATTGCTTATGCCGGACAGAATATTTTTCCGTCTTACCCGGAAATCATTGAATCTCTGGCCGCCAGAGTAGTGGCGGTGGTGATACTGTGTGCCGTGTCAACCGTTGCTGCAGCGGTGATATTCATCATCCGGAGCCGGATAACTGCCGGTCACGGCGAAAGGATTTCGCCCACCTGGGATTGCGGATATGCCAAACCGGATGCAAAAATGGAGTATACCGGGACGTCGTTATCACAGAATCCGGTGGATTTTTTCCGTGCCATTATCCGTCCGGCAAGAAAAATTTCTCCGCCGTCGGGGATTTTTCCGGATAAAGCGGATTTTTCTGAAACGGTTGACGATACAGTTTTATCCGGATTCTGGACCAAAATTTTCCGGTGGCTCGGCAAAGTGGCTGACCGCATCCACTTTCTGCAATCCGGCAGTTTGCACTTTTATCTGCTGGCTGCAGTTATTGCGCTGATCGGTATGTTGATATATTCAGTGATCCGGGGGGCTTGAATCATGCAAAACTTACTTTACCACATATTTGTTGTCATACTTGCCATTGTGCTGGCTCCCCTGCTGCCGGGAATAATCAACAAAGTGAAAGCATTTTTTGCCGGTCGGCGCGGGCCGCGTGTCACCCAACTCTATTTTGATTTGAGCAAGCTGGTGAAAAAGGAGTGTGTAGTTTCTTCTTCATCCGGCGGGATCATCCGGATCGCTCCTGCGGTGATACTCGGTTTCACGGTTGTTGCGCTGATCCTGCTTCCGGTGCCGGGAGTTTGTCCGGTGTTGAGTTTTACCGGGGATGCGATAATGTTCTTTTATCTGCTGGGCAGTGCCCGGATGCTGATGGTGCTGGCGGCACTGGATACGGCTTCCAGTTTTGAGGGGATGGGAAGCAGCCGTGAACTCTTCTTTTCCGCTCTGGCCGAAGCGGCGATTTTTGCCGTATTGACCTTTCTGGTGATTTTTTCCGGCCGGGTCGATCTTTACGGTATGCTTTGCGGCGGCGGAGTTGATTCGTGGATGACTCTGACTCCGGTACTGCTGGCGGCGACAGCGATGTTTCTGGTCGCGCTGGCAGAAAATTGCCGGGTCCCGTTTGATGATCCGGAAACTCATCTGGAATTGACCATGATCCATGAAGCGATGATTCTTGATTATGCCGGGCCGGATCTGGCGGCGATACTTTATGCTTCGGCGTTGAAACTCTGGATATTTGCCGGTTTTATTACGGCGATGCTGATCCCGCCGGGAATCATGGCGTGGTATTATGAAATTGCAGTTTATCTTGCCGGAACCATCGGTATCATGGTGTTGATCGGCATCGTTGAGTCATCAATGGCGCGTTACCGATTTTTGAAAGTGCCGCCGTTATTGATTGCGGCGGCGGTATTGCCGGTGTTGGCGATACTTTTTTGCATCTATTTCATCACAGGAGGTGTGCAATGATCCAATTTAACGAACTGCTGCTGGCCCTGTTTATGACCAGCTGTCTGATGCTGGCTGTTTCCAGCCGGCTGCTGCACTGTATACGTCTGGTGGCATTGCAGGGGATCATTCTGGGGATATTGCCGTTGTCACTGGCCGGGATGTCCGGTGCCGGGGGGAATTGGACAATGGCGGTCATCAATCTGACGCTGAAAGGCGTTCTGCTGCCGCTGTTGCTGCTGCTGGCGATGAAAAAGGCCGGGGTGAAACGGGAGCTTGAACCGATCGTCGGTTATTCTTTTTCGGCAGCGGCGGTGTTGCTGATGGCTCTTTGCAGTTTTTATCTCGGCCGGATTTTACAGCTGCCATCCGGAGCATCTGCTCTGGCGGGGATCGCCATTCCGGCGGCATTTACAACGGTTATGACCGGACTGTTTCTGATCATTGCCCGGAAAAAGGCTCTTACTCAAGTTATCGGTTTTCTGGTTTTTGAAAACGGTATAACTCTTTTCGGAGCGGCTGTGATGCGTGAACACCCGGTGATCGTGGAACTGGGGATATTGCTTGACGTATTGGTTCTGGTATTTATTATGGGGATAACAGTTTTTCAGATCAGCCGGGAATTTTCCCATATCGACGCGGACCGGCTCAACCAACTGGATGATATATCCACCGGCAGGGAGGTGCAAAGATGATTATCGCCGGATTGATTTTAATTCCGCTGGCTGGTGCGCTGGCGGCATGGTTTGGTAAAAGCGGCAGATTCAGCAAGATCGTGTTGAATATCACCGCAGTTATCCACACGGTATTGTGCGGATTGTTGGTTCCGTATGGTTCGCCGCTGCATATTACCGGGACATTGACTTTGGCTGCCGACAGGGATGGATTGATAATTCTGACGGTGACCAGTGTATTGTTTTTATTTACCGCTTTGCATTTGAATTTCTGGCTGCCGCAGGATATGAAAAAATCCGGTGGTCACAGCGGGATAAAGAGTTACACTTTTGCATCATTGCTGCAGATTTTTCTGATGACCATGACATTAACGGCTCTGGCCCGGGATTTCGGAATGCTGTGGGTGGCAGTTGAGGCGACCACTTTGGCCAGTGCGCCGCTGATAAATTTCCATAAAAGCAAAGGTTCGCTGGAGGCAATGTGGAAGTATCTTCTGATCTGCTCTGTCGGAATCGGTCTGGCTCTTTTCGGAACCATGATCATTGCGGCGGCGTTGAGCGATCCTCACTGTGATTTGGGATTTGCAGCGGTAAAGGAGTTGATAAATTCCGGTTCGGTGAATATTCTCTGGTTCAAGATCGGATTTGTGTTGTTTTTTGCCGGTTATGCGCTGAAAATGGGACTTGCTCCGTTTCATTCGTGGCTACCGGATGCTCACAGCGAAGCCCCGGCTCCGGTTTCGGCACTGCTTTCCGGCAGTCTGCTCAATTGTGCATTTCTGGCGATTCTCCGGCTCTGTCAGATAATTCCCGGTCAATTGCAGGATTTTTGCGCCGGATATTTGAAGTTCTTTGGATTTTTCTCGCTGGCCGTCGCGGTGTTTTTTATCATAAATCAGAAAGATTTCAAGCGGATGCTGGCTTATTCCAGTGTGGAACACATGGGATTGATCGCGCTGTTTACGGCATACGGTCTGACTGATTACGGTATGCTCCATGTGGTTTCGCATTCGTTGACTAAAATGGCTCTGTTCCTGGTGGCCGGAAATATTCTGTTGAGTTATAATACCCGGAATATTCTGGATGTGCGTGGTTTATCCGACCGGTTGCCGCGCAACGGGATGTTGTGGATCTGCGGGATGCTGCTGATCTGCGGTACGCCGCCGTCGCCGCTGTTTTTTACGGAATTGGTACTGGTGACGGGAGCCGGGATCTTGCCCGGAGCGGCGATTTTACTGCTGTTGCTGGTGATATTCTGCGCGATGTCCCGGAGCATGCTGCAAATGACTTCTCCGGAGGATAAAAAAACGGAACCGGACCCGGAAACTGACCGGCTTGCAGTGGTTCCGGCGGCGGCGATGATGTTGGTGACAGCACTCGGTATCGCCATCGGTACGGCGTGGATAATCAAAGGATGATGTGATCATGGAAAAGAATTTTCTGTTTTTGAAAAATGGTTGCGCTGCGAGCTTCGATGCCATACCGCTGCTGCACGAAACCAAATTTTCCACCGCCTGTTTGCAGGCGATACTGGAAGACAAGTGCCGGATATCTGCTTTTTTTGCGGTTCCCAAAAGCGGAACGGAACAAAATATTCTGGTAGCGGTACTGGCTGATCCGGAGCAGCATGGTTTGCGGATATTCCGGGGATTGATCGGCAAAGAGTATCAGTCGCTGACTGTTCACCATGCCGGATTCAACCGTTTTGAACGGGATATTTATGAAAGTTGCCGGATCATCCCGCTTGGTCACCCCAACTTGAAACCGCTGCGTTTCCCCGGAGGAAATGTCGGGGAGATGGAATTTTTCGGGATGCATGGAAAAGAGGTGCATGAGGTTGCTGTCGGCCCGGTTCACGCCGGGGTGATCGAACCGGGACACTTCCGGTTTGAATGTATGGGCGAAACGGTTTATTCGCTTGAGATATCTCTGGGATATCAGCATCGGGGGGTGGAAAAACTTCTGGCTTCCGGGCCGGATAAGCGTTCCATACATCTGATCGAAACTGCCGCCGGAGACAGTTCCATTGCGGCGGCGTGGAACTACTGCCGGATAATTGAGTCGCTCGGCGCACTTCCGCCGGTGACTGAAGAGACAAATATTCTGCGGCAGATCGCTCTGGAATTGGAGCGTTGTGCCAATCATATCGGCGATTTGGGCGCGTTGGCCGGTGATGTGGCATTCTTGCCGACGGCCAGTTTCTGCGGCCGTATCCGGGGAGAATATCTCAATATGAGTGCCATGCTGTGCGGTAACCGGTTCGGGCGGAATTTCATAATTCCCGGCAGCTGCCGTTACGCGGTAAGTTGCGAAAAGGTCACCCGGATGCGGGAGTGGCTGGAACGGGTTTCCGGAGAGTTGTGGAACGCTTTGGAATTGATGTTCAACTCTCCGACTGTACTTGACCGTCTGGAGAATACCGGAACTGTTGACCGGCAGAGTGCAGTGGAACTGGGGCTGGTGGGTGTTGCCGCCCGGGCATGCGGATTGAAAATCGATATCCGGGAAGATCTGCCGCCGGATGGAGCGGTAAAGGTGGTTCCGGTTTATGATAAAAGTTTTTCCGGGGACGTCCTGTCCCGGGCCCGGGTGCGGTATGAGGAATTGAAAAGGTCGCATGAGTTCCTTTTTTCCGCTTTTGACCGTTGCCGTCAGGGTATCGAACTTCCGCCCGGAGGGGAGGAAATTCCGGATTTGACTCCTGGTGCGATCGCTGTTTCGGTGATCGAGGCATGGCGTGGAGAACTTTGCCATGTGGCCTTGACCGACAGTTGCGGTAAGTTTCAGTGTGTGAAAATAACCGATCCATCCATGCATAACTGGGAAGGATTGGCGATGGCGTTGCGCAATGAAGAGATAGCTCACTTTCCCATCTGCAACAAGAGCTTCAATCTCTCTTACTGCGGTCATGATCTTTGAGGAGGGTAAATTATGTGGAATTCACTTAAAGCCAGATTGTTTCAGGGATATCGTACCGGGAAATTCCCGTATGTACCGCCGCAGTTGCCGGAAAATTTTGCCGGCCGTCCGGAAGTTTTCCCGGAAAAATGCAGCTCCTGCGGCAAATGCCGGGATATTTGTCCGACCGGAGCTGTGCGTGAGGTTGGCCGCAATTTAAGTATCGACACCGGCAAATGTATTTTTTGCGGCAAGTGCGCCGGAAATTGTCCGGAAGCGGCAGTGACGATGAGCCGCGAATACCGTCTGGCGGCAATGGAGCGTGATGCGCTGATCGCCGATGGTACGGCTTATATGCCGCAGCGGCCGACGGACCGGAAATTTTTGAAATTCTGCGGTAATTCGCTCAAAATCCGTCAGGTTTCCGCCGGAGGATGTGCGGCGTGTGAACTGGATTTCAATGTATTGAATACTCTGGCATGGGATATGGGGCGTTTCGGGATACAGGTGGTCGCTTCCCCCCGGCATGCCGATTGTATTCTGGTCACCGGACCGGTAAGCGACAATATGCTGCTGGCTCTGAAAAAGAGTTACGATGCCGCCCCCCGGCCGGTTTGGGTTATCGCCTGCGGTACTTGTGCAGTATCCGGCGGGATCTATGCCGGATCAGCGGTGGTTCATGATGGAGTTGAAAAGATATTGAAGCCGGATCTTTATGTTCCGGGGTGTCCGCCGCATCCGGCAACTTTGCTGGAGGGGATTCTGCGTTTGATGGATAAAAAGTTGTGAAAGGTATCTGATGAAAAAGGAAGGTTTTTCCAGCCGTTTGGGATTTGTTCTGGCGGCGGCCGGGTCTGCTGTCGGGCTGGGCAATATTTGGCGTTTCCCGTATCTTACGGCTAAATATGGCGGCGGAATTTTTCTGTTGACCTATCTGGTTTTGATGTTGACTTTCGGTTATGCATTGCTGATATCGGAAAATAATATTGGCCGCATGACCGGAAAAAGTCCGATCGGAGCATTCCGGGATCTTTGTGCCGGGAAGGGGTTCTGGGGGCGGATCATCTCTCCGGGAGGATGGATCAATGCGCTGGTGCCGCTGATAATACTGCCGTATTACTGTGTGATCGGCGGTTGGGTGACCAAATATATGTTTGCATTTGCAACGACACCGGTGGCGGATTTCGGGACACCGGAGAGTTCGGCGGATTATTTTACCGGTTTTATCTCATCCACCGGTGAACCGCTGATCTTTTTTCTGGTATTTGTGCTGATCACTGCGGCGGTGGTCTGCTTCGGTGTGGAAAAGGGCATAGAACGCTTCAACAAGGTTTTGATGCCGACGTTGATCCTGCTGATCATCGGCATTTGTATTTATTGCATGTTTCTGCCGGGGGCCGGAGCCGGTTTGAAGTATTATCTGATGCCGGATCTGCAGAAATTCAGCTATATGACCGTTGTTGAAGCGATGGGGCAATTATTCTTTTCACTTTCCATTGCGATGGGGATCATGATCACTTACGGTTCATATATGCGTCCGCAGGATGATCTGGTATCCAGTGTGAATCATGTGGAATTGTTTGATACAGCGGTGTCATTTCTGGCCGGATTGATGATAATTCCGGCGGTAGTGGCTTTCGGCGGAGAAGAAGCTGCCGGCAATGCCGGACCGGGATTGATTTTTGTCATAATGCCGCAGGTTTTCGGCAGTTTCCCCGGAGGACAGATCGTTGGCTTGGTATTCTTTATACTGGTGTTGTTTGCCGCTGCAACCAGTGCGGTTTCCCTGTTGGAAACCAATGTGCATACGCTTATGCAGGAATTGAAACTTTCCCGCAGCAAAGCTCTTTTCTTTAACTTGATCGAAGTTGCTGTTATCGGGGCCGTGACTGTTTTGGGGTACAGCATTTGGAAACATATCCGTCCGCTGGTGTTTTTCAAAGGCGGTGAAAATATGGATATACTTGACAGTCTGGATTTTATCAGCAACAGTATTCTGATGCCTATCGGAGCTGTTTTCACCACATTGCTGGTGATAACGGTTATCGGGCTTAAAAAATTCTGCGACAGTATAAAAAGTTCAGACTGTCCCTGGCATCGGGAATTTGTTTACCGCTTCTGCATGGTCGTGATAGTTATTCCGTTTCTGCTGATCGTGCTGCTAAATGCAACCGGATTGCTTCACTGATGCCTGTGCAGGAGTGAGAGGGGGAAATCTTCCCAACTCAAGCAGTACGAGTCGGCGATATTTTGCAGTTGAGCCGGATTCTTTTCGCTGGGATCATAAACCGCCGCGACGATGAATCCGGCATTTTTTGCGGTTGAAGCTGCATAGAGAGCATCCTCAAAAACGATGACCTCTTCTGCCCGGGCGGAAAATTTTTCTGCCATTGAGAAAAAAACATCCGGTTTGCGTTTGGATGTCTGCAATTCGGCGCAACTTATTATCCCGGCAGTGAAATAATCCTGCAATCCCACTTTCTGCAATGCCTGAAGAACCAATTCCGTTTCAGTGGCAGTAATGATCCCGGCAGGGATATCGTTGACGGCAAGTTCATCTAATATCGTTTTGATCCCCGGCCGCAATTCAACTTCATCCCGGTAAAAAGATGCAACTTTGGCCATCGTTTCCTGCCATGCAGTATCCAGATCGATCCCGATGGCCGGGTAAAGTTTCAGGATATAGTCAAGAGCATTGCGGATGGAAAGCACCTGCAGTTTATTTTCGAGACTCACCGGTTCAGTGATGCCGTATTTGTGAAGAAAATCACTGCATAAATTGCTCCATATTCCCATGCTGTCCAGCAGCGTACCATCCAAATCAAAAATTGCACCTTTTATTTTCATAATACCTCCTCCGGAAGGCGAAGAACATGTTTTTACATAAAATAGCATCTCCGGCGGGAAAATGCCAAAGAATTTGATTTTTTCAGTGATAAAATCTGCAAAATTTCTCCGTTGCAGCAGCTTCAGGTAAAATAAAAACGGACACCCGGAAAAAACCGGATGTCCGTTTGCGGTTTTGTTTGCAGAACTCTTATGCCAGACGGGCTTCGAGAGCTTCAAGCTGTTTGACCAGCTCCTGCGGGAGACGGTCGCCGAATTTGGCGTAATGTTCTTTGATCATCGCCAATTCATTCTTCCAACCGGCGACATCGACTTTAAGCAGTTCTTCCAGATCGGCGGCGGAAACTTCACCTTCCAATCCTTTGATGTCGATGGCATCGGTGGTCGGCAGGAAACCGATTTCGGTCTCTTTGGCATTTCCGGTACCGGCGCAGCGGGCAAATACCCAGGCCAGCACACGGCTGTTGTCACCAAAGCCCGGCCACATGAATTTGCCTTCGGCACTCTTGCGGAACCAGTTGACACAGAAGATTTTGGGCAAATTGCCTTTGGCTTCGCCTTTTTTGCCGATCTCCAGCCAGTGTTTGAAGTAATCGCCCATGTGATAACCGCAGAAGGGCAGCATGGCGAATGGGTCACGACGGACGGTACCGGCTTTCACATCCAGCGCGGCAGCGGTGACTTCAGAACCGACGGTGGAACCGATGAATACACCGTGTTCCCAATCTTTGGCCTGATAGACCAGCGGCAGGGTGGTCGGACGGCGGCCGCCGAAAAGGAATGCACTGATCGGAACACCGGCAGGGTCTTCCCACTCCGGAGCGATCGCCGGGCAGTTGGAAGCACAGGCGGTGAAACGGGCATTCGGGTGAGCAGCTTTGACCGGTTTGCCATCGGCATCGACCATATCCGGAGTCCAATCATTGCCTTTCCAGTCGATCAGGTGAGCCGGAGCAGGGGTGCCGATGCCTTCCCACCAGACATCGCCGTCATCGGTGAGAGCAACGTTGGTAAAGATGGTATCCTTTGCGCAGGAGAGCATGGCGTTGGGGTTGGATTTCATGCTGGTTCCCGGAGCAACGCCGAAAAATCCGGCTTCCGGATTGATGGCGCGGAGCTGACCGGCTTCATCAAACTTCATCCATGAAATATCATCGCCGATGGTTTCGACTTTCCAGCCGGGCAGGGTCGGGATGAGCATCGCCAGGTTGGTTTTTCCGCAAGCTGACGGGAATGCGCCGGTGACATATTTGCTTTCACCCTGCGGGTTGGTCAGCTTCAGAATAAGCATGTGTTCAGCCAGCCAGCCTTCATCGCGGGCCTGGACCGAAGCAATGCGCAGGGCCAGACATTTTTTGCCCAGCAGAGCGTTGCCGCCGTAACCGGAACCGTATGACCAGATCTCGCGGGTTTCGGGGAAGTGGGCAATATATTTCTGATCCAACGGAGCGCAGGGCCAGATGCCGTTATCGGATTCACCGGCGGCCAGCGGTTTGCCGACGGAGTGGACGCAGGGGACAAATTCGCCGTTGCCCAGCACATCCAGCACTTTGGTGCCGACGCGGGTCATCACATGCATGTTGATCACAACGTAAGCGGAATCGGTGATCTCAATACCGATTTTAGCAATAGGAGAACCGACCGGACCCATGCTGAACGGGATGATATACATGGTTCTGCCGTGCATACAACCTTTGTAAAGGCCGAGCATGGTGGTTTTGAGTTCTTTGGGATCGATCCAGTTGTTGGTCGGACCGGCATCTTCTTTTTTCTCTGAAGCAATGAAGGTGCGCGCTTCAACGCGGGCCACGTCAGAGGGATCGGAACGGAAAAGCAGGCTGTTGGGACGTTTGACCGGGTTGAGGCGGGTGGCCAGACCGGATTCAACCATCTCATTGCAGAGGCGGTCATATTCGGCTTTGGAACCATCGCACCAGTAAACGGCATCGGGTTCGCAGATTTCGACCCAGCTGTTGACCCATGCGATCAACTTGGCATTGGCAGTCGGAGGTTGATTGAGCATCTTTGTCATCATCTCTTCCTTTCTTTTTATTTATGTTTTGACAAAAAAGTATATTTTTTTGATTTCACAACCGGCAGATTTTGCCGCTTTGTGAAAAAAACCGAAATTAACAATTAATATAGCATGCAAACAGCTTTTTTTCAACGTTAAAAAAACACAAAAGATATGGATTTTTTCAAATTCAGCGGCCTTTCCGGGGAATGATATTCCGGAGAGATGATCAATGCTTCCGGGCGTGCCGGACAACTGCTCCGGAAAGCGTGATAAGAGCCAGCACGTTGGGCAGGACCATCAATTGATTGAACATATCCTGCAGTTCCCAGGCCAGATCATTTTTTATCAGAGTGCCGGCAAAGATGAAAAAGAGTGAAAGCAGGGTGTAGATGAAAATAAATTTTTTTCCGAAAAGATAATGAAAGTTTATCTTGCCGAAAAAGTTCCAACTGATGATCGTCGAAAAGGCGAAGAAAAGCAAACAGACTGCAATAAAAATATTTCCAATGGCAACTGTTGATACCGAAGCTGCTGCATGCTGAACTAAATTGGTTTTGGTCAAATCGTGTGCTGCCAGTGCCGCCAGATAACTTTCTCCTCCGGTTCCGGCCAGCGGGCCATCGCCGGTATATAGCGTGGAGATCACGATAAGAGCTGTCATGGTCAATACTACTGCCGTGTCGATAAAAACTCCGATCATGGCAACGCATCCCTGCTTGTGCGGAGAAGAAACTTCGGCAACCGCATGGGCATGAGGCGTGGACCCCATGCCCGCTTCATTGGAAAACAGTCCGCGCTTGACCCCTTGACTTACTGCTGTTTTCAGCGCATAGCCGAGCGAACCGCCGAGCAGGGCATCCGGCGCAAAAGCGTAATAAAAGATGCAGTGAAAGGTTTCCGGCAGATATCGGTATCTGATCGCCAGAATGATCAATCCGCCGAGGATGTATATCCCCGCCATGAGCGGAACCAGTTTTTCTGTGACCCTGGCGATGCGTTTTGTTCCGCCGGAAAAGATCATCCATGACAGCAGAACGATGATCATTCCGATGATCCATGCCGGTACTCCGAGAGCATCCCGGCAGCTTTCTCCGATGGAATTGGCTTGCACCATGCAGCCCATAAAACCTAACGCTGTGATCGTCGCCACCGCGAAAAAGAGGGCAAGAAATTTCCCGAACCGGTTGGGGAATGCCCGGATTATGTAGTAGACCGGTCCGCCGTGAACAGTGCCATCCGGAGCAGTTTCACGCGTTTCCTGGGCAAGTACCGCTTCGGCATAGATGGTGGCCATGCCGAAAAAAGCGATCACCCACATCCAGAAAATCGCTCCCGGCCCGCCGGTAATGATCGCTCCGGCGGCTCCGACGATATTACCGGTCCCCACTTGCGCCGCAACTGCAGTTGAAAGAGCTTGAAACGAACTCAAGCCTCCGCTGCTTTTCGCTCCGTGCAGAGAGAATTTGTGAAAAACCTCTTTCCAGCCTTCACCGAAACAGCGCACCTGGATAAAACGCGTGCGGATGGTGAAAAATATTCCGGTGCCGGCCAGAAGAAAAAATAATACGTAATCTGATAAACTGCGGTTCACCGCAGAAACCAGTTGCTCCAGTTGTTCCATTATCCCCCCATGAAAATCAGATTGCAAATTTTTTGTCCGCGCTCCGGCCTGACCGTTCCATGCCGCTTAATCCACATCCAGCCGGTTGCTGAAAGCTGCGGCAATGGTCGCTCCATCGGCGTATGAGAGGTTGGCTCCGGCCGGCAGTCCGAGGGCCGGACGGGTCAGTTTCACCGGCAGATCGGCCAGCAATTCCGTCAGATATGCTGCGGTGGCGCGACCTTCCACGTCAGAACTCAAAGCCAGGATGACCTCTGCCGTTTCCGGATTTGCCGCTTTCCGGCGCAGAAGTTCCAGATTCAATGAAGAGCCGTCCTCCCCGTCCAGCGGTGAGAGTCTGCCGCCGAGGATCAGATATTTGCCCCGGAAATAGTTCCCCTTTTCCACTGCAAAAAGCTGCGGCATATTTTCCACCACGCATATCGTGGAGTTGTCCCGTCGCGGATCGGCGCAGATGTCGCATAAGCTGTCTTTGCTGCATATAGCCCCGCATTCCGGACAGCAGCCGATTTTTTCCGGGAGCTGCACGATGGCATTGCCCAGGGCGATTTTCTGCTCATCGGGCCAGTCCAGAATGGATAAAATTATTCTTTCAGCTCCTCTCCTGCCGATGCCGGGGAGCATTTTAAAAAATTCTGTCAACTCTTCAGCGGCTTCCGGAAACTTCAAAACATACCTCCTCAATGATCGTACTTCCCGATAATATATACTCCGGTTCTGCAGTGTGCAAGTGCCGGGGATGACAGAAAACGCTTTTTTACGGCAAATATTCAGAATTTTGCCCGGAGCGCGGGGAAGAGTTTTGAGGATTTTTGCAAATATTTCTTGTAATTTTGTCAAGACAGTGTTATATTCAACGTTTGTTGATCAATATATGGTACGATAAAGAGAGAATTCGATAATGTCCTGGCGTAATATTCTGTTGCTTTTGCTGATTATCGGTGCAATACACCTGCTGGTGATCTATGGTTGCATGTACGGCGGCAGCAGGGAAAAAAAGAGTGAAACTGCCGGAGAAACGGTTGATGCCGGCAACAGTATCCTGAAAAAGATTTTTTCCGGCGGCCGGTCCGCTGCCGCTGCTGCTGCCAAAAAAAATCCGGAGCCGGAGAAAGTCGTCCCCTGGAAATACGGTAAAAACGGAGTATTGCCGCCGAATTTGCAAAAGCAGGCGAAGATGGCTAAAAGTGCAGTTATCGTTGATTTGGCCAGCCGTCAGGTTTTATGGGAAAAAAATTCCCTTCAGCCGGTGGCGGTGGCTTCTCTGACCAAGTTGATGACCGCTTTGCTGGTGGTTGAAAAACTGGGCAAAGCATCCGGTCTGGAACTTGACAGCAAGGTGGAAATGAGCCGGAGTGCGGCCGCTGTTGAGAGCCGGAAATTCAATGCCGGAGATAAATTTACGGTAAAAGATATGATCCGGGCAATGATGATTTGCAGTGCCAATGATGCGGCAACGCTTTTGTCCGAGAGATTGTCCGGGAACAGCGATGTTTTTGTCCGGGAGATGAATAAACGTGCCGTAGAGATGGGACTGACAAGCGCAAAATTCAACAGTCCCAGCGGTTTGCCGCAAAAGGGGGTGAATTCTTTTGCTTCTGCCGGAGATATCCTGCATTTGTGTGAAGCGGTGATGAAATACCCGGTCATCATGGATGCTTGTGGTGAAAGTTACGCCAAATTGAGCAACGGCAAAGAGATATATACGACCAACGGATTGCTCAAATATCCGACGAAAGCGCGCCCGTACTGGAAAAAAGTCGATGGATTATTCGGTTTCAAGACCGGTTATACTAAAGCTGCCGGCAGCTGTCTGGCATTCGGAGTCCGGCGCGGCGGGAGAACAGTTTTGGGATGTGTTACCGGATTTCCCAGTTCGGCGGACCGGGAACGCTTCTGCAGCAGTCTGATCGAATGGGCATTTCAAAGCGGGCAGGTGAAAAATTGAAAATTTGTCATGTTATAACCCGGCTGATAGTCGGCGGTGCGCAGGAAAACACTTTGCTGACCATTCGCGGTCATCTGGAAAAAGGGCACGAGGTGGTGCTTGCGGCCGGATTTTCTCCCGGCCGGGAGGGGAAACTTCTGGAAAATGCCCGGTACGGAGAGTTTCCGGTTTATGAATTTTCTGATCTGGTACGGGAAATTTCCCCGCTGCGTGATTTGAAAGCATTTTTCGCTTTGAAAAAGTTTTTCCGTGATAACCGTTTTGATATCGTCCATACCCACAGTTCAAAGGCCGGTATCATCGGCCGTCTGGCGGCGAGGGCGGCGGGAGTGCCGGTGGTCGTACATACGGTGCATGGACAGGCGTTTCACCCCTATCAGAGCCGGTGGAAAAACCGTTTGTACATTTTTCTGGAAAGATTTGCAGCCCGTTATTGTGACAAAATATATGCGGTCGCCCAGGCGATGATCGATCAGTGTGTGGCCGCCGGAGTCGCTCCGGCAGACAAATATATGGTCGTTTACAGCGGGATGGATACCGGAGCATTCGACCGGGCGGAGCGCAGTGAACAGCTGCGGAAAAAGCTGGGGCTGCCTCCGGAATGCAAAACGGTGGTTACGGTGGCGCGGCTTTTTGCCCAGAAAGGATATGAATATGTTATCCCGGCGGCAGAATTGCTGTTGGCAAAGCGGCCGGAAACCCATTTTCTGCTGGTCGGCGACGGGCCGATGTATGATGAATTGCAGGAGACTTTGCGCCGGAGCAATATCGAAAAAAACTTTCATTTTGCCGGTCTGGTTCCTCCGGGAGATGTGGCAATGTATATTGCGCAGGCGGATCTTCTCTGGCATCTGTCACTGCATGAGGGATTGCCCCGGGCTGTGGTTCAGGCGTTGGCCGCCGGAGTGCCGGCGATCGGATTCGCGCTGGATGGAACTCCGGAAGTGATAATCGAGGATGTCACCGGATTCCTGACCGATGCCGGTGATGTGACTGCGGTGGCAGAGAAAAGCATAAGAGTGCTGGATGAGCCGGAACTTGCCGGTAAATTGGGGCAGAACGGCAAGAAAAAAGTGCTGGAACAGTTTGACTGGAGGAAAATGTGTGATATTCTGGAGGCTGAATATACCGCACTTTTGAAAAAAACGCAGTGATCATTTTTCGCAGATTTTAATAAAATGCCCGTTTTGTGGTAATGGGGACTTGATTTTTTTGATAATTAGGGTTATTTTATTATCAGGTGGGTTTGTATGGGGAAAGGGCAAAACTATGAAAGATGAAAAAATTCGTAATTTACGGAGCAACATGCGTTTTTCAGAACGCAGGATCAAAGAATTTTGTGCCAGTCAGGTGCCGACGGAAATATTCCATTACACGTTGAGCCAGATGCGGGCAATAGATACTCTCTACTCGTTGAACCGGGATTCCGGAGCCGGGGTGCAGTTGAAAGTTCTGGCGGAAACTCTGGCGATAACTCCGGCGGCAGCCAGCGAGATGGTCGACACACTGGTTCGCAAGGGGGCGATCATCCGCAAAAGTGATCCGGCAGACCGGCGGGCCGTGCGGCTTTTTGTCGGCGATACTCTGCGGGAAAGATTTGAGGATTGCGAATCTGCTCTGAATGGTTTGATGGAGCGTTTTCTGGCTACGCTTTCTGAAAATGAAAAAGATGTGTTCTGCGAAGTGGCAGAAAAGTTGGCCCGTTTTACAGCTGATACGGATAATTTTCCAGAGGTGAAGCGGTGATCTCATTTTCGGTTTCGGCACTGGAAAAAGCTCCGGTACACAAACAGGGAAATTTGCCGGCAGAGTTTCTGGAACTGGCTCCGGATGATCTTTTTCAGGCGGCAGGGGAGGTGGAGTATGACCTTGATGCCTCCCTGGTATCCGGCGGTGTGTTGATTTCCGGCAGATTGTCTGTCCGGCTTGCCAGTCAGTGCGGGCGTTGCCTTAAAGATATCAGTTTTCCTTTGCAGACGGAAAATCTTCATCTTTTTATGGAGCTGACAGAGGGCATGGAGATCGTGGAAGCCGATGAGGAATTGCGGGCGGAATTGCTCTTGAATCTGCCGATGAATCCTTTATGTACTCCGGATTGTCTGGGGTTGTGTCCGGAGTGCGGATGCGATCTCAATGAAAAATCCTGCCGGTGTGAATTGCCGGATACCGCGATCGTGGAATCTCCCTGGAACGCATTGGATGATCTGGAATTGTGATTATGAATGATCATATCCGTTATTTCACCGGTTACCTGACGGTGGAGAGGGGATTGAGCCGGAATACAGTTCTGGCGTATGCCGGAGATTTAAGTGCTTTGGCGGATTTTCTGGCAGAGAGGCAGATCGTCGACTGGCGCACTGTCGATCGGGATGAGCTGTTGGATTTTCTGGATTTTTTACGCGACCGGGGGATGGAAAGTTCTTCCATTGCGCGTCATCTTACGGCGATAAAGATGTTTTACCGTTATTTGCTGTCTGAAAAACTGGTGGATAATGATCCGACGGTATTGATGGATTCTCCGCGATTATGGCGGATTTTGCCGGATTGTCTGTCGCTGTCAGAGGTCGATGCGCTGCTCAATGCTTTTTCTTCCGGCGGGGATGCTCTGGAAAAGCGCAACCGTGTGATGCTGCATCTGCTTTATGCTTCCGGGCTGCGGGTGTCGGAATTGACCGGATTGACGGTTGGAAGCGTGGATTTTGAAAACTCTTTGCTCCGGGTGAAGGGCAAGGGGGCCAAAGAACGGGTGGTTCCGGTGGCCGGGAACGTGTTGAGCATGTTGCGGCGGTATATTTCCGGAGCGCGGGAGGAACTGATCTATCTGATACCGCAAAGTCCATATCTTTTTGTTTCCCATCATTCGCGCAAATTGAACCGTGAACGGGTATGGGCCGTGATCAAAGAGGCAGCGTTCCGGGCGGGAATCAGTAAAAATATCTATCCGCACACTCTGCGTCACAGTTTTGCCAGTCATCTTTTGGCCAACGGGGCGGATCTGCGGGCGATCCAGGAGATGCTTGGCCATGCAGATATCGGGACTACTGAAATTTACACTCATGTGGATCGGGGCCGGTTGGCATCGGTGCATCATAAATTCCATCCCCGGGGATAGGTGAAAAAGATGGCTTATTTATTGAAAGATATCGTGCTGGATGCTGCCGGATTGCCGGCAGACTGGCAGGAACGGTGTATTCAGATCGCCGCGCAAAATTCCGGGATCGCGGCCGGGAAGATCGTTTCGGCAGAAATTTTGTCTGCTTCAGTTGATTCCCGGCGCGGGACACCGAAGCTGCTGTTGACAATGCTGATAAGCGGGGATGTGCCGGAAACTCCGGAAGAGGAGTTGGCCGCCTGGAAAGTTCAAATGCCGGTTTGGCCGGAACACAGTTCACTTTTGCATCCGCTGGTTGTCGGCACCGGACCGGCGGGGATATTCGGAGCGTTGGTTCTGGCGATGGCCGGAACCAAGCCGGTGATCATAGACCGGGGCGGATGTGTCGAAAAAAGAGTGGAAGATTACCGCAGATTCATCGGCGGCCGTATTCTTGATCCGGAGAGCAATCTTTTGATCGGTGAGGGCGGGGCCGGGACATTTTCCGACGGCAAATTGTATACCGGCACCCGGGATTTCCGGGCGGCGTGGGTGAAAAAGATCATGGTTGAATGCGGCGCACCGCCGGAAATAATCTGGCAGAAGCGCGCCCATGTCGGTTCGGACAGATTGACAGCTGTCGCGGCAAATTTGCGCAGACGGATCGAAGAATTGGGAGGAAAATTTATTTTCCATACCAATGTCGCGCAAATACATGCAGTCAACGGCAAATGCGCCGGAGTAAAGAGCGCGGGCGGTGAGATGTTCCATGCGCCGGCTGTTTTGCTGGCTCCGGGGTTGGGCGGCCGGGAACTGATTCGCAATTTGACGGAAAGTGTGCAGTGGAGCCTCAAGCCGTTTCAGATCGGCTGCCGGATAGAGCATCCGCAGGAGTTGATCGACCGGGCAATGTATCACATCTCCCGGCCGGAAGCATTGGGGGCGGCGGAATATCATCTGGTTTCCAGAAGATATCACCGGCATACAGCATCATTCTGCATGTGTCCGGGAGGCGAGATCGTCAATGCCAGCGCGTGGGAAAAACATTCGATAACCAACGGGATGAGTTGTTTCGCCCGGGATGGAAAATTTGCCAACAGCTGTCTGATTTCCACTTTCGCTCCAGAAGAATCCGGTTCGCTTGCGGATATTGACCGGTTGCTGGAAAAGTTGGAGACGGAGTGTTTTTCTGCCGGCGGCGGGGATTATACTTTTCCCGCGCAGGATGCGGCAGCTTTTATCCGCCGGGAAAACGGATTGAAGAACCGTCAGAATTCAACTGCTGTCGGTGTCGTGCCGGGGAGGATCGACCGGATCGTGCCGCAAAAGCTGTATGATGCTCTGGTACCGGCATTGAAGGATTTTGATTCCAGAATCCCGGGGTTTATCCGTCAAGGCAAGTTTGTCGGAGTGGAAAGCTGTGTTTCTTCACCGGTACGGATATGGCGCGACCGGGAAACATTGCAGAGTTCATTGCCGGGTTTGTACTGTTCCGGGGAAGGGTGCGGAGCTGCCGGAGGGATCATTTCAGCGGCTTGCGACGGGATAAAATGTGCCGAAAAGATGCTGCAGTCTGCCGGATAATGGCGGTTTTCCCGGAAAAGGGATTGACAAAAAGATTTTTCCGGAGTATATTGGAAAAGATGACAGAAATATATCGGAAAGGATCATGAAAATGAGTGTAGCGATTTTGATGGGCAGCAAGAGCGATCTGGATATCGTGCGCAATGCCTTTGATGTACTGGATGAATTCGGGGTGAAGTTCACCGCGCGGATAATGTCCGCCCACCGGACACCGCATGAAGCGGCCGGGTTTGCTTCGGAAGCTGAAGCAAAAGGCTGCAAGGTGATAATTTGTGCTGCCGGTATGGCTGCTCATCTGGGCGGTGTGGTGGCGGCGCACACAACATTGCCGGTGATCGGTATTCCGATGGCTTCCGAACCGTTCAAAGCGGTCGATTCGCTGTTGGCGACAGTGCAGATGCCTCCCGGTATCCCGGTGGCGGCGGTGACTTGCGGCAAAGCGGGAGCGAAAAATGCGGCACTTTATGCTGTAAGTATTCTGGCAACGGCGGATGAAGAGCTGGCGGCGAAGCTTAAAGAATTCCGGAAAAAACAGCGCGAGCAGGTTTTGGCGGCGGATGAAGAGCTGCAAAACGAGCTTAAAGAGAGAAAAAATGTAAAAAATTGAAGAAATTTTTAAAATCCGCTTGCATTTTCGTCATTCTGCAGTTATTTTATATGACTGTTATCCGCTGATGCAGTGGATGCTCCAGGTGGGTTGGTAGCTCAGTCGGTAGAGCATCGCCCTTTTAAGGCGGTGGTCCCGGGTTCGAGTCCCGGCCAACTCACCATTTTTTTGTGAATTTTTAATTAACCATAATGAGGTCGGTGAAATGAGTAAAGTCTGTGCCATCTGCGGCAAAACCAAAGGCAACGGCGGCTGCATTACCCGTAAAGGTTTGGCGATCAAAGCCGGCGGTATCGGTATGCACGTTGTGAAAAATGTCAAACGTACATTTGAAGTCAATTTGCAGAATGTCAAAATCAATGATGGCGGCACTGTTAAAACTGTTAAGATGTGTACCGCCTGCATCCGTACCGGAAATTACGTTAAAGCGTAAACCGGCGGACAAGACAGGGTTTTGGGAAAAACGGACAGAGTGAAACACTTTGTCCGTTTTTTATTGACATAATCAAAAATTATTGTCTCATTTAAAAACTGCCCTTCAGGGACGAAATGGGGGAAGAAAATGCTGGGTTTGGGAGATATGTACATTACCGGTGCGGTGCTGGGAAGTGTTGCGGCATCGTTGTTCGGGGTCATTTACGGGGCGTTGCGCTGGAACAAGGATGGAGAGGAAAAATGACATTCGGTTCAATTGTTTCCGGTGCGGCGAATTCGGTGATCATGGGGATTTTGCTGCTGATCTATGCGGCGATGATAACTTACCTCGGATTCCGGGGGTTCCGGAAGACAAAAAACAACAGTGACTATCTGCTGGCCGGCAGGTCGGTCAATCCTTTTGCAATGGCCATGAGTTACGGTGCGGCGTTTATCAGTACTTCAGCTCTGGTCGGTTTCGGCGGTATTGCCGGAGAATTCGGCATGGGTTTGATGTGGCTGGTATTTATGAATATTGCCTTCGGTATTATTGTGGCTTTCATCTGGTTCGGACGGCGGACGCGTCAGATCGGTCTGGCACTGGATGCCAAGACATTCCCGGAGTTTATCGGCCGGAGATTCCAGAGTGAGAAAATGAAGGTTTTTATTGCGGCGGTGATCTTCTGTTTTCTGCCGTTGTATTCCAGCGTGGTTTTGATCAGCGGAGCGCGTTTTCTGCAGGAAGTTATGGATCTGCCTTACATTCCGGTGTTGTTTATCTTTGCTGCAGTGGTGGCGGTTTACGTTATTTTCGGCGGTTTGAAAGGGGTGATGTATGTCGATGCTCTGATCGGCAGCATCATGGTCGGCGGGATGTTGACTTTGCTGATATTGTGCTATGTCCGTCTGGACGGTGTTACTCAAGCGCATCAGGCGTTGACCGATATGGCTTATCTGGTTCCGGAAAGATTGCCGGTGGAGTATGCTTTGGGGCACCGGGGGTGGACGGTCATGCCGGAATTCAATTCGGTATGGTGGTGGACTCTGGTATCAAGTTTGATGTTGGGGGTCGGTATCGGAGCATTGGCACAACCGCAATTGGCAGTGCGCTTTATGACGGTGAAAAGTGATCGTGAATTGAACCGTGCGGTGATGGTGGGCTCATTTTTCATTCTCTGTACCGCCGGAGCAGCTTATATGATCGGGGCTTTGAGCAATGTGTTTTTCTTTCATACAGACAAGGGGATCGCGGAAAATAAAGCGCAGCTGGCGATCGAAGCGGCCGGTGGAAATCCGGATCTGATAATCCCGATATTCATCCGGGAAGCGTTGCCGCAGGCGGTGTTATACATTTTCGCTTTGACGATGCTTTCGGCGGCGATGTCGACTTTGTCGAGTCTGTTTCATGTCAGCGGCAGTTCCATCGGGCATGATATTTGCGGCCGGTTGGGCAGCGGTCATGACAGCGCGTGGCTGACCCGGATCGGGGTGTGCATCGGGATCGTTTTGAGTTTGATATTTGCTGTGATACTGCCTCCGGGTATTGTGGCGCGCGGAACGGCGATATTTTTCGGAGTGTGTGCGGCGGCATTTCTGCCGGCGTATGCGGCGGCACTGTACTGGAAACGGGCGACCCGGGCGGGAGTCTGGGCCGGAATAGCCGTTGGGACAGGAGTATCGGTATTCGGGTTGCTGTTTTTGCACCGCAAGGAGTCGGCAATGCTGGGAATATGCGAAATGCTTACCGGCAAAACGGAATTGATTTCACACCACCCCTGGCCGTTTGTTGACCCGTTTGTTTATGCATTGCCGCTGTCGGTTTTGGCACTTGTCGTGGTAAGTTTACTGACCAAAGCTCCGGATGCCGGACATTTGGAAAAGTGTTTCAGCAAGCGGTAAAGCTGTCACCGGCCGGATTTTTCTTTGAATTTCCCGGGTGCGATGCCGTTGAGGCGGGTGAATGCTTTGGAAAAAGCGAACCGGTTGGCATAACCGCAGGCCGCAGCGATGGAATCGATACTTTGTCCGCTGTATATCAGCATGGCGCGGGCTTTTGACATTCTGATATCATCGAGTAATTCACCTGGAGATTTTTGAAAATTCCGCAAGCAGAATTTCCGGAAAGTTGATATACTCATGGCGAATTTTCTGGCGGTCGCGGTGACGGTCAGTTTAGCCGGATGTTCTTTATGCAGATAATCGAGCAGCCGGGAGATCTTTTCCGGAGAATCCTGATCACCGGCAGGGAACAATTCCGTATGTACCAGCATGATGAGGTTTTCCAGAATATTGCTGCGGTAAATCAGGTTACCGGCGGCCGGAGAGTTGCGGTTGAGCAGTATCCGGATATAGGATTCAAATTCGTCGATATGCAGACAATTGCGGCAGTGCAGTTCGTTGATGCCGAAGTTGGAAAAATCACCATTCAACCGGATGTAAAGATGAGTGGAATTTTCATCCAGAAAGATTATGCGGTTGAGATGTGACGGAATAAGAAGCAGCTGACCGGATAGAGCTCTGCCGCTGCCGGAGGCTGACTGGAAACAAATTGAACCGGATAGAATGAAGAACATGTCGATGTGCAGAACTTCCCGGAAGTTCTCCGTCCGGCTGATGGCCCAGCCGGCCGGAGAGTTTACCATGAATATCGAGGAAATATTCAACTTCCTCTGACTGCCGGATATGTTGCAGTCAAAGGGAACATCGAAGCAGCAGAAATTTTCCGGAATGACCGAAAAGTTGTTTTCTGCCGGATACTTCAAGTTTTTCAGCATCTGGAATAATCCCTTGAAAAAATGTCGTTTCATTGGTGAAGGCAATTGCAGATATCTCAATTTTTTTGAATTACTCTGGTAATTACCTCTGTATTAATATAATATATTACGGCATTTTTTCCACAAGAGGGCGACCGTTGTTTCAATCAATCGTGGTGATGGTGTGTCGAATAAGGACGCCCGATCCATGTTTCTCCATTGTTGTTATACCACAGGTCGATTTCACTTTGATTTGAAGCCTGAACATGGCCATCAGCAAAGAGAAGATTTATAACTTTGCCCCTGTTGTGAGCAATTGAGGAACTTTGAAAATTCGGGGTGTTAATACCGAATCCTCCTTGGGAAGTAAGTTTCCACTCTTTCTGACAATCCTGAAGCAATGGCGTGCCGGATGCTGTTATTCCCGCTTGTCTGAAAATAGCAGAACGCTTGGGGGAGCCGTCGCTGCCGCAGCACTCTTTTAAAAAGCCATATTGATTATAGATGTAACTGATTCCTTCGATATCCCATTCGGAATAGGGACATCCTTTTAAATAAACTTCTTCCGGAACATGGTTGCCATCACGCAAAAGGATATAAATATCGCGCGCTCTGTACCAACCTGCTGAACTGGGGTACATATAATAATCATCGTTGGCATCCAGATACATTTCGACACCGGTGCCGATCTGTTTCAGGCTGTTGACACAGGAGATCGCTTTACCGCGTTCTCTGGCAGAATTGAGTGCCGGCAGCAGAATTGCCGCCAGAATGGCGATAATGGCGATCACAACCAACAGTTCGATCAGCGTGAAGCCGTACGGCTTCCTCCCAGCATGGGAGGAACAAAAGTTGTTTTCGATGTGTCTCATAATTTTCACTCCTTTGGTTATTTTTTTGAGACCGGGAACAAGTTGATCGTTCCCCCTTTTTGAATCGTAACGGTTATTATATTATCCGCAGTTGCGGTGAAAATGGATGAAGTGCCGTCCTGACTGATGATTTCGGTTTTCCCGGAAAAATTCTCCGGCAGTTTGATTTTTATCTTCCGGTCGTGCCGGGCAGCGACGGTCAATTTTTTGACGGCTCTGTCCTCTTTGCTCCCGCTGCAGATAAATCCGCCATCCAGAAGCAGATTTTCAAATGCGGCATCACCGGATACCCCGCCGAAAAAGGTCAAAACCCCCTTGCAGTTTACCGCCAGCATATCCAGCAATGCTCCGGCGATGCCCAAGCCTTCGCTCCAATACCCCTCATGCCCGTAATGGGTCGCCGCCATTGCCTGCAGTAATTTGTTAGGCAGCTGCCAGCGTTTCAAAAAGGTTATCAGATGTTCTTCATATTTTTCCGGTTGATAGAGTCCGTTGCGCAGGGCAGTGGCAAAGAAGTATGGCATCTGCCCCGGATACCAGTCATAATGTTTGGTTCCCGGCATTAAAAATTCTTCGGGCGGAGCAGGCAACCGGCCGTCAAATCCGGCAAATTCCGCCGCCATGAAAGGCGGTAATTCACCAACCGGCACCAGATTGTCAAGAATATTTTTCCACTGCTTTTGCAATTCATGGTCGCAATCCAAAAAACCGGCGCACTCCAGAGCATAATTCAACGCTCCTCTGGCGTGGCGCAGAACCTGCACCTGATCCCGGGTACCGGCAAGAGTGTAATCTTCTTCACCCTGATTCGAGGGAAAGGCGTGATACATTCCGTCTGCTTCAAGAGTCAGAAAATCGGTGTAAAAGAGGGCAAAATCCCGCAATGCCGGATAGGCCTGTTCTTTCAAAAACACCATATCGCCACTCAAATCCCATCTCCGGTAAAACCATGCTGCCACCCAGCCGGTCATATAAGCCATCCTGCCGAAAGGCAGATGCCCCATGTAATCGTCGGCCACCTCAAACGGAAATCCGCTTAACTGTACGAAACATCCCCGGCAATGGTAGTAATCACGGGCGATTTTACGGCCAAGTTTCAGCAGCGGAGCCAGGCCGGTGAAAAAGGCATCGCCGGTATCAAAGTGTCCGGAAGCGAAGTCTCCCAGAAATGCTGACTGATAGTTGTAATTCAAATGGTAATCCCCGTGCCACGAACTGTAATCATTGATCGTGGAACTCAACAGCAGTCCGGGAGGGAACTTGCCGGATTTGAATGAACATCTTTTAGCATGCATGGTTGCGTAGTAGAGTTCTTCCAGACCTTTTTCCTGAAACCGGACCTGTGATATCCGGAAAAAGTCTTCCGCTGCCTGCCGGGCAGTTTGAAATACCTCTTCTTTATCCGTCCCGGTCAACTCCGGTTCCCGCCCGGTTTCCCAGTTGAGCAGCAAAGAAACTGATCCACTGCCGTCAGATGGCAGCAGCAGGATGGATTTCCGGTCAGCAGATATTTCCATGTTCTCTCCGGAAATGGCCATATCCATTACAGTTCCCGGGAATTTCTGCCGGAGGTGGCCGATATTACCTGTCAGAGAATATTCTGCCGGCGGCAGCAGCGGTTCGGAATTTTTTATATTATTCGGTAAACCGTTGGTCGTCAGCTGCGGCAGATTTTCCCGGACTGAATCAAAGGCACTTTTTTCATCCGGCCGTTTCAACTCAAAAAAGAAGAGATACGGTTTGACGATCCCGTAAAATTCACCGCCGAAACGGTGTTGCCCATGATAGTTGAATGTCCGGCAGTTGAGTGCGAGGATATTCTTTTCCGGATGAACAGCGGCACTCAATTCCAGCCGGATACCGTTGTCCCAGCTTAAAACCGCTTCATAAAGACCGGATTCGATCACCAGTTTCTGTTCCAGATGCATATCGTGCAGATCACCGCAGGTGTGCAGGAGCAGTTCTGCTGCCGGTTTGGGGTTGGGTGAAGTCCCGTCCAGTCCCCGTTTTGTGCACAACTCCAGCACCCGGGGATTGTCACATGAATTCAAATCCAGTTTACCGCTTGGGCCGTCGCAGTGGAATTTTTCATTCAGGATCAATTCCCGCAGCTCTTCGATGTCTGCCGGGCGGTGGATCCGGCTCAAATCCAGCCGGTCATCCCATAAGTCGTTTTTTCCGAGCCTGATCACCAGATCACCGTTGCGGGAAAACATACTGGCGGAAATGTCCCCGTTGCCCAGCAGAAATCCTTCCCCGGGGTGGTAGACCGGGGAAGTTAATGTCAAAATGTGTTTATTCTGTTTCATTTGGTGAAAATCACTTCATCGATCAGATAGTTCCCAGAATAGAGTTTGACGATCAATTTGCGGTAATCATCTCTCAACTGAATATATGCTTTGCCCTGATGCGGGCGTATATACAGTGGTTCAACGGTGTAATCATCCGCATCGTAAGTTATGGTGAAGCGTATATCACCGCTATCCGGGATATTGATCTTCAGATCGAGAAATCCGTCGCGGATCGCGGCATCCATAACTTTGGGGAATTCCACGACCACGCCGACGGAATCCGCTGCCAGTTCCGGAGCAAGGGCTCTATCTTTCACCTCGACCGGAAGATCGTTGTAAACCTCCACGTAGCGGCAGTTGTCTTTGGCATCGATCTTTACAACGGGTTTATTCAAGGTGTTCTGTGAACGGTTCCAGATGCACCATATCCGTTTGTTGCGGCCGGGGAAAAAGTTGGCGAAGACCTCTTTTTCCAGTACCGGTATCAGCGGAGTGGGACGGATCATGGAGTTGAAAGCATCGCCATTTTCTTCGAGGGTTTTTATCGCGACCGCACCGGCACTGCTGCTGCAGGCGTAACCAACGGCATTGAAAAGACTCATCCGCAACGCCAATTCGCGGTTGGCCGGGCCGTGAATCCAGGTTTTTATCTCCGGGAAATAGAATCTCTGGAAGACCAGACCGTACATATTCAATGCCCGGTAAGGTTCCCACATGCCTTTTTCTCCCATCCAGATGATATTTTCCGAGAAGTAACCGTCATGGAACTGGCAGAGGTAATCACTGGGGCCGTGTTCAGTGGTGACTATCGCTTCCGGATTGGCTTCCCGGGCCTGACGGACAAAAGCGGAAAGTGTTCTGCCGGCTCCGGCCGGATCAAAGGCGGAACGCAAAGTACCTTTGTAATGACTGTGCTTCGGGTTGAAACAGCCATTCAACCGGCTCATTACATCCAGCCGGTAGCCGTCGGCTCCGGTCTCTTTGATAACTTGAGCCAGTTCCGCGCCCAATTGTTCTCCGAATTCCTCTTCGTACTCACACCAGTTGTAGCCCATGCCGTCGGCCGTATAATTGGTGGCATATTTACCGGGTGAACGCATTTGCGCCCACTTATCCCCGAAAAGTTTTTCAAATTTGGTTCCTTTTGCCACTCCGGAAGGGAACGTATAGAGGGTTATCCGTCCGCCCCGGGCTTTTATTCTCTCTACTTCTGCCCGCAGCAGCGGCAATCCTCCCCGGGCAACATTGTAACGGTAATCGCCGTTGTTCCCGGCGTTGATCACCGGCAGTTTGGCGGCAAGGACCTTTTCCAGAGTATTCAGTTTTTTCTCCACTTCCGGATTGCCGTAAAACAGTCCGCAAAATTCCATGACTACATTGCGTTCTTTGAGAGAAACCTGATCGGCATAGCGGAAACTTTTGCTGTTGTTGTCCCAGAATCCGGCAGACTGCGGCGGGTGAAGCAGATGCAGACCGCTGTTGACATGTGCCGAAAGAAAACCGAATGAATCATGATACCATTGCGGTGTGGGGAAAGGTTTTTTGAACCATACTTTTCTGGCACGTTCAGAGTAGCGCAGCAGAGGTTCATGGAAATTTCCGGCATGAACGCCGACTGCCAGCGGAGTAAGAATACCTTTTTCACCTTTTTTCAACTGCACTTCCAGATGACGGATCGCCATGTGGATACCGGGGGCGGCAGGGAATATCCCGGCCGGACTTACCCCGATCATCTTGTAAACCGCACCATCAAACTCTTTGCCCGATTGTTTTTTTACCAGCAGATCCATCGGCATCCCGTCATCCGCTTTCGCGTAAAAATAACCGCCGCCGCCAAGAGAGTTGTTCCAGAAACTCATCAGCGGGAAAAAGAGCGTACAGCCGTATGGATGGTGTATTTCACAATCCAGATCTCCGGCGGCTCCGGATTCAAAGGGATAGAAAAACTCATCTTTTTTCAGGTCGCTTCCCATCCGGATATTGGTCAGAAGCGGCAGAACGACTTGAAATTTGCGCTCTTTGTTGTCGAAGTGGCGGAGATTCATTTCCACATGAACTTCCGGAGAGGCGGAATCAACACTCATCCGGAGTTCCGCAACCAGAGCTTGCTGCATATTTTTTAAGGTGATAACGGCATTTTTTTCCTCATCATCCCCGGTGATTTTTACCGCAGTGACCTTGAAGTTTCCGGGAAGTATCCGTGCATTTTTCTCATAGACCGCAAAAAAATCTCCGGGCTGACCGATAATATTCTTTTGAATGTATTTATTGAAAAATTCTTTTATTTTGAAGCTTCCGGCAGTGTCAAATCTCATCCGGAAAAAACCGTTTTCCAGAGAGAGGATGCCGTTATTATGGGAAATCCCGGCCGCTTGCTTCTGCGGAGAGGGAACCGCCGGGACTGCCGGCATTTGCGGCATGGATACCGGTGTCGGGATGAAATTCCCGGCGGCATTATCTTTTTCTTCCGGTCTGGTGCCGATAACATGCACCCGGTCGATACTCATGGAATATTCTTTGTCCGGGCTGTAAATGCAGAAAAGTACCGGCAGCGGATGAGAGGGAATGGCTTCTTTACGGACAGCTTTGCCTTTGGATACACCGTCGATAAAAAGTTCCACGCTTTCCGGCTGCCAGACGATCTTTAATTCAAACCAGCGGTTTTCCGGCAATTTCCCGGTGCTGTGCCGCTGATTTACCGGATTGAGCTTGCGGTTGGTTCCGGTGAGCAGGATGCCGTTGCGTGAATCGGTATTCTGTATCCATGCAATTGATGATGCCCAGGGATCATCATTGGCAAATCCGGCGTAAAGGTTGAATCCTCTTCCTGCGGTGTCATAACGCAGACGGGCAGTCAGGGTGCCGTACATAAAACGCTGTTTGCTGAATAAACGTATTTCTGAACGCGGTTTGCCTTTCAGGCTCAATATCCCGTGACCGCAGGTGATATCATCAGTCGGCCCCTGGATCTTCCACAATTCCTGCTCGGAATGATCTTCCAATGCCACCTTGGAGCGTTCCCGGGAAAATTGGTGGAAGTCATCGGTGATTTCCACTGTCTCCCCCCGGAGATTGGCTGTACAGAGCATGAAAAGTACTCCGCAGATCAATGTTTTTCTCATTAAAAAATCCCTTCAGTTTGTTTTGAGGCGACCGGAAAAGTCACCTTATATTAATTTTTTTCCGTCGGGATTTCCGGCCGCAAATCCCCCGAACACGCTCTTAATATATTGCAGTATGAGATTTTTTGAAATGTCCGGAAAAATCATTGATATATCCAAATCGTTTTTTATTGTTCCGGAAGGTGAAAAAATATTTGCGCTCCGGTATTTTACCGGCTGCCGTGATAAAAAAATCCCGGATAAGCGCACTGCCGGATCTGTAAAAAATCGGCATAGTGGCTTATCCGGTAAACTCCGGGGATAGTCCCCGGACAAAGGATATGGATGTTTTCAGGTATCGGGCGGAATCAGGCTTTGACCGGGCCGGTAACGACTTCAACTCCGGCCGGAGCATCGATCCGGGAGACTTTGCCGCGCTGTGCGGTTATCCGGATCGTTCCGTGCGGCAAGGGGAATGAACCTGAAACATATTCCAGGTCGCCTGTATCCGGTGCGACAGATATTTTACTGCCGCCGGAGCTTTTCTGCCGAAGCAGAGATCGGGCCAGACGGACTTTGCTGCTATTCCGGATGATGGATTAGACCGGGATATAGATTATGCTTCGCCGGTCACGAAGGCAATTTTGATGAAATTTCAGCTTTTAAGTAAAAATTTTTCCCGACTCCTTGCAATCCGGGGTTACCGGTATTATATTTATAAGTCAAATGTAAAGTTGTATTTTTATGGAGTGAATTTTGATAAGGAACCCCCGCAATGTTCCGGACGAACCGGAAGTGAAGCATCAGGTGAAGTTGAAACATATCTTGTTTTGTGTCGTGATGCTGCTGGCTGTATTGGCCGTGATATCTCATTGTCCGCAGGATTGGAATGCACTTAACGGAGGCATTTCCGCTCCGCCGTTGAATTGGATCGGTTCGCTGGGAGCCGTATTCAGTCATGTCGTGCTTTTTTCCTGCGGGATCGCCGGTTATATCCTCGTGGTGCTTTTTCTCTTGCGTGCCGTCCGGCTGCTGCTGCCCGGTGCCGGCGGTGTCAAAAGTTTTATTTCCGGAACTTTTCTGGTCACCGCTGGAGCTATGCTGCTTCTGGCTCTGGCACCGGAACCTTTTGCCGGGATAACCCACAATCTCGGCTTGGGGCGCAGTGATGAACCGTTGAAGGCACTTTCCGGAGGATTGATCGGACAATTCTTTGCCGCACCGGCTTGTGAACCGGCGATCGCGGCCGGATGTTTGCGGCAATTGATCGGTACGGTCGGGACGATGGTCGTCGGCTGGATCATGGTCACTGCCGGCGGTGTGATCCTGTATGTTTCCGATTGGCATGACCTTTTGCGGGGAGCCGCCGTCGTCCGCGATTCTGCATCCGGGGTGGGGGCTGCGCTTTTATCCAGGTGGGAAGCTCATCGGGCGGCCAAAGCAGAGGCCGCAGAAGCCGCCCGGGCCGAGGCGGAAGCCGATGCCGATGAGAAAACTGCTGTTATTCGATCTGTTGCGGAAAAATCCCCCGCCGCCGACAAATCGCGCTTATCCGCACTGCTGGCGGAATTGGAAACTGCTCCGGAGGAAGAGCTGCCGTTGGTTCAGGATATGGAAGAAAATAATCCGGCACCGGCGGATAATGCTGCCGCACCGGCTTTTTCCGTGCGTTCGATACCGGTTGATAAAGTTCCGGCAGCAGCCGCTGTTCCGGGGATCCCGGAAGTCGGCCGTCAGGTCGTTCAGCAGGGGGAAAAGTTGCGGGGAGAGCATGGGGATTTTGTTTTGCCGCTGGTCAGTATGCTGGCCCAGGGAACCAATGTGGTCGGGGAAAGCAGTGATGCCATTGAATTGGCTAAAAGCAAAATCCAACAGACTCTGGAAGATTTTGCCATCGC
Organism: Lentisphaerota bacterium; assembly: GCA_015061815.1. Lineage (GTDB taxonomy): Bacteria > Verrucomicrobiota > Lentisphaeria > Victivallales > Victivallaceae > UBA1784. The sequence continues at coordinate 35,833 of SUVW01000007.1, forward strand.
CGGACGGGTCACCGGACATGTTTCCGGACCGCGTGTCACCCGCTATGAAATAACTCTTGATCCCGGAATAAACGTCAAAAAAGTTGAACAGATACAGGATAATATCCGTATGGCTCTGGCCGCAACCAGTATCCGGGTGCTTGCTCCCATCCCCGGCCGTTCTGTTGTCGGTATCGAGGTTTCAAACAGCAAACCGGAAGCGGTATTTATGCGTTCGGTCATGGAAAGCGATGAGTGGAAGTACGGCAAGGCGGAGATCCCGCTGGCTCTGGGGAAAAATGTTTCCGGCAAGCCGGTGATCCTTGACCTGGCAAAAGCTCCGCACATGCTGGTCGCCGGTGCTACCGGTACCGGTAAAAGCGTATGTTCAAACTCGATTATCACCAGTTTGCTCTTTAAATTCAAACCCGATGAATTGCGTTTGATAATGGTTGACCCAAAAATCGTTGAATTTGATGCTTATAAAACTTTGCCGCATTTGCTTACACCGATCATCAATGATTCAGCTAAAGTACCCATTGCTCTGCGGTGGGCTGCCAATGAGATGGATCGCAGATATCATATTCTGGCCAGTGTCGGGGTGAAAAAACTTTCGGAATTCAACAGCCGTCCCCGTTCCGGAGAACCGGAATTTGATCACGAAGGCAATCCGGTACCGGATAAAATGCCGCTGCTGGTGATAATTCTGGATGAGCTGGCCGATCTGATGATGACGGAAGCTAAAAAAGATGTGGAAACCAATATCACCCGGATCGCCCAGAAAGGACGGGCCGCCGGAATCCACATAATCGTGGCTACCCAGCGGCCAAGTACCAACATCATCACCGGCGTGATCAAAGCCAATTTGCCCACCAGACTCTGTTTCCAGGTACGCAGTCTGGTTGACAGCCGGGTGGTATTGGATACTCCGGGTGCAGAAAAACTTCTCGGAATGGGCGATATGCTGGTTATGACCAGTTCCAGTATGGAGATCGAACGGGTACAGGGTGCATGGGTGAAAGATGATGATATCAAAAATGTTGTGAAATTTGTTTCAGATCAGGCTCCGCAACGCTTCAATGATACAGTGCTGGCTGAAAGCGAAGATGCCGGTGAGGAGATCGATGAAGATATGGAACGCATCGATCCGGAAGACCGGGCGGATATCGCTCCTCTGGTTCAAAAACATATGCGTCCGGGGGATGACGATATCATGCGCCGCGCTCTGGAAGTGGTGATCCTTGACCGCAAAGCAAGTACAAGTTATCTGCAGCGGAGATTGAAAATCGGTTACAACCGGGCCGCCGAATTGGTCGATCAGATGGAAGAACGCGGTATCGTCGGGCCGCCGTCCGGCAGTGGAAACAAACGGGATATTTTGATTTTTGATGGAATAGATATTGGATAAGGGGTGGATATATGTTGGATTTTGGCACTGATATGAATGAGCGTGAAGAGTTGAATAATGATGAGTTATTCAGCCAGACTGCTGTGAAAAATTCATCCGTTCAGTTTCCGGAAAAAGAAAACAGTGTTTCCGGAACAAATTCCCCGGAACTTCCGGCCAGACCCCGGATCAAACCGCCGGTCCTGCCGAAGTATAATGAGCCGCCTGCTCCCAAAGCTGCGGTTCAACCGGTTCTGCGGAATAATCCGCATTTCCTTCATCGCCGCCGTAAAGCAGAGGAATTTTCCACCGAAGATAAAATGGAGGTCTCCCGGATCTTGAAGGCTGCACGCACTGCCGCCGGATTGACCAGAGAGGATGTGGAATCTTCCACGCAGATCAGAGCTCATTACCTTGCCGCTTTGGAAGAAGCTGACTATGATAAGTTGCCGCAACCGGTATATGTGTTGGCATATTTGAGGAAGTTGTGCGAGTTGTACGATATCCCCCGGGAGGAAGAAGAACAGCTCGTTCGTCCCTGGAGAAATATCCCATGCGAACTGCCGGAAAATCTCCCGGCCGCTGTCCAGCCGGATAATGAAAATCCCGATCGGAGAATGATTTTCCGTCTGGAAATCATTCTGTTCGCTTCCGGAGCCTTGATCATCGGCGGGATCATCGTGCTGATCGTGGTTCTCATCGTATCATATTTCAGCGGCAAAACAATGCCGGCTCCGGTTTTCGATAATGAAAAGTTGCTCGAAATCCAGGATACCCCACGTCTGAATTCACCGGATCAGCCGTCTTTGACTGCTTCCGGCAGGTAATTGCGCAGTTTTGTGCATTCTGGACTTGAAAAAGTCAACTTCTTGAGGCATATTATATAAGTACATTTTTTCCGGCCCGGTAGCTCAGTGGATAGAGCAACTGCCTTCTAAGCAGTGGGTCGTGGGTTCGATCCCCGCCCGGGCTACCAAAAAATAATCAGCCGACCATTCCGGTCGGCTTTATTTTTTGGTATCCCGGGCAGTGCGTTGTCGATGGGTTGCCTCGCTATCAGCTTCGGCATTTCGCGGCACAGCCGCTTCATCGACCCCGCCCCGGGCTGTTTCGGGAATAGGTCAGCTGACCATTCCGGTCGGCTTTATTTTTTGGTATCCCGGGCAGTGCGTTGTCGATGGGTTGCCTCGCTATCAGCTTCGGCATTTCGCGGCACAGCCGCTTCATCGACCCCGCCCCGGGCTGTTTCGGGGATAGATCAGCCGACCACTCCGGTCGGCTTTATTTTTTGGTATCCCGGGCAGTGCGTTGTCGATGGGTTGCCTCGCTATCAGCTTCGGCATTTCGCGGCACAGCCGCTTGCAAATATACGTGGTGAGTGCAGACGTGGTCGGTGGAGCGACCGTGACGGACAAAACGGACTTAACAGACAATAACGGACAATGGGTGGTTACACGTCTGCAGACAAACGCTTGCAGTCTGCACCCCCGCCGCCCCCTCGGAGATGGTGTGTCTGTATTGTCTGTAAAGTCTGTCATGTCTGTTTTTGTCCGTAAAAGCGCATGCCAAATCGAGCGCAAGCGAGCCAACAAAAAACAGCTTGCAAATATACGTGGTGAGTGCAGGCGTGGTCGGTGGATCGACCGTAACGGACAAAACGGACTTAACAGACGATAACGGACAGGGGTGGTTACACGTCTGCAGACAAACGCTTGCAGTCTGCCGCCCTCCCGCGCCCAGCGCAGCGAAGGCGCACTTACCGCAGCGGCACGTTTGCCGCCGAGCGCAAGCGAGCCAACAAAAACAGCGGCACGTTTGCCGCCTGCAAATCAACGTGGTGAGTGCAGACGTGGTCGGTGGAGCGACCGTGACGGACAAAACGGACTTAACAGACAATAACGGTCAATGGGTGGTTACACGCCTGCAAACACACGTTTACCGCCAGCAGACAAGCACTCCGCATGCTGTGTGCATTTGGAGTGTCGTGCTTGTGAATTGGGTTTTCAGTTTTTGCCGGGATGGACTCTCCACGATTTGAAGTTGCATTCACCGCCGGATACCCGGAAAATAACCCGCCGTCTGCCGGTGACTTTACGCTTCAGCGGCACAGTGTATTTGCGGAAATCAAACCATTTTCCCGCTTCCGGAGAAAATTCAGCCAGCAGGAAGTCCGGCGAATCTTCCGTAATATCGATCAGCTGAACTTTTACACCCTGCATATCCGTTGCCAGCGTGCAGTCCACTGTTGCCGGATCATCGCCGAAATAAACCTGACCGTAATAGATCACGGCCCCATCTTTGGCGGCGATCCAGTTGCCGTACATATTGCGGCGTGGATTGGTGTGATACCCAAGATTATTGGTGACATTACGGGTCGCCAGTACCATCCATGAAGCATCCCGAGCCTGCAAATCCTGACGCAGAGCATTGAGCATATGATCGGTGGCGAAATTTTGCTTGAGCTGAATCAGCAGTCCGCGATCACTATTCATTGCATCCTTGCCCTTGATCATGGCATTCTGCACGTCTCCGATCATCGGATCAGATGAATTGAAGCCGGTCAGGTAAAATTCTGCGGCATAGGGCTGCAGGGTGATTTTTTCCGGAATGCTGCTGATCTCCTGCGGAGCAGAGAATGCTTCCCCGGTAACAAAGACCTTCTTCCCCGCCGTATCATAAAGCGGACGGACACTTTGAACTTCATTCGCGGTGTTGATGAACATGATCAACTCTCTGCCATCGGTATGTTTCCACACGCTGTGCAAAATCTTGTCAGTGGTATTCATGTTGATATCATCCACGCCCCACATGGTTTTCATAGTTTCATTTTTGCCATTGAAGCGCAACGGTTTTTGCATTTCAGCACTGTTCATGAAATCAGCGATCGCATATCGCAGCAGGGCAAGTTTTTTCAAATAAGCGCGGCGTGGCGATGGATAACGGATCGTATCGATGGTCATCCAGCCGATTTGTTCACCGAAAATAAGCTGCTCGGCATATTTCGGAAAGAAACTTTCGTAACTGCCGGCAATATTGTGCCCATCACAACCTCTGCCGACAAATTGGATCCTCGGAGCATAAACCGACTGGAAAAGCGGCACATGGCCGCTGCGTCCGAAACGCCACACCATAAAACCGTCAATGCATTTTAAAAATGCATCCGAAGCATCTTCACCGGTATGTGCCAAATCCGGATAGCGTTTGCTCAATTCGCCTTTTACTTTTGCATAGGTCTGCCAGTGGCCGCCGGCCAGCCAGCTTGACGGATCATTCAACGCATGGCCGTGTTTATTGTTCCAGCAGGAAAATGGAGTTGAACACGGCAGCTGGTCGTGGTAAATATAATCCACTCCACCGGCGGCGATTTTTGCAATATTATTATAAAGATGTTCCTGCCACTGCGGACAGGCAGGGCACATCACCGCGTGCAGACCGGTTGCCCCGTAATTTCCGGTGCGCAACTGACCATTTTCATCCAGAACCGCATAATTTTTAAATACTTTGCTGAAATTATTCTCTTTATCCGCTTCATCTCCGGCATAACACAATCTGGCATTGAAGTACGGTCCCACCCGGACACCGGAAGCACGAACATCTTTCAGAGAATTTTTCACCAGGTCACGGATTTGAAAATTCGGCCCGAAACGCCATCTGCCATTGGTATTTTCCAGCAATCCGGCAACAAATGCTGTCGGGACCTCAAAATATTCCTGCAGGTAGCGGAATGTTTCTGCTGTATGATCCCGCATAACTACTCCCTGGATCCACAGCGGATTTTTCCGGAACCACTCCGGAGTATCCCGGCGGGGTATCTCTTCGATCCACCAGGGGGCAGTGCGGGCAAATTTCTTATACAGCTGTCCGGCTTCATACCAGTCACCTTTGTAAAGTTCCAGCACGCCTTTGCCGGGAATGGTAATATTCTTTTTCCCCTGTGCCGCATCCATTATCCACTGGGCATCGAAAATACCTCCGGCACCGATGAAACGCTGTTCTTTGATCGTGCCGGTCGGATCTTCAAAAGCCAGATAAATGCCATTGCCGGCATCATTGTAAAGAGCCGCCATCTGCATGGAACTGTGACCGTTGGGCCATACTGCCGACTGCAGCAGTCCGGCGGTGGGGTTGGGGGATTCAATTCCGGAAAATATCGGCAGCACAGCCTTGTCCCGCCCCGGCATTTTCGGCAGACACCAGCGGGGGAATGCTATTTTTTTCAATATTGCACTTTTGCCGGTGCAATCGACCTTCAAATCTGTTTCGATCCTGCCGCCGGTAATTGAAATATTCTGAACAACCTTGAAATCATTATTGAACCAGTTGATCGTCAGTTGATATTTGCCGTTTCCGCTGTTTATTTGCACTTCATCGTAATTGAAAAAATCCGGTCCTGCAGCAAAACAGTTGCCATCTGCATCCGAATATTGCACAACCCAGTCCAGACCGCCATCGACCAGCAGCATGGAGCCGGTATTTTTATTGAATGCTCCGGCAAAAGGATTCCCTCTGCCGGAACCTTTGCGGAACGCCATAATAATATCATCAGTTTCGATCAGAAAACATTTTTTGCTGTCAGGCTGCCATTTCGTATTGAATGTGATCCCTGCAGTCCGGCGCAGTCCGTCAGCTTTCATGGCATGGGAATATTCACTGAATACAATGTTTTTTCCGGCAGCAGGTGCAATTTTTCCCATATTCATTTTCAGGGTATTGCAATCTTTCTCGACGATGCGGTTGCCGTTGATGCACAGTACCACTCTGAAGCCGTCTTTGCCCTGGGCAACTTCCAAAATCCGTTCCATAATGACTGTTACCGGAATATTTTTGCCTTTAACGAAAGCGGCATCAGCACTCAATTCAGCCGCCACTTTTCCAGCTTTGTCAAAAACTGACAGCTTGACAAGTTTTCCTTTTGCACTCAATTCGAGAACGCCTTTTTTGCTGAAAAGCATCCCGTTGAATCCTCCGGAAGGCATCATTACCACCGAAGAATAGCCCTTTTCTGTAACTGCCGCCGGTTCCGTACCGGCAACCGGCAATATTCCGGCAACCGTAAACAGTATTACCGACAGAATTGAATAAAACAGCTTTTTCATAAAACCTCCTTTTTTTATATCAATGCACCGTTTTTACGCAAATCATTCTGTAATTCCTCAATATCGACTTCCGGCGGCAGACAGCCCTTTGCCGCTGCCATTGCAGCAGCCGCACCGGCCGCTTCACCGGTTGCCGCGCATATCGCCATCGCCCGGAGTGCCGCGATCGCCGGACTGCTTGCTGAAATGCATCTGCCCGCCGCCATCAGATTGCCGATGTTGCGGGAACAGAGCGCGCGCAGCGGGATGGTGAAGTAACTGTTTTCCGGCGGCCCTTGTGTGCCGGCGGGCAAAAGATCGTGAAATTCTTCCCGCTGACGGCACTCGTGCCGGGTGGCACATTGGGCATTGCAGACAAAAACATCGTCATAATATCCCATCGGGCAGTGGATATCTATCCAATACACACCGCGTGCGACTGCATCCGGATAGTTGGTCGCATTACAGATATCTTCTGTCCCGATCGTGGTCAATCCGGCCATGCGGCGGCATTCGCGCACTCCGGTCTGACCGGGAAATATCACCGAAGCCCGGTCAAATGCTTTGGAATTCCGGCGGCAGATATCCATTATCCGCATGGCACTGCGGCGCATTTCGATTTCTGCCCGGCTGACCGCTGCGGCATTTCTGGGGTCTGCCGCCGCCCGGATCCCGCCGATCCGGAGCATATCTGAATATTGTCCGTTGCCCCATGCCGACTGTGAGGCAACTACTCCGGTGTGATAAATGCGGATGCGGCAATTTTTCCGTTCTTCCGCCAGGGCTTTCTCGATTTTTTCACGGTCTGCCACCCACTTCGGATCAACTTCGGTAAAATAAACCACCAGCCCCAGAGCTTGTACCAGTCCGTCACCATCTCTGCCGAAAAAGTGATCTGCTCCGGCCTGACTTATCAGATCGCCATTGCCGGTACAATCGACAAAAACTGCCGCTTCTACAGCTTCAGTGCCGCCGGATGAATTGCACATGATCTGCTTTATCCGGGCGGCTGTTTTTTCAGCGGCAATGACTGTCGTGTGGAAAAGAATATCCACTCCAAGAGTATCCAGATAATTTTCTGCCACAAATTTGAATGTGTCATGATTGAACATCAGTGGCGGCCGGGCTGTTTCATAATTTTCGCAACCGCCTGCCCGGTGAAGCTGATCAATAATGCGGGCAAATTCACCGGCAATGACCTTGCTTCCCGGCTTGCCGCCTGTTTGAAATCCCAGGATGCCGCCGATAAGACCGTTGCCTGCCAGACCGCCGAGGCAATTGCTTTTTTCAATGAGGACAGTTTTTGCTCCCCGCTTTGCCGCCGCCGCAGCAGCGCAAATTCCTGCCCAGCCGCCACCGGCTATTGCCACATCATATTTTTTCATTGGAAAAATGTTCCTCCCGTTAAATCTGCCGCTGCTGTAAATCCGTCTTGCCGTGTTGTACAAAGCTTTAATATAGCACCCGCAAAAGAATATTTCTTTGAATTATCGTGCCATTTTTCAGTATTATTGTGCCAAAATAAATTGAGGTTGCCGGAAAAATATGTGATAATATTCATGCAAAAGCACGTGGTTATCTATCCGGAGGATGCAGCTGAATGAAAAAGCTATTTGTGTTTTCTGACTGCGGCAAAGCAGGAAAGACCGGGCAATGGTAATTTGATGCAGCTGGCCCGGAAGCTTATGAAACCATCAATTTTCAAAATGACGGCTGCCAGAGTGTTGAAAAATTTATTTCCGGCTTGTAATGATTCAGTTCCGGAGGCAGAAGAGTTCAACAGTTTTTGTATTATTCTTGCCGGTAACAGCGAAAAGAAGAAGTATCCGGAGTTTTTTATTTCAAATCCGGCGGAGAGAGTTCAAACCTTTTTTACGCAAATAGAAATAACAGCAAAACTTCTCCCTGTCGCCATTTTACCTTAAAATATGTGCAGTTAATTTAACCAATACCCCTCGGCATAATTACTGCGGTATTATGACTTATTTGCATAATTTCAGAATTATCTGCACAAAATAAACTTAAAATTGTGCAGAACGGCATTATATTATGGGCAGATAAAATAAAACAGCGCGACTGGATTTATGAGAAAATTTGATTATTCGGCATTTCCGGGAGCGTTGTTTACTCCGGAAATCAGCAATCTTTTATCCGCCATTCTCAATATCGCGGAAAACAGGATTCGTACATTACTGCCGAAATGGATATTTTGAAAACGCTGTTTGAAGTTTTTCTTTGTGATTATCAAGAGATTTTTTCTTTTCAAATTCGGGTTCCCGGCGCAGAATGTTGACATCAAGCCAGTCTGCCGTGGAGGACATCAGATAATATCCTTTTACGCTTGAAAAAGTCGCATTCAGGGGGTATATTACATATCTGTTTGAAGTTTGAATTTAAATTAAGTGAATATGATGAAAACTGAAATTTTGAATTTTGTTAAGGTACTGCCCGGCTTTATTATGGCACTTTGCATTGCCGGTGCGGCTAAAGCGGTGGAGATGGTGCTGCCGATGCATATTGTCGGTGCATCGGTCATCGCATTGTTTGCCGGTATGATCATCAACAGCTTCTGGCGTCCGGCATGGGCAGCCCATGGGTTGAAGTTTACATCCAAAAAGATACTTAAATTTGCCATTATACTTCTCGGCGCGTCACTCAGTATTAACGTGATACTTTCTGTGGGCAGGCTTTCTCTTATGGTCATGTTTTTTACTCTTCTCGCCTGCTTCGGCGGCGGATATCTTGTCGGAAAGGCTCTCGGTTTAAATTGGAAACTTTCCAATCTTATCTCCGCCGGAACCGGAATATGCGGCGGCAGCGCAATTGCAGCGGTAGCCCCGGTTATAGATGCTGAAGACAGGGATATTGCATACGCCATGTCTGCAACATTCCTTTTTGACATGGCAATGATTGTGCTTTTTCCCATAATGGGACGCGCGCTGGGTCTTTCTGATGAAGCATACGGGCTTTGGGCGGGTACAGCTGTCAACGATACATCAAGCGTGGTTGCAGCCGGTTATGCATTCAGCGAGGGCGGCGGAGATTTTGCCACTATGGTAAAGCTGACGAGAACTCTGGCGATTATCCCGACCGTGCTGGTGTTTGCCTTTGTCAATATCCACCTGACAAGAAAAAAACATTTGGAAACTTCCGGAAATAAGATCAACTTCCGGGGATTGTTTCCCTGGTTCATTCTGGGATTTCTTGCGCTGGCTGCAATCAACAGCTCCGGCATCATTCCGGCAGGGATCTCCAAAATTGCCAAGGATGCAAGCAAGTTCCTTATGATTGCGGCTCTGGCAGCGATTGGTCTCGGCACCAGCTTGAAAGATATGAAAAAGTCCGGTGTAAATCCCATGCTGCACGGCTTTATTATTTCGGTGCTGGTGGTTATTGTGGCAATCGCCGTTGAATGGTTTATGGGCATGGTGTGATTGAAACGCGCTGTCAGAGTATATACTCCAGCCGCATTGACCTTTGATTTTAAGGTAAGAGGTCTTTAGGTTTAATATTTCAACGGCAAATGCAATTATTTGCGAAATTGCAGTTTTTATGACCTCTGACCTCAAAAACAGGTGCAGTTAATTACCTCTGCACCCGATATTGAAATAACTGCGGGATAATGACCTGTTGCTGACTTTCTATATTTCTGCAAAGCAGCTTGACAACGGATCAGAAGTGTGTTATTTTATGATAAACAATTATTTATCACAATTACGGTTACATTGTTGACATATATAAAGAGTTTACCGAGATCATGCTGCAATTGGTACTTCCATATGGATTTTTTTATCAACAGTTGCCGGGATGTTTCACAAATGGTATTTCAAGAGTATCTCCGGCATTCAGCGTAACCGGCAGTATCAGTGAGTCAAATTTGCGTGGCAATAACAGTTTTTTCAGAGTGAAAGTTCCGTGGAGAAGAGTTATTTCAGCTTTTGAATCATCCTGAAAATAGAGCCCCCAGATATCGCCTAAAGCCCAAAATGATTGAAAAATTCCCGGAATTACCGGGGCAAAGCCCAACATCCCGGCATTACGGTCATAGCGGAATCCGCTCAGTGCCGGCAGCATTGCGTAAGATGCCATACTGCGGGAATAATTGCTGCCGCATTCAAATTCATTATAGGGATTGCGTTTTCTGCCGTCGAAGCGGTCGCGGATCGCCTTCGCCACGCGGAGGGATTTTTTTACATATCCCTGCGAAGCGAGTGCCGCTGCAAACATCCATTCAAATCCGGGCATGGTTTCGCTGTTGTAGGTGAGAGGGATAATCGGTTTGTTTCCTTTGGGCCACGTGCAAATTATTGTTCCAGCTTCATCATTCAAGCTGTACACCCGCCATAAATTGATAAAGTCACGCATTGATTTTTTGAAGTTGTATTTATAGACGGATTGCAGTGACTTGCGGTATTTTTTTCTGTCAAAAACGTTGGTTAATCCGTAAATGTCTGCATAAGTCTGAGCCAGTGCCGCATCTATACCGCAGCCTCCGGAAATTTGATATTTGAGTTCTTTATGTTCATCGCTCCAATAGCTTGTTGCATCGAATTTATCAATAATTCCCTTATTTTTCAGGTCAATTGACTGTGTGAAATATTCGCCGTTGAAAAGTTCTTTGTTGACGGTTGCGTATCCTTTGCGGAATATCCGGCGGCATTTTTCTGCAAAAGTTGTATCTTTCATAAAATCTGCCAGTTCTGCAGCGGCAGCCAGAGCCCCGAGGTAATGTCCGGTCAGCCAACTGTTTGCTCCGAAAAGTTCCATATCCAGAGTGTGATGTTGGCGTCCTGTCAACACTCCTGTTTCATCTGGGTCCCATAAATCCGGATTTTTATCACTCCAGGCGAACTCAATGGTCTGTTTGATCGTTGACCAATATCGGCGGATAAAATTGTTATCTCCCCCGATTTTCCAGTCACGGTAAATTTTCATGATATCGCCGAATTGTCCGTCTGCACATGGGCGGTGATCTCCGGTTTCGGCATGGATACCCAGCGGCAGCAGCAATCTGAAGTGACTGCCGCCATTGACATCAACACTGTATTTCAAATGACTTTCACGCATTGATCTTTCCAGATCAGGGAAGAGAAATGGCAAAGCCTGGGCATAATTCAGCACGTGTGAGCATGAACCTTCACAGGAGCCGTATTTGGTGGATACTCCTTCCCAAGCATAAAAAGTTCCATCTTCCAGCCGCAGACAGGTAGGACTTTTCAGTATTGCAAGATTGGCACTGACGGCTTCTTTTATGACCTCCGGAAGAGTGCCATTGAAAACCGCATCCCGGAAAAGGAAAGTTTTGCATCGGAGTTCTTTATAATTTTTCAAGGCGTATTCAGCTGATTCAATGGAATTCTTCCAGCATACTGCATAAAAATTTTTCCATGTCCATTTGACATTATTTGCTTCAGCCCGTTCTTTGCGCCCGGGGTAATTTTCCATGGCTCGGACAGGGATACTCCATGATATGATAAAACGGGAGGTTTTTTTTGCTCCGGGCGGCAGGGTGAAACGTGCCGCAGCAAGACCGCTGCTTTGAACGGTGTATCCGGTCGGATAAAGTCTGTCTTTGAAATTGCCTCCTGCAAGCAGATCATGAAAATATACTTCAATGGAATCTTTCCATTTTCCTTTGAAAAGATAAGTCTGATAAGAGATATCGCTGCCGGGAGAGTCGATCGCCATTGTGATGTCGCCGGTTTTGCTGCCGTCGAAACAGGTCAGGCAGTTATCTTTGAATTTATTTGCGGAATCAGGATTTTCACTCCATGGATTGGTGAGAACCCCCAATGCGGTATATGTTATTTCTCTGTCGGTGTTGTTTTCAAGTTCAATTTCAAAAAAAGCTGCAGGCAGGGAAGATGGCAGGCTTTCGCCGGGGATCATGACACTCCAGGCTGTGAGGGAGGTTTTTGCCGGGAATTTTTCTCCACTGAATTCCAAATGGCAGACGGGATAAGTTCCTTCAAAGGTGTGTTTGCGGAAATGAGGAAGATTGCAGAGAGTTCCTTCTGCCGGACCATAACCGAATCCGAAATGTTTATTTTCGTAAAAATAATCACCGATATAGTGAGGAGCAAGATCTCCATTAAGAACCCGGACATCGGTAACTTTACCATTTTCTTCTGCGCGGATAGCGAAATGAGATATTCCGTTCATGCTCCCTTTGTTCGGAGCATTGAAAATTTCCCAGTCAATCAGCATCCCATTGCCTGCAATACCGATGCTGCCGGAACCGATCCCGCCCATCGGGAACGAAATACATTCAGTTTTTTCTTTAGAGTAAAGCATTTTATCTCCTGTATGAAAATATCGTTGATTTATATCTTATCCAGGGTAATATAATGCATATAATGGGTAAATACAAATCTTTTTTTTATTTTCAGGTATTGTCTCAATTGTTGTGGGAAATCGGTTCATCGACGGTTTATGACAGAAGTGCGCAGAAAAATATAAAAATCTGAAAGACATGATTGAAAAAGACTGGAATTGCATCTGTTGTTTTATCGCGAAAAAAACTGTAGAGAGGTTGTATCTGTTGAACCGTTCTGTCGCTCTTTGGCCGTTATTTGGCCAATGCCCCCTTAAACCGCTGTTATCGTGAGCAGTCTGAAAAGGCGTTTTATGAAGCACTTTGTGTCTTGCACGCCTCCGGCGTGTCAAGCACACAAAAGTATGAAGCACATTTTGTGCTTGCGAGCTTTGCTCGTCAAGCATCAAAATATATGAAGCACGCCTGTCGGCGTATGAAGCGAATCCTTTTCAGGCTTCATGTTTTTTTGCCCGGAATTTGGGCAAAAAATGGGGTGGAAGATTTCGTTCCTGCTCCTTGCCCTCATTGCAAAGAGTTTAAAACGCTTTTATGCAGATACAATTAACTGCGGCACTCTGAAAGAGATGCTCGACAACGGCGAAAGCAAAAAAGTCGGTTCCGGCAGAGCAACGGCGTATGTAAAAAAGTTGACCACTTAACAGAATGGAACTCCGTCTGCATCTTTGTCAATGGTACATATTTCAATCAAGCACCAAATGAAAACCGCAATATAAGGTAGGATCAACCAACCGGTGAGCAGACTGATCAACAGTTGAGCAATCGCTTTGCCGAAATATCCGGCGTAAAAATTGTGTATTCCCAGTCCTCCCAGAAAAACACCTAATAAGATGTATGTGGTTCTATTTTTGGGCAGCGTGGAATTTACTGCAACATTACTTGCTGTTACTGTGGGGGCAACTTGGGCCGACATACCTGGATAAGAAATAACATTGATTTTCATTGCAGAATTATCTGTTTGCTTCATTTCTGATATCCTCATCAGTGCCGGATCAATGATCTCTCCGCAAAAGCGGCATTTTTTGGCAAGAATATTGATTTTTTCCGCACAAAATGGACATTGTTTCAAACTGACGTTTTCATTGTTTTCTTGAGACATAATTTTTATCCTTTTTATTGATTGATATCAGCCATAAAATTCCAATTGTGAAAATTACGGCACTAATCCATTGAGATGGAGAAAAGGTGTCGCAGAATAATCTGCCTCGGTCATCCGCTCTGAAAAATTCCAATATAAAACGCCCCAAAGCAAGCATTATCAAATACAATGCCCCCCGATGCTTAAAGCGTATAAGTGTAACTAATACAATAAATATTAAAAATAAGTAGGCACTTTCATAAAGTTGCACCGGAATCAGCGGAATTGCTCCGTACTGTTTATATGGAAGCGTGTCCGGAGGATAACTAACCCCCCATGTCATCGTCGCAGGAGAACCGTAACAACACCCTCCCAGAAAGCATCCGATTCTGCCAAATGCCTGACCGATCGCAAATGTCGGAAAAAATAAGTTGAATAAATAAGTTAATGATATGCCGGATTTTTTAGAATATATTGCTAAAAAAAGAGAAGCTGACAATAACCAGCCATAAAAAGTCAAACCATAAGCAAAAGGAGTTTTTAATAGCGCCAACAGACCGCCCCGCAGAAGGATATCTGTTATATGAGCGCCAATGGTACCTGCAATAAAGGTAAGAGGGATTGCAAGCATTACTGCATTTTCATATGCAATAGATGCTGCAATCTTTTTTAAGTGTAAAAAAATAACAAAAACCCCGGAAGCAAGACCAATACCGACGCATACAGGAAAAGTGCCTGTTTCATAACCAAACAAATTGAATTCTGAAAACATTGAGATTGCTTCCGGGGGGATTTTTACGCTTTATTGCGATTGGTGATAGATACGATACCGCTTACAAGATAAAGAGCCCCGGTTGCAGTACCCCAAAGCATACTGCCAAGACCGACAAAGCCATTTATAAGAATGAAAAGAGCTCCCAGAATCAAAAGTACTCCCGTAACGACAGAGTTTTTGCTTTTTCCCATGAATGAGAGAATGAAGCAAGCAATAGAAATGATTAAAACGATCCAAAGCAATCCGGATGTTCCGCGAGCAGCTTCTTCTGCCGCTACGTTAGCTGCCGTCTCGTTAAACTCATTCCCTTCAGCATTCAGCCCGGCAGAAATTCCACTGGCAGCTGTCGCTGCTCCGGCGCAAAGAAATGCACAGAAAGAATTGGGAATGCTGGTAATAAATCCAATCAGACCGCAAATCCAGGCGGCATTGGATTTTTTTTGTTCTACATTTACAGCAATAGTTACATCTTGTTTTTCCATTTTTTCTCCTTGTTGTTTGGCTATGTGTGCGTCATTTTTTGTTCACAAACAGCAAAGAAATTCAAAGGACAAAACACAAGTCTTCAGTGAATAGCGTGGAATCATGGAGGAAATTTGGCAATAAAAAAGCCGAACACTCCAGAATTGCACTACGTCCAAGGCCCGACCAAGAGCCCACCATCCCCAATGCAAATAGGAGCATCCGGCAAGACTGTGCAGAAAAAAAAGGCACAATCTCACTGGACACAATTCACCTGTAGGGTACGGCTTGAACGTTTTTTACTTGGTCGGTTTTGGACGTATTTGCCGTAAGATGCGAACAGTTTTCAACTAGCCGCTGCCGTTATTGGCAGCACCTTTAATATACACATATAAAACAAAAAATGCAAGTTGAAAAAGAAAAAAGTCCAAGTTTTTTTCTAACTTGAACTTTGCAAAGATTTTTTATTTACCGCCAATCTCCTGCTACGGAGAATTTGGGGAGGTTTTATTTTATATTACCTTTGGCTGTATTGATCGAAGAAATCAAGGTGATGCGTAATTCCCGGCATAATGATTCCAAACGGTCATATTCAGTCGGAACGATGTAATTAGTTTTAGAAAGCAACAGCAGCCAGTAACTGGTTTCGTTGGCTTCTTTCAAGGCGATTTGAAGTTTTACGATGAAATCCGGTTTACCGTGGGCGTATTGTGCTTCGTGGATATTGGCTCCGATACTGGTTCCGGCTCTGCCAATTTGATTGGAGATGATCGTTTCGTGCTGGCTTTTTAAGAATTTTACCAGATTGAGTATCTGCACCGCAAAATCAACAGACAGATCAACGAGTTTATTTGAAGACTTTTCCATAATGAGTTATTCCTTTCAACTGTTAATATAACAATGCAAGGTATGTATTACAAGCGGAGAACTCTCATTTTTTCGTTTTCTCATCATACGGAGCGAAAGCGGAGTGCTTCATATCGGAACAAAGTGGAGATGCTTCATATTGTGGAGCGGCAGCGGAACAATGTTTCATCTGAAAAGGCGTTTTATGAAGCACTTTGTGTCTTGCACGCCTCCGGCGTGTCAAGCACACAAAAGTATGAAGCGCAGCTTACGCTGCATGAAGCGGCACTGCGTGCCATGAAGCGCAGCCTTTTCAGGCTTCATGTTTTTTTGCCCGGAATTCGGGCAAAAAAATGGGGTGGTAGACCGGACTTGAACCGGCGACCTTCTGGGCCACAACCAGACGCGCTAACCAACTGCGCCACAACCACCATTTTGTTTGCTGTTTCATAAGATAACCCCGAAGAGCATTTTTTTCAAGTGATTTTCTCAAAAAAAGATAAAATAGATGAAAAAATTCAGAAAATTTGAGGGAAATGACTTGCATTTTCTCAATATGCATGTTCTATTGTGTGCAGTGATATTATGAGCCGGGGAAACAGCCCGGGAAATTAATTCAGGAGCACATGAATGAAGTATTATACCGAGGACCATGAGTGGGTCGAAATCATCGGTGAAACCGCAGTGGTGGGCATTTCACAGTTTGCTATAGAGGAATATGGCGAAGTCAGTTTTATCGAATTGCCGGAAGAAGGAGATGATTTTATCATTGGTGACCGTCTTTGCAATATGGAGACGGATCGTTACTCGGTTGAATTGTGTGCGCCTATCTGCGGTTCCATATCCACTGTCAACGAGGCTCTGGCTGATGAACCGGAACTTCTGACCGAATCTCCGGAAGATAAAGGATGGATCTGCAAAATGGTCGATTTTGATGCTTCCGAACTCGATGATATGATGAATGAAGATGACTATTACAAATATCTTGATTCTCTGGAGTGAACCGGTTGTTTGAACGATACCGCAGGAGGGGGTTGTTGTGAAAGAACGGTTGATTACGGTCCGCAATAATGCCGGCATACATTGCCGTCCGTCCGGGGTGATCCTGACCGCGATAAAAAACGAGTTCCCGGATCACACATTCCAACTGCTGACCGCTGATGGAGCGGTAACGGAATTGGATAGCATTCTGACACTGATCTCTCTGGCCTTGAGCAAGGGAACTACGGCCGCTTTGCAGGTCGAGGGTGTGGATGAAGACCGGGCAATCAAGCGGATCGGAGATCTCTTTGAGTATGAATTTGATTTCCCGCCGAAAAAATGAAAGAATGGTTCCGGGCACATATCAAACTCCACAAAGATACGTGGATATTCTGGATGATCGCAGCGGCAGGTTTGCTGCTGCGATTTGAGTATTTACGGGAATTTTCCGGGGAGATCTATTGCCGTTTTGCCATTGGGGCGGACATTCAGGAATATCATGAACGGGCGTTGGAAATTCTCAACGGCAAATTTTTTCCGGATGAACCGGAGATCCATGCCCCGCTTTACTCTTTTGTTCTGGCATTGTTTTACCTCTTATCCGGGACATCGGTCATCTTTGTCCGTGTTTTTCAACTGCTGTTGAATTGGTGTGCATATACGGCGATTGCCGGGATAGTCGGCAAAATCAGCGGTTCGATACGGTTGCGGAATATTTTTCTGGTGCTGGCGATGTTTACGCCGGTACTTTTTTTCCATCAGGCGGAACTTCTTTCAGAATCAATGCTTGCTCCGTTGACCGCCGGTTGTTTGTATATGCTGTATTCCGCCGGTAAAAATCGCCGCCGGTACGCCGGAGCAGGGATGACGGCAGGGGCATTGATATTGACGCATGGTCTGATGGTATTTTTTGCCGCCGGTGAAGCGGTATATTTTCTTTGCCGCAAGCAATGGAAAAATTGCGGAGCTTTTATTGCCGGATGTATGCTGCTTATCGTTCCGGTGATGGCAGCCAAAAGTATTTATTACGGTAAATTTACCGGTATCCAGAACAACAGCGGCTATAATTTATGGATCGGAAACAATCCGGATGCAACCGGCGGATGCTATTTGCGACCGGGACGCAGTTGGCAGACCCCGCTGAATCATACCCGTGCCGAAGCTGCGGGGAGGGGTGTTTCTGAAAATCGGGTTTTCGCTGAAAAAGTGTTGGATTTCTATAGGCACGAACCGGCACAACTGGTGATTTTACCGTTGAAAAAAATGACTTTACTGCTTTCTCCGGCAGAACCGGTCGCCGGGGCTGATCCGGAGTGTCTGATCCGCCGGACGATGGTGCAGAAGCTGGGAGCCGGTATGATGGCGGCAGTTGTATTACTGGCAATTTGCGGCATATTTTTTGCAGTTAAAAAGCGGGAAAAACTTTATATCCATTTTTACCTGCTTGCCGGAAGCTGTGCGGCAGGTTTGTTGTTGACGGTGGTTTCGGGACGTTACCGGCAGGGAATGATGCCGGGCGTGCTGCTGTTGGCGGCGTTGGGAGCATATTATCTGGGCAAAGCGGTTTGGGCAGTGGCGGGCATCCCGGCGGCTGCCGGTACGGTCGTTGCGTTGTTGTATACCTGCGGTGCTTTCCCGTGCAATGGCGAAGCGGCATCCATCATTGGCGAAGCGTACTTCCGGATAAAGGAGTTCGAGCGGGCGGAAGATTGTTTGATATTTGCTGAAAAACACGTCGACCACCCCGGGCGTTTCCACAATATGCTGGGGGCCATTGCCGAAGAAAAAGGTGATATCGATACGGCGGCTGCACGGTATACCCGGGCTGTGCTGGAAGCTCCGGATGAGTCGAATGGTTTTCTCAATTTGGGACATCTGTTGTTTTATCATTTCCCGGCCGGGCACAGAGACGAGGCTCTGGAGCTGATCCGGAAAGCTTTGGTTCGTAAGGCCGATTTGCCGTCGGCATACGATATGTTGGGACAGCACTTGGCGCAGAATGGGGATTTTTCCGGAGCATCGGAGCAATTTGAAAAAGCTTTTTATTATGCTCCGGATAATGAATTATATAAGAAAAAAGTTGAAATGTGCCGTAAATTGGCCGCAGAAAAGAGAGTGAAAAATGCATTTTAATCCAGTAATAGTTAAGACCGTGATCCTGCTGATACTATCCAATTGTTTTATGACCTATGCGTGGTATGGACATCTTAAAAAATTGAATTCCAAACCATTGATCGTGGCAGTTCTGCTCAGTTGGGGGATAGCATTTTTTGAGTACCTTATCCAAGTGCCGGCGAACCGGATCGGGCATGACGGACATTTGACTCTGGCGCAATTGAAAATATTGCAGGAGATCATCTCCTTGAGCGTGTTTGTGCCATTCAGCTTGCTGTTTATGGGCGAACCGCTGCGCTGGAATTTCCTCTGGGCCGGATTGTGTATGATCGGAGCCGTATACTTTATATTCAAAGGCTGAATACGGTCAGGAAAGTTTTGCCAGCAGAGCCGCAACGGCAAATTCTGTACGCAGCACCCGGTTGCCGAGTGTAACACCGGTTGCTCCGGCGAGGGTGAGTTTTTCCACTTCATAATCGGAAAATCCACCTTCCGGACCGATAAGCAGTACCACCTTCCGGCCGTTGAATGTTTCCGGTTGCGCACTGCTTCGGGGATGGCCGAAAATGGCCGCATCGTTGGCTGCGATCATCCCGGGAAGTTCATCTTCGGCAAATGGTTTGAAACGGTCACGGAAATTCAATTCCGGATAGATGGTGTCACCGCATTGTTCGAGGGCGAGGCGGATTTCTTTGTCAATCGCCTCATCCTGCAGCACCGATGCCTGCCAGTAGCTTTTTTCCACCTTCCGGCTGTGGATGAACCAAATCGATTTCACCCCCATCGTGATGGCGCAGTGCAAAACTTTGTGAAAAGTTTGCGGTCGCGGCAGAGCGCAGACAAGAGTGATTTTTCCCGGTTCCGGCGGGGGGATGTTCAGGGTGACATCCAGAATTGCGCTGGTGTCAGTGAATCCGGTGACGACAGCATTGCCGAGCATACCTCCGGTGACTCCGGCACGGAAATTTTTGCCTGCTGCCAGTTTTATGATGTCGCGCAGCTGCAAAAAACGCCGGTCGGATATTTCCACCCGACCCGGCGCGATAAAATCTTTGTCATCCAGCAGCAGAAGATTCACTTTACCGTATAAATCCAGTTTTGACCATTGAATTTTCTGGTGACCGGTCCGTCATTGAGGGCCGATTTATCCAGCAGCGAAGCGACTTCCACCGCTTTTTCCGGAACTCCGGCTGCTTGGGCAAATTTCGCAGCATTGCCGGTGAAACCGCTTTTCCCGGCAAGGGAAGTCAAAATTTTCTCCCGCAGTACGAGGGCATCTTTGGCGGCAAGTTTATAGGCCTGTACTCCGGGCTGGTGGAAGGCATTGATATGGATGAATTCAGCGTAAATCGCCACTGCACGCTCATAGAGGGCGATGATCTGTCCGAGTTCATATACCGTCAGCTGCGGGATGCGGATGGTAATGACCTGACGTCCTTTGTTGCGCAGAGCCGCGCTCAAACCTTCAAAAAATCCGTGCAGGTAGTCACCCATTGTGATACCGTCGTTGATCTCCAACTGTTTGGCATCGTGCAGCACTTCGATAAAGGTGGCGAAGAAATCATCCCGGCCGTCATTGAGCTGCTGGATGAATGCATGAGCATCGGTGCCGCCTTTATTGCCGAAAACATTAAGTCCCTGATTGACCGTTTTGCCGTCAAGGTCAAGTTCTTTGCCGAGACTTTCCATGACCAGCTGCTGCAGATAACGCGAGAGAAGTACCAGACGGTCGCTGTATGGTACGATCACCATGTTGCGGTCGCCTTTGCCCTTACCGGCGAGATACCACATTTCTGCCAGCATCATTGCCGGATTATTCTCATTCCCTCTGGTCCAGGCATCCATATCGCATGCTCCGGCCAGAAATCCGGCGAAGTCGATCCCGGTCAACGCCGCCGGCAGATGACCGACGATCGCGGTTTCACTGGTACGTCCGCCGATGGATTCGGCCATTTCAAATATTTCCAGCCAGTTGTTCTTTTTGGCGTGCTGATAAAGAGAACTGTCCAACATCGTTACTGCGACCGCACATTTGGCGAAATCCAATCCCTGTGAGGCGTAGAATTTCTCCATAGCGATCATGTTGTTTCTGGTCTCCTGCGTGCCGCCGGATTTGGAAATGACCAGATGCAAAGTTTTTTCCGGTTCCATAACTTCCAGCAGGTCGGCAAAGCCGGAACTGTCGGTATTGTCAAGGAAGTAAATTTTCAAGCCTTTGCGTTTGCTTTTCGGCAATTCATTCCAATAAGGACCGTTTATTGCGAACTGCATCAACTGCGGCCCCAATGCGGAACCGCCGATACCATTGACTGCAACGGCATCGAACCGGCCTTCCGCGATGATTTTTGCGGCAAAAGCTTCCACTGCCGCAAATTCTTTGCTTGCCGGGTAAGCTATCCGGTCGGTGAAGTGGGTTACTTTACGTTGTTCATCCGGATTTTTTATTTTACCGGATTCAATATCTGCGATCCCCGCACAAGCTCCGGCGCGGGCCGGAGCCAGAGCTGCGATATCATCCGCTTTGAAGTCCATTCCGGCAAAGTTGATGGAAAAGCCGCTTTTCCCGTCGGTCAAAGTGTACTCTTCACAGCGTTTCACCCAATCCATTTTTTTTACTCCATCAATTTATTCTTCGATCTGATCCGCGATGGAATCATCAATCACATAGTTGGCAGTGACCTGCTGGACGTCATCGATCTCTTCCATACGGTCGACCAGACGGAGAACCTGACTGGCAACTTTGGGATCGGTAATGTTGACGGTCATTTCCGGTTTGCGGGTAACTTCCGCCACATCGGTGGGGATGCCTTTTTCAGTCAGGGCATTGGTGATCGGTTCAAAGAATTCCGGATCGGCCCAGATCTCGGCTTCGCCATCTTCGACGATGAGATCATCGGCACCGGCATCGAGAACCACATCCATAAGTTTTTCCTCATCGGCCCAATCGCCGGTGATGATGAAGTGTGCCTGCCGTTTGAAAAGGCGGGCGACCGCACCGGAACCGGCCATATTTCCGTTGTTGCGTTCAAAGGCCATGCGGACTTCGCTGATGGAACGGTTGCGGTTGTCGGTCAGGCAGTCCACGATAACGGCGACGCCGCCGGCGGCATAACCTTCATAAACGATCTCCTCAAAGACCACATCACCGAGTTCACCGATACCTTTTTTAATGGCACGTTCGATATTGGCGTTGGGCATGTTGACCGCTTTGGCAGCGGCCAGTGCCGAACGCAGAGCCGGGTTGCTGTTGGGATCGGCACCGCCGTTTTTAGCAGCTACCATGATCTCTTTGCCGACGCGGGAAAACATCTTTCCTTTTGCTTTGTCAGCGGCTTCTTTTTTATGCTTGATATTCGCCCATTTACTGTGTCCGGACATAATCACTCTCCTGTTTTGATTATTGTTGTAAAAGATACGTTCATATAATTTAACTCCTTTAATCCATTAAATCAACCCCGGAACAATTTTTTTATGTTTGAATTTGTATATTTTGGGATTATATTATGTAAAAGAGGCAAAATCCAAGTCCTGAAAATTCTTGAAATCATCGTTGTGATTTGAAAACAGAGTATTTTTATCTTGCGGATATTGATTTTGAAATTACCTCTGAAATTTTCAATAAAACAAGGGAGCAAAAACTGATCATGAAAAAAATTCTTGTTGCCGGCGGTGCCGGATATATTGGCAGTGCCTGCAGTGAATATCTGTTGGACCGGGGGTATGACGTGACTGTGCTGGATGCGCTTTTTACCGGACACCGGGATGCTGTCGATCCAAGAGCATCCTTTGTTTATGCCGATCTGGCCGACCGGGAAAAAGTTTTTGAGATCTGCCGGGCCGGGGAGTTTGATGCGGTGATGCATTTTGCGGCGTTTTCTCTGGTCGGGGAATCCATGCAGCTGCCTTCAAAATATTTCCGGAACAATCTGTGCAGTGCGATAAATCTTGCTGATGCAGCAGTGGAAACCGGAGTGAAAGCGTTTGTTTTTTCCAGTACGGCCGCGACATTCGGCATTCCGGATGAAGTGCCGATCAGTGAGAATGCATCCCAGAAGCCGATCAATCCTTATGGCGAATCCAAATTGTGTTTTGAAAAGATCCTTAACTGGTACAGCCGGATTCACGGTCTTAAATATGCGGCACTGCGTTATTTCAATGCTGCCGGGGCAACGGAAATTCACGGTGAAGATCACCGTCCGGAAAGCCACCTTATACCGCTGGTATTGCAGACGATCCGGGGCAAACGGGAAAAGTTGATGCTTTACGGGGATGATTATGATACTCCGGATGGCAGCTGTATCCGGGATTACATCCATATTCTGGATCTGGCGCAGGCACATGAAAAAGCTTTATATGCTCCGGAAAGTGGACATTACAATCTGGGGACCGGCAACGGTTTGTCGGTAAAAGAGATAATTGCCGCCGCCGAGAATGTCACCGGGAAAAAGGTCAATTTTGAAGTCGCTCCCCGCCGGGCAGGCGATCCGCCGCGTCTGATCGCCTGCAGTGACCGGGCCCGCAAGATGCTTAACTGGCAGCCGCAGCATGAATCCGCTGAAAAGATCATCGAATCCGCCTGGAAGTGGCAGCAGAAATTTCCGGATGGTTATGCCCGATGAAATATTTTGAGCTGGGGCCTTTTACTGTTTTTGACGTGGAAACTACCGGGATGAGTCCGGAACGTGACCGGATCGTGCAGCTCGGTGCAGTACGGGTGGATAAAGACGGATACATCAGCCGTTTCAATGCATTTGTCAATCCCGGGCGCAAAATCCCGCCTTCACTGGTATGCATCCATCATATTTCTGACGAGATGGTGGCCGATGCTCCGAACTTTTCCCGGGTCGGCCGGGAGTTTCTGGATTTTGCCGGAAACTCCACGCTGGTGGCTCACAATGCCCGTTTTGATCTGGCATTTCTGCAGGAGAGTTTGCGGAGAACCGGATTGCCGTTATGGGCGGGCCGGACTCTGGATACTTTGCGGCTGTTGAAAACCACGCATCCGGGACTGCCATCTTATAAATTGCAGAGTTTGCGGGCGGTGTTTCAGTTGAAATCGGATGAGTCCATGCAGGCTCACCGGGCGGATGCCGATGTGCAATGGACACTGCAAATTCTGGAAATAGCACTGAATAAAGCTCTGCAGATGTCCGCAGATCACTGAAACATTCTGGCAAGATTTTCCAGTTTTGCCAGATAATATGCACTGTTTTCATCCCGGTTCTCTGCGGGGCAATCTTCCAGTAATTTAGAGTTGCCGACCACCGGGACCTTGGCCTTTTCACCGGTGACATAAAATTTTATTTTATCACCGGCACGGAATTTTTTCCCGGAAGCCAGAGCCAACTCGTAGGCTGCCGAACGGCGGGTTTTCCCGTCGGCGAGTTTTTTGCGGTAATTTTCCGGAGAGTCGCTTAAAATTTCACTTTTAGCCAGATCTTCCAAAGGTATTTTCCGGTCGATGATCGCTTTTTGCCAGAATTCAAAACTCCGCCTGACACCATCGGGATCATTGTGCAGTTTGGCGGTTACTGCCGCCAGAATAAATTTGCGTTGAAATGGTTCCAACGCGCGGGATTTGAGAGCTGCTCCGGTCAGGCGGATGGAATCATCCGGCATGAGCAGAGCGTAATTTTTCGCTTTATAAGAGTACATCGCCGGATATTCTGCATCAAACTCCAACTCAATTCCCGGCGGCAGAATGTTCTGCAGCGCGGCATCCAAATTGCTGTCTTTGCTCTCCGGCATCTGAAAGTAGATGCCATCGGTATCCATCTCAATGACGGCAGCTCCGTGATTTTGCAGCTCTTTCACCAGTTTGCCCAGTAATTCTCTTCCGGCGGCGGTGATTTTTTCAGCCAATGCGTAATCATTGAATGTCCCCTGGGCAAATCCCAGATAACCGTAAAATGAGTTTATCAATATTTTAAAAGAACTTTGCAAAGCCTCCAATTGCCGTTTTTTTGCTTCTTTTTGTTCCTGCCTTGCCCGGTCTTTGGCTGACAAACGGAAATCCCGCAATTTTTCCAGAAGCGGCAGAAATATTCCGGCTTCATCCCGTGACGGAGCTTGTGCAAAGTGAAGCAGTAAAGACGGGTAAAGAGAACGGACATCGCAGTGACGGACATGATGAAACACCCCGGCAGCTTCCATGTCGGATAATGCTCCGGCATAATTTCTGGGAACTTCCGGCAGAGGTATGGAGTGGGATCGTTGCAGATATTCTGCTATCAGCCGGGCATCCAGTGCACTGCCGGAACCGCGCAAAACGGCATCTTGAAAGCCCAGCGGCAATTCTCTGGTGCGGTAAAAATATGCCGGCAGCAGAATTTCGGATAATTTGCTGATGATTCCGGTGGCTGTGCCGTCAGTCAGGTGAAAATACTCCTTGAGTACCGGCAGAGTCAATTCCTCAATATCCCGATGGGCCGCATCGTACAATTGTACCGGAAATAATAAATCGATAACGTGTCGGCCAGCAAGGGAAAAACGCTGGTAGGAAAACTGTTTTTCTGCCGCCTGATAACGGGATTGGCGGGTGGAAAACGTGCTGCCGTCCCGGCCGCAATCCAGCGGCAGGCGGTGCTTTTTTGCCCGTTTTAGCAGCAGCGGCAGATCGGTGCGGCAGCAATTGAAGCCTTCCAGCAGATCCGGATCAAAAATTTTTATCCGGTCGGTGAAGTCGGATATTATCCCCGCTTCATCTCCGGTGAATTGTGCTGAAAAACCGCTGTTGTCAGCAACTTCTATTTTCTCTATGCTCTCTCCGTTACCTGAAATCACGGAAAACTGCATGCGCCGAAGAGCATCAAATTCCAGATCTTCAAACAAGGTGATACCGGTCATACTCAATGCCTGCTGCAGCATGTCCCGGATCATCATCGCATCCGGGATTTTTTTCAATTCCGGCAGCATTTTTTCATATTCTTCTGCCGAAAAGAAAAATACCTGCCGGGAAAAATGTCCTTCCCCGGCAAGGTTCTTTACTTCACAATTTTCCGGGACCGCCGTCCCTGACGGAAGCAGAATAAAAGGGGAAAACGGCAGTAATTTATATTCAAAAGAACTGCCCCGGTGAAACCACAGTTTCAATCCCCCCGATCCGGCTTCCGCCGCAACGATCTTTTTCATCAGCAGATAACGGTAGCCAGAGCAAAACCTTCACCGTTGTCCATCGCTGCCGCGCTGGTCACCGGCTGTTCAAAATCGGCAAATACCCCGCCATTGACCACGTAATGAGCCGCACAATCCTGACAGGCAGCATCAAAATCCCGGTCGATATTGGTGTCGCAAGGAGCATTTTTTTCGTAAGTTGAAATATACCGGGCGACACCGGGCTCGAGGGCAAATTCCCGCACCAGCAGCGCATCTTTGCGGATGATGCCGAGATAACCGATTTTGGATTCCCGGCCGGCAACTGCGACGATCCGGGGAGTATCCAGAGAATCTTTTTCATAATCCATCGCCAGCAATCCGAGGCTGATGGCATCACGCACCGGCATGCCCATTGCGATTTTCTCTGTTATCGGGTCGGTTTGAGAACCATTGGTGGCAATGGCCCACTGACCGGCAATACGCAGACAGTTGTAGCTGATATAAGGATTTTTGGCCAGATCGCTTTCCGCGCCCGGACGGGGGACGATGGCGATTTTTCCGTTGCTTTCCACCGCCTGACGGTTCGGGAAGGAACGGGATGAAACGCGGTACATAGCGCAAACTTTTCCACTTTTGGTCATGCCGAATGCAACAATTCTGCCGATATACATTTTTCTTTTCTCCTTGTTTTTATGTGAATGTTGAAATTGCCTTGTTATTGTTGAATTTTTGCACATCTTTGCATCAACGCAAAATCTGCCAGTACGATGGCCGTCATCGCTTCAACCACCGGTATTATCCGGGGGACGATGCATGGATCATGCCGTCCGGCAATGGTGATTTGCCGGGGATTGCCGTCGACATCGACGGTGGTTTGTTCCATTGATATCGAAGGGGTGGGTTTGACCGCCAGTGTAAACAAGATTTCTGCACCGGTGGAGATCCCACCGAGAATGCCGCCGGCATGGTTGGCGGCAAATTTGTTCCCCGGCAGCATCGGATCATTATTTTCACTGCCGAAGCTTCCGGCTGAAGCAAATCCGTCACCGAATTCAATGCCTTTGACACTGCCCAGAGAAAGCATGGCGTAAGCCAAACGGGCATCAAGTTTATCAAATACCGGTTCCCCCCAGCCCGGCGGTACTGACGTTGCACGGCAGCAGACAATGCCGCCGACACTGTCGCCGGTGCTCCGGGCATCCGCAATCGCTTTTACCATCTTTTCTGCGGCAGCTTTATCCGGAGAACGTGCCGGATTTTTTTCGATTTCATCAATGTCAAATGTTTCGGCACGTATCCCGGCGATCTCTTTGGCCCAGGCGCGGATCTCAATGCCAAAAGATTTCAAAAACATTTTGGCTAACGCTCCGGCAGCCACTCTGGCGCAGGTTTCACGCCCGGAAGAGCGTCCGCCGCCCCGGTGATCCCGGATGCCGTATTTGGAATAATAACCGAAATCGGCATGCCCCGGACGGAATATCCGGGCGATGTCGCTGTAATCTTTACTGTGCTGATTGTTGTTGCGTATGAGCATCGCGATCGGGGTGCCGGTGGATAGGCCATCCATTATTCCGGAAACTATTTCCACCTGATCATTCTCCTGCCGGGTGGTGGTCAACTGCGACTGTCCCGGCCGGCGGCGGGCCATTTCTTTATCCAGCAGCTCCCGGTCGACCGTTATTCCTGCGGGCATACCGTCCACCACGACTCCGAGAGCTTCACCGTGAGATTCCCCGAATGTGGTTATTTTGAATATATTGCCGAAACTGTTTCCGCCCATGATATTTTACTCCGCAAATATTACATTCTGGAATCCGGACGGACGATCTGGGTGCCGACACCATCTTCGGTGAAAATTTCCAGCAGCAGGGCGTGCGGGATGCGGCCGTTGATCATGTGGACCTTGTTTATGCCGGATTCCAGAGCTTTTACACATCCCTGCACCTTGGGCAGCATGCCGCCGGAAAGAACTCCGTTGCGGACCAACTCCGGGATATCGGTCGTTCTGATCGTGGGGATGACCGATGATTCATCATCCCGGCGGGAAAGGACCCCGGGAACATCGCTGACAAAGACCAGTTTGCGGGCGTGTAGAGCTTCGGCGATCTTGCTGGCTGCGGTATCGGCATTGATGTTATACGTATTGCCGTCCAGACCGCTGCCAAGCGGTGTGACCACCGGGATCCTGCCTTCTGCGATTGCTTCGAGAATGGCAGAAGTATTGACGCCGACCACATCGCCGACAAATCCGATATCTTCTTCAATGCCGGAAACCGGATCTTTGCTCATGATTTTTTCTGCCCGCAAAACCTCTTTGCCGGAAATTCCGGCCATATTGCCGCCGGCAGATTTGCCGGATTCAACCAGCTGCCGGTTGACCTGATTGTGCAGAACATCATCGACCACTTTGATAGTTTCGCCGCAGGTGTAACGCAAACCGTTGACAAATTTTACCGGGATGCCTTTTTCCTGCAGGGCCGCTGATATGGCTTTGCCGCCGCCGTGAACGACAACCGGAGTGATGCCGATAGCTTCAAGCATCACGATATCCCGCATGGCTCCGGCAACAAGTTTGGCTTCTTCCATCACACTGCCGCCGAATTTGACTACGACCAGCGAATGACGGAAACGCTGGATATACGGCAACGCTTCCACCAGGACATTGGCTTTCCCGATCAGATTTTCCATAAAACTCATAATGATTTTTCCTTTTGTTTCAAATCCGCCTCCCGGCGGGAAAATTCACATCCGCAGTAATTCTGCCGGTACAGATCATGTTCCCGGGCGAAATTTCTGCCGATAAGGTATCCGTTTTTCTTTTTAAAGTCGATTTTTTCAAACTCTTCCCACTTTTCCCCGATCTCAAATATGGCGCGGCTGGATTTGCGCGGACTTACCGTGAGAGTGGTGGCAAACGCCATCTTTCCTGCCGCAGCCATCCGGGTGCGATCCAGATTGAAACGGAAGCATTTCAAACACCGTTTTCCGCATTCCGGTTCACTTTCAAAACCTTTCACCGCCGCCAGCCATGCCTGATGATCATAAGGATCAACGATCAGCGGCAGATGGAAGTATTCCGCCAGAAATTTAACCGGAGCAAGACGCCGGTCAAACTCCTCTTGCGAATCCAGATTGCTGTTGGAGTAAAAAAGTGTTACTTCCCGTCCCGGAGCTATCATTTCCGGACGGTTGACACATCCGCTGCCGCAAGGCGCACAACAGATATGCAGCAACAATGCGGATAATTCCGGCATCCCTACTTTTCTCCCTCCTGAAAAATTTTTCTGTCAACGTTATAACATACTGCAAAATCACCTTTTTTACAAGAGTACAGGCACAAAAAAACGGCGCAGAACGCCGTTTTTATCCACTGACCGGAATTTATTCTCCGGTACAGCGGTTGATTTTGCCGGTAAAGGCCATCACTATTCCGAGGATGATTGCAAGGATCACAGTTCCGCTGATCAGTGCGAAATCTTCCATCTGCAGGATGATGAAATTGACCGCATAGCTGAAAGCGAATACCGCCGCAAGGATCGTCGCCGGAAGCCATTTGCTGAAAAACATTCCGGCATAACCGCCGACCATCAGCACGATCACTCCGGCACTGATCATATATCCGGCGGTAAATCCGCATTTCTCCCCCACCGCCAGCAGCATCATATAGAAAAGTACCGGTGCACCGGAAGCAACGACA
This sequence comes from Lentisphaerota bacterium, assembly GCA_015061815.1. Taxonomy (GTDB): domain Bacteria; phylum Verrucomicrobiota; class Lentisphaeria; order Victivallales; family Victivallaceae; genus UBA1784. Next base: position 65,657 of record SUVW01000007.1, read on the forward strand.
TACTGTGCCGGATGGATTTCGGTTTTGCTCAAAAACTCACCGCAGACCAGGGTGAAAAAGAATACCGCCAGAAAAAACGCAGCATAGGTGACAGTTCTTTCCACCTGCTGATAAGTTCCGGCCGGGATGTAAAATTTCACCTGCGCTTTTTCCGGTTCACTTCCGTTGTTGAGGATATTATTGATCTGCCATCCGGCGGTGAAGCTCTTCTCTGTTATCTCTCTGGTATCCGGCAAAGTTCCGCTTTCTCCGAAATTGGGCGCGCCCCAGCTGCCGCTGAAAGAGATATCGTTGTGTCCGGCAGAGGCGGCAACGGTAAAACCGTCTGTGCCGCGCAGTTTGAGTTTGCAGGTGAATACCGCCGGAGCCGGAACGTCTTCCGGAACAGTGAAAACAAGCGTGCTGTCACTGCCGCCGGCAGTATACGAGAGTTTTTGTCCGTTGAGTTCAGCTGAAATGTCCTGAAGACCTTTAAGATCGGAAATGTGCATGATCAGCTGTTTGCCGCCCTGATTGAAACCGGCGGTAATAACGCTTTGTGAAGTATAAACAACGCTCTGGTAGATGCCGAAATAACGTACTTCCGGAGAAAATGTGGTTTTTACGGTCAATGTTTCCGGTTTCCGTCCATTCAGCTGGATCGTGCCGATGGTCTGCGCCCGGCCCCATGCTTTGGCGATAGCTCCGGTGGCCTCCAGCTGATGCTTTTCCCGTTCCCTGGTGAGTGACTTGATCATCATTACCGGTATTTGCAGCAGGAGCAGTGCTGCCACGATGATGGTGATTTTTACACTCCATTTTTTTGCCAGTGGTGACGGTTCGTAATTGGCGGCACGGACGGCATCCGGCGGCAGTTCTGGGGAGGGATTTGACATTTTTCCAAGTTTCCTTTCATGGTTTGAATTGTGGTTAATATAATGCTCCGCAAAGAGGAATGCAAGATTTTCAAGTGTAAAGTTATTTACAAAAATATTGCTGCCTGATGAATAATTGCTGCGGCGTGAAAAAACGGACTGCCGCGAATGAAAATCCGCAACAGTCCGTTGGAAAATATCCGGGAATAGTGGTCAGCGATTGAGTTTTTTCCAGACCGGTTCGAGGTCGATCATCGTGCCTTTTTCCGCCGCTTCATCCAGCGCGATGGCAAATACGGCACTTTCCAATCCCTCATTGCCGCTGCATTTGGGAGCTGTCCCGTTGCACATGGTCTCATAGAGTTCTTTCATAATGAATCTGTCACCGCCGCCGTGTCCATCGCCGGAAAATTTGATGGAAGTTTCTCCCTCATCGCCCAATGTGCGGTAGGTGAGCATTCCGGAATACAATTCGATGGTCATCGTTCCTTCGGTGCAGTGGAACACCATCCGCCGTTCCGGTATCGGATTGCACATGGTGGCACAGAATGAAACAAAAATATTGTTGCGGTAACGGGCGATGCAGATTTGATTGTCTTTCATATCATGGCCGCCCTCAAAAGGCATGTGTTTCCGGTGGGGATCCTCCCAGGTGAGGAATTGGTCACGGGAGTATTTTTCTTCGATATATTGATTTTCCGGAATGAAGAAATCCTGTTTGCCGAAAGAGGCTACCTGACTGGGCAGGGATTGGCAGAACCAGTTGATCAAATCCAGATCATGGCAGCATTTTTCCAGAATATGCGGTCCGGAAACTTCGCTGTCACGCCGCCAGTTGCAGACGATGTATCCGCCGTGTGCCGGCCGGATGTTTTCGTTGGCCTGAATGGTCATGATCCGGCCAAGTTTGCCGCTGTCAAGCATCTCTTTGGCCCGCCGGTAAAGCGGAGCATAACGGAGAACAAAACCGGTGGAGAAAAGTTTACCGCTTTTTTGATGCGCTTCAAAAATTTCCTGACAATCATCAATGGTCGTGGCCAGCGGTTTTTCTGTGAATACATGTTTGCCGGCGGCGAATGCCTCCAGAATATGCTGTTTGTGGAAACCGTTGGGAGAAAACACCATCACCCATTCCACTCCGGGAGTGTTGATCGCTTCAATGCTTGATGAACAGTGTTTGGCTCCGGGGACCTGAAGCTGTTCACTAAAATCATCCATTTGTGCGGGGTCAGGATCGTAGACTGAAAGAATGTTGACATTGCGTTTGGAGTCGGTCAGAAGACAATTTACCACATATTTGGATCTGCCGCCGGCGGCAATAACTGCCACATTGATTTTTTTATCACACATAATTTATCCTTTCCTGTTTGAAAAAACTTTTGTCGGCATTTATATTATACCACATAAAATATGATTGCGGATGGAAAAAAGTTGTATTATGGATGACAAAAAAATAGAAATCAGTCAAGTTTCTCATATTCACCGCCTGATTGCCCGTATGCCGGAAGCTGCCAGAGAATACGGCCTGTGGGTCATCAACGGCTCGATCGGAGATGTCAACCGCCGTTCATCATTTGACTTTTCACCTGACCGGCAGTTTGAATTTTATTCTTTAAGTCACATGTTTTCCGGTAAAGGAAAAATGCGTCTTGGCAACCGGGTATGGGAGATCGAAGCCGGTGATGCGGTGCTTGTCTGTCCGGGGGATTGGCATTTTTACGGTGGATATGACGGCAATTTTTATTGCGAAGATGCCATCCGTTTCTGCGGCCGGATCCCGGATTTCATGCGCCGCAACGGTATGCTGCGTACCTCGGTGCTGCATATCGGGGCAGTCCGGCGGCTGATGCCGTTGATCGAATGTTCCCGGTCGCCTGATCCTGATGCCTGGCTGAAAGCTGCTCTCGGTTTGCAGGAACTGCTGCTGGAATTCAGCAAGAGAAACCGTCCGTCACCGATAGAATCACTGCTCAATACCATTCATGATGCTCCTCCGGAACATTGGTGGAGCGTGGAGGAACTGGCCGAATTACGCGGAATATCCTGTGATCGCCTGCGTCGGGAATTCCTCCGGCATACCGGTATGCTGCCGAAAACTTATCTGGAAAATTTCAAACTCCGGCGGGCCGCAGAGTATCTGACCTCTTTTCCCGGTTCAGTAACCGATACTGCTTTGCATTTCGGATATGTTGACCGTTACCACTTCAGCCGTCGTTTCAAGCATCTTTTCGGCGTATCTCCGGATCAGTACCGCAAACTTTTTCCGCAGCAGCTCAATGATGATACGCCCCGCCGTTGAGTAAATTCAACGCCCGGTATACCTGTTCCAGGCAGAGCAGCCGTGCCATTTCATGGGTGAATGTCAATTTGGAAAGTGCCCATAACTTTCCGGCCCGGGCCTTGACTTCCGGAGCAATGCCGTATGGGCCGCCGATGATAAAAACTGTTTTCCGGTCGATTTTTTCCAGAAATGCGGAAAATTCTCCGGTTGTGAATTCTTTGCCCTCTTCAGTGAGAACGATCACCATCGCCCCGCGATCTTTTTCCAGTTCCCGCAGCATTGCTTTGCCTTCATTATCAACATTTGAATCCGGCAGGATGACCACTTCGCATTTGCCGTAGGCTTTCAAACGGGTGAGATATTCCTGACAGCGGGCATCGAAAGCGCGGTCGCGCATTTTACCGACGGCGATCAGTTTGATGATCTTTTCGTATTTCGCCATTGTTTTCCGGTGAATCTTCAGGATATTCGCGGTGAAGATGAGGCGATCCCGGAAGAGTTCTCTTTTTTCACTTCCCGGGTCATCCACTTGGAATTGCGCATGGTTATCCAGCTGTAGGCGCAGATCCAGGATAGAGCGACCAGATTGAATAAACCGACGCCGAAGGCCAGAACAGCCTTTAACGGAGACTCTTTTTCAGCGTAAAGCAACGCAGGGATGGTCGCCCAGAGCCAGCAGATGGCAATAGCGTACGCTCCCAGCATCGGCAGTGTTTCAGGTTCAAAAATGATCAGCCAGAACAGCACCGGAATGGAACACAGCGGCAGAATAAGACCGGAGAGCTGAAATATCAGATTCAACTGCAGAGCCGCGATCCGCCAGCTTTTCGGGAAAGTCCGGAAAAAGTGCTGACACATCAACAGCCCCTCGCGGACATCTCCCCGGGTCCAGCGGATGAGAGTCCGGCACAGCTGCGGGTAATCTGTCGGTACATTGGTGGTGATCTGCGCCTCTTTCTGCAGGACAACATGGTAACCATTACGCAACAGGATACTGGTCAATGCCCGGTCTTCACCGATGTGCGAAGGCAATCCGCAGAAAGTTTGATTCAGCCACATATCCAGATGCGGCAGCAATGCGGATTTCCGGAAGGCACTGATAGCTCCGGGCGAACAGAGTACCGCGCCGATGGTGCTTTGACCGCAACGCAGAAAATCACAGCTGAATACGAAAAATATATCCAGCATCTTCGGAATGAATCCCTGATTGATATTCGCTACCCGCACTGTTCCGGCGGCACCGCCGACTTTGCTGTCGGCAAAGGGCAGCACCAGATTGGCAATAGTGGAACTCTCAACGATGGAGTCACTGTCAATGGTAATGACCAATTCATGTTTTGCTTCATGGAAACCCCGGTAAAGTGCGGCCTTTTTGCCGCCGTTCTTTTCCAGATTTATCGCCCGGATCAGGCCGTTGGATTCTCCGGCGGCCAGTTTTATCCAGTTCCAGGTGTCATCTTTTGAACCGTCATTGATGGCGATTATTTCCAGTTTGTCTGCCGGATAATCACTTTTCAACAGACTGCGCAGGGTATCTGCCACTGCGCTGCCTTCATTGTATGCCGGTACGATGACCGTGCATCCGGGCAGCGGACGATCTGCCGGCCAGCGGGAGGCCGGTTTGTAAAAGCAGACCAGAATCGCCTGAAAAAGCATGAATCCGGCAGTCAATACCGCCACCGTCAGACCGAAGTAAAACGGCAGTTCGTAACCGTGACGCTCGACCATTTCCGCGATCCGCGTCAGCGAAATACGGTAACAGAACATCCAGGAAACGATACCGAAGCATCCCGTGAATACGGTTATCCCGAATAATTTTTTCCAATCAATCATTTTCATCGGACTTGTGAATTTGACCTTATATATAAACTTATATTGCTGAAATACATAATATAGCACACAAACACTCTTTTTTCAAGAGCAGATCAATCGAAAAGGCGTTCGCTGATAAAGCCGGACAGTGCTTTTGCTGCGTTTCCCGGCAGATATTTTTCACCGGAAAGCAATGCTGAATCCGACATTTTCCGGCGGCAGGAGTGATCCGACAATGCGGATATCGCATTTGCCCATTCATCATCGCTCTGAACCAGAAAACCATTGACCTTATCGGTTATCACCCGGCAGTTTTCACCTACCGGAGAGGCGATCCCCGGAATACCGGCACGCAAATAACACAGCAGTTTGTAAGCTGATTTGCCCCGGGCAAACGGGGTGTCGGGCAGCGGCATGATGCCGGCATGGGCCGAAGCCAGTGCCGCTGCTTCAGCGGCATCGGACCATTGGATGAAACGGCTGGATATTCCGGGCAGGGGGCAGGATGGATCGCCGCCGACGATCAGCAGTTCAAAATCGCTTTTTTTTCCGGCGGCCTGCAATGCTTCGCGCCGGTCATAGAGAAATTGATAGGTCACCGGAGTGCCGGTCCAGACCAGAGTCAGGCGTTCGGGTTTTTCCGTTCCCGGATGGATGATTTCCGGCGGGGTGGTCGGCAGTTTCAGCAAATGGCGGTTATATCTGCTGAATTTTTCCGCCAGCACATCATTGGCAACGATGATCCCGGCGGCATTGGTTATCAATTCGGGATACTTGTTTTTCAACAGAGGTATCCGGGCGTAATGCAGATAGACCGCGTCATCAAAGTTGAGAATGTAAGGGTGTTTTTTCAAGAACCGTCTTTCCATGAAAAACGGCAGAAACGGCAGCAATTCATATTCGATCACCGCCGGAACGCCATCCGGCAGAGAGGACATTTGCCGGAACCTGCGAAAATAGGCGGCGGTGATTTGCCGGTAATCGCGCTTTTTTCCGGCATAGAGATCCTGCAGATACGCATCGGTAAAAAAAGATGAACAGCTTACATCAAAACCTTCTTTTTCCAGAAAAGGGATAAACTGCCGGAAACGCAGACGGCTTGAAGCTCCCAGACGATCATAACGGGTCCACATGGATAGTTTTTTCATATTGTTTTCACCCCGACTGAACCATCCGCGAACCGCACTTGCAGCTCCGTACCCGGTTTATGGCAGCTGGTGGAAATCACCTGCGTACCCTCTGAATTGAATACCATCGCGTAACCGCGCTCCAACTGACGGGTCGGATTGAGCGTATTGAGTGCCGTATCCAGATTTTCCAACTCTCTGCGGCGTGCAGCACAGGTCAAGCGCAATGCCGCAGCCGCCCGTATTTCCAATTCATCTATGCGCTGGCGGCAACTGTTCAGCATCCGTTCCGGAGAGTGAAGAGCCAAACGTCCGGAGAGTTGTTCAATTTTATTCCGGCGGCTGCTTACTCCCATATTCATTGCATACGAGATATCTTTTAGAGCCCGATCCAGTCTGCCGGATATTTCATCGTGTCTGCCAATGACCAATTCGGCGGCTGCTGACGGTGTCGGGACCCGCAAATCAGCGGCGAAGTCGCAGATGGTAAAATCTATCTCATGCCCGACTGCACTGATGACCGGGATGGAACTGCCGGCTACACTTCTGGCAACGATTTCCTCATTGAAGCACCACAGATCTTCCATACTGCCGCCGCCCCGGGTGATAACTATCACATCTGCCATTTGGGTGCGGTTGAAAAATTTTATGCCCGATGCCAATTGTTCCGCCGCTCCGGCTCCCTGTACCTGGGCCGGGAATATCCGCACTTCCACATTGGGGAAGCGGCGGTTGAGTATCTGCAGAAAATCCCGGATCGCCGCCCCGCTGGGACTGCTGACCACTCCAATGCGCCGGGGCAGCTGCGGGATCGGTTTTTTGCGGGACGGATCAAAAAGTCCCTCTGCTTCCAGTTTGGCTTTCAACTGTTCAAAACGCTGCTGCAAGATGCCGATCCCGGCCAGCCGGAGTTGTTTGACGTTGAATTGATATTCCCCCCGGGTGTCGTAGACTGACAGATTGCCCCACACTTCAACCAGAGTGCCGTTGTCTACTCCCAGTTCCCGGCAGCGGGCAGCCCCGTTGAACCAGCAGACCCGGATTTGGCATTTGTCATCTTTCATCTGAAAGTAGGCATGCCCGGAACGGTGGAGCAGTATGGAACCGACTTCTCCGCCCATCCAGAATGGCATGAAAGCTCCTTCCAGAGTCTCTTTGACGGCCCGGTTTACTGCGCTTACGCTCCAGATCGGTTCGGCGGGATTCATTATCGGCAAGCTCCTGAAGCGGCAGAGATCAGGAATTTACTGCCGGACGGATGTAGCACATCCTGTCGGTATCGTTGTCAAACTCTCCGGGGAATTTGACCAGAGCAGTCAAATCCGGTTCAGCAGTGCTGAAATCAACTGCAGAATCCAAAAGTTTCTGCAAAACCTCTTTTTCCTGGGCAAAAGCTGCCAGTTTCATCGGATTTTCAGCAAAATATTTTTTGGCATTGTCGCTGTTGAGTATCAACTCTTCACCGGTCGGGATCAGTACGGAATTGAGTTTTTTCACTCCGAAACAGAGCAGTTCTTTGTTTCTTCCGTCATAGAGAATACCGGCCGATTCGTTTTCAGCCAAATCCAGCGTTGCCGCCAGAGCCAATGCTCCGGGGACACAGCGGAAGCGCAGAGCCGGATTATTCACTGACCAACCGGCTCCCAGTGCCGCGACCACCCGCAGAAAGGTGAAACTTCCCGGACCGGCACCGAATGTCCAGCGGCAGACATCCTGCAATCTGACCTGACAGCGAGCCAATTCGTTCAGGGCAAATTCCGGAACCTGCGAAGCATCCCGGGGATGCATCATCTGACAGGCACTGTGTAATAAATTTTCTCCGTCAAAGAGGGCAAACGCCAATCTTCCCGGTTGCGGATCAAGTACTCCGTGCAACATATTTTTTTCCCTTTCCCCGGAAAATTATTTCTGTAATATCCTTGCAACCAACTCTTCGTCACTTAAAGCTTTGCGGAAGTCGGCCACCTCACCGTCAACGATCACCGCCTCGGCCGGCATCGGACGTAAATTGTAAACAGAACCCATTGAATAACAGTATGCTCCGGCATTCCTGATCCCTAAAAGGTCATACTCCCGGATCTCCGGCAGCAGCCGCTGTTCGGCAAAGCGGTCACCGGTTTCACAAATATTGCCGCAGACATCATAAAGAGCCGGTGGGCCATCCGGATTGGTGAGATTTTCGATTTTGTGATAAGCACCGTAAAGTACCGGACGGATCAATTGGGGAAATCCGGAATTACATCCGGCGATCACCCGGGAACGGTTATGTTTGATGGTGTTTACTTCCACGATCAATGTGCCGCACTCGGCACTTAAAAATTTGCCCGGTTCAAAACGCATCAGCAGTTCTTTACCGTATTTTTCACAGAAACGGTCAAACTTATCGCTGATCTTTCTGCCCATGTCAACATAATCTATCCGTGCCTCATCATCTTTATAAGGAACTTTGAAGCCGCCGCCGAAATCGAGAAATTCCAGTTCGGCAAAGCGTTCTTTTGTGGCGACCGCCATCAGATTGTCCATGCTTTTCAAGACACTTTCCGCGTGCTGCAGTCCGCTGCCGGTATGTTCATGCAGGCCGATGATGTGCAGATTTCCGGCCCGGGCGATTGCCGCTGCTTCATCTGCATCAGAAAGCAGAATGCCGAATTTGGTCAGATCGCCGCCGGTCATGGTCATTATGTTATCTCCGTCACACACATCGGGGTTGAAGCGCAGACAGATCCGGCTGCCGGGATATCCGGCGGCACACTTTTTCAACCGGGACAGAGAACCGATATTGACAGTGACACCGGTTTTCATCACCCGGTCAAATTCAGCATCGGTCATGTTGTTGGCAGTGTAGATGATTTTTTCCGGAGCAAATCCCAGAGCCAGAGCCAGAGTCACTTCGCCGGGGCTGACGGCATCAATGCCGGAACCGGCCTCTTTCAACAATGTGAGAAGTGCCGGATTGTAGTTGGCTTTTAACGCATAGTGGATATGTAGCCGGGGACAGGGTATAAAAGAGAACAATTCCCGGTAACGTTTCAACATCAGATCTCCGTCGTAAACGAATAACGGAGTCCCGTAAGTCCGGGCAAGTTCAATAAGCCGGTTATTGGAAATCATGAATTTGTACTCCTCTTGTAATTTACCGTCCCGGCAGTGATTTATCCGGACGGATGCCACGCTCCCTTTCCGGGATGATGGAGGTGGCAAATGAACACTTCGGAATTATTTTCCGGGTCAAATCATCATCATAACGGAATTCCAGCAGCCGTTCTTTGGTCCGCCAGGATACGGTCGCTGTACCGAAACGGTCGCCCCGGTATTGGATGCGGACACTGGGTTCATTATGCATGGCATAATGGTATTCCTGCCGGGTGACCAGCTGTTTTTTCAGATTCTCATGCATCGAGGCCCGGGATATGGTCACCAGCCGGGCGGTTTGACTTTTGCTCAAGGCCTGGTATTTCACGCCGTCAACGGTGACTGTCGATGTGCAGCCGGAAATAAACAATGCAGTGCAAAAAGCAAACAGAAAAGTTGACAATTTCATAAAAAACCTCTATTTTTTCAGTTGGTGAAATACAATCAATTCATTGAGCCAGTTATTCAGCTGTTCCCAGTAGCTCTCCGGACACTCCGGCAATGGAGAGTTGTCCACTCCGGAAGCCACCAGATTTTCCAGAAATTCATTCTGCTCAATAGAAAATGCTTCCGGCAGCATGCCGTTTTCATAGAGAAACGCGCTTTTCAGCACGACTGAACATTGTATGAGCGACCAGCATGGATGGCCGCATTCCAAACCGGCTAAATTACTCAATACCGATCGCAATGCTTCATAGGAGTGCAGCTGAACATCTCCCGGCGGCATGTTGTTGAGCAGAAACGCTCCGATCCTGCCCGCCATGCGGTAATTGCGGGAATTTTCCGCCAGCGGGGAAAAATCCAGCAGAGTTTCCATCTTGCGGGCAGTAAAAAGCTCTTTGCCGCTGCCGTCATCATCGAATTCCACTTCGACTTCCCGGAAAATATCTGCCTGCGGTGCAGATTTGCTCAAAGACTGCCCGCCGAAAAGGATAAATGAGATCCTGCCGTAATCCGGGCTTACCCCCCGCAGCAGCAGTCCGGCTTCTTTGTACGGACGTTTTTCCAGAATGATGAACGGGCCGGAAATTATCACCGTTTATTCTCCCAACTGCTTTTTCAATTCGGCGACCACCATGCCGGGGTTGGCTTTACCTTTGGTCAGCTTCATTACCTGCCCGACAAAAAACTGCAGGATCTTGCCATTGCCGTCCCGGTACTCTGCCAACTGCTTGGGGAACTGTCCGAGTACTTCGGCAACAGCTCCGGAAATCGCCGAACTGTCACTGACCTGTGCCAGACCTTTTTCGTTGATGACCGTGTCGGCATCTTTGCCGGTATCGAACATTTCCGCAAAAACATCTTTGGCGATCTTGCCGTTTATTTTGCCGGAATCAATGGCATTGATCAAGGTGGCCAGAGTTTCCGGAGTTACCGGGGAATCATTGACCTGGATCCCTGCTTCACCAGTAAGAGCCAGCAATGAAGTGATGATCCAGTTTGCCGCCTGTTTCGGAGTTTTGACCAGCTTTGCCGCCCGGTCAAAATAGGCTGCCAGAGATTTGTCGGCGGTAAGCACTCCGGCATCGTAAGCAGTCAGGCCGTATTCCCGGCAGAAACGCTGACGTTTGGCCTCCGGCAATTCCGGCAATGTCGCCCGGATCGCTTCGATCTCTTCATCGGTAAAGGTTACCGGCATCAGATCCGGTTCCGGGAAATAGCGGTAGTCGTGGGCCGACTCCTTGGTGCGCATCAGATAACTTTCGCCCCGGTCATCATTCCATCCCCGGGTCTCCTGACGGAGAGTTTCGCCCCGGTCGAGAAGTTCAGCCTGACGGTCGATCTCATATTCGATGGCGCGGTGAACGGCACGGAAACTGTTGAGGTTTTTCAATTCGATTTTAGTACCGAATTCTTTTTGACCTTCCGGGCGCAGAGAGATATTCACATCACAGCGCATCTGGCCTTTTTCCATGTCGCAATCACTGATTTCACCGAAGCGCATGATCTCTTTAAGACTGCACAAATAGGCGTATGCTTCATCTGCACTGCGCAGATCCGGTTCGCCGACGATCTCCATCAGCGGAACTCCGGCGCGGTTGTAGTCCACTCCGGAATCATGATGGAAATGGGTGAGTTTGGCCACGTCTTCTTCCAGATGGATACGGGTGATGCCGACATCTTTATCCGGCAGGGGTTCTCCGGAAAAACCGGTTCCGGAAAGGTGAATGACGCCATTGGTGCAAAAAGGCAGATCGAATTGGGAGATCTGGTAATTTTTCGGCATATCCGGATAGAAGTAGTTTTTCCGGTCGAATTTGCTGAATTTGGCAATGGTGCATCCGGTGAGCAGACCGGCTTTGACGGTGGCATATATCGCCTCTTTGTTGGGAACCGGCAGCACACCGGGATATCCCATGCACACCGGGCAGACATTGGTATTGGGTTCAGCACCGAATTCATTGGCGCAGGAACAGAACATTTTGCTGGAAGAACGCACCTGGGTGTGCACTTCCAGACCGATAACGGCCTCGTATTTCATGATTTTGTTTCCATTAGGTTTCAGTTTTTATACAGTCGTGATATAAATATATCACTTGAAAGTGTTTTTATCAACCTCAAACCCCTAAAAACCGCACAAAAACCGGTCTTGCAGACGTCAGATTTACAAATCGATGATCCGGTCGCAACAGTTGATCGTGGCCGGACGGTGGGAAATGACGAAAAGAGTTGCTTTCCCGTGCAAATTGCGCAGTAATTGACAGAAAAGCACTTCATTGCCGGCATCCAGTGCGCTGGTAGCTTCATCCATAATGAGCAGTTTGGCATCCCGGTATATTGCTCTGGCGATGCCGATGCGCTGCCGTTGTCCGCCGGAAAGATTGCCCCGGGCGGAAATTTGGTGTCCGGGGGAGAAATCTCCTATCCCGGCCAGCTGCAAAGCCCGGATAACTCTGGCATCATCGATTTTTGCGGGTTCTTCGCCGAATGCGACATTTTCTCTGACCGTTGCCTCCAGCAGGAAAACATCCTGCGGCACGATACCCAGCTGCTTTCTCCATGCCCGCAGATCGTTGCAGATATCCACGTTCCCGGCGGTGATCTTTCCGGCGGATGGGCGGAGCAGGCCGGTCAAAAGGTCGGCCAGAGTACTTTTCCCCCGGCCGGAAGCTCCGGTGATGGCAACTGATGTTCCCGGGGCGACCGTCAGAGAGAAGTTTTCCAGCACTGCCGGAGAATCGTTGTAAGCAAAGGTCACATTATCAAAAACTATTTCCTTGCCGGCATCGGCGGCGATCCCGGAAGGCGGAGGATCAAACCGCTGTTCGTGAAGTTCATCGCACAACAGCTGTAATTGCGGAGATATCTGCCGGATAAGGGTGAAACTGTAATTGCATCTGCTCAACGCCGGCAGTATCCGGCTGATTGCGGCGGTGAGAATTGCAAAGGTCAGCAGTATCTGTTCTTTGGCTGTTCCGGAAAGCAGCATGACAATGAAAATGCCGCACGCCAGCAGTATGTAGGCTGATTCCAGTGTGAGTCGCGGCAGTTGTCCCAGAGTATAAAGCCGGCAGGCATAGAAATTCATCCGGTCAAAAGCTGAAGAAAAAAGATTCAGGAAAAAGGGTTCTGCGGCCATGCTTTTGATGGTTTTTTCTCCGGAAATACCCGCCTGGCGCAAACGGTTTTCCTGCAGGGATTCCTGAAGCATGTCCCGGCCGTAAGCGGAATTTATTTTGCGCATGAATATTCCGACGGCACCGGCGGTAAATATCATGACTGTCACCCCGGACAGGGTCACTGCCGGAAACATGATGACCGCAGTCGTCGAAATTATCATTATCACCAGAATATCCGCAATCACCTGCATCACCGGCAGCAGAACCATATTGCAGATATCGGTCAGCCGGTTGAATATATTGAAACAGTAATCCGGAGAGAGCCGGGAAAATCTTTCGTAATCAGAGTAAAGAAAACCATGATAAAGCCGTTGCGCCAGTTCACTGCGTTTGGCAAAAATAAATTTTGACTGAATATGGACGATCCACAGGGCAAAAAGATTTTTTCCGGCCAGCAGAACTCCGATAAGTCCGATCGCAGCGGTGATGCACCACTTTTCCGGCAATCCGGGAAAAATGTTCTCCATAAATCCGGAAAATCGTTCCCCCGCCGGACTTTCCGGAGAGAGAAAAAGCGTTACTGCCCCCAGCAGCACTCCGATACCGGCCAATTCCAGCAGAGCCGATACGGCCATCAGCAGCGCAATGAAAATAAGCTTGCGTTTATCACGCGGAGCGAAGAGCCACCGCAAATGTGAAATGAATGATTTCATAAACATATCCCCGAAAAATAAAACTGATTTAATAATATAAATGCAATCATCCCGCTTTTCAAGTTGAAAAATCTCCGGCGTGAGATTACATTATAGATGTTACCATAAAAACAGTGGAGAAAAGAGATCATGGAATTGCGTTTTTTCAATACGATGGAACGGCGGCAGATGGCTTTCGAACCTTTGACCGCCGGTTGTGCCAAAATGTATACCTGCGGACCGACGGTCTACAACTTTGCCCATATCGGCAACTTCCGCGCCTATGTTTTTGAGGATATCCTGCGCCGGACACTGGAGTATTTCGGATATTCAGTCACCCAGGTGATGAATCTGACCGATGTGGATGACAAAACCATCCGTGATTCCCGCAAGGAAGCTTTGCCGCTGCGGGAATTCACCGCCAGATACAAACAGGCTTTTTTTGAAGATATCAGGCAGTTGAAGATCGAACCGGCAGAAGTTTATCCGGCCGCGACCGACCATATTCCGGAGATGATTTCTCTGATCCGGACTCTGATGGACAAGGGATTTGCTTATCAGGCGCAGGATAAATGCATCTATTTTTCTATTGATAAATTCAAAGATTACGGTAAACTTGCCCGGATCGACCGGGAAAATCAGCGCGACGGAGTGCGGATATCCACCGACGAATATGCCAAAGATGCAGTCGGTGACTTCGCCTTGTGGAAAGCATGGGATGAAGCTGACGGAGATGTTTTCTGGGAAAGTCCCTGGGGCAAAGGACGGCCGGGATGGCACATCGAATGCAGTGCCATGTCGATGAAATATCTGGGCGAATCATTTGATATCCACACCGGCGGAGTGGATAATATGTTCCCGCACCATGAAGATGAGATCGCCCAAAGCGAGAGTGCCACCGGCAAAAAGTGGGTAAACTACTGGCTGCATTGTGAACATCTGATGGTTGACGGCACCAAGATGTCCAAATCGCTGGGCAACTTTTACACTTTGCGGGATCTGCAGGCCAAAGGTTGGACCGGACGGGAGATCCGCTGGGTGCTGGTCGGGGCGCATTACCGCAAAAAATTGAATTTCACGATGGATGCTTTAGGGCAGGCCCGGGAAACGCTGGGCAAATTTGATGCGCTTTTTGACCGGTTGCGGCAGATCACTGCCGCCGGAGACGGCGCAGAAACTGCCGGATTGATCGCGGAAACTAAAAACGCTTTTGCGTCGGCACTGGCAGATGATTTGAATATCGCTCCGGCACTGGCGGCGGCCTTTGAACTTATGCGGGGAGCCAACCGGCTGGCTGACAGCGGGGAACTTTCTCAAAATGGAGCTGCATCAATATTGGCGGCATTCCGGGATTTTGACCGGGTGATCGGCTGTTTTGAAGTCGATGCGGTGCGTGCAAGCGAAGAATTCCCGGAAGAAATAATGGCGTTGGCACAGGCCCGGGCCGAAGCCAGAAAGGCTAAAAATTTCGCCGAAAGTGACCGGCTCCGGGATGAATTGACCAAGCTCGGATATGCGGTGAAAGATGTTCCCGGCGGCCAGTGGGAACTGAAAAAACTTTGAAAAATTTTTCAGAGAAACACAAAGGGCTGTTGCAAAACCTTAAAGCAAGGTGAGCAACGCCCCTTTTTTTGAGCAGTAAAATAAATTTTGACAGTAGAAAAACCGTAACTTGTTGTTATTGTATCATTTGTTGTGATGCATCCCCCGGTGGCGCATCACGGATAATCTCTCGTCAAAACGTCGGATGCCGGTTCAGTCGAGCAGGTTTACTGCACTCCTTCACCGTTACCTTGTTTTGACTTCGACCTTATCTCACGCTGCATCCACCGGTAGATATAGACCGTTTCCAATTTTACCGTCGGTGGCGCATTGCGAATTTCTCCAAAAAATCTCCCTTCCGTCTTTGTTTCACTGCGCCGTGACAAGGCGGTTGGATCAAGCCGTTATTGCACAGTTGACAAATCATAAGGTTTGTGACCATCGCGATCAACGACCATTGAATGCAATTTTTACAAAATTTGGGACATTATCATAAAATAACAAAAAATCCCGGTCACTCTGAAGAGCGACCGGGATGAGCAACTGCCTGTACTATTACTTTTCGTGATAGTGGGTATGCAGCAGATGATGAGCCTTTTCGCTGCCGGGAGTGCCGAGATACTCTTCATAGAGCTTTTTGATGTCGGCATTTTCGTGTGAAAGACGCAGAGTTTTGCCTTCATCTTCAGAGTAAAGGCCTTTCATGCGCTTTTCAAGCAGCGCGGTATCACCGTGCAGGAAGGGCTGTCCGCCGCCGTTGATACAGCCGCCGGGACAGGCCATGATTTCGATCGCCTGGAAACGATCCGGATTTTTCCGGACTTCATCCAGAACTTTTCTGGCATTGCCCAGACCGGAACAGACCGCCACATTGATGCTCTTTCCGGGAGCGATTTCAACTTTGGCTTCTTTGATGCCGTCCAGACCGCGAACCGCGCGGAAGTTGATGGCATCGCCTTCCAGATTTTTGCCGTTGAGCATGAAGTAAACTGAACGGCAGGCCGCTTCGAGAACACCACCGGTAACACCGAAGATGTCAGCCGCACCGCTGGATTCGCCCAGAGGACTGTCGAATTTGTCATCATCCATATTGGCCAGGTTGACACCGGCTTCGCGGAACATCTTGCACAGTTCGCGGGTGGTGACCACGTAATCCACATCCCGGACACCGTTGGGGGCAAACTCCGGACGGGCAGCTTCGTATTTTTTCGCCTGACAGGGCATGATGGAAACAACTACCAGATCTTCCGGTTTGACACCGATCTTTTCAGCATAGTAGCTCTTGGCGATCGCGCCGAACATCTGCTGCGGTGATTTGCAGCTGGAAGGAATGTGGAGCAGATCGGGATAGTTGTGTTCGATAAAGTTGATCCAGCCGGGGCAGCAGCTGGTCAGGATCGGCAGATTCTTGCCGGCCTTGATCCGTTCGACGATCTCGTTGCCCTCTTCCATGATGGTCAGGTCAGCAGAGAAGTTGGTGTCGAAAACTTTGTCAAATCCCAGTGCGCGCAAACCGGCGACCAGTTTCCCGGTGACCGGGGTACCGGCATCAAAACCGAACTCCTGACCGACCGCGACCCGGACTGCCGGAGCGGTCTGGACGATGACGGTTTTGGCCGGATTGTTGATGGCGGCCCAAACTTTTTTCACGTAGCTGATACCGGTGATGGCACCGACAGGGCAGACGTTTACGCACTGTCCGCAGAAGGTGCAGTTGGTATCGGCCAGAGGAATCATGCTGGCAGTGCCGACTTTAGCGGAAAATCCGCGACCGTTGCCGGTCAGGGCACCGACGGTCTGGACACTGTTGCAAACGGTTTCGCAACGGCGGCACATGATACATTTGGAAAGATCACGCATGATCGCTTCGCTGGAATTATCCACCGGGAAGCGGTTTTTAGCTCCGGAAAAGGCGATCTCCTGAATGCCGAATTCGGCAGCCAGCATCCGCAATTCGCAATCCTGGCTTTTCGCACAGGTCAGGCACTGCTGCGGGTGGTCGCTGAGCATCAGTTCCAACACCGTACGGCGGGCATTGAGAGCGCGCTGACTGTTGGTGTGGACGACCATGCCCTCCATTACCGGAGTGGCACAGGCCGGAGCCAGATTGCGGCGGCGTTCGACTTCGACTACGCAGATACGGCAGCTGGCAGGCTTGTTGGAGATGCCGCAACCGAGTTTATCGCAGTAGCAAAGGGTCGGGATAGTAATATTGAGCTTGCGGGCTGCATCCAGAATAGTGGAGCCGGCGGGAACCGTTACCTGCTTGCCGTTGATCGTAAGATTGACACTGTTCATGGTTATATTCATCCTTTGACAATCGCTTTTTTCGGACAGCCGTCGATACAGGCACCGCATTTGATACATTTGGCGGTATCGATGACATGGAGCTGTTTGATTTCACCTTTGATGGCATCGACCGGGCAGTTGCGTTTGCATTTGGTACAGCCGATACAATCGTCGGTGATCGTCAATGTATAGAGTTTCGGGCAGGTGCCGGCCGGACATTTTTTGTCCACGACGTGAGCAACATATTCGTCACGGAAGTAACGCAAGGTGCTCAAAATCGGGTTCGGGGCGGTCTGTCCGAGGCCGCAGAGTGCGGTATCGGTGATGGTTTTTGCCAGAGATTCAAGTTCATCGAGCATTTCCAGAGTACCGTTTCCGTCGCAGATCTTTTCGAGCATTTCAAGCATACGGCGGGTACCGATACGGCACGGGGTGCATTTGCCGCAGGACTCATCTTTGGTGAAGTCCAGATAGAATTTCGCCATCGCGGGCATGCAGTCTTTGTCACTCAAAACGATCATACCGCCGGAACCCATCATTGAACCGATTTTTGACAAGTTGCCGTAATCGATCGGAGTGTCGAGGTTCTCTTTGGTGATACATCCGCCGGAAGGTCCGCCGGTCTGTACCGCTTTGAATTCTCTGCCGCCGGAAATCCCGCCGCCGATCTCATAGATGATCTCGCGCAGAGTCGTACCCATCGGAACTTCGACCAGACCGACGTTGTTGATCTGACCGGCCAGAGCGAATACTTTGGTACCGCTGTTGCCGCTGATGGTGCGTTTGAAGTTGCCGTTTTCATCCAGTTCCGGCTGCCAGTTGCCGATTTTGGCGTACCATGCAGCACCCTTGTTGATGATGACCGGGATGGAAGCATAGGTTTCCACGTTGTTCACGTTGGTGCTGCAGCCCCAGTAACCGCCGCCGATATTGGCCGGAAAGGGCGGTTTGGTAGTCGGTTCGCCGCGCATACCTTCCATTGAATGGATCAGCGCAGTTTCCTCACCGCAGACGAATGCTCCGGCTCCGAGTTTGATATCGATATCGAAGCTGAAGTTTGTTCCCATGATGTTCTTGCCGAGCAAACCGGCTTCACGGGCCTGTTCGATGGCATAACGCAAACGGTTGACAGCCAGCGGATATTCCGCACGGATGTAAACCAGACCCTGCTGGGCACCGATGGCGTAAGCGCCGATGGCCATAGCTTCGATGATGCTGTGCGGGTCACCTTCCATGATGGAACGGTCCATAAATGCTCCGGGGTCACCCTCGTCAGCGTTACAAACGATGTATTTTTCATCGGCTTTGACGCCGGCAGCGATCTTCCACTTCATACCGGTGGGGAATCCTGCACCGCCGCGTCCGCAGATACCGGAATTGAGAACTTCCTGAACGACCTCATCTGCGGTCATGTCAAAAAGGCATTTGCTCAATGCTTTGTAACCGTCATTGGCGATGTATTCTTCGATATCTTCCGGATTGAGCAATCCGCAGTTGCGCAGAGAGATGCGCTGCTGCTTGGCATAGAAGGACATTTTGGCGTAGTCCTGGATGCGTTCCTTGAGCAGCGGTTCGACGAAAAGGAGTCTTTCGACCATCTTTTTGCCGACGATATGACTTTCAACGATCTCTTTGGCATCATCGGGAGTGACCTGGACATAGAAAACATTGTCCGGCATGATCTTGACGATCGGACCCTGGGCGCAGAAACCGAAGCAACCGGTCTGCACAACGCGGACATCATTTTCCAAACCGTTCTCTTTGATGTACTTGTTGAGATTGTCCATCAACTCTTTTGCGTTGGAAGCGTGGCATCCGGTACCGCCGCAGCAGAGAATATCTTTTTTGACAGAATTGATGTCGTGGACATCGGTGCAGCGGAGGGCGAGTTTGCCTTTGGCTGCGTTGAAAGCATCCAGCAATGCTTCCTGTGAAGTGATCTTATTCATAAAACTTACCCCAGCTTCTTATATTCGTTGACGATTTCAACCGCTTTGGCGGGTGTGACTTTGCCGTAAACTTTGCCGTTGACAATCATCACCGGAGCCAGTCCGCAGGCACCGACGCAACGGAGCGCGGAGATGGAGAAAAGACCATCCGGAGTCGGATTGGTATCTGCTTTGACTCCGAGTACGCGTTCGATTTCAGAAAGAACTTTTTCCGAACCTTTGACGTAGCAGGCTGTTCCCATGCATACATCAATGCAGTATTTGCCTTTGGGTTCTGTTGAAAAATAGTTGTAAAAACTGACCACACCGGAAACCTGTGCTTCGGTGAGGAAAAGTTTTTGAGCGACATGGATCTGAACTTCGCGGGGCAGGTAACCGAAAATATCCTGCGCGCGATGCAAAACCTGGATCAGCCGGCCGCGACGGCGTTCATCCGCCCGGTCAATACCGAGACTGTCGATGAATGCATCGAGTTCGGCAAATTTGGCGGCTGCTCCTTCCGACAACTTGTTGCAACACATTTTTTCTATTCCTTAATTTATGTTTATGAAACGGCACCGTTGTTTACACCGGTGCAAACTGCCTTTTTACCTTTGCCGTCAAATTCTGCAAGCTCCTCCTTCCTGACGGCGATATTTTATATTTTGATCAAAATTTTTGGTTATTTACGCTTCTGTCCTGTTTGCGTTTTACCGCCAGCATGGCCAAGCCCCCGGCGATAACTTCACGCTGAACGACTACACCGGATGGAACTTGCAGGGAAACATTTGCAAAATTCCAGATATATTTCACCCCGAGCGCAACCAGTTTATCAGCAACACTCTGGGCCGCATGGTTGGAAACGCATATCACGGCTATTTCCGGCGGGTTTGCGGCAAAGCATGATTCCATATCCGCAATATCCCGGACTGTCCGTCCGTAAATCTCCCGGCCGATCTTTTCCGGGGATGAGTCAAAAATATGCTGGATACAAAAACCGTAATGTTCAAAATCATTGTATCCCAGCAGCGCAGTTCCCAGCGACCCGGCTCCGATCAATGCTGCAGTCAGAGGTTCTTCCCAGCCGAGATAATGCTTGATGTAGCGGATCAACTCATTGACATCGTAGCCGACACGGCGTTGACCGGAAATCCCGGTAAGAGAGATATCTTTGCGGACAACGATCAATTCGATATTCATATATTCCGCAAGTTCAGTAGAGGATACGCGAACTTTGCCCTCTGCCTGCATTTTCAATAATTTGTGCAGATAAGTCGGCATCCGGCGGATTGCCGGAATGTTCAATATTTTATCCTGACGCATAAAAAGAAAGTCCCTGTTCGCTATTTTCCGGCATCCGGAAAATATTTGCGCTCACCGCTGCGACGACCACGATGAATCTTTCTTCTTACATACGCCGCATCCATAATATAACACAAAAAATATCTTTTTCAAATGCAATTACACAAAAAATATCTTTTTTACACCGGCTCTGCCGGATAACGTTGTTTTTCCGGCATTCTGATGATTATCGCTCCCTTTTTTTCAGCAAAAAAAAGCGGCCCGAAGGCCGCCTGACCGCAACTGACTGTCAAAAATGTCAGCATTCCGGCAGAAGATGCCGGATCATTTTTTGCGGAAAACAATTCTGGCTTTGGTCAGATCATAAGGTGACATCTCCATTGTCACGCTGTCGCCGGGGAGGATACGGATAAAATTCATCCGCATTTTTCCGGAAATATGAGCGTTGACCACATGTCCGCCCTGAATTTCCACCCGAAACATGGTGTTCGGCAGCAATTCGCGTACCACACCTTCTACTTTGATTACATCGTCTTTTGCCACGTTAAAATCTCCGGTTCATTATCTGTTATCAAAATCATATGTTCAAAATGTGCGCTCAATTTGCCATCTGCAGTACGTACCGTCCAATTATCTTTGCGGTCAAGTTTTACAGAATCAGTTCCCAGGTTGAGCATCGGTTCGATGCACAGCACCATACCCGGTTCGAGCCGGGGGCCTTTGCCCCAGCCGGTGTAATTGGGGACTTCCGGCGGTTCGTGGAGTTTTATTCCGCAACCGTGCCCGACATATTCCCGGACGATCCCGAGCTTGTGTCTTCTTGCGCACTTTTCAACGGCAGCACTGATGTCCCGGATGAAAGCTCCGCTTCTTGCTGCCGCGATCCCGTCCATCAATGCCTGTGAAGTTCCGTCAAGCAGTCGTTGGGTATCCCGGTCAGGTTCTTTGAAACTGAATGTCAATGCGGTATCCCCCATCGCATTGTCGATGGTCACTCCGACATCGATACTGACAATATCATTTTCAGTGATGATCTGATCCGGGCGGCCGATGCCGTGAATCACTACATCATTTACAGAAATGCAGATATTACCGGGGAATCCGTGATAATTTTTGAAAGCACTTCTGCCCCCGGTCGCATTGATCAGACTTCCGGCCAGCTGATCGAGGTCAAAAGTGGTCATGCCCGGATGCGCCAGACGCGCGATCTCATCGCGCACCTGGGCGGTTACTGCTGCGGCCCGGCGGATCCGGGTGATCTCTTCCGGGGTATGGATGATCCGGTTTCCGGACATTGCTCTTACTCCAGAACTTTGGCCAATTCAGCAACGATCTCATCGAGTTCGGTGCTTTTGCAGCTGTACAGCAGGCCGAGTTTTTCGTAATAATCGATCAGCGGCTGGGTCTGTTTGTGGAAGACGGCCAGGCGGCTTTTTGCAGTTTCCAGAGAATCATCGGCACGCTGGTAGAGTTCGGAACCGCATTTATCGCAGATGCCTTCGACGGCGGGTTTCATAAAGATTTTGTTGTAGATGGCGTCGCATCCCCGGCAATTCATCCGGGCGGTGAGCCGCTGCAGGATGACCTCATCGGAAACATTGAGGTAGACGACTGCATCGATCTGTTTGCCCATGTTTTTGAGGATTTCGGCGAGTGTTTCCGCCTGGGCGATAGTCCGGGGGAAACCGTCAAGGATGAACCCTTTTTCGCAATCAGGTTCTTTGAGACGTTCGCCGACCATGCCGCAGACCATAGCATCGGGGACAAGGCCGCCGGATTTCATGATGGCACCGGCTTCTTTGCCGGCGGGAGTGCCTTTGGCGACTTCGGCGCGGAGAATGTCGCCGGTGGAGATGTGAGCGACACCGTATTTTGCGATCATTGCGTTGGAAACGGTTCCTTTACCGGCACCGGGGCCGCCGAGGAAAATCAGATTTTTTTTGGTAAGCATTTTTCTTTCCTTTTGATTGTGGTTCAAATATTTTTCACAAGATAATCTATCAATTCACTTTCTTTTACTTCACATTGAGTGCCGTCATCCATCTTCTTGACGATGGCGATGCCGGCGGCCAATTCACTTTCGCCCCGGATCACGGTATATGGAGCCATGCTGCGGTTTGCGGCGCGCATTTGAGCTTTGAAAGAACGCTCTTCCAACTCCAGCAGAATATTTTTTCCCGCCTGACGCAGAGCATTGGCGGTAATCAGATTCTGCATCCGTGCCCCGGTCCCCAGACCGATAAAGAAACAATCAATTTTCCCGGCATCCGGAGCCGGAACATTGAGTGCATCTCTGACCATCAGCAATCTCTCTACTCCGGTGGCAAACCCCACTCCCGGCAGTGGACGTTTTTCGCCGGGCAGGAACAATTCATATCTGCCGCCGCCGGCAATGGCGATCTGCCCGCCGAGAGCATCATGGGTGACTTCAAAAACGGTATGCACATAGTAATCCAGACCGCGCACCAGACGTGAAGAGGTTTTGAATGGCACATCAAGTGCAGTCAATGCCGCTTTGACCTCTTCAAAGTAGGCTTTGGATTCCGCGCTGAATGAATCGATGTAATCCGGTGCCGCATTGATTATCTCCTGACAGCACTCCTGCTTGCAATCCAGAATACGCCAGATATTGCGTTCCAGCCGGGTGCGGCAATCAGGGCACATGCGGTCTATGTGCTTTGAGAAATACTCCCGCAGAACTTTTTCTGCCGGTTCCCGGTCGGCGGCAACCCCCCGGGTGTTGATGGTGAAAACCGCTCCGTCTATTCCGATTGCGGTCAGATAGTTGTGGAGCATGGCAATACATTCGGCATCAATAAGCGGTGCGCAGCGGCCCACATTTTCCACGCCGATCTGGTGAAATTGCCTTCTGCGTCCGGCAGATGGGCGTTCTCCCCGGAACATCGGGCCGTAATAGAAAACCCGTTGTTCATTGCCGTTGGCCACATCGGTATTGGTCAATGCCCGCATGACTCCGGCGGTCCCTTCCGGGCGCAGAGTCAAACTTCTGCCGCCGCGATCTTCAAAGGTGTACATCTCTTTCTGCACGACTTCGGTTTCACCGCCGAGTCCCCGCTGGAAAATTTCGGTATATTCAAATATCGGGGTGCGCAATTCACCGTAACCGCAGGCAGTAAAGACTTTGGCAGCGGTACTTTCCAGGAAACGCCATGAACCGGATTCGGCCGGAAAAATATCGGCTGTCCCCGGAGGCGGAGCGAATGCTGACATCAAAACCTCCTTTTTCTACATCAAAACATTACTGGATTCAAAAAGCAAAACGCCCAACGAATAAGACTTTTCGTCAGGCGTAATGTACTGTTTGGCAACTGCTCCGAATTAGCGGAAATCGGCCGGATTGAGTTTTTCGACAGCTTCTTTGAGCTCTTTGCCGGCGCGGAATTTGATCACAGTGCGCTCCGGAATGA
Organism: Lentisphaerota bacterium; assembly: GCA_015061815.1. Lineage (GTDB taxonomy): Bacteria > Verrucomicrobiota > Lentisphaeria > Victivallales > Victivallaceae > UBA1784. Next base: position 89,604 of record SUVW01000007.1, read on the forward strand.
TGACTTCATTTTTGGTGTCGCGGGGATTGCGGCCCTTGCGGCTTTTGCGGACTTTGATTTCAAAAACGCCGAAGTTGCGCAATTCGATATCATTTCCGGAAATCAATTCTCCGGCGATGCTGTCCAAAGTACGCTGGACGATATCAGCCACATCGCTCTGAATAATTCCGGTTTCTTTGGCGATTTTGACAACAAGGTCACGTTTAGTCATTTCTTTTTTCTCCTGATTTTTATGTTTGTGAAATTTATGTAAATTGACTATTTTCAACTTGACAATATTATAATATGCCACCAAAAGACAGTTCCGTCAATAGCAATATTAAACAAAAACCCTTTTTTTTTGAAAAAAAAGAGCTGTAATTAGCTCTTTGCCGGTTGTTTAATGTAAAAACCCCGGGAAATTGGTGATTTCCCCGGGGAGATAAAGATGCGGATTTATTCAGCGTAATATGCTGATACGCCGATAAAGTTCACCAGTCGTTTTCCGCCGATGGGGGCACCGGGAGTTTTTTCATCCTTCCAGTCCCGGATGGTGACTTTGACTTCCGGAGCTTTGGCCCGGAAGACGATTTTCCGGGTCACGACCTCCAATCTTTTCATTTTCAGATACTCCGGAGGATTGCGGAATTCGTAGCTCAAATCAGGGAGGATTTCGGCTCCTTCCAGTTCTGCTTCCAGAACAAAATCGGATTTCCCTTTGATCCCTTTCGCGAGATGATCTGCATCGCTGGAAGCATAGAAGAAAGAGTATAGTTTGCCCGGAGTGAGATTTTTCAACGTTTGCTTGAGTTTATTGGGAGCTTTGGCGCTGCGGGTCAACTGAACGGCCGTATTGCCGTTACCGTGACCGATGCCCCGCCGTTTCAGGTGGGAAAATCCGTAACCGCTGATGGTGCGCGGTTTGATGGAATTTTCTTCCGCAGGGATCGCTTCCCAGCCCTTGAGTCCCTCTTTGAAATCTCCGTTGACAACGGCATTGGTATTGTAGACGATGCCGTATTTCGGAGAGAGCATTTCGGTTTTGCCCTCGATGGCATAGTGACGCAGAAGCAGAGCCAGCCAGCGGGCATTTTCCTCATCGGTATAGCGGATATTGTAACAGCCGATACCGTATAAACCTTCAGCTTCCGGGGTGGTGGCGACCAGATGGAAGAAGTAATCCCAGGCGTATTTGATATCCGACTGCGGATAAGCATTGCAGTTCCATGCGCCGTTGGTGATCAATCCGGCCATGATCAACAGCATTCTTTTCGGAGCATCGGGAGTACTCATTTTGGCATATTTCATATGTTTGGCCACCAGCTGGTAATATTCTTCCAGAGAGGGAAGATCCGGAGTGGTTTCCACATAAGTTTCCATCAGCAATTTACCGCGACCGTTGCCGATATGACTGGCACCGGAGATCAACTGTGCATGGACCGGAGGATAATTGAGATAACTGGTGGTGTTGGCAAGCCAGAGATAGACAAATTTATTCCAGTGGAAGTTATCCCAGCACACTTCGGCATAGGTGTGAAGCAGTTGGGCCGAGGCTTTGGCATCGGTTTCATCGCAGGCTCTGCCGACGGTGGATACAGTTGTCCAGTTACCGGCCATATCGGCACGCATTTGATCCTGATCCAGCCAGGTTTGTGCTCCGAAACCATTGGAACCCATGCGGCGGATACCGCGATCATCCAATTCTTTACCCAATTCGCGTTCCCAATCGCTTTTGGGATTCCAGCCGAATGTGAGCAAATTGTTATTGATGTTCGGCCACAGATATTTGCGGTAAAAATTGCGATCGTGGGCGAAAGAATTTTTATCGTATTTCTGCGAAACGAACAACGGGAAAAGGATGATTTCCGGCACGGTACGGATGATCAATCTGCCATTGCCGGTTCCGGCATCGGCAACGGTGATCTCATGTTCGCCCCGGGGCAGGTAACGCATGGTTTCCAACAGATCGCTGCCTTCGCGGTAACGGACAATGACTTTATCACCCATCGAAGCGGTGGCTTTTTTGCCGCCGTTGCGGAAACCTATATATATCCAACCGTCCCGGGGGTTGACGAAACGGTGTTTGCCGTTTGTCAATGACGTGTTGACCAATTCAGTTACCAGATTGTTTTTCCGGACTTCCTTGAAAGGCGGCAATGGTGCCGGGAACACGGTGTCGTAGCGGTTGGCGAGGATGGTTTTGTTGTCGCTTTTACGGACAATTTGTATCTGCAGTTCGCCTTTGCCCGGAGTGACAGCCGGGAACGCGGTTTTTATCTGCCGGTTTCCCGGGATATCGAAATTCAGCCATTTGCTCCATTTACCATTTCCATCTGCCAGACGCGCCCGGCAGACGTAATCAGACAAAGCTCCATCCAAAGGACAGGCAAATGAGAAGGTCACTTCCGGTTTTTCCGGATCGATTTCAGTCAGCAGAGGAGTTACCGGATAGATGCGGCGCATATTTCCCAGATATGATTTTGCCGGGAAAGTTTCTGCGATGGCGCGTTCAGAAACGCCCTCAAGGAAAGGTTTGCAAACTTCTATAGTTCCTCCGGAAGGCAGATAGAAGAGGAATGAATAACGCTTGTTGCCGCTGGGCGGCATGGTGACCGTCGCTTCAAGTTTTTTCCACTGGCCATTGGTGTTGACCGGGATGTTTCCGGCGGAAACTTCTTTGCTCCACTTGTTGTTGTAAATGATCAGGCGGCTGTCTTTTGCGATGCCGCCGCTGGTACGGACACAGGCTCCGAAGCGGTATTTTTCACCGGGGACCAGCGGCAGATCGCTGCATCGTATGCTGCCGGTCATCCGGAGCAGATCAGCTCCATCGATTCCTGCTCCGGGAATTTTTTGAATTTGCAGGCCGTTATCCCCGAGGTTTCTGCTCCACAAGCCGACTTCGCCATCGGCAGTGGCTTCAAAAGGCGGCAGCACATTTCCTCCCGGAGCGATTTTTTTCTCAAGAGTCATGTTTTCGATATATGGATTGCAAATTTCCACTGAATTATCAGCATTGACTTTGTTCCCGTAGAGAACAAAAGCATATTTGCCGTCAGAACTTTCCGGAATCACGGTGTTGCATTCGACTCTCACCCATTTGCCGTTGGTATCGCGGGGCAGATTGAGGGTGCGGACATCGTTTTTCCAGTGCTTGTTGTGCAGCAGCAGACAGGCTGTACCGCGCAGATTTCCGGTGCGGACAAAAGCTCCGAAACGGTGAATCTTTTTACCCTCAAGCGGGATCCCGGTAATAACTGCTGTCGTTTTGGAAAGATCGACTTTGAGGGCATCGGAATTGTCCATGCCGCCATTTTTGATAAACCGGACAAAAGGAATCTTTTTGCCGGTCATATCTTTGCTCCAAATGCCGAATTCTCCATCCCGGGAAATTTTATCCAGCTCGTTGGCCGGAGTATTGAAGATCTCATTGTCGCTGCAGACCGGTTCGATAAACGGCATGGATACTTCCACTTCGGCGTCCGGAGCGACTTTGTAACCGTAAAGTGAAAAGGTGTATTCGCCGTTATTGCTGACCGGAACAACTCCGACCGAAGAAATTTTCATCCACTGTCCTTTGGTGTTTTCCGGCAGTTTACGGGTGCGGATATCGCTTCTCCAGCCGGAGTTGTGGATGATAAAGGCCGTTGTGCGGGCGGTCAGACCTCTGGTGCGGACATAGGCCCCGAAACGGTATTTTCTACCCGGCAGCAAACGCAGATGTTCAATGGAAAGTCTGCCGCATTTGGCAAGATCCACTTTGACGGATGGATTTTTCTGATATCCGCCGGCGGCGGAATATTGTATGAATCCGGTCAGTTTGTTCTTTTCAGCATAATTGCTCCAAATTCCGGATTTTTCATCGGCATTATCCGCCGGCAGGATATTTTCTGCTGCAAGTATTGCACCGGCAAACAGTAAAAAAAGAAGTGAATATTTTTTCATAAATGCTCTTTCTCTTTTTTACGGGAGAGTAAGCTCTTTGCTTTTTCCGGTTTTCCGGAAGCGTAAAGAGTTTTCATCCTGTTCCACGATGAGCGTAAGCCGATATCGGTTTACTTTCTTACAGAAAATTGAGATATTTCCCCGTTATACAAAATTGAAAAATCCCCCCCGGAACTGCTTCCGGCAGGCGGAGCCGCCGTATGGCAGCTTGACCGCTTGCACGGAAACATATCTGTCAGAGTCTTCAGAATTTGATCAATTCCTGGACCTTGACCGGTTGTCCGGTGGCAAAGGAGATGTTCGCTCCGATACCGGTGAGGATGGACTGCGCGCCGTCATGGAAGTCAGCGGCCAGACCGAACGGATCATCTTTCACTCCGAGGAAGAGGTGATCAAGCAGCAGATCATCGCCGCCGCCATGTCCGCCGGAACCGGCTTCGTAGGTGAAAACTTCCGGTTTCTGCCACATTTTCTGGACAATGATCTCCGGGATCATATTTTTACGGTCGGTGCCGCCTTCTTCATATTCACGCATGCCGAAAACCGACATATCTTCGCCGGGACGGGTGAAGCCGGATTCGACCACGTTGAATTCCAGACGTCCTTCCGTGCCGTTGAAAACGATCCGGTAGCCTTCCCAGGGGCAGTGAGCGCACAGGGTGTAGTTCATTACCACATTGTTTTTGTAACGGACCATTACGCTCATGTTGTCTTCAATGGAGATGAAGTCGCCGAAAACATTGAGGTCGCGGATGTAACCGTCACCGGCTTCTGCTTCAAAATAGAGGTGATCCAGACGGTCTCCGGGAGTGACCTGCAGCGCAAAAGGATCTTTTTTGGCTTCTTCACTGCCTTTGGCCCGGAAGTAGGTGCTCTTCAAGCCGCGTTCTTCAGCATTGATCTTGCCGTAGAACTTGAGGTCGCCCATGCCGAAAACGGTTTCCGGCACAGAATCCAGCCACCAGTTGACCAGATCGAAGTGGTGAGTGGCTTTGTGGACCATCAAGCCGCCGGAGTTGGCTTTGTTGCGGTGCCAGCGGCGGAAGTAATCCGCACCGTGACTGGTATCCAGAAGCCACTCAAAGTTGACAGTGGTGACTTTGCCGATGATGCCGCTGGCCAGCAGTTCTTTGACTTTGGTGTTGCGCGGGCTGTAACGGTAGTTGAATGTGACCGTATATTTTCTGCCGGTCTTCTTCTGGGTGTCGATGATGGCCTGACATTTGGCCGGGTCGATGGTCATGGGTTTTTCGGAAATCACATCACAGCCGAGTTCCATCGCCCGGCAGCCGTATTTGTGATGAAGACGGTCGGGCATGGTCAGAATGACCACATCCGGTTTCTGTTCCGCGATCATTTTGTCGAAATCTGCGGCATCATAGGTCGGTACCGGAGCATGGTTGCCATGAGAATCGCTCTGCAATTCCCGGTTGTAATAATCCATACGGAGCTGGTTGACATCGCAGAATGCGACCAATTCAGCACAATCTTTGTAGGTGTATGCCGCCGCTTTGATGTACATGTATGAGCGACCGCCGGTTCCTACTACTGCATAACGTTTTTTCTGCATTTTTATCTTTCCTTTTTTGGGGTTGTTGTGTTGTTATTTTACACTTTCGATTTCAATAATTTTGCCGCCGGCTTGTTTTTTGAATTCATCCATATCCCCGCAAGTGAGGATACCCGGGATGATAAAGCCCTGGCCGAAGGTTTTTGAACGGGCAGGTGAATAGCTC
>SUVW01000008.1 GCA_015061815.1 Lentisphaerota bacterium
TCAGGATTGTTTTCCAATATTATTCTATTTTCTTCTGTACATGCCAATATCTCCGCAATAAATATTCCGTTGATAAAATTTTCAGGTGAATTATCCCAATATATTCCTCTGTCAAAAAAAAAGGAATGATTCATTTCATGTCCCAAAACAGCCCATGCCGGACTGACAAAATCTCCCTCTGTTCGTGGCTTTGCTGAAAATACAATTGTTGTATCGGAGGGTTGCCCCACATTATGAGCAAAGGCACTGTCATTTAGGTTCCCTTCTACTATACAGTGCGTTCTTTCTGAGTTGCTTAAAAAGTCGTAAACCAACTTGCCTGAAGGAGTGCTGATTAATTTAACAATAAGATTTTTTACGTTTTGAATATATTGTTCTGAACCTCGAATTACAATCTTGCTCCCAAGCCAATCAAACGCAATTGTAACACTATTATTGCAATACGCCAGATTATTCCATCCATCGGGATAGCCGAGCGGGTCGGTGGTTGTCCATTTGCCCTGATTGGGATTATAGTCACGGAAGAGGAAGGAATACCCCAGTTCATCAATCATTGGTTTTCCAGTAAAGAAGGCATTTTTATCTGCCGTTTCTCCGAAAGAGGTCATCTCAACGGCTTTATCATTGACAGCAAGAGTGCTGCCGAGCATATCGTTGAAAAGCACATCATCGCCTGCCATAACCGGGTTACCGCCGGTAACGTATGGTTCATTGATGTAGGTGACACCGCTGCGCCAGATGAGAGCCAAGCCGTCCCACATGAATTCTTCAACTTTATTGCCGTAAATTGCTTTAGCGATCTGTCCGTCAATATTATACTCAAATTTGGCAATAATATCGCCATTTTGCCAGACAGCTACGACTTTGTTCTGACCGTTATAGATATATTTCTTATCTCCCGCCTGAATCATTCGCCCTGCGGCATCATATTTGTAATGAGTTGTTACGCCATTGACAGTTGAAGTTACAAGTTGATTTGCTTTATCATAAGTATAGGTTGTGGTTACACCATTGATCGTTTTGGAGAGCCGGTTGCCTGCCGGATCGTAGGTGTAACGCTCCAAATCTTTGCCGGAAGCATCTTTGACAGCCAATAACTGACCGCGCAAATCGTATTCAAAATTCACCCGCTTGCCGTTGAACGCCTTGCCGACCAAAGTTCCATCATCAGAGTAAAAATACTCAATTTCTGCCAAAACTTTTCCTGCAAATGCCGGAACTGCTGACACGATCAACAACAAAAGCGTACAAAACAGTGTGATACTTCGTTTCATTTTCAGAGCCCTTTCGTATTTAGAATTAATGACTTATTGTCAACATTCCAGCTGCATCATATTTGTAATGAGTGCTAACTCCATTGACAGTTGAAGTTACAAGTTGATTTGCTTTATCGCAGGTATGTATTGTTGTGTAAGAGTAACTGTACATTGTCGTAATTTATTGGGTTAATTTTTTTTCATATACCATATCATTTTTTATCAAAAAATCAACAACTACAGGAATAAAAAAATGAGACTTGGAAAAACGATATACCTTAAAATCGTTATCTCTGTTGTTTTCGATATTTGAAAAAATAATAGTAACATCCTCACCCACAAAGGTATAAGGCTTACCAAATGTCGCATAGAGTTCTGTTGTACTGATTCCTAAAGGAGTTTTTTCAAAATTTGAAATAAAATTTTTTCTGTCTGTTTTTATTAGAATAAAAACGATTAATATTATGCTTATCAGTAAAAAAATAGAGATAAGTAACAACTGAAATATTTTTTTTTTCATTCTGCTAAATTTCTCCTAAATTGATTTCTGAAATCACGAACACCTTGTTCAGTATTTGCCGGAATAGTTGGACCTAATAATCCAGTTAAAGTTTTTTCGCCTGAAATAAACTTTTTTATTCTATCTCGACAAGTACTTTCCGTCCAAGTGTCAAAATAATCGGAAAAATCAGCTCCTGCATAAGCATATGCAGTATCCTTAAGCCAATCACCAGCTTGGTTTCCAATTATTTCAAAGATATCTTGTGCAGTATCTCCCAATTCATAAGCCCCCTCGAAGGAAGCTCCTGCAAAAAAATGAGTTAAGGCACTGCCATCTCCGGTATGAATACCAGCATCTATTCCATTCGCATGATGGTACGGACTTTGAACATCAGAAAATATATCATAAAATGCCTCAATTATTTCTTCCATATCATCTTCTGCATCCCAAATCAAATCATTCTCAGGATCATGGTCTAAATAGTGTTGCAAAGTATTCTTAAATAAACTATCAATGTTTTTTGTACCTTGTGCCAATTGAGATTCGATGAATTTTCTATAATCTGCGGCATCAAGTTCGGACAGTCCTAATAGATCAACTCGTCGATTTATCTTATTATTACAATACGCAAGGTTGTTCCATCCATCTGGATAACCGAGCGGGTCGGAGGTTGTCCATTTGCCTTGATTGGGGTTATAATCGCGGAAAAGGAAAGAATAACCCAGTTCATCAATCATCGGTTTACCGGTGAAGAAAGCGTTTTTATCTGCGGTTTCACCGAAGGAGGTCATTTCGACCGGATTACCGTTGACCGCAAGAGTACTGCCGAGCATATCGTTGAAAAGGACATCATCCCCAGCCATAACCGGGTTGCCGCCAGTAACGTATGGTTCGTTGATATAGGTGACACCGCTGCGCCAAATGAGAGCCAAGCCGTCCCACATGAATTCTTCGACTTTATCGCCATAAATTGCTTTGGCGATCTGTCCGTCAATGTTGTATTCAAACTTGGCAATTATTTTACCATTCTGCCGGACTTCTACAACTTTATTCTGACCGTTATAGATATATTTCTTGTCGCCCGCCTGAATCATTCTTCCGGCGGCATCATATTTGTAATGAGTTGTTACGCCATTGACAGTTGAAGTTACCAGCTGATTGGCTTTATCGCAGGTATGCGTTGTCGTGTAAGAGTAACTGTACATTATCGCAATTTCTACTTCCAGCAAAGAGAATAATTAAATTATAAAGCCTTAATTTATACATCGTTTCGTAGAATGGCACCGATTCATAATCACCTGTTTTTTACAAAATAATAAAAAGAGTATAAAGAAAGTATTGTACATAGAAACGATAAAAAAAATAAAAACAAAATTAATGTTGATTCATTTTTTAATAAGTTAATAAGAACAGGAACTGATAATAATCTTTTAGAAAAGATATTGATCCATCCGCAAAAGATGATTAATCCGTTGAAACCAATTATAAAAATTTGCAATATCTTAAAAATTTTTTCTGTCTTAAACATGGTATTCTACTCCATAAGCTTTTCTTGTTGCATTAAACGATTTTTTGCATTTTGATTCAACTGTTCTAACGCATTTAAAATTATTTCTTTTGAATAGGCATACAGATTATCTAATACCCCTGTTTCAAATGCTACAATGCTTGCAAGAATATCGTTCAAAGGCAATATCCCAGTTAACGCTCCAACGACCCCATTGCGTAGAACCCCGTCTGTTAAAGTCGCATAGTTATACTGTTTATTGGGATCAAGTGTTGTTGATACAGCATTGTTTACAAATTGACCGGCAGCACCAGAGGTGGCTCCGGCTAGCATTAGAGCAGACATTGTAGCAGCGGAGGGGTCTCCAATCATTGCACCAGCGACAGCACCTGCGACAAATCCACCTGCTGCGGCACCAGCTATTCCAGCAGTAGTAATATCAGATTCTGTCAATAAACTGGATGTAACATACCCCGCAACACTCAATCCCGCTCCAACGACACCTGTCACCCAACTCCAAAGAGCGCCATCTGTGTCAATTGCCATATTTGAATGATTCCCGCAATACGCCAGATTGTTCCATCCATCGGGATAGCCGAGTGGATCAGTGGTTTGCCATTTGCCGTAATTAGAACGGTAATTGCGGAACAGGAAAGCATACCCAAGTTCGCCTATGTAGGGTTTGCCGGTGTACATGGCGTTGGTATCGGCACTTTCTCCGAAAGCAGTCATATTTACTGCTTTGCCGCCGATATTCAGGGTGGAACCGAGCATGTCATTAAACATTACGCCATCTTTGCTGCTCAAAATCGGGTTGCCGCCGGTGACATAGGGCTCGTTGATAAACGAGGTTTCGCCGCGATGGATCAGGGCAAGCCCATCCCAGAGGAAATCTTCAGATTTGCCGTTGCCGGTGAAAGACACCCTCTGATTGGCTTTTGCATAAGCCTGCTCTGTTGTGTGATAGCGACTGTTCATCATCATAATTTCTATTTTTTGCGAACGGAATAATTTAATCACAACTCATTAATCAATATATTGTTTCATAGAATGGCACTAATTTTACCAATTACCACTAATCAATATGTTGTTCCATAGAAAGGTGCCGATTTTACTAATTTTTACCAATGTTCAACAAATTTGTTTCAAATACAATTTCTGCATTTGACAGCATCTTTAGAGAAGTTCCACTGTATTCCTGTTGAGTGATGAAATCAAATTCATTTTTTGAGACTGGGACTATTGCTATTTTGTTGATGTCCAGATGCAGACAGCCGCTTCCCCGATTGAACATCTGGAACAAGAATTTGCTTTGTAAAATAAAATCATTCTGTTTTTCGATCAACTTTATTTGTTTAAGTTTTACCAGAGGGAAAAATTTTGCCGCTTCCGGCACATGCTTTATGTTATACCGGGGAATCGGGAACAACTTTATTCCGTGAACACATTGCTTGCAAATCAATGGAAATTGCGGAGGATCTATCAACTCCAAATTGTTGATAACCATATCTCCTTGTTGATAAAAAAACAAATCAAATTTTAACAGGGGAGAAATATAACAGCATTTGATTCCACTATCAATATTTATGCCGTAAGCAATTGCATAAACTATTGCTTTTGTTTTCTTTGACGCATTATCATTTTTGCAGTCTCCAATCCGTAACACGGCATCACAATAAAAGACAAAATCATTTCCCACATAATATGAAATTAGATTTTTAACAAATTCTCTGTGTTGTTTTTTTTCATTATTGGCTTGCCAATGGGGATTTAAGACAGAATCAACATAGACCATATTCTGCCGTTTATATGCATCAAGCATCGCTTTGTAATCTTGTGATTTCAGTGTTTGGCTGACACAGCCGCACATAAAAAATGTTGATACAAAAATTAAAGCAAATAAAAAGTTCATCATATTTGATTTATCCAATCATTTTTATTATTACAATAATTATTCAGTGACACTGGTTCTACGAAAAAACGAACTGTTTATAATATGATCATATCCATGACAAGAAAAATTTTCAGGTAAAGGAATTGATATTCCTGACAGAACGAATAAAGTATTTAGAATAGAATTACTATTTCCTTCGTTTGGAGATTCAATATTAAATGCGTACTCTGCCAAATCATCTTTATTTCTTGAATAATACGCATCTGCATAATTTAAGTAATTTTCAATCTGCTTTAATGCGAATACTCCAGTCATAGATACAGATGCAACATGATTGGTATCATTAACACTATCGTCCTCATAAAAATATTTTAATTCCAAATTACTTGGCAATGCCAAAACCCCTCCCAAGCTCATATTAGTAGGATATCCACTAATAATAAGTTTATGTTCGGTTTCTCCTTTTTGATTAATGCTACTTTTGAACTCATTTTTTAACGATTGGCTTATGTTTAATCTATTAAATTCATCTTCGGTTAATGTAAGGTGTGAAGATAAATGAGTATAAGGAAAAAGCCAATAGACAACACGATTCCGAAGTTCAATTTCCCAAGCCCCGAACCAATCAATAGCGGTTGTTACCCCATTATTCACATACGCCAGATTGTTCCACCCATCAGGATAACCGAGCGGATCGGTTGTTGTCCATTTGCCTTGATTGGGGTTATAATCGCGGAAAAGGAATGAGTAACCCAGTTCATCAATCATCGGTTTACCGGTGAAGAAAGCGTTTTTATTACCAGTTTCTCCGAAAGAGGTCATTTCAACAGCTTTACCGTTGACTGCAAGAGTGCTGCCGAGCATATCGTTGAAAAGCACCTCATCACCGGCCATGACCGGGTTACCGCCGGTAACGTAAGGTTCATTGATAAACGAGTTTTCGCCCCGATGGATCAGGGCAAGACCATCCCAGAGGAAATCTTCGGATTTGCCGTTGCCGGTGAAAGACACCCTCTGATTGGCTTTTGCATAAGCCTGCTCTGTTGTGTGACAGCGACTGTTCATCATCATAATTTCTATTTTTTGCGAACGGAATAATTTAATCACAACTCATTAATCAATATATTGTTTCACAGAATGGTACCAGTTTTTAGAATTATTCATAAACCATTATCGATATATGATTACAATGGCATCAAATTCCTCTTAGATATTGAACAAAAGCCTCCTTTTTGTCTTTTTTCCAGTTTATTGTTTTCGTTTCCTGGTCATAACTAAATCCCGAAGACATAAAGAAAGAGCCGGATCCAAAAACACAGGCATTGGGTTCTATAACAAATGAATTTTTATATTTTCGCATTGAAATCAGCAAAATTTTTTCTTCAGGATAATCTTTTCCGATGGATACTATTACAAGAAAACTTTTTGTAGATGAATCTACGTTGGAATTAATTATTTTTCCTGGATTGATTTTATTTTTTCTCTTATGAATTACAATACCTTTATTCAGTGAATAAATCATTACACTATAAACAGACGGGATTCCTGCCGGCATAATAAACTGTTTTAACTCATATAGAAAAAGTTTTTCTGTTAGATTTTTCCATTCTCCAGAATATGAATTGCCTAACGCTTTAATAATTGTTGAATCAAAATCGCCAGCAATAATGTTTGGGCTTAAATATTTTCCTTCAATTGTGTTAACAATTACTCTTTCTATTTGTTTTTCAAGAGGAATAGCTTCAACTGAACTAAACAAAAAACACAAGAACACTACTAATATTGATTTTTTCATTCATACCTCACTGTAACTGGACGAGCAAATCCGCCTGTATTATTTGCGTCATATGCCTTATTGGGAGAAAATCCACGATGCAGATCAATATCGACCCCTTGCTTACTTAAACCATCATACCCTAATTGAAAACAATTATGTGTTTCTAAATTATAGTTCTGCTTCATGTAAATATTCGCATCTTGAATGAATCCATTATCTTGTGCAGGAGTTGTAACAAAATCTTGAGCTTTATCATAAAAATTACTCCCATTTCTTCCTTGTTGCAGAAATGCCTCAGCCTCGGCCATCGTATTAAAATTTCCTGTACGATTTACTCTTCCTGAACCGGAACTTGATTCAGGGCCATAATCGTATACAGTATAACCTATTGAATTGTTTCCAACGACCCATGCTGAATGTCCAGAACCAGCGATCCCACCTTCTGTATCAACATAATGTCGAACAATTCCCCCCAACCAATCAATCGCACCTATCACTCCATTATTAACATACGCCAGATTGTTCCATCCATCGGGATAGCCGAGTGGATCAGTGGTTTGCCATTTGCCGTAATCAGAACGGTAATTGCGGAAGAGGAAGGCATAGCCAAGTTCTCCGATGTAGGGTTTGCCGGTGTACATCGCATTGCTATCGGCACTCTCTCCGAAAGCAGTCATATTAATGGCTTTGCCGCCGATATTAAGCGTGGAACCGAGCATGTCATTAAACATTACTCCGTCATTGCTGCTTAAAATCGGGTTGCCGCCAGTAACATAGGGTTCATTGATAAACGAGTTTTCGCCCCGATGGATCAGGGCAAGACCATCCCAGAGGAAATCTTCAGATTTGCCGTCGTGGATCGCTTGAGCGATTTGCCCGTCGTTATGATAATTGAAACTTGCGATCTGCTGCCCGTTTTCAGTTACACTCAAAACTTTATCGAGCCAGCCATAGGCATAGGATTTGTCACCCTCTTTGATCAACCGCCCGGCGGCATCATAGGCATAATGAGTTACCTTGCCATCTGTCGTGGAAGATACCAACTGATTAGCTTTATCATAGGTATAAGTCGTGGTCTTGCCGTCAATGGTTTTGCTCAAGATGTTTCCGGCAGGATCGTAAACATAATTTTCCGCCACATTCCCCTGCATATCGGCAACCCGGAGCAACTGACCGCGCTTATCATAGGAATACATCTGGAACTTGCCGTCAACCACTCGTCCGGCAATCATTCCGTCTGATGAGTAGATATATTTCAGCGTTGAGATCGGAGACGCTTTTCCGCCAAGCGTTTTCGTTTCAAGTTGTCCGTATCGGGTATAAGTAAATTCAATTGGGATCTTATCTACGATTTGAGCAGCAAGCTGATTACGGCTGTTGTACTGATAAACAACGGTCTTTCCTTTGGATTTGATTGAAACAAGTCTGCCGTATTCATCATAAGTTTTAACTTCGGAATAAGTCAAGCCGTCATTTTTCAGTTCCATTCCGGTACGCTGTCCATAGGGATTGTAAGCATAACGATAGACCAATGCTCCATCGGTTTTACGAATCAATCTGCCGAAATAGTCATATTGGAAAGTTGATTTTTTGCCGTTTTTATTCAGAGCAATCAGTTTGCCCCAACTGTCATAGGCTCTTGTTTCAACATTCCCGTTGCCGTAATCAACTTTTATGATCCGGTCGAATTGGTCATATTCATATTTTATGGAACGATCGGTTTTTCCGTGCCACTTGGAATCAATTTTTGCCAGCAGTCCATACTTATCATGGACGTAATCGGTCAACTGTCCGGCGGGGGTGGTCTTGGCATCCAAGCCGAACTTGTTCCAGTCAAAGGTGATTTGATGTTTATTCTGGTCAAGAACGGTATGGAGCTGACCGAGTTTATTATAGGTGTAGGCGACTTCCGTATCATCCGGGAAGAGTTCTTTTACCACCCGTCCGAAAGCATCCCGTTCAAATTTCTTTACCTTGCCGGATTGATCGGTATAACGAACCGGCTGCCCGTTGGCATTGTAGGTAACAGCCAGAGAAGTCAACAGTTTTTCGCCGTCTTTGCGTTCGATTCTGGAAATCAACCCTGCCGGAGTGTAAGTGTAATATGTTTTGACACCGTAGAAATCGGTGCTGCTGATCATCCGGTTATAATTATCCAGTTCCCGCTTGGTTACCTGTCCGAAAACATTGCTGACTGTCACCGGATAACCGAAAGCGTTGTAAGAAATTTTGCTTTTGCTCTGACCATTGGAAATGCTTGCTACTTCCCGGTTTGGAGTGTATTCCAAACTGGTGGTGACAACAGCCTTGCCAACTGCATTAAGAGTGGAAATTTCGGTAAGGTTATTCAATCGGTCATACCCGAAAGATCGGACTGGTTCGGGTGCATCCTGATCGGCGGCACGACGGGTTATCAGGGCAAGTTTGCCATTTTGACCGTATTCAAAGTTGATGTCATTACCCACCATGTCCCGGACGCGGATCACATTCCCGGTAAGTTTGTCGTAGCGGTAATTTATAACATCCCGTCCCCGGCTGTCAACGATTTTTCTAACTTTGCCCAGATATGCAACATCGTGCCGCATGAAATAATATATGGTATAACTTTTTCCGGAAAATTCACTTGTCTGGAAAATTCCGGTCTGGGCATTATAATTGAAGGTAGCTTTCTGATTGAGTTGATTGGTAAGGGTAACAGCTCCCGGCTTGGGCGAAGAATAAGCGTATTGAAATTGATTGTCAGACAAAATCCTGCCGTTGGCTGGACCATTGTATTTAACTTTACTGTCCTTTTTAGAAAGATTTTCGGTACGCCGTTGGGCAAGAGTCTGATGCTGAATAACCAGATTATCAACATAATTGCCTTGTTTTATCTGATTCAGAAAGCCGTAATCATCATACGCAAAAGTTACCGGAGAAAGATTACCGCGCTTGACTGATACCAGACAGGCACGGGCAGCGGAAATAATATTACCTTTTTCAGTCTTCGGCAGAATCTGCAATTTGGTGTAACGGTATTTAAGTTCATAATCAATACCGTTGATTTTCAGTGATGTTGCCAGATTTCCGGAGTAACCGAGTTCAATAAATGCGGTACGGTCTTGAGTGACAGAAACCAGCTTTTTGCCTTCATAATTAAATTCAACTGTTCTGCCGGAAGGAGCAGTAATGGCTTTCAGCTTGTAATTGCGGTAAACAAAAGTCCAACCCTTTTTATCCCGTTTGCCGTAAAATACCCAGCTGTCACTCTTCGCATAGTCACGCTTGGAGGTATTGGCTTCCCATTCAGAATAAGGGGCATAAAATCCGCGACCTTTTTTTGCCTGTTCATAAAGTTCAATTTTGATCGCATCTTTTGGCGTTTTCTCTTTTTTGGAGAAGAACTTGATCCTTTCCCCCCAGGGAGTTACCCAGAGAACTCCATCTTTATCATAATAGGCAGTACTTTCCAACTGCGGTGAACGCCACGCAAAACCAAATAGTCCACTCTTTTCAACCGATGAATTATAGACCAGCTGCACCGGAAGTTTTAATTCCGGAGAAAAATTCGCCGTATCCAACAGCCGGGAAATCGAATAAGCATTTTCGGCAAGCGAGGCTTTGCCGGCGCTCATCGGTTTGGAAATAAAATTTACGGCATCTGCAAACAACGAAAAGGAAAGCAAGGCAGAACAAAATAAGAACCACTTTTTCACAACAAGACTCCTGATATTTTGTTATCGTACGGTCTCCGTGTAGTATACCATATACCTCACAACTTGTCAAGTGCTGTTTTGGATTTTTTGTAAAAAATATCTTATATAGCGATTGTAAACTGTGAAAGAATTCATATTTTTTTGATTGTCATCCTTGACTTTTGTTTTTTGCCGTGCTATTTTAAAATATCAAGGGACAACGTTGTCCTTAATATTCGGGGAAATTTCGTCCGATTGCGCTTTTCAGAGTACAGAACCAAAAAGGATTACAACTCTTAATATGAAAAAAATGATCATGGCAGCTGTAATAACTGCCTTCTCAATAATATCGACCTGCAGCGGCATATCAATAACTGTTGATCCGGAATACACGGTCTATGCCGGTGCCGCTTTCTGCAGAAAAGATGCCGTCTATCTTTCTCTGGACGGCACTGTACCGGCGGGGAGCCGGAAATATGTTATATCTCCAGATAGCCGGGGGATTGCGGATATAACGGCCGCCGCAGCTGATTTTGCCGGAAAAAGCCGGACACCGTATCTGGTGGAGATCAATTTTTCTGCTGATGCATCCGGAGAAGTTTATCTGGGAGTCGGTGCATATTATTTTGCAGAGGCGTTTATTGATGGACATCCGGTGTATTCCATGTTGTATCAGGGCAATGAATCCATTGATTTGCGACCGGAAAACAACCCTTTCAAAGTATTGGTGCGCAAGGGAAAAAACCGCATAGTTTTTCTGCTTCATTCGGCAGCTGCAGGCGGATTGATATCCTTCGGTCAGGTTGATACCGCTGCTGCGGAGAAATATTTTTCTCACACCTCTTATCTGACCCACGGCAATCCCGGCAGTGTATGTGTGAACTTTTTTTCCGGCTCTCCGGCGATGGCATTTGTCGATTACCGTAAAAAAGGTGAACGCACCAGCCGCCGTGCGTATGATATTTCGGGGGGGCAAATGCGCTGTGACCGTACCAAGCATACGGTGTTGCTGACCGGTTTGGAGAGTGATACGGAATATGAATACCGCCCCGGGATCATCCGGTTCCCGGAAACCGGACTTTACCGGTATGAACTTTTTGATCAGCCTCAAACAATTTATCTGGAAAAAGCCGGTTTCCGAACTTTTACTTGTGCGCCGACGAAGTTCAGCATGTTTTACACCAGTGATATTCATGGCATGCCGGCACAACGCATTACTCTGTTGAATGATTTTCTGAAAAACTGCCGGGCTGGCGATGCGGATATCCTGGTTTCCGGCGGAGATATCGGGAAAGAACTCTACGACTCGGAAAGGGTGTTGCTGCATTCTCTGACCGATGTACTTTTTACCGGATGCAAGAAAAAGCCGGTTTTTGTCTCTGTTCGCGGCAATCACGAATATCGCGGTTTTGAGAGTGCGGATTTTCAACGCTTTTTCGGGGGCAAAGAGGAAAAAACTTATTATATGTTCCGGATGGGAGAAGTCTGCTTTATTGTACTGGATTCCGGAGAAGATAAACCCCGGCAGAAAAATTTTGCCTATTACGCCCGTCATTTTGACCGGGAATTGATGCTTGAACAGCGGAAATGGCTGGAAAAAGCCGTGGCCGATGAAATGTTTACCGGAGCAAAATTCAAAGTGGTGATGATCCATTCGTCCGGGGAACAGAAATATATGCGGGAAAATATTTCCGTTATCACCGATGGATTATTTACCGGGAAAGATCCGGCACATAAGATCCATTTGTGGCTTTGCGGTCATACCCATCATTTCAGCCGGAGCGTTTCTCCGGACGGGAGAGATGTAATGGCTCAAGAAGATATCGCAGTAAGAAACACCGGGGCGCTTTTCAGCGGTCACGGCGTGGTGCTGGTCGGCGGCGGTCCAACAGGAAACAAACGCAACAATACCGGAAGTATGATCAGTTTTTCTGAAAACGCCATAAAAATCCAATCCGCCGGCAGAGATGGAAAGGTTTTTGACAGTTTTTATATAATGCCGGACGGAACGGTGAAAGAAGATTTTTCTTCATTGAAACTTGTCCGTGCATCGCAGTGAACAGGCGTTTTACAGATCAAACGGCAAAAAGCAATATATAATATACATTTTTCAAGGAGGCACATCATGTTGTCATCTCACGTACCGGACCCCGGAGAAGTCCGTCAAATCAATTTTATCAATGAAAATACCGGTGATATCGGCATTTCGTTCCATCCGGAAAAGGAGTGTGCCGCGATGCGTCCGTTGCATGGTCTGGGGAATTTTGCACCGCTTCAAAATTCCGGGATGCAGTGCCGGCTGCCGGTACTTGATATGATCAGGGCTCTGCAAGTGCCCTACAGTTATTTTCACGATGCACCCTACGAAAATCCGGGGCTGGATCTCATAGATATTTCCCGCCTTTTTCCGATATTCAGTGCGGATGAAAATGATCCTGCCAACTACCGGTTCGCCGAAAATGATGCTTATCTGCAAAATGTTGTCGATTCCGGGACCGGGATAATCTTCCGGCTGGGCGAATCCATCGAAGTATCTTCCGGCCGCCGCTACCGGGTGAATCCGCCGGCTGATTATGAAAAATGGGCCAATATCTGTCTGAATATCATCCGTCATTACAATGAGGGATGGGGAGATGGTTTTCATTGGAATATCCGGGACTGGGCGATATGGGAGGAACCGAATAATCCAAATTTGTGGACCGGAAAATTTGAAGATTATCTCCGGCTTTATGAGGTGACTTCCCGAAAAATCAAAGCCGCGTTCCCGGAACTGCGTGTCGGCGGCCCCCAGACCACTACGCTGGGCATCCGCTTTCTGGAACAGTTTCTGGCATTCTGCCGGGAAAAGGATCTGCCGCTGGATTTTGTCAATTATACGGCATATTATCATACCCCGGCGGAACTTCTTGCTGAAACTTTTGTGCGCAGAAAAATTATTGACAGTTACGGTTATGCCGATGTGCCGATGATGATCAATGAATGGCATGGCAGTCCGGTCTGGCAATCATTTTCCGATCATGTCGGCTATCTGCGGGAATCGAACCGCGTGGGCGGTTTTGACGGAGCTGTTTTTGCCGGAACGGTACTTTGCGGTTTGCAGGATACTCCGGTAGAGAAAGCCTGTTATTATGCCGCTGCCACTTTCGGAGGATACGGACTTTTCAATGAACGCCGACAGCCGACGCCTCAATATTTCCTCTTTGAGAAATTTTGCGGGATGTTCAATAATGCCAGACGCCGCATCGCCCTTGAGCTGGATTGCGATGAACCGAATGTCAAAGGTTTGGCGGTGTTGAGCAACAGTGAAAATATAGAAGCTGTCATCGGATGTTATCTCCGGAAATCCCGCACGATAAATATCACAATTCCCCGAGGATATCAGGTAGATTCGGTGGAGATAATAAACCGGGAAAATCCGGCATTCACCACTTTACGCCCCTGGGATTTCACCCTCCGCGACAATACACTGTCGCTCCGGAAAACCGAAGAGCCTGAACTCTTTTTTGTCCGTTTTACCGAAAAAAAAGATTGTCATAAAAAATGATCTGACGCAGAGCCGGAAATTGCACATGGGGGTGGAACTAAAAAAATCTCTGTTCCTGATATGTACAGGTATTCAGTTGTAAAGCGTATAATATTCTGCGATGCAAAGGGGTACCGGGGTGCTGGGGCGGTGTGAGCACCCTGCCCCCAAAAACACCCCGCGTTGGCAACAGCGCGTCAAAAAAAAGGAGTAAATTCAGCAATGGTATTTGAAGTCAAACTCACCAGCTTGACGGAATTTCCGGAACTTCCGTCAAGCATCGAATTCAGTTGCGCCCTCGGTGATTTCCTCCGTTTTGCCGTTCAGGATTTTATCCAGTTCGTCAGCATCGAAGTCCAAGAGCGACAGGTGCAATTTCAGTCTTTTTCAATTCCGTCTTCCTGTTTTTTATGATTTTCTGCCGATTCCTGTCACAAACCGCCGAAGAACTAAATTTTTTGAATAGAAACAAGTCAGTTTCGTTTGGGATGAGACCACGAAGAATGGTTCTTCCCGGTGTGGAATATTCCGTCATCTCTTCCGAAAATGCAAAAACGCGGGGGATTGCAGGAAATATAAAATTGCCTTTTGAAGACGAAGACCTCAAGTGACATCTGAGTTTTTAAGCACAAAATGCGTTTCAGAATGGCAGGAAAGACAAAAAGGATCACAGAAAAGGACTTTTTCTTTTTTTATCAGGGATTTGCACAAGCACGACAGCGGCAAAAATAATTACGCAGCCGATAAGATTTGACAGCGAATAACGCTCTTTCAAAAGCAAGCTTCCCCAAAGTACCGCAAAGACAGAGGCTGTACTCAAAATTATTGAAGCAGTCGCCGGATGAACATATTTTTGAGCCGCGATCTGAATCGTGCAGGCAAAACCGATAGCAATCAAACCGCAGAAAAGCAATGGCCCGACGGTCAGTCCTATATCGGAAAATGTACAAGTTTCTCCGGCGGTCAGAGCCGCTATCCCCGATATCACAGCAACCACAGCGAACTGCACTGCCGATAATTGCAGCGCATCAGCTCCGGGAGCAAATTTTGCAATGGCAATAAATTGAAATGCAAAACACAGAGCGCAAACAACCATCAAGACATCTCCAAAATTCACAACGGTCTCCGGAGAACCATCGGCGCAAAGTAAATATGTCCCGGCAACAGAGAGCAATGATGCGCACCAAATCGTCCATGCCGATTTTTTATGAATAAAAACTCCGATCACCGGAATCATTATCACATACAGTGCAGTTAAAAAACCGGCCTTCCCCGCAGATGTATACAGCAAACCGAATTGCTGCAATATTTCACCGCCGGCAAGACACAATCCACAAATAATTCCGCCGGAAATAAGATTTTTATCCGGGCGTTTCCGGAAAAATAAAATGGCCGGAACAAGCATCAATGTTCCCAGTAAATAACGTAAAAACACAAATATCAGCGGCGGCATGGTAGCCATCGCCTGCGCCTGGGCAGAATAGGATAATCCCCATATTGCAGCTGTTATGAACAACAGTAATATTGCCAAACGGTTCATTTTTTTCATATTTTATGATCTCCGCTTTTTCAGTATTTCCATAAGTAATTTATCTGTGCGGAATGTGCGGTTCTTTTGTCGGCCCGAATATCTCTGCCGGAGCGACCTTTCCCAATACAGAAGCAAATTTTTCCATCCTTTCCCGCGAAGCCGGGGACAATTCTGCAATAACACCGCGACGGTCAAGAGTATTAAGGTGTATAAAATCCGGTTTTATACACCCGACCAGTTTGTAAAAACGGTCAATACTTGCGTCAGAATCATTTACCCCCGGCACGACAAAGATTTCCAATGCCATTTTCACCGGAATATTCCGGCGGAATGAACACAATCCGGCGAAAAGTTTTTCCAATGTTTCTCCGGGATAAGGACGGTTTATATATAAATATTCCTCTTCAGAAGAAGCATCCAGAGAAGGAATTATCAAATCAAGTTGAGAAAGTTCTTTCTGAAGTGCAGCATCCCCCAGCAAAAGTCCGTTGGTCAAAAGACATATCCGGCATTCCGGATGATATTTTTTCATATACCCGATCACCCGCCCGATGCCGGAATTCAGCGTAGGTTCTCCGGCTCCGGAAAAGGTCACATAATCCGGCTTCGGAATATTTTTCAGTGTCGCATCCAATTCTGCAATCACCTCATCCACCGGGACATACTCCTTTCGGGTCATTGTCAAATTTGTTGTTGCCTTTGCTTCACAATATATGCAATCCAGTGAACAGGTTTTTGCGTTCACCAGGTCGATTCCGAGAGATTTTCCCAATCGGCGGGAATTTATCGGCCCGAAGATAAATTTTCTTACTTTAAGCTCTTCCATAATAAACCTTGTTTTTTAACATACATCGCTGTTAATATAATTCTTACGATGATGCATTTCAAACAACTTAATCCCATTTTTTGTTTTTATCTCAACACTTTTCCCGGAAATGATATTTTTTCTTTCCACATGGATAATTTTCCAGTGGCGGCAGAATCAATGACCTTGAAAAAACAGTTCTCCGCAGTAAGATAAATCGGTTTCATCATTTTTTAATGAGCCAACACTTTACAAATACTATATTAAGAAAGAGTGTTGCAAGAGTCATTCTTCAGAAAAAGATTAAAAATTCAATGCTGCCGGAGGGAAATATACTGCGGCGTGATCTCTTTTCTGGCGATCCCCGGATTTGCGGTGCAATACCGGCATATATCCTCTGAAACAGCAGTGTAAATTTTTACATCAATACAAAAAAATGCGGTCTGTCTGCAGACCGCATTTTTTCAGAATACGACAGCCCGGAAACCGGACTGATTTTTACTCAATTTCCAGTACTAAATCTTTCAATTCGGTAACTGCAGCTGAAGTTGTCCCGTTGCAGTTGATATACAACTTCAACTGTTCCACTTCCGCAGCAGCGGGGAAGCTTTTGCCGTCAAACTCTCCCGGCGGCAGAGTTCCGGTCATGGAAACGGAAAAATCTTTCCACTCTCCAGTCAGAGAACTGACATAATAGAGCCGGTTGTAATAACTGTAACCGGAATGCAAACGCACCAAAGCTCCGGCAGGAAGATCAAATTTCACCGCATAAGGCAGAGTAACAGTCAGTGTACCATCTGCGGCCGCTTCAATTGCCTTGAGGCCGCTGCCGCCGGAAAGATTGCTGTTGGGCAGATCAGAAAGATCCCGGGAAACATTGAATGCAACCTGATATCCGGGAACAGTGCGCCATGCTTTGGCGTTTTCCGGTTTGACTTTGATAACTCTGGCACCGGCTTTCACATCCGAAGCCAGCACGGCATAACTGTCTTTCACCACTTTGAATGCGGCCAGAGGCAGGGCTTTTTCCTCATCATTGAGCAGCAAAAATCCCAAACCGAAGTTGCTTTTCGGCGAATTTGCCGCCTGCCGGACCTTGCCGCGCAAAGTATATTTTTTGTTGCGATCGATCCGGGGATAATCAATTGTGGTCAAAGTGACCCGCCCTGCCACCCGGATGGAACCGTCTGGCTGTGCGGTGATGCTGGATTCTTCGCGCCACATACCCGGTTCACACAAATTGACGATCTCAGCGGCACAAACAGCCGTTGAAATGACCGCAGGCAACAAAAATGCTGATAAAACTTTTTTCATAATAACTGCCCCTGCCCTGTTATTCGATTTCCATAACCATATCTTTAAATTCAGTCGTGGCCTTTTTATTCAACCAGTTGACCATGATAAAGAGCCGGATTGAGTCAACTCCGGCGGGGAATTTTTTGCCGTTGTAAATTCCCGGAGGCAGCTGCTCACCGGAAATGGAAACATTAAAATCCTGCCATTCAGATGTGACCGGTTTCATTTTATACAGATTGAAATAAATGCTGTATCCGGAACAAAGACGGATCTGTGTACCGGCGGGGAGATCATATTTAACCGGAGATTTCAAAGTGACCGTCTGAGTACCGTCGGCGTTTTTCTCAACTTTGGCTAAATCAGCTGAAGTTTTTTCATTGGGCAGGTCGGAAAGATCTTTCTGGGCCTGAAACATTACCGCCCATCCGGGGACCGGACGCCAGACTTTGGGATTTTCAGCCTTTATTTTGATTACAGTATCGCCGTTTTTTACCGCCCCGGTCAACTGCGCATGGCTGTCTTTGATCGCCCAGAAGTTATTCAGCGGCATGGTACGGCCGGTTTTATCCAGCAGGGTGAATCCGACACTTATTTCAGTTACCGGAGAATTTTCACCCAACTTGACTTTACCGCGAATGGTATACTTTTTAGCGGCATCGAGTTTGGCCGGAGTTTTGAGCCGGATGCAATACATCCCGCTGATACGCAGCAGACCCTCTTCCGGGGTACGCATCATATATTTATGCTCCCAGACATTTTTATCCATCAGGTTGACGGTTTCCGGTGCGGCAAAGGCAGGCATGACCGCCGCCGCAGCAATAATTGAAGTAATAAGTTTTTTCATAGTTCTTTCTCCTATATTATAAGCTATTTTTAAATACACCATCTTTGTTAAAAACTGTTTTATGTCCACGCGGATTAGCCCGAACTGTTGTACTGCCAACAACCCCTTCCCGCACATTGGGAATAGTATTGACATGTCCGCCAGTGTCAAGATATCCAAATTTTTTAAACATCTGATCTGCAGTGACCCCTTCCACATGACCATCAAACAGCAAACCATTCAAAATTTTGGAATGTCTGGTATATGGCAATGCATAACTGGAATTATTCAATACATAAATCAAGCAATCTTCTGTTCCGGCAGTTCCTCGTCCTGAATCAGCGACCAGCAAAACATTGCTTTCTCCCATTTTCTTAACAGAATTCACCTTGAAATTGATAACATGGTTATTGCCATAAGTCATAATACCATATGCATTACCGACATACAGAGTTTGTCGTGCTCTTGCATCCGGACACATAAATATATCTGCATCTTGATTATTTGCTCCGGATGTAAGATATTTACCAAACATCAACGCTGATACCCAAGGATATTGTCCGGCAGTCGTACTTGCATCTTTTGCGTTATAACTGATGAGAGTGTCGCTATAATCTCCACGATACATTTGAATTGCACTGCCAATACTCTTCAACCGGGAAGCGCAGTCTGTCTGAATACCGCGCTCACGCGCAGAATTGAGGGCGGGCAGCAGAATTGCGGCGAGGATCGCGATGATCGCGATGACCACGAGAAGTTCGATCAGAGTGAATTGCGCTTTGGATACATTTTTCATTATTTTTTCTCCTGCATTTAATTACAGAACCGTACGGGTATCCCGGTACCAGTTCCAGAAATTTTTCAGATACTCAACCTGCTCACGATGATTCAGACGGCAGAAGTAACCGCTTTGCAGCGCGCACCAGCTGTCGATATTGCCTTTATCCAGCTCCGCAGCGATCTTGTTGCACTGCAGCTGCAGCTGATCAATCGGCAGCGGACCGCCACCGTCACCATAGGCGTGGATGAACAGCCCCTGCATAATCTCCTTGTCAGCAAATTCCCGGCGGAGAATCAACATCTGCTCATCAAACAGCGCATTCCAGAAGTAATCCGTCGAATGCCACGACCAGATGCTCAATCCGTCAAAATCCGCCCGGCAGCTCTCCAGTTTGGAAAAATCCTGACGGGTGTGATAGTGAACCAGATAAAGTTTCAGTTCCGGATTGATATCTTTCATGGCACAGTTGATCACATGCAGCTCCTCGTCACTCATATTCTCACTCGGCCCGGCCGGTGAACGGAAGTCATCCAGCACCGCACCTTTGAGATTGGGATACTTGAGGGAAAGCTCTGCGATCTTCGCCGCTGCTTCCTTGTAAAACAACTCCCACTTGCCCGATCCCGGATAATCATGCTCCATGTGGGTCAATCCGCACATAACTGAATCAAAATCCTGCAGTCTTTCACAATTTTTTTCATTCAGGAAATCCAGACTGTGCATCGGGTTCATCCAGCAAACATTGCCGCACCCCAGATACCTGGCCGCCGTTTCCAGACTGCAGGAAGTACTGCCGTCTACAAAGTAGGACGGCCCGGGTATCCGGTCAAGAGTGTATCCCCAGGTCCAAAAACGTTTATCCTGTTTCATATTCGCACTCCTTTAATGTACCATTGAATTACTTTTGTTCTTCTTTTTCAAAATAAGGCCGCAAGGCGATGTAATTCAGAACATTCATCTCGCCCGGAGCAGCTTTAGCATCAGAGAAGGTAACTGTAAGTTCATCATCCAATGCCCGGAAAATGATTTTTTCAGTGTTGCAGATCGGGCCGGGAGTCGTGCGGGGATTGCCATTAAAATGGGTCTTTTGCACAATTTCCGCGTCACTCAACGATACTGAAATCGGAATACGCCGCCAATCAGGACGGTCGGCAACGATGGAATCCATATCTGCTGTGTAAAAGTAGAGCGTATAAAGTTTGCCCTTTTTCAACCCTTTGGCAGTCTGGGAAAGAGTATTGACTTTGCCCTCTTTGCGGGTAAATACCGCAAACCTGTCACCGGCATCCGAAGAAGCCGCCCACAGCCGCAAAGAGTTGCCGCCGTAACCGGGGAAACTGTCAACAGCAATATTTCCGGAAACTTTCCACTTATTCAAGCCGTCAGTGAAATCACAGTTTTCCAGATGGCCCGGAGCAAGTTTGAAGCCGTATTTGTCAGAAAGCATATCCTTTCTGCCCTCAAAGACATAGTGGCGCATCAATGCAAATGACCAGCGCTGCAACTCTTCATCACAGGCGTATGAACCCCACCAGCCGACTTTGCCGATGCCGGCAAATGCCGGATCATTGGCCACCGCATTCATCTGCATATCCAGAAACACTTTGTAGTCCTGATAGGGGAAGTGTGCCAGCGTGATTCGCGGATAAAGCGAGAAGTTACCCAGCAATACCCCCGCTTTGTGGTACAATGCCGGGGCGACCTCTTTGAAAATCCACTGGTGCTGCTTGAGCTGATCGATCGTCGCATGGGTCTCTTCCTCGTTTTTCTGGCTGCGCAGATAATACTCAATGGCCAGATAACCCTGCTTGCCTGATGCATTGGCACAGGTGGCCAGGAAATTCAATGCTGCCGGAGTGATCGGACCGGTCATATAGGTGACGATCGCTTTACCGGTCGGGTTGGTATATTTTTTCAGTGCATAGGCCAGCGGATCAAGCAGCGGCGGATAAAAACATTCGGCCTCATCAAGTGTCATTCCGCAGTTGCGTTTACCGGGGATTTTGGATTTATCAAGCATATTGAAAATTGCCTCATGGGTATTCCCGGACTTCATATCCAAAATTCCCTGATCTTCCAGCAAAACCATACCGTGCTTTCTCATTTCCGCATACTGGGCATCAGAGAAACGGCCGGCAGTAAAAGTAGTAACACCGCCATTGACATATTTTTTGTGAAATGTCCAGTTATAGTAACCATTTCCCGGCGCATACGCATGACTGGGACCACCGAAATTGAGGACATCAGGAATCAGACGGACAGTCAATGTGCCATCCACATCAGCTTTAAGCGTATATTTTCCGATATCAAGCTGACGGATCACCTCATTTCTCGGGAAGCTCTGGTCAAAAAGTTCCCCGCCATTCATTTTGACGGAGAATTTCCCCGCTTTGGCCGGCTTGAAGCGGATAAGCATAAAACCGTAACGGGGATTGACAGCGGTAAATTCTTCACCGGCTTTGAGTTTTTCAGAACCAAGTTCAAGCGTAAGATTATTAAGCTGTCTGGCATTTTTCACTTCCGGTACAGCAACGGTGCAAACTGCAAAACTCTCTTCCTGCAGCACTTTCCCGGAAGCACGGCTGATCAGTTTCACCGTCATGCGGCTTTCACCATCAGGGATCACACCGGAAACATCGACCTGGAAACGTCCCATCCGGAAAGGAACTTTTTTCTTTTTCCCGTTGACATCAAAGGATAATTCGACATCCGTCCCATCCGGATCACCGGGAAAAGTCCCGACCCATGCAAACTCCAAAACCGGTCTACCCTGCGGAATTTCCGCAAGTGCGCAAACCGGCACCAGATGCGGTTCGAAAGAATCCATCGCACTTTTCGAAAAACGTTTGGCTTTTTCACTGACAGCTTCCAACCGGATATCGGCGATATCCATTTCGCCGCCGCCACGTTTCACCATGATATCAACGGTATAAAATTTGTAATTTTCATCCTCCACCGCCGGAGCGATGGTGATTATTTTTTCCACTTTGCGCCAATCAGACAAATTTTCCGGCAGACCATACAAGCTGTTGGTTTTGTCAAATTTTGCCCAGGGGCCGGTGCCGACTGCGATACCGGACTCTTTGTTTTTCAGATTACGGGTACGGAAATAAGCACTGACCAGATATTTTTCTCCGCGAACCAATGTCAGATTGTTCTGCTTCAATGCCAGAGCATCTCCCCGGCTGATGATCCGGATGAATGGTTTGTTGTCCGGGCCGCCGGTCGGATGATACTCATACTTGCCG
Source organism: Lentisphaerota bacterium (assembly GCA_015061815.1). GTDB lineage: Bacteria > Verrucomicrobiota > Lentisphaeria > Victivallales > Victivallaceae > UBA1784. Next base: position 22,618 of record SUVW01000008.1, read on the forward strand.
CCGGTGGAGTTGACATAGGTCCAACATGAGGGAAACTTTCCGCTGTCAGAGCACAAAGAACCATTCATCACCAGATTCTCTGCTGCCCCGCTGGACATAGCCGCTGCCAATAAAGCGGCTGCCGTCGATTTTTTCATAACGTTTTCTCCTTTCGAAAATATGGGGTTACGCAAATACCATTTAATACTGTTTCTTCTCCGGGAAGTGCCTTACGGTTGTCAAAGATCAATTTTATTTCCGGAGAATTTGCCTTGAATATCACCTTCGTGGTGTTGATCCGCACTTTTTGAGATGTTGCACTGCTGCCGGCTTTCGTGCGGTCAACCACCCGGGTATTTTTCAAAATTTCCGCATTTTCCAAAGTATATGAGATCGGCTGGCGTTTGGGATTATGGAGATTTTCCTGCAAATCTTTATAATTGGCGGTAAAAAATGTCATAGAATAGACATTGCCGGGAACAAAACCGGTCATAACCTGGGAAAGTTCACCGTATTCATTCTCTTCTCGGCTGAATACCGCAACTTTGTCCCCCACCCCGGCCGGAGCCCCGTAACGGTGCTGCACCTTGCTGCCCAAGCCTTTGATATCACCGCTGCGTACCAGAGCATTGGCTTCCCATCCGGCAAGTGCCTCTTCAAAATCCGGATTCTGAAGCAGTCCCGGAATATAAGTAAAGCCATATTTTTCACACAGCCAATCACTCCTTCCCTCGATGGCATAGTGGCGAAAAAGAGCAAATCCCCAACGCACCGCTTCTTCGGTGGCATGATGAATACCCCAGAAACCTATACCGCTCAACCCGTCAAATTCCTTATCCATCGCCAGTGAACGGATCTGCATTTCCAGAAAATATTTGTAATCGACATGGGGGTGGATATTCAGAGAAATAGACGGACTGTCATTGAATAAACCGAGTATGATACTGAAGTTGTTGCGGAACGCCTGTTCCCCGAGGATCTTTCTGGTGACATTCGCCCCCTGCCGGACATTTTCCCAATACAATGCCGCTTCTTCTTCGCTGCGCTGGGTATGTTTGTAAATCTCATGCAGCAGACGGCCGCGTCCGCGAGAGCTGTTTATCACTGCTGAAAAACAGTTGGAATTGGCCGGAACCGGCCCTCCGGTCATCCAAACATGAATTATTCTGTCATGAGGATTTTTATAATTGCGCAATGCCCAGGCAAAACGATCCAGATTCCCTATTTCACCCAAAGTCAACTCGTCCAGAGACACTCCGTCGCAAGGACCGCGCCAATTGAAGTTGTATTTATTGAAGTCCGCGAGCATACCGTCGCGATTTTTGGCCCGGATACCGCAATTATTGAACCATTGCAGCCCCATAGAGTGCATTTCTGCCACATCGGCAGCAGTAGGAATACCGGCACTGATGGTGGTAACAGCCGGCAGCATGAATTTTTTGGCAAAAAGCCAGTTGAACCGGCCGTTTCCGGGCCAGTCATTCAAACCGATCGGAAATACAAATATTTCCGGAATCAGACGAAGAATGAATTTTCCCGGAGTACCCGGACTTGTTCCGGGTACTCCGGCATGCCGGAGTTTTCAAAAATTAAATCCTGCTCTTCGCAAAAGCGAACCGTTTCGCGCCGGAGTGTACGATGGTCGATCACGGTTTTCCCATTGAGCTTGATCGCAAACTCTGCCGCCGGATCATCCGGAATAAACCGGCAGAATATCCAACCGCGCCGGGGATTTTTCACAATCATCTTTCCCGGCATCGGTCCATTGAAAAGTTCCGTCACCAAATTATTCAACCTGACAGCATTTTCCGCCGCCGGATAATCGACAAATTCAAACGCATACTCTGCCGACAAATATTCCCTGCCGGTATTTTTATCCTGCAATGCCATCTGCAACGTCCCGCTTTTACTGCCGAATTCCCCCATATCGACCATCACGGCCCGATCGGATATCGGCAGACGGAGCGCACGGCGCGGATTTTCCTTTACGTAAAAAACCGCCTGCAGCTCCTTTTCCGGCAGCGGAAATTTCCCGGAATACTGAAATCTTACGGTTTTCGCAGCTGCAGTCAATGCATGCATATTGGCCATCGGCACCAATGCTTGTGCGGCATGTTCCATTATATCTGATGATTTACTATCCTCTGCCAACGGTTCAATGGATGCCCGGGCAATATCCACTGTCCCCGGACCATTTTTCAATTGGAATGAAAGATAATTACCGCCGTTTGTAGAGGTGAATATCTGTTCAAATTTGACCCATTTGCCGACTTCACCTTTCAACGGCAGATAATGTTTATCCGGCAGGCAGAGAATAACGATCTGCGCTTCAGAATCAGGTGACTTATCTTTGATCCGGAAAAAGCAGGTGATTTTGAACTTCTCATTTTTCGGCATCCCGCAATACAACTGCGAGCAGGAAACACTGCCGCTCAAACTTTTCAGCCGGATAAAAGGTCCGCCATCCGGCCCTCCGGAAGAGTAAGGCACGACAGCAGCACCGGAGTCACTGCCGGACTTCCAATGCAGCAAACCGTCTGAAAAACTCCCATTCTGCAAAATATTTCTGCCATATACCGGAAGCATGAAAAAAGAAAGCGTCAAACAGCTGAAAAAACATTTGACACCAAAAGAATTGCACGATTTGAGAAAGTGATTTTTCATAAAAAACATACCCTACGGAAATTCTATCACAACTGTTAAAATAGCACCGCAAATATCAATTTACAAACGATTCGGCAAAAAAAAAGTGATTTTTTACATTCTTTAATGCTTTTTGACATTTTTGCCGGAACACGGTTGTTTACTGTGCTTTGCCGGAGGCAAGCATCTTGATTTTGTCCCGCAAATCGGCTGCACGTTCAAATTCCAATGCTTCAGCAGCGGCCAGCATCTCTCCGGTCAATTCTGCAATCAACGCCGCCATTTCCTTTTTATCAACTGCCAATTTATCAAAATTCACTGCAGATCCGCTGCCGTCATCCAGCATACTGCAGGCAAAATCCGGCATTTTATGACGCTTATTTTTCGGTTTGCTGCCGATAATTTCGCTGATAGTCTGCCGTTTTTCCTTAATGACCGTTTGCGGAATTATCCCGTGTGCCTCATTATACGCCTGCTGTTTTTTGCGCCGCCGTTCCGTTTCATCGATCAATCCCCGCATCGCCGGAGTTACCGTATCACCATAAAGAATGACCCGGCCGTTGCGATTACGCGCCGCCCGTCCGGCAGTCTGCACCAACGCCCTTTCAGAACGCAGAAATCCGACTTTATCCGCGTCAAGAATTGCCACCAACGCCACTTCCGGCAAGTCGATACCCTCACGCAGAAGATTTATTCCGATGACACATTCAAAATCCCCGTCGCGCAGTTTATTCAATATCCTGACCCGTTCCAGAGCGTCAAGTTCAGAATGCAGATAACTGGTTTTCACTCCGATGTCCGTCAAATATTCCGCCAGCCGTTCAGCATTCTTTTTGGTAAGAGTAGTAACAAGAGTCCTTTCATTGCCGGCGGAAACTTTGCGGATCTCCCCAATTACATCATCCAGCTGTCCTTCCAGCGGGCGGACTTCGATCGCCGGATCAAGCAATCCGGTCGGCCGGACGATCAATTCCACCTTTTCCCCGCCGCTGCGCTCCAATTCCATTTCTCCCGGAGTTGCAGAAACATAAATCGTCTGTCCGGTAAGTCCATCAAACTCATCAAATCTCAACGGCCGGTTCTCCAGAGCCGACGGCAACCGGAATCCGTGATCGATCAAGGTTTGTTTCCGCTGGCGGTCAGCTTTGTACATCGCCTGCACCTGCGGTAAAGTAACGTGTGATTCATCCACGATCGTTAAAAAATCATCCCGGAAAAAATCAAAAAGACAGTATGGCCGCATCCCCGGCTGCCGATTGGATAAATGCATGGTATAATTTTCGATCCCGCTGCAATATCCCAGCTCTTTCATCATATCCAAATCATATTCGACCCGTTGATTCAAACGCTGCGCCTCAACCAGCAAACCTTTGGATTCAAACCACTTTACCCGTTCATACATCTCCTGACGGATGGATTCTGCGGCCGAAGCGATCCGATCCGGCGGCATAACAAAGTGTTTACAGGGGAAAAGAGTTCCTTCCGGAAGGACTGATTTGAGTTTTCCGGTCAATGCATCGCGCCTTTCCATCCGTTCAATGCTGTCATCGAAAAAACTGATACGGATAAAGTCATCGCGCTGCGGCTCAAAAACATCCACCACATCCCCCCGCACCCGGAACTCCCCCTTGCCGGGAGATGTATCATTGCGGGTATATTGGATCTCGATCAATCGCCGCAACAGCTCATCCCGGTCGATAGTATCACCGGAATCCAGCCGGACACACATTTCAGTAAACTCTTCCGGCGCGCCCAAACTGTAAATACATGATACACTGGCAACGATAATAACATCGCGCCTTTCAACCAGACTGGCAGTGGCAGACAGACGGAGTTTTTCAATATCTTCATTGATCGATGCATCTTTGGCGATATAAGTATCCGTTTGCGGAATATATGATTCCGGCAGATAATAATCATAATAACTGATAAAATATTCCACCGCATTTTCAGGGAAAAAACTTTTGAATTCACTGTATAATTGTGCTGCCAGTGTCTTATTATGCGACAACACCAGTACCGGACGGTTTTCTTTGGCAATCGCCTGGGCCATTACAAAAGTCTTGCCGGAACCGGTCACTCCCTGAAGCGTTTGAAAACGTTTGCCTTCCGCGAGATTTTTCCGGAGCAGACGGATAGCTTCGGGTTGATCCCCGGAAGGTTCAAAAGGTGCATGCAGTTTGAATATTCCCATACTCTGCCGATCTGACCTGTTTTTTCAGAAACGGAAATCCCGTTTTCCCTCTTCAATATCATGCAGATTCTGCCTGGCTATAGAACGGACTTTTTCGTTGGGAACATTATTCAGTTCCTCTTCGATCATCCGGTTGCCGATCTCCCGGGTATCCGCAGAAGCATAATCTTCCATATATTCTTTGAGCGTCATCAATGCATTGGGGTGGCAGCAGTTGGCGATTTGACCGGATTTCACCAGACTCATAAACCGGTCACCGGTGCGGCCTTCACGGTAACATGCTGTACAGAAACTTGGAATATGCCCCTGCTCCAGCAGCCATTTGATCACCTCATCCAACGTCCGCAGGTCGCTGACATCGAACTGGGCTGTTTCATCATGCCGCGCTTCAGTGGTGTAACCGCCGACACTGGTACGGGAACCGCCGGAAATCTGACTGACCCCTACTTTCAGCACCCGTTCCCGTGCCGCTTTGGATTCCCGGGTGGAAACGATAATGCCGGTATACGGCACTGCTATCCGGAGAACCGCCACAAGTTTTTCAAACATATCATCCGAAATTGCATTGCTGAATTTTGCAGCATCAATATCATCGGCCGGCCGGATACGCGGCACGCTTATGGTATGAGGTCCGACCCCTTTGAATGCTTCCAGATGTTCCGCATGCATCAACTGCCCGACAAAATCATAACGGTAAGTACTCAAACCGTACAACACACCGCAGCCGACATCATCGATCCCGCCATCCATTGCCCGATCCATAGCTTCTGTATGCCACGCATAATCATGCTTCGGCCCGGCCGGATGCAATGCTTCATAATTTTTCTTATTATAAGTTTCCTGAAACAGGATATAGGTCCCGATCCCGGCATCTTTCAACTTGCGGTAATTTTCCACTGTTGTCGCGGCAATATTGACATTGACCCGGCGGATCGCGCCATTCTTATGTTTTATGGAGTAAATGGTTTTGATACTGTCCAAAATGTATTCGATCGGATTGTTGACCGGATCTTCGCCGGTTTCCAGAGCCAGACGTTTATGTCCCATATCCTGCAAGGCTATAACTTCATTGCGGATCTCATCCTGGGTAAGTTTTTTCCGGGGGATCGTGCGGTTCTGCACATGATAAGGACAATAGACACAACTGTTTATACAGTAATTAGATAAATAAAGCGGAGCAAACATCACGATCCGGTTTCCGTAAAATTTGCGTTTGATCTCCATTGCCAGCTGCAGGATCTCTTTATTTTTATCCTCCAACTCACAATCCAGCAGAACCAGTGCTTTGCGGTGATCCAAACCCTTGAAGGTCCGGGCTTCTGTCAATATTTCATTGATCAATGCGGCATTGTTTTTATTTTCTGCGGCATATTGCAACGTTGCCTGTATTTCACCGTCATTGATAAAATCGACCGCATTCGGAGACATCACATCATACATAAAATCCACCTCAAAATTATATTGATATTATACAATTTTCCAAAAAAAGGGGGATGTGACAACGCACTGTCAGCCGCGATCGGCAGCAGTAAAAATTTTTGCATCATCCCCGGCATCAGGTTTTTCCCTTTTGCTTCGGAAGCACGCAACTAATATACACCCTGAAAACATTTTTTCAAGCACAACAAATCAACGTTGACCTGGTATTGTACTGCATTCTGCTATAAATGAATGATTCCGGAACAGCCGGAAAGCTCCGTACTGTTCCAGGGATATCAACTTCATGCATTTTCCAGCATTTGACGGTGCAGCCGTTTCAGGGCCTGATTCTGGATCTGCCGCACTCTTTCACTGGTACAATTCAACAAATTGCCGACATCTTCCAGAGTCATCACCGGAGAACCATCCATTCCGAAACGCAGTTTCAAAACCTGTTTCTCCTTTGGCGGCAAACCGTCCAGCAGCTGCAGCAATTGATCCAGATCTTCAACTTTTATCAGTTCCTTATCCGGAGTATTGCTGCTCTCATCGGCAAAAAAATCCTGCAGCTCGACCCCGTCAGAATCATCCGCACCGACCAATTCATTGAGCGATTGCATATCCACCTGCCGGGTGTCGCGCAGCCGTTCTACGGTAGCCATTGACACATTGGCATCAGCTGCCACCTCTTCATTGGTGGGATTCCGGTCAAGTTCCAGTTTCAATTTGCGGACAGACCGCTTGATCCGCCGTGAATTCAACTGGGTTCCGACCGGCACCCGGATAGTCAGAGTCTGTTCCGCCAGTGCCTGCCGGATAGCCTGTTTGATCCACCATGCACTGTACGTACTGAATTTTGCTCCCAAATCCGGATTGAAACGGTGCGCCGCGATGACTAATCCCCGGTTCCCCTCGGAAACCAGATCATCCCAGGGCAATCCCCGGCCCAGGAAATCATTGGCGATCTTCAAGACCAGCCGCATGTTGTCCTGGATCAGGGCATCCGCTTCAAGGTTGCGACGATTATTCTCCTCTTGCTCCATCGTCACTCTCCTCTTCTTTATGTTAGCCGGGCCCCGCTTATACAGCGGGGGCTTCCCCGGTCACACGCGGTCGAGCGTCTTTTTGTAATTGCTCAACAGCGCATCCAGCTCAAGTGTGCAACCGGCTCCTCTTCCGGTTACCTTGAGATACTTATCTGCTGTCACTTTTCCAATAGCGGCGAAAGGCACTCCTTCAAAGATTGCTTCAAATTCTTTCCGGTTCTTTTCCGGAACAGTCGCAACAAAACGGCTGTTTGATTCCGAGAACCACGCTTCCAATCCGGTACAATTCTCACACGGGATCAGGTCAAGATCGATCTCCATTCCCAAACGTCCGGCCATTGCACTCTTTACCAGAGCAATACCGATACCGCCAAGAGCCGGGGTGATCAAAGAATTGACCAATTCCGCTTTAGTTGCGGCACTTACCCGGTTGCAGATGTCGATGGATTTATCAGCATCCACTTTGGGAACGTTGTTGCCGGTGAATCCCAGCATATTGAAATATTCCGACCCACCGAGTTCCGGTTTGGTCATACCAATAACATAGACCGTATCTCCGGCCTGTTTCGTATCAAATGAAACTGCCCGGGAGATATCATCCAGACGGGAAATCACGCTGAAAAGCAGTGACGGCGGGATAGAAATTTTCCGACCGCCCCGGGTGGAATCATTTTTCATGGAATCTTTACCGGAAATACAGGGAACCAGATATTTTCTGGTGTAATCATAAATTGCCTGATTGGCCCGCACCAACTGGGCAAGTTTATATTCGCCATCCGGAGTTTTTTCACTCTTAACCGGATCCGGCCAGCAGAAGTTATCCAGACCGGCGATCATTTTCAAGTCACCACCGACCGCGATCACCCGGCGGACCGCCAGATCTATACAGCTGGCAGCCATGTGATAAGTATCAATATCACTGTAACGCGGCAAAATCGCCGATGCAAGAATGACCCCATCTTTGCTCAACGGCTCAACCATCGTCACTGTCGCATCCGCAGCCACATCCCGGCCGCGTCCGGCAAAGGGTTTCAAAACACTCAAGCCTTTGACTTCGTGATCATACTGGCGGGCTTTGTACTCATCCGAACAAATATTCAATGCTCCGATAAGTTCCATCGTGTCAGCGGCCAGATCCCGGCCCTCAAGTGCCGGCTCCGGAAATTCCGGAGATTCCCAAGTGGCTTTCAAATGCATTTTCGGCAGACCGTCATGCATGAATTCAATATCTATGTATGCCACAGTCTGACCGTTATAGAGCATGTGGAACTTACCATTGTCGGTAAATTCTCCCAGCACCGAAACTTCCACATCCCGTTCCGCCGCCAGCTGTTTGAATTCATCGATTTTTTCCGGCGGCACGGCAAAACTCATCCGTTCCTGCGCCTCGGAAACCAGAATTTCCCAGGGCTGCATACCGGCATATTTCAACGGAGCCTTGGCCAGATCCATCCGGCATCCGTTGCATTCATCCGCCATCTCACCCACGCTGGAGGACAATCCGCCGGCTCCATTATCGGTGATAAAACGGTACAATCCGCGATCACGGGCTTCCATAATAAAATCGGACAATTTTTTCTGGGTGATCGGGTCACCGATCTGTACAGCCTGCACCGGAGAATCCTTATGCAGCTCTTCACTGGAAAACGTTGCACCATGAATACCGTCTTTACCGATCCGGCCGCCGCCCATAACGATCAAATCGCCCGGTTCGATCCGCTTGGAACTGCCGGGAACACCATTGACCTTTTTCGGCAATTTACCGACAGTTCCGCAATAAACCAGCGGCTTGCCGATATAACGGTCATCAAAATACTCCCACCCGTTCCCATAAGGGATACCACTTTGATTGCCGCCGTCGATCACTCCTTTATGCACACCGTCACGCAAACGGCGAGGATGCAGCAGACCTTCCGGAACATTGCTCTCATCGGTAAACGGAGAACCGAGACAGTATCCCCAGACATTTATCAGCAATTCAGCCCCCTGCCCCGTTCCCATCGGGTCACGGTTCACACCGACGATACCGGTCATTGCACCGCCGTAAGGATCTAATGCTGAAGGACTGTTGTGAGTTTCAACTTTGTAGGCAATATCGCACTTGTCATTGAAATCAATGACTCCGGCATTGTCTTTGAAAACCGAAACCAGCCAGTCAACTTTTCCGGCGATCTCTTTGGTGCTGTCTTTAATAAACGTCTTGTAGCAGGAATCGATCGTGCGCTTTTCACCGGTTTCCCGGTTCTCATAATCGATCTCTGCACTGAAAATCTTATGTTTGCAATGCTCACTCCAGGTCTGCGCCAACACCTCCATTTCCACATCCGTAGGATTGGCATCCAAACCGAATTCCTCCCGGCCGCGAGCGGTGCGGAAATAACTCTGAATGGACTTCATCTCTTCCAGACTCAAAGCGAGAATACCTTTTTTGCTGATATTAACCAGCTCGTCATCAGACACTTCCAGATTGTATTTGCGTACTTCCACCTTATCTGAAGCATTCATGTACGGCAGATTATCCGGCACATTTTCGCTCTCACTGCCATCCAGAACCAACGCGCTCTGGATCAATTCATTGGCCAGCAGCTTGAATCCGATGGTTTCAGCATCGGCTTTGGAAATATTCCCGGTAATTAAATATTCCGTTGACGAAAAAACATACTCGTCTTCGCGCAGTTTCCGGCCGAGAATATCCGCCGCTGCGGTACGGAATGTGCGGCTCACATTGTCGGTGACCCCCGGCTTGAAACCGATGCGCACCAGATAATCACATTTTTTGGCCGGAACAAAGTTTGCCGACTTCGCATCCTGACACCGCCACATCTGCAGCACCGGATTGTGGAGCAACTCCGCAATTTTGGCGGCTTCTGCATCACTGCAGTCGGCAACCAGCGTGAATACATCACGGGTATAGACATCATCAAGTTTGAGCGAACAGACTGCTTCAGCCTGCCGCACCAGAGCTTCGCCCCGGGGGTCGCGCCACACCGGCAACGGAGCGAGTTCAATCCGGTAATTTTTCATCGGTAAAAGACCTCGTGTTAGGGGTTGATATTTTTATTGAAAATTGTTCAAAAGCCTCATTACAGCGGTCGATGACCGACTGATAAGATTTGCGGTAACAGATCAAAAATTCCGCACTGAAATTTTTTACTGCATACTGACGGTAGCGGGCGATACGGGCTTTTACCCGCTCGAAATATTCACACAATTGTTCCAGCAAATTGCTTTCCACCGAGGCCATACGCAAATTTATCCGGTCGGCACACTCGTCATCGAACTCATTGGACGGATCATCAGCATAGAGTGCAGCTGCTTCATGCATCCGGAGTTTCAATGCGCAAAATTCATCCAGCGATGCAGCAATTTTAGCCAGAATGCCGATATGCAGAGCCAAACGCTGTTCCCGGGATACCGTATCGGAATTATTGAACATACCGCTGATGCGTGCAGTATTCCGGTCGGCTGCGGCAAAAAGCCCGTTAAGATAGGAAAAAATCGTTTCCATTTTGGTGGAACGATCATTTTTGATCGCCTGGATCAACGCTTCTGCCGCATCCAAAACCGCATCGCGCCGCCCCATCAACGGCGGCAAATTGATCCTGACCAATGCCCCGGCACGGTGGCGGCGGACAGCATCACCGCCGGACAGCTGTTTTTTTATGCAATCCGGCTGTTCTTTTTTTCCCTGCCAAAGTCGACTGTCCAACGGCGTTTTTCTCCATATCTTTATTATAAAGGCAAACCCCTCCCCCGGTGAACGGAGGACGGGATGCAATTTTACAAATGCGGCTCAACCCTCAAAAGAGAAGCTGAAAGCCTTGCTGGCTCCCACCGCTTCGCGGATCTTGCAGACCAGCATTTCCGGAACTTCAACATTGGTGGTGACCACGCACAGAGATTTTCCGTTCCGGGTATTCTGCGGAGCCCGGATATCAACGATATTGATATTTTTTTCGCCGAGGATACCGGCAATACGCCCGATCACCCCCGGTTCATCCGGATATTCCACAAAAAGATGGTTGCCGGTCGGATTGAAATAAAGTTTGTCAAAATCATCCAGACGGGAGACCATCGGATTATTTTCGGTGATCGTACCCCGGGCACCGGCTTTGCAGATATTGTTGCCGGAACCGGCAAAAAGATCTATCGTCATGGCTTCGCCGTAATGTTTGGAGTTGTCGACCATACGGTTGACCACTTCGACTCCGGCATCAGCCAGGAATTGCTCTGCCTCTTTGGGCCCCTGTTCAACGGCAAAATCCTTGGCAATGGCAGCCACAATCGGCGGCAGCAGCCACTTGGCATATTCTGCCAGCTTGCCATAGAAGCTGGTTTCGATACGTGACGGATTGCAATCGTCACCCAGATAGGCCCGGGTAAGAGAGGTCAGAACGTAAGCCAGTTTCTGATAACCGGCATCCAAACCATCAGGCAGAGCTTTGTTGACCACACAGTTGGTGATACCCTGTTCAAAATATGCGATCGTCTGTTCGGCAGCGCGTTTTGCAGCATTGAAGTTGGCCTCAAAGGTATTGGCTCCCAGGTGCGGCATCATGATATCCGCCACATCCGCCACACTCTTTTCGCCGGCGGCATCTTTGGGATAAACGTCATTGCAGTAGTAAATTTTCTTCTCGGCTTTCACTGCCCGCAGATCTTCTTCATTGATGATTCCGGCGCGGGCGCAGTTGACCAGCATGGCACCGGGCTTCATCATATCGAACAAACGGCGGTTGATCATACCCCGGGTCTCTTCGTTTTCCGGGATATGCAGCGTAATGCAGTCTGCTTCAGCGAAAATCCGGTCAACACTGCAGGACTCCACACCGATCTCCTCGGCACGGGCCGGAGAGATCATCGGATCATAACCGAGAAATTTGATATCAAAGCCGCTCAACCGGCGAACCACCAGCTGGCCGATGTGCCCCAACCCCAGAATACCGACGGTTTTGCCGGTGAGTTCATGGCCCATGAATTTGCTCTTTTCCCACAATCCGGCGCGGGTGGAAGCATCCGCCGGCAGAAGGTGACGGTAAGCAGCCAGCATCAGCGCGACCACTTCTTCGGCCACCGCGTTGCTGTTTGCGCCCGGGGTATTCATCACATCCACGCCACGTTTACGGGCATATTTGATATCAATAGTATTGTATCCGGCACCGGCGCGGACAACGAGTTTGAGCTGCGGAAGAGCATCAATTATCTCTTTTGTCACCTTTTCACTGCGGACGATCAAAACTTCCGCATCAGAGTTTTTGGCCACTTGCTCCTCAATGGGGCTTGCGGCATCCAGGATGACCTGATAGCCCTTCTGGGTAAGCATGTCTGCTGCGAATTTGTCCAGTTTGGTCGGAATAAGTACCTTGTGCATTTTCGTTGTTCTCCGGTTTTTTACATCTTTGTTAAAATGCTGTTGGCATAATATACTATGCTTCGGCAGATTTTGCAAGCTCTCCAACTTGAATTATCGCATCAGAATGTCTATATTATATCCGGTGATCATAAAATTTACGGAGCTTTAATCATGATTGAACGCGGAAAACTGGTCGATTTTCTGGATAAAACCCTGCTCTTGCAGGATTTCCCCGGCGATTATTCCAATAACGGCCTGCAAGTTGAAGGCGGCAATGAGGTCGAAAAAATCCTCTTTGCCGTAGACGCCTGTCAGGAGGTTTTTGATACGGCTGTAAAAGAGAAATGCAACTTTATTTTTGTCCATCACGGTTTGAGCTGGGGCGGAGGTATAAAACGGTGGACGGGGATCGATGCGAAGCGTTTTGCCACACTTCTTGGGAATGGCATATCACTTTACGCCGCCCACCTGCCGCTGGATGCCCATCCGGTATTCGGAAACAATGCCGTACTGGCAGATATGGCAGAGCTGCAGGAACGCACTGCTTTTTTTGAATATGCCGGAAGCAAAATCGGAATATCCGGAACATTCAAAACCGGTCACACGCTTCAACAGCTGGCTGAAATCCTGGGCCGGCAGTTGGAAGTGGAACCACTGCTGCGGGGGGACGGTCAAAAAATCATCCACCGTGCTGCAATCGTTTCCGGCGGCGGCGGACTGGATTCAATCTTTGCCGCCAAAGCAGCAGATTGCGATCTGCTTATCACCGGAGAAATGGTACACACCATGCATCATGCTGCACTGGAATCCGGAGTGGCCGTCATCGCACTCGGACACTATGCCAGTGAAACCACCGGTCCGCTGGCAATGCAGAAATTGATCGCGGACACCTTCCCGGTTGAAACTGTTTTCGCCGAAGTACCGACCGGGCTGTGAGGTTCTGCTATGGCTGCCAATACTTATTCCTGTCCGATTACAGAACTGGAAGCTGCCGCCCTTAAAAATCTTCTGGAAGAGCGCAACTGGGAATTTTCATCGCTCCCTTATGCCCGGTTCAAAGCCAGCGGCGACAAAGTCAACGTTGTGGTTTATGAAAGCGGCAAACTGGTGGTGCAAGGCAAAGGGACCGAAGAATTCATCCTGTTCACCCTTGAACCGGAAATCCTGCACACATTCACCTATGCCGGAAATTCTGCAGCTGCGGCCGATCCGGAAGAGATGACCACACATGGCGGGATCGATGAAAGCGGCAAAGGAGATTTCTTCGGACCGCTGGTCATTGCCGGGGTGATCGTTACTCCTGATTCAGCACCGCGCCTGCGGGAACTCGGAGTTTGCGACTCAAAGAAAATAACTTCCTCCGAAAAAATCATCCGCCTGGCCGGAAAGATCCGCGAGTTGTCACCCGGCAGATTTTCAACCGTAACTTTAATGCCGGAAACCTACAACCGGCTTTACACTTCCATCGGCAATTTGAACCGCCTGCTGGCCTGGGGACACGCAAGGGTTATTGAAAATATGCTTGAGTACAATCCGGATTGTCCCAGAATGCTGTCGGATAAATTCGGCGATGAACAGCTTATCCGGCGGGCCCTGATGGAACGCGGCAGACAAATCAAACTTGACCAGATGGTACGTGCCGAAAGTGACGTCGCCGTTGCCGCCGCCAGTATTCTGGCCCGGGACGGTTTTCTCGCCGGGATGAAAAAATTATCCGGCATCGCCGGACGGGAACTGCCCAAAGGAGCCGGCCCGCAGGTAAAGCTTTTTGCCGGAGAACTCCTCGCGGCAAATTCTCCGGAATTGTTCCGTAAAATTGCCAAACTTCACTTCAAAACCTGGGCGGAAATCAGCAATCCGTAAACGGCTATGGAATTATTGTCACCTGCAGGAAATCTGGAATGTGCCCTCGCTGCATTCGATGGAGGAGCTGATGCGGTTTATTGTGGTCTCGGCCGCTTCAACGCCCGGGAACGGGCGGAAAATTTCACCCCTGAAACATTGGGAAAACTGCTGGAATTCGCCCATTTGAGCAATAAAAAAGTTTACGTGACACTCAATACGCTGGTCTGGGAGAGTGAACTGGGGGCTCTCTTTGAGGAGATTTTGCAGCTTGACCGTCTGCGCCCGGATGCATTGATCGTACAGGATCCGGGAGTTATCGCCATCATCCGGCAATATTTCCCGGATTTACCGTTGCATGCTTCCACTCAAATGGGCATCCACAACTCCGCCGGAGTAAAAGCGGCAGCACGGCTTGGTTTCAAGCGGGTGATCATGGAACGGCAGATATCTTTGGATGAATTGAGAACTGTCGCTGCCGCATCACCGGTGGAATTGGAAGTTTTTCTGCATGGTTCTCTTTGCTGTTCCCTCTCCGGTCGCTGTCTGTTGTCACATTATTTGTATGGTGAAAGCGGGAATCGGGGACGGTGCAAACAGCCTTGCCGTCGTGCATTCTTCCGCCCCGGAAGTTGTGATGAAAGCAGCCGTATCATCTCTCCGGCTGATCTTGCCGGAACCTCTTTGCTCGACGAATTGCGCAAAATAAAAATCGCTTCATTGAAAATCGAAGGACGTTTACGCACTCCGGATTACATCTGGAAAAGTGCCCGGGCTTACCGGATACTGCTGGATAACCCAGGTGATAAGGATGCGGCAAAAGAAGCAGAAAAAATATTCAAAACCATTCCCGGTCGAAAAAAAAGTACCGGATTTTATTTCAAGCGTGACTGGAAAAAACTTATTGATCCGGAAGCAAGCGGCACATTCGGCGAATCCTGCGCCGTCGTTGAAAAAGCGATCCGCTCCGGAATACTGGTGAAAGTCAAAAGTTCACTTCATCTCGGTGACCGTCTGCGTCTGATCCCGGCCAACGGCGGTGAGGGAACAACTTTTACCCTGTCAACGATGGAAGATCACTTGCGCAGGCGGATCATCCGGGCCAGAGCCGGAGAAAAAGTGTTTATTGCCGGGACATTCCGGGCAGCTCCCGGTCACGATTTGCGCCGTATCGGAGAAAACGGATTCGATTTCTCCCGCCGGGCGGAAGCTTTGCCGGGATTAAGAAGAAAAATCGATCTGAATCTATCCGCTTGCGCAAATTTGTTTTATGCTGAAATTCCCGGAATATCCGCCCGCTGGTCAAAAGAGTGCCGGTTTGCCGATGCTGAAAAAAGGCCGCTTACCGCTGAAACTCTGGAAAAAGTTTTTTCCGAATCTCTGCCCGATGGATTTACCACCGGAAAAATCAATGTCAAAATCGACGGCAATTTCTTTGTACCGGCGGCAGAACTGAAAAAAATGCGCAGGGAGTGCTGGCTGTTTTTCGCCGGATTTCTGCAGAAACATGATTTCTTCCCGGAACATTCCCGGAAAATGGAAGAATTTTATCGCGATGTCAACCGTGAACATCTGCACTTCCCGTTACCGGCAGCTCCACGCGGCACGATATACCACATACCGGCCTTTATTGCGGAAGATGAACTTTCTGCAGAAAAACAGCGGATAGCCAATGCCATTGCTTCCGGCAATAAAAATTTTTCAGTTTCACATTGGCACGGTTTTGAGCTGCTGCGGGAATTTCCGGATATAAAACTCCATGTCCGCTATCCATTCCACATATCCAACAGTTTCGCCTTGAAACTGGCCGCCGCTCTCGGAGCTTCATCTGCTTCGATCACACCGGAATGCGATCCGGAAAACAGCGAACTGCTTATCGCTCACGCCGTGATCCCCACCGGCAAAGATGACCGGATGCCGCCGCTGCTGGCCACCAGAATACCTTTGCCGTCCGGGATATGGCAACTCAATGATCACCTCTTTAAAATATCCGGACGGCAGCAGGATGGATTATTTCTGCTCCATTCCCATGAGCCGACGAAAATTTCCGGATAAAACCTTCTCGAATTCAGCTTTGGTCAGATGTTCAAAAATCGCCCCGTACAAATTCATACCGACACTGCAAGTCGGCATATCTGAACCGAAAATGATTTTATCTGCACCGCAGACATCAACCGCATAACGCAAAAAACCCCAGCGGAAAAGTCCGGTCCCGGAAATATCCATATATACATTCTCATGCTGTGATACAAACTTCAACCGTTCCTTTGCGCCGCCCCAGGCATCTTCCCCCCAGGGTTCGCCGGGATGAGCCATAATGACCTTCAGTTCCGGAACCTCTTTCACCATCTCTTCAGCCTCCGGCTTGCAGACCCAGTGCAGACTGGCAACCATATCCAATTTGGCCATCTCTTTGAATATGGCAATCATACCCGGCGTATTGAAGTCTCCGGTCCCGAGGACGTAAGGAACCAACTCACCGACCAGTTTCACGCCTTCAGCCTTCATTGCCTGCAATTCGGCACAGGATTCTTCGACAAATTTGCCATGTACATGGATACCCGGTATATAAGCAGGATACTTATCCCGCAAACGCAATGCAGTACGATTCAGATGCCTGATCCAGTTAAAATCATCGTTTTTTCCGCATTCGATCACACTTCCGGCATACAAATCCACTCCGGCGCGACGCATTTCTGCATCAAATTGCTCCATCGACTCTTCCCGGGAGTACGCGCCTATACGCTGCGGGGGAAGTTCCAACGGGTGGACATGGGCATCGATCACTTCAAAATCATCCGGACTGAACATCTGATTTCTCCTTTTTGTAATAACTGCTCCTGAATGTAAGTTTTACAAAATCCTGAACATTATCAACAGAAGCCATTGCAAAAAAGAGAGGCTTCATGCCTCTCTTTTCGTCATTTCCATTTACTTAAAAACCGATTTTTTCTTCCAGACAGGCACGCAGCTGGGAGATATTGACCCGTTCCTGCTGCATGGTGTCACGATCACGGATGGTCACAGCATTGTCGTTTTCGGTATCAAAGTCAAAGGTCACGCAGAATGGAGTTCCGATCTCATCCTGACGCCGGTAACGTTTGCCGATACTGCCGGTCTCATCATATTCACAACGGAAGTGACGGTCAAGGTCCTTATAAAGTTTATAAGCATTCTCTTTGAGTTTTTTACTCTGGGGCAGCACCGCCACCTGAATCGGAGCAACCAGCGGCGGCAGATGCAGAACAACCCGGACATCTTCATCCATTCCGGCTTTCTGGGTGGCCGCGCTCTCCTCATCATAAGCCATGCTCAACAAAGCCAGGAAGGTACGGTCAAGACCGACACTGGTTTCCACACAAGTCGGCATGATCTTGCGCTGGTTGTCATGATCGACATAACTCAAATCCTGACCGGAGAATTTACTGTGTTGACTCAAATCCCAGACTCCGCGATGGTGGATACCCTCCAGCTCACCCCAGCCGAACGGGAACTTGACTTCGATATCGACTGCCGCCTTGGCATAGTGTGCAAGCTTTTCATGCTCATAAATACGCATGCGGTCTTCCGGGAAACCCAGCTTCTCACGGTAATATTTTATGCGCTGTTCTTTCCAGTATTCGAACCACTCCATGCTCCCCTCGTCCTCGCAGAAGAACTCCATTTCCATCTGGGTGAATTCCCGGCTGCGGAAGGTGAAATTGCGCGGATTGATCTCGTTGCGGAAAGCTTTGCCGATCTGGGCGATACCGAAAGGAAGTTTCTGCCGGGCGGCGATTCGGACACTGTGGAAATCCACAAAAATCGGCTGACAGGTTTCGGCCCGCAGATAAGCGACATGTTCATCATCGAAAACCGGACCGACAAAAGTTTTCATCATCAGATTGAATTCTTTGGGCTCGGTAAGATTTTTGGATTTGCAATTCGGACAGGTCGTGGGATCTTCCATCTGATCCACCCGGTGACGGGCTTTGCAGTCTTTACAGTCGGTCATCAGGTCGCTGAACTGGTCAAGGTGACCGGAAGCCTTCCAAACTGTCGGATTGCAGATGATCGTGGAATCCAACCCCTCGACATTGTCCCGGGTCTCCACCATTTCATGCCACCAGAGATTCTCGATGGCCCGTTTCATCCGGGAACCGTACGGACCATAATCCCAAAAACCGTTGAATCCGCCATAGATCTCTGAACTGGGAAAAATAAATCCCCGCCGTTTGCACAAGCTGACAATTTTATCCATCAACTGCAAATCTTTGCAATCATCCGACATGATATCCTCCATTTCTGTTGTTAAAAGAGATAATTTCAAAAATAAAAAAACTGAAAAATCATCGCCATTCAGATTGACGCGGTATTTTTCCCCGGTTTCGCTTAAAAGCTGCGCCGGGAACGGGGCTGTATAGAATCCCCCGAATACTCTGCGGCAAGTAATGCGGCGATGAATTCCAAGAGTTTTCAAAAACTTTTGAAATTGCCTCAAAAATATACAATATTCTATATAATATATACCATGTTCGCAGATTTTACAATCTTTCCGGTTGTAAATCATCATTTATCGTGCTATATTTCTTAACAAACTGAAAAAACAGAGGATTTTTGACCATGAATTTTGACAGAAAAAATATTTTAAGCAAGGTCGGCAGCATGCGTCAGGCAGCATCGATCCGGCGGGCAGTTCTGGATGACGGCAAAGGTCGCGGCATGAGAATAATCGACGTGGATAACGGCAGCGGGTTGCGCTTCACCGTCTATCCTGACCGGGGGATGGATATCGGCGAAGCCAGCTTCTGCGGAACGCCTCTGGCATGGCTTCCTGCCGAACCGGGAAATCCGGAAAGTTACGATCCGGCCGGGATAAACTGGCTGCGCTCATGGGGCGGCGGACTGCTTACCGGATGTGGATTGCTCAATGTCGGCGGCCCGTGTGAAGCCGGCGGCGAAGCTCACGGGCTGCACGGCAGATTATCCCATATCCCTGCTTCTCAAGTTAATTCTTCGGCAGAGTGGAGCGACGACCACACTTACAACCTCTCGGTTTCCGGCAAAGTCAGTCAATCCCGGGTGTTCGGTGAGCATCTGCAGCTGACCAGAACGATCTCCTGCATTGCCGGGATCAACACCATTACCATCGAAGACAGCGTGGAAAACTGCGGTTTTTCACCTCAACCATTCATGCTGTTGTATCACATGAATTTCGGTTGGCCTCTGGTCAACGAAAACAGCTTCATTTCGGCTCCCGATCACCACGTTCTTCCCCAGGGTGAAACCGCAGCAAAAGGATTGGCACAATGGGATAAAATGTCGCCGCCGCTGCCGGGATTCGCCGAAGAGGTGTTCTATCATGACATCCCGGTTGATGCCGATGGCATGAGTGCCATCTCTCTTATCAATCCGGATACAAAGATCCGGCTGACCGTTGCCTGCCGCAAAGCAGAATTGCCCTTTATCGTACAGTGGAAACAAATGGGGCAGCGGGAGTATGTTTTAGGCCTGGAACCGGGCAACTGCATACCGGAAAATCAAAATGGCAACCGGGATAAAGGTCTGTTGAAAATGATCGCACCCGGTGAAAAAATCGACCATAAAGTAACGGTAACTCTTGAAAAACTGGATTGATCCATGAATAAGAGTCATCACTTTTTTATCGCGGCACTGGGATGTCCGAAAAATCTGGTGGAATCAGAGTTGATCTCCGGAGCGTTCCTCGCCGCCGGAGATACCATCTGTTTTTCTCCGGAAGATGCCGATGTTTATATCATCAACACCTGTGCCTTTCTGCCGGAAGCCCGGGGCGAAGCAGCAGCAGAACTGACCGATGCTGCCGAGTGGAAAAAGGCTCTTCCCGGACGGAAAATCGCTGTTGCCGGATGTCTGATGAATCATCCGCAATTTCCGGAATTTGCCGAACACTTCAAAGAGGTGGATCTGTGGTGTCAGATAAATGATACCGCCAGATTGCGCGACCTGCTCTTTGATGACTCTCTTGCCCCCTCCCCCGCCGGAGAGAAATGCACATATTTATGTAACGAATCCATGCCGAGGCTCCAATTGACTCTGCCCCATGTGGCTTATCTGAAAATTTGCGACGGCTGCAACAACCTGTGTTCCTATTGCGCCATACCTCACTTGCGCGGACAGTTGCGGTCAAGACCACTGAAATCGATAGTTACCGAAGCTGAAACTCTTATCGGCAACGGCGTCAAAGAATTGATCGTGATCGCCCAGGATATCACAGCTTACGGCCATGATCTGGAATCCGGAGAAGATTTGGCAGACCTGTTGACGGAATTGGAAAAACTTCTCGGCAACTTCGTTATCCGGCTGCTCTATACCCATCCGGCACATTACACCGATAAACTGATAGAAGTTCTGGCCGGAAGTTCCAAAATCCTGCCATACCTTGATATGCCTCTGCAGCACATATCCGACCGGATACTTTCTGACATGAACCGGCACACCGACAGCAAACATATCCGGACTTTGATCTCCAAACTCCGGACGGCTATACCGGGATTGACCCTGCGCACCACCTTCATTACCGGACTGCCCGGGGAAACAGAAGAGGAGTTTGAAGAACTTTGCCGATTTGTCAAAGATTCCGGTTTTGAACGTATGGGAGTTTTTGCCTATGCCCCGGAACCGGGAACTCCGGCGGCAGAGATGCCGGGACAGATCCCGTTGGCGATCGCCGAAGAACGGGCAGAAAAATTGATGGATATCCAGCAGGAGATAATGAAACGCTCCCAACGGAAAAAAATCAACTCCTCAATGCGGGTTTTGATCGATTCCATTGATGACGGCACAGTATATGCCCGGGGAGCTGCCGATGCGCCGGATATCGATAATATCATCATGCTGGAAGCTCAAAAAGGGATGAAACCGGGAAATTTTGTCACTGTAAAAATAATCAAAACTTCCGGCAGTGATCTGGTCGCCCGGAAAACAAGAGGATGAGTCATGAGAAAAATATTCTCTTTTCTGTTGTTTTGTCTTCCTATGCTGCTGACCGCAGGCAATGCGGAATATCACGGTTCTCTCCTGGCGGCGATCGAAGAGAATAATCCCCGCATCCGGGCCGGGATGCTGATCCGGGCTCTGGAGATCCCGCATCCGGGAATAAGCAGCCGCAATGCGCTCAATCTGTTGAACAACGATTTTTCATGCGGAGCTTTTGACCGTACCCTTTTTCTGCGCATGATAAATCTCTTGAAAAAAACACCGGCAGATTACCCGCTGGCACAACTGTGCGTACATCTGGCCGGGGAACATCAGTTTTTCCCGCCGGAATATTTCACTGCAATGTACGGAGCGATCATGCAGATCGATCGAGCAGCCCTCTCTCCGGATGATGCATTCTCCTTTATTGCGATGACCGATAATTTCTGCGACCATCTTTTTTATCATGAAAAAATCGAAGAGTGCGGCGAGTTTTTTGACCATCTCCTGCCTGAAAACAGCAAAGATCCGGATATGCTGCAAATTCTGGCCGGGATCGCTGTCAAGGGTGATTTCCGAGCCCGGGATATATTGCCCGGCCGGGAAACTCCCGGAGATACGGACAAGTGGAACTTGCGCAAACAACTGATCGCACAAGCCATCAACACCTTTGAACCGGATAATCTCAATGATGCCTTTGATATCATCAGAGCTTCCCGGCTGATGCATCTGAAACAGACTCCGGAAAGATTGAAAAAGTTCTGCAAACGTTTCCCTTCACCGTTTTGGCATCTTATTGCCTCTGAAGTTGCTGTAAATTTCCGGCGGAAAGATGTCTTTATCCCCGCACCGGAGCAGCCGTCGGTATGGGATTTCACCTATTTGTGCGCGCTGGGAGATTTCCGGAGTGCCAAGCGGATGATCAAAAAGTTTCCTGCTGATAAGCATAATTCTCTGAAAGCGGTCATGCTGACCAAACAGGGCAAATACGATGATGTGATCAGAATGCTTGATTCTCAAACACTTGTAATCAACGACATGCATGATGCCGCATTCTATCCGGTTCTGACGGCCATCCAGATGACACAAAATAAACACTGGGCCGGAGTACTGGCTGAACGCATAGCCCACACCTGTCAGTCCGAACCGGAAAAAGCGACACCGCAGCCTTGCAATTCCATCGGATACGTTGCTGCTGATTTGGATACATCACTGGCAAATGCCGAAAAACTGATCACCTTTGCCTTGACCGATGATCCAAATAATTCTGCCTATCTTGACAGTATGGCGTGGCTCTGTTTCCGCCGCAAAAAATTTGCGGATGCCGAAAAATTCATCGAAAGGGCCCTTGCCGGCCGGGATACGGATGAATCATCCGCCGTTCTGTTTTTTCATGCTGCCGAAATAAAATTGGCCGCCGGCAAAAAAAATGAAGCTGCAAAACTCTTTTTGCGGGGGAAAAGATGTTATATTCCCGGGAGCGATCTGTGTGTGGATTATTTACCGGAACAAATCGACAATCTGGAGAAACTTTTACGATGACACCGTTTCTTGCTGCTTCTGAACTTGCCGGTCTGCAGGATTTCTGTCAACGGCACAACTTCCCCTCATTCCGGGCCAGACAAATAGCATCGTGGCTCTATGAACACTGTGTCACCGATCCGGAGGATATGAAAAATCTGCCGGCGGCGATCCGGAGTGCGCTGAAAGAGGAGTTCCTTGCGCCGGGAACGGTGATAGCGGAAAATTCAAAATCATCCGGAGAGGTGGAAAAACTGCTGTTGCGTCTCTTTGACGGAGAATGCATTGAGATGGTCATTATTCCCAGTGAAAAACGTTTGACTTTCTGTTTGAGTACGCAGGTTGGTTGTCCGGTTGGCTGCTACTTCTGTGCCTCCGGCAGAAACGGCCTCACCCGCAACTTGAGTGCCGGGGAGATGCTGGAGGAGTTTTGTATCGGTACCCGGCGTGCCGGACGGCCGGATAATCTGGTTTTCATGGGCATCGGTGAAGGTCTGCTTAATTTTGAACAACTGGCAGTCACCCTCAATACGCTGGTGGATAAATTCACCTTTTCGCCCCGGAGGATCACCGTTTCCACCAGCGGTTTTGTACCCGGAATGGAAAAATTTGCCTCATTGAAACGGGAGTTCAATCTGGCGGTAAGTCTGCATGCTCCGGATGATGAGACCCGCAGTAAACTTATTCCGCCGAAGTTGCGTTATCCGGTTGCCGAAGTGCTTCGGGCCGCCGACCGGATCGCTGAAGCCAATAACCGGCAGTATACTTTGGAATACACATTGATCGAGGGCATAAATGATTCCCCGTCCCATGCGGAAAAACTGGGCAAACTGGCTTTTTCCCATCACGCAAAAATCAACTTGATACCGTACAATGAAACCGGCGGTCCATTCCGGCGGCCGCAGCCGGAGGTGATCGACCGTTTTGAGAAAACCGCCGCTGATACCGGAGCAAGGATCACCCGCAGGATCGAGCGCGGGGCAAAAGGAACTGCCGCCTGCGGACAGTTACGTGCCGCCGGAAATAAAAAAATTCAGGAGAATAATTGATTTATGAGATATATCCTTCTGTTCCTGCTCGCATTGCCGCTGCTGTTCTGCGGCTGCCGTTCGTCCCGTTCGCTGGAGCGCAGACCGCATAAAAAATCCGTTACCAAAGTTCCGGCCCGGCCGATACAGAAAAAGCGGGATCTGCCGGATGATGATCCGGTATTCAATGCGATCTTTCACCGCAAACCGCAGAAATTTGAAAATTCCACCCTCTCCGGACGGGAGCAGGAACTGCTCCGGCAGCAGGATATCAGCCGGGACCCGGCTCTCCGGAAAATACGCCGGGAACAGAAAAATTCCTCCGGCGGACAATCCGATTGGGTTTTCGGCACAAAAAACGGCTCGTACTTTTAATCAACCGGCAGGATGAAGTTATGGATACTGAATTTGATCTTTTCGATTTCGCCCGGGAAAACAGCATCGCCCCGGAAACAGAAGCGCAAAACGATGCAAATAATATTCAAGACTGTTCTTTACTTTCAACGGATGATGGCAATAAGAACAACTGTCCGGCCGCCCCGGAATTGAGTCGGGCACAATTGCGGCAGGCCGCATTAGCTTTCATGGCCTCTTTGAGACCGGATGGTATCGCAGCCAATGTCCCAACCAGACGCAGCAAATACCGGGTCGCCGCCGCCGGATTCTGGCGGCCGGGATCAAACCGGAAAAGCAATATCGTAACCAAAACCGCACTGGTCGTAATGTATGATGATCTGGATTGCTGTTTCAGTGACTGTGCCGGCAGAGAGGAACGTATTGCCACGATCGCCGTACTGCAGGCTGAAAAGCTGGCTCTTGAGGCTGATATCCGGAAAAATGAACCGCACCTGGCCTCTACGGATGACCTTTTCGGCGAGTTCCGTTCGTGGGATTACTCCGCCTCTGCAAACAGTTGCTACCGGAAGCTTTGCCGGAAACTGGATAAAGAGTTGAAATTACTTACACAAGGCAGCAAACTGGAGTATATCCGCCGGGCGGGCAATGCGGACTTCTGCTATTTGGCCATCCCGGAAAAATTGATCGATCCGGCGGTGATCCCGCAGGAATGGGGAGTCGTGGAATTGACCGCAAACCCGCGCGGATTCAAGCAGATCCGTCCGGCACAGCAGCTGACGGATATTTCCGAATCCGGCAGATTGCAGCTGGCGTTGAATATTGCCTGTGCCGCAGCTGTCCCGGCTTGTTTTGCTTCCGGCGTTGATCGCAACGGCAGAATGCGCCGCCCGCCCAAAAAGCGGCACATACTTTGAGTAATCGTATTGCCGGGAAAATTTATCATGGATACGTTGATCAGAAAAATATCCGCCATCCTGCAAAATGGAAAGATCGAAAATTTTCGACAGGAGGCCCGCTGGATAGCGGAAGAAACAGCCGATTCTGATAATGCACTGTCTCTGGCAGAACAACGTGCTGCCGGAGTTCCATTGCAATATCTTCTGGGAACAGCTCCATTCCGTAATTTGATGCTGAAAGTTGACTCCCGTGTACTTATCCCCCGGCCGGAAACCGAATTGCTCGCTCAATGGCTGATTGACCGGGCCCCGGCCGGAGGTACGGTTCTGGACTTGGGTTGCGGCAGCGGCGCGATCGCACTGTCGGTGGCAAGCGAAAGAAAAGATTTGCACCTCACCGCTGCTGATATAAGCCGGGATGCGCTGGATGTTGCCGGAGAAAATGCGGTTTTATGCGGAATAAAAAATGTTGAATTCATCCTCTCTGATATTTTTTCCGGTTTATCCGGACGGAAATTTGATCTTATCGGCGCAAATTTGCCATACGTGACCAACGAAGAGTTCCCGGATTTGCCGGCTGAAGTCCGGGATCATGAACCGCGACTGGCTTTGACTGCCCCGGACGCCGGATTGGCCCTGATAAGGCAATGCATCAGTCAGGTTTCCGACCATCTGAATCCCGGCGGCGGCGTGATTTTTGAATTATCTCCGCCGCAGGCTGAAGAAACCGCAAAACTTTTGACCGGATACGGCCTGACAAGTGTTATCATCAAAGATCTTTGCGGGCGCAACCGTTTTGTTTCCGGAGTCCTGCCAAAATGAACTTGGCCGAAGCCAGAAAACACCGCGCCGCACTCGGCAGAAAAGGTGAAAATGCCGCCTGTTCTTTTCTGAAAAATGAAGGTATGACTATTCTTGCCCGCAACTGGCGATGCAAGGCCGGAGAATTGGATATCGTTGCTCTTGATGGTGATGAATTGGTCTTTGCCGAAGTGAAAACCACCCGGTTCGGAAATGGTTTCAATCCGGCGCACAACCTCTCCCCGATCCAGCGTAAACGGAATTATCATGCCGCCGGAGTTTATATGCGGGTCCTGGATATAAACGGATATCCCGGACGCTTCGACCTGATAGAAGTCATCTGGAAAAACCGGTTCTCATATTTCATTCACCATCATCGTGACTATCTGCCTCATCTGCCGCCGCGAAAGGAATTCGGATGAAAAACATCTTCTCCCGATTACCCATGCTCTGCCCCGGATGCCGGGAAGAACAGATGTTGCTCACGGCGGGAAATTTCTGTCCGGATTGCCTGAAACGGCTTCACTTTTTTGATAACCGTTTCCATTGTCCCGGATGCGGCGGCGAAAACAACAGTGCCATGACCTTATGTCCGCAATGTCTGACCGAAAAACCGCGTTTATGGAAACAGGCGGTTGCCGTATTTGCCTACCGTTCCTACGGGAAAGAATTGATACGCCGTTTCAAATTTTACAATCAACCGGAACTGGCCCGTCCGTTAGGTGTTCTGGCTGCCGGAGAGATGGCAAAACATATCTATCCTCTGCCGGATGTCATCGTCCCGATACCTCTTAATTTTTTACGCCTCTTACGCAGATCCTATAATCAAACCGCACTTCTTGCCCAAGTCGTTGCCAATATTTCCGGGATACCGGCGGCCGACTGTCTGCGCCGGAAAATATCTTTGCGCAAACAATCGACATTGAACCGCGCCCAGCGTCACAAGGGATTGAAAAATGCTTTTTCAGTCATCTCCCCGGATAAAATCGCCGGCAAACGGGTCCTGCTGCTCGATGATATCCTGACCACCGGAATGACTCTCCACTCGGCCGCTGCCAAACTTCTGGCCGCCGGAGCATCGGAAGTATCCATCCTCGTTATTGCCAGAACGATCAGCATCCGTAATTTTTCCGGAATGTAAATATTCCATGCCATAAAAAAACAACCGGCAAAGCAAGATCGATCCGCTTCGCCGGTTATTTTTACAGACAATTTTATCAGCAATGGAAATATTTTTCCACCAGCTCCAGAATTTTCGCCTGATCGTTACCGATATCCTGACGGAGTGTCCGGTCATCGAATTTACGGAGCGTAGCGATCAAACCATCGATCATTGCCGGAGCAAAAACACCATATTCTTCATAGAATGAGCGCTGCTCTTCCAAACAATCTGCGGATGCAGCACAGCTGTCCGGCAGAACATTGAGCGAATCCAGAATGCTCTTATTCTCATCTTTGTGGATATTGACATTCACATAGGTCTTCTGCGCCAGAGCCAACGCCTCATATCCCATCTGGAATCCCCAGCGGAACGCCACCGCCAAACCGGCCAACAGCAGGAAAATATCCGCTGAACCATCCGGAGAACGCATTTCAACCGTCTGCTTCTGCGAAGTATCATAAGCCCCGGATTTTTCACCCGGATTGGCCTGCGCGCAGAGATCCTTTTTGCTGGTCCAGCCCAACGGCACACGCACCAGCACCGAACGGTTGCGGTCCCCCCAACAGATATTGGTCGGAGCTTCCTGATGCGGAACCAAACGGAAATAACTGGTGGGATTGGTATTGCCGAAGGCGGTAATGGACGGAGCAAGTTTCATAAGACCGGCAATCGCTTTTTTGGCCTCCGCAGAGAGTTTTCCATTTTTCTGCATCAGGTTGATACCATCTTTCATCACCCGGAAGTGGATATGCATTCCGGAACCGGCTTTGCCGACAGTGATTTTGGGAGCAAAAGTAACATCCAGACCATTCTGATAAGCCAGATTGCGGATGATCCATTTGGCTACCATGAGCTGTTCAGCGGCCTCTTCTGCATTCACCGGCAGAAATTCGATCTCATTCTGCTCATAAATTTTACCATCCAGAGTAAAATTGCCAACTTCAGAGTGGCCATATTTTATCTGACCGCCGGTGCGGGCAATATAATTCATGCACAGCTGCCGGAACTCTCCGAACTTGGCATAAGGTGCTGATTCGTGATAACCTTTCTGATCCACCGCCGGATAACACTCATCATCCGGAGCAATAACGTAATATTCCAATTCACCCATCGCCTGAAATTCCAATCCGGTTGCTCCGGTAAATGCTTCACAGGCTTTATGCAGGGTGTACTCGGGAGAACTTGACAGCGGTTCACCATCCTTGTTGAAAAACGAACAGAGGAAATTTACTGTCGGCAATTCGCAGAATGGATCAATGTAAGCGGTGCGGAAACGGGGCACAACATAGAGATCGCTGTTATTCGCTTCTATAAAAGGAAACAAACTGGAACCATCCACCCGCTCGCCGCAGGAAAGGATCTCATCCAGATACGCGGCATCGTTGATCACAAAATTCAGAGTTTTAAGTCTGCCGTCACCGGCGGGATACTGGAAGTTGATATGACGGATATCTTCGGAAATAATAAAATCAATTATATCCTGTTTGGTAAAATCTTTCGGCAGTTTGCCGATGCGGGATGCCAACTCGTGACTGGTAAAATTAAGTTTATCCATAGAATCCTCTTTCTGTTGATTTTGTCAATCCTTAAATATACAGCAAAATATCTGTTTTGTCAAACAATTAAAGAGCTCCATTCCCGCAAATATCAGCCTTATCCATAAGCTTCAATGCTTCCAATCCGGAAATACCAGTGGTTATCCCGATTTTTTCCGCAGCTTTGGAAACTCCGTTGACTCTGGCGGAAAGCATCTCTTCCCAGTTATTCACGCCGCTTACCGTTGCCAGCACATGCCCGAATTTGTCCGCTGCCGCCAAATTCAGATATCCGCATCCAAGTCCGCAACCATTTTCATTTTTTAACAGCAGGATATTTACCCCGCTGAATTCAAATTTCACCGCACTCAATCTGATTCCATCTGCAATAATCTGTTCTTCCATCTGAATTGTTATCCCTTTTAAACATTATTTGGCAATATCGGCAAACTGCGCCGGAATAACCGCCGCAACCGCTTCAGGTGCAGCGGCAATATTCAAGCCGACCTTGCCGCCGGAAAACCATATCCGGTCAAAAAGCAGTGCCGTTTCATCAATAAAAGTCGGAAATAATTTTTTCATTCCCAAAGGAGAACATCCGCCATGCACATAACCGGTCAACGGCAAAAGCTCTTTCAACGCGATCAACTCAATACTTTTACGGCCGGCAGCCCGGGCAGCCTTTTTCAGATCCAACTCTCCGGCAGCCGGAACAATAAACACAAAATATTCATGCCCGGGTGCTTCAGTGACCAGTGTCTTGAATACCTCTTCCGGCATACGGCCCAATTTTTCCGCGATCGCCACAGCATCGATCCTGCCGTCGGATATATCATACTCAAATGCTTCAAAATCCAATCCGGCATTTTCCGCCAGACGCAATGCATTGGTTTTACTGATAGTCTTTGCCATAATCATCCCCGTTTTCCGGATAATTTACTGCTTTTTTGCCAAAAATCAACTTTTTTTTGAATATTTTTCATTTTTTTTACTTTTGCTATTGACTTTAACAATATTTTTCGTATAATTATAAATAGTTTATACCGAAACGCAACAAATGGATGGGACCGGATGCTGCGTTTTAACAGAAAGGATGCAATCGGGAATGAATATCTACGTCGGCAATTTGCCGTACAGCACCACATCGGACGATCTGCGGGAAGTTTTTGCTGCATTCGGAGAAGTCTCCGCCGCCAGAATCGTCAATGACCGTGAAACCGGAAGAGCCAAAGGATTCGGTTTCGTTGAAATGACCAATGATGAAGAAGCGCGCAAAGCGGTCGAAGCTCTCAACGGCAATGATATCGGCGGCCGCAAAGCAGTAGTCAATGAAGCACGCCCGCGCGAACCCCGTCAATTCCGCGAAAAGCGTTTTTGATTGTCGTGTAAAAAAAACGGAGCCGGTTTTCCGACTCCGTTTTTTTTTTACTCTGATTGCCGATTACTTGGCATCAACGATGAAACCATCGCCGTAGACACCGCTTTCAATTGACAGACCAAAGAAGGTGTTGTAGTAAACATACTTGCTGCGGGCACCTGATTTCGGGGTACGCAGAGATCCGCAACCGGTAACGGCACAGGCGACGAGAGCTGCCACAGCAAAAATAACCAACTTTTTCATCTTTTTTTCCTTTCTGTTGTTTTCCGGGATATTACTTGAAATATCCCACTATCAGAAAAAATAGCACTATATCTGAAAAAAGCAAGTGCTTAAAAACAAAAAAAAACATGATTTTTCTGAAATATTTATTGACAGAAGCAATTGCAAAGTAATTCAAACAAGAAGAGGCCTTTCAAAATTGCCCCGGTAAAAAACCGGTTATTGCATCGTCAACCGATCACAACACCTGGAACATTACTCAAAAATCACCTCTGATATATCGTACGCATCACAAAAAATCATGCACAGCCGGTCAAAGCCGATGGCACATCCGGAACTTTCCGGCATGCCGCGCTCCAAAGCTTCCAGAAAATCACTTGCTTCCGGATAAGCCAGCATTCCCTGTTCCGCCCGGAACTTCAAAGCTTCATCAAAGCGTCTGCGCTGCTCGGCGGCATCGGTCAATTCTCCGAATGCATTGCCCAATTCCATTCCCCGGATATAAAGTTCCCACCGTTCTGCAACCCGACTGTCATTTTTGCTCAAACGGGACAATGAAGCCCGGTTTGCCGGATAGTCTATCAGAAACTCCGGACAATCCCGCCCCAATTCCGGTTCGACTTTCAACACCATCAATTCATCAAAACTGCCATCGGCATCCGCTTCAAAAGCACTTTTCCCGGCATATTTGATAAACGCCTCATCCACTGTTATGAAATTATGACGCCAAAGTTCGATCTCACTGCCCTGATAACTCAATTTGGTACGACCGAAAATTTCCAGCGCAGCACTGGCGATCATCCTGGCGGTAAATTGTGCCAACTGCCGGTAATCCCACTGCACAACATAGTACTCCAGGATCGTAAACTCTTCCCGGTGCTTGCGTCCGGACTCCTCGGCCCGGAACGCGGAACCGAATTGAAATATCCTTTCCAATCCGGCGCACAACATCCTTTTCATCGCCAATTCCGGACTGGTCCGCAGAAACCCGCCCTGACATGGAACCGATTCGATATACTCCTCCGGAGCCGGAGCCGGAATTTTAACAGCTGTGGAAACTTCCAGAAATTTTTCCACATAAAATGCGTTCCGCAACGCTTTCTGCAAATCGGAACGGATCTTCAGATTTTCCAGTTTGCTCATTGCTGTTTCAAATATGCTTCAATAAAACGGTCAATATCCCCATCCAGCACTCCGGAAGTATCGCTGGTTTCCACATCAGTGCGCAAATCTTTTACCATCTGATAAGGCTGAAGAACATAACTGCGTATCTGACTGCCCCAGCCGTTTTCCATCTGTTCTCCGCGCAAAGCTGCTGCCGCTTCGCGCCGTTTACGCTCCTCGATCTCAAAAAGTCTGGCCTTGAGCATTTTCATGGCAGTGGCCCGGTTCTTGTGCTGGGAACGCTCATTCTGACAGCTGACAACGATACCGCTTGGCAAGTGGGTTATCCGCACTGCCGAGTCAGTTGTATTGACGTGCTGGCCGCCTGCCCCGCTGGAACGGTAGGTATCCACCCGCAAATCCGCTTCATTGATCTCAATGTCGATATCGTCATCGATCTCCGGGAAGACATCCACCGAACAAAAACTGGTGTGACGCCGCGCATTGCTGTCAAAAGGAGAAATCCGCACCAGACGGTGAACTCCGTTTTCCCCTTTGCAGTAACCGTAAGCAAATTCACCGGTAATATGCAGTGTCGCACTGCGGATACCTGCTTCATCCCCGGGCTGATAATCGATAAGTTCCTCTTTCCATCCCCGTCTTTCAGCATATCGGCGGTACATCCGAAAAAGCATACTGCCCCAATCACAAGACTCCGTACCGCCGGCACCGGCATGGATGGTCAGATAAAAATTATTACGGTCAAAACGGCCGGAAAGGAAGCTGACGATTTCCAACTTATCCAGTTCCGCTTCCAATGCCGGCAGCTGCCCTTCAGCTTCTTCAATAAAAGCCTCATCTTCAGCAGCGAACTCCAATGCCGTCCCGAAATCAGCCAATGTGCTTTCCATTTTGCGGAAAGGAGTAATAATATTACGGCAGGATGAAACAGCGGCAATGGTCGTTTGCGCACTGTCTTTGTCGTTCCAGAAATCCGGAGCATTCATTTTCTCTTCCAGCCCGGCCAGTTCCTCTTCTTTTTCGCTGATTTTCAGGAACCCCTCGACCTGTTTCAAACGGGATTTGTAATCATTTTCTTTCTGGCGCAATTCTTCGATGGTCAGCATTTTTTCACACTCTCCAGTTTCCACATATCATCCAGCAGACGCTGGATCGTCCCCAGACACGCTCCACAAGCTCCACCGGCCTTGCAATAATTGGTGATCTCTTCCGCCCGGTGCAAATCGTTCTCTTTGGCCACCCGCAGGATTTTAAGATCGGTTATCCCGAAGCATTTGCAGATCAGTTTGCCGTCATGGTCATCAAGCTTTTCAAAGGGATTCGGCTCTCCTTTATAATCTGCTATCGCCGCCTGCAAAGCCTCCATTCCCATGACGGAACAGTGCATTTTGGCCTCCGGCAACTCACCCAGCAGTTTGACTATATCCTGATTGGTGACTTTTCCCGCCTCTTCAAGCGTCATCCCCTTGATAAGTTCAGTCAATGCCGAACTCGAAGCAATAGCACTGGCACAACCGAAAGTTTTGAACTTCACCTCGGCGATTTTACCGTTTTCATCCAATTTAAAAGTCAATTTCAGCGCATCTCCGCAAGCCGCATTTCCCACCTGCCCGGTTCCGTCGGGATTTTCCACTTCCCCGACATTGCGGGGATTCATAAAATGGTCAATAACCTTATCAGTATAGTTCCACATCTTATTTTTTTTCCTTATTTTTAGAATTATGCTCCCTGAAAATGGCAGCAATTATCCCTGCGGCCTGTTCATCGGCATACAGTTTTCGCGCCATAATTGTTTCCAAATAAAAACCAAGCAGCCGGTGATGTTTTAAATTCGATTTCAGCGACCACACATCTGCCATCTGAATTATTCCGGTCAGCAACTGTTTTTTCTCTGCGGCACTCAACTTTTTCTTTTCCATCTGCCGCTTTTTAGCTTCTTCGATGGGGAAAACCGGTTTTTTGCTTAATTCTCCGGCCAGACGTTTTACCGGTTCAAATCTGCCGGTAACAAAGAATTCCAGCCATAGCATATCCAGCTGTGCAGCATGAACCACCTCTTTGAATGTCAGAGGATCACTGCCTTTGAATTTTGCGGTCAGCTTCATTATTTCCGGATTGATATCTTTCTGATACCGGTTGAGAAATTCTTTTCCCAATCCGCCGAAAACCATTGCATAATATCCATATTTTTCCGGTGGTATCCCCTGACTCATCTTCGCCAGATCATCGTGAAATTGCGGATTGAGTTTGAATGCTTCGCAAAAACCTTTGAGTATAGCCATCGGGTTGAAGTTCTTTCCCTCTTTCTGCTGCTGACGTTTCACCCCTTCATCAAGATAATAACGCCATGCTGCCAAAAGCCTCTCCGGTTTCGGTTCCCGGTAATAAAAGGTGAATGTTTTTTCAAATTCTCCGGCATCCATTGCCCGGTCAACACTTATCTGCGGAACAAGTTCCAGAGAAGATTCCGCCCGGTAGGAATTGCCGTCAGCATCCTTCAACATCAGGATGTAAGTATATTTTCCGGGTTTATCGGATGTTTCAAATACCCCGGCGAAATATTTTCCCGGACTCAATATCCCCTGCGCTCCGGCAGGAATATCAAAAAAAGGAATATCCTTGAAGTGTACTTTCTCCTCTCCATCCGGAGATTTGCCGGTAAATGTCGCTGATAACTTCAATGGCTTGGATAACTTCTCTTTACTTGCCACTGAAATCGTCAGAGTAAACGGCTGACCGGATTCAACTTTGGAAACCAGCGGCACGTGGATCCCCCGGTGCGGCATGACATACTGCACCTGATCATCCATATTTGCCGCCAGAGTCGGGAAAAACAACACCTCCAAAGCCGACACCATCCATGCGGTCAGTGATATAACAATTACGGCCAACCGTTTCATCTGTACTCCTTAAATATCAAACTTTTTCAATTCGTCTGCCACTTTTCCGGAAATGACAGCTGCCGCTTCATCCAGGCTCAATCTCACGCTGTCGCGGCAGGCCCGGGTGCGGAACTCCACCTGATTTTCTGCAAGAGTTTTCGGAGAGATGACCAACCGGAACGGGATTCCCAGCAAATCTGCATCGCTGAACATGCTTCCGGCCTTTTCCCCCCGGTCATCGTAAAGGACTTCCAAATTCATCTTTTCCAACTGTTCCACCAACTTTTCGGCAGCTTCTCCGACTCCGGCCTTCTGCGGGTCGATCGCACACACCTGCACCTGCCAGGGCGCAATGGACATCGGCCACACCGGTCCGTAATCATCGTGAGAATACTCGATGACCGAAGCCATCGCCCGTCCGACGCCGATACCGTAACAACCCATGATCATCGGACGGCTCTTGCCATCTTTATCCAGATAATTGCAATTCATCGACTCCGAATATTTTGTCCCGAGCTGGAAAATATTTCCGACTTCGATTCCCCGGAGCATTTCCAATGGTTCGCCGGAACCCGGAGCCGGATCACCCTCTCTGACAGTGGCGATATCCGCAACGATATAATCCACCCCGGCCAAATCACGCTGCGCATTGAAGTTGAGACAGTGGAATCCCGGTTCATTGGCTCCGACCACCAGATTGGATGATTCAAACGCGGAACGGTCGATGATGATCTTTGCCTTTTTGCCCTTCAGATTCAACGGGCTTGCATAACCGGGAACTGCCCCGGCGGCAAGGATCGATTCATCATCGGCAAATTTCAACTCTGCCACCAAAGCGGCATTGGACAATTTGCTTTCGTTGACTTCAAAATCTCCCCGGATCAGGGCAAAAATCAACTCTCCGGTACGGGCATCCTGATAAAAAACCGCCTTGCCGGTCTGCTCCGGAGCGACATTCAAAAATCCGGCAACTTCATCAATGGTCTTGCAATCCGGCGTGGCAACCTTTTCCAGGGCTTTTTCCTCTTCTTTGACAAATTTCCAATCTGCCACTGCGATCTCCCGGTTGGCCCGGTACTTACGGTCGGGTGAAACAAATATCGTATCTTCCCCGCATTCAGATATGGCCATGAATTCATGCGAAACTTTTCCGCCCATCATGCCGCTGTTGGATTCGATACTCAAAACATTATCCAAACCGATCCGGCGGAAAATCCTCTCATAAGCCTCATGAGCGCGCACATAATAGGCTTCCAGATCTGCCTGATCGGTATGAAAACTGTACGCATCTTTCATCGTAAATTCTCTTGTCCGTATCAATCCGGCCCGGGGACGTGCTTCATCACGGTATTTGGTCTGGATCTGATACACCATCACCGGCAGCTGCTTGTAGCTGTTGACCTCGGTACGGATCAACGCGGTAACACACTCCTCGTGGGTCATGGCCAGCAGCATCGGTTTATCATTGCGGTCAGAGAAGCGGAGCAACTCTGCTCCGACTGCCTCGTAACGGCCTGATTCCTGCCACAAAGATGCCGGAAGCACCACCGGCATCAAAATTTCCTGTCCATCGATCCGGTTCATCTCTTCCCGGATGATGTTCTCGATTTTGGCAACGATCCGCTTCCCGGCCGGCAGCAGAGAATATATCCCGGCTGAAACCGGACGGATATAACCGCCGCGCATCAAAAACTGGTGACTGACTGTCTTTGCATCTTTAGGTACTTCACGGAGTCTGCGCCCCGCCATTTTGCTCATTTTCATAACTTTTACCCGGCTGTGTTTGTTGAATAAAAAATCTCCATTTATATAATATAATACATGGACGCACTTTATACAACAGAATCAACCGCAAAAGTCTATTAAAAGTGACCAAAAACTGCCGTCATCAGGAACAAAACGGCAGTTTAATGATTTACAACCGCCCTCGCAGAAGATTTCATTGCCGGAAACAGCTTTATCCGCCGCCGCGAAAAAAACTGAACGGCAGTATCAATACATCGCCGACCAATTGAAAAGGAGCAAACATCCCGATAATGATATTATCCACCCCTTCGCCGAGCAAACCGACCGGGGCTCCGAGTGTCGCCTGCAATATTCCCAGAGGCAAACGCAGAATATTTCCCAAATCCTTGCCGATTTCCAACAGCTGCTGCCCGCCGTTCTGCATGGCAGTGATAACATGCGGAGAAGCTATTTTCGCTCCCTCCAGGGCCAGCGGCGCAAGAATAACCATCGTCACCGGTTCTGCCTGGACCCGATGGGTGAAACATACATTCACGGCAAATAAAATTGTTATCAGCAATAATTTTTTCACAAGTAGTTCCATTCCATGTAACGTACCATCCGGTCTGCCGGGCCGTCCACTTCAAATCCCGAATAGGAAAAC
Source organism: Lentisphaerota bacterium (assembly GCA_015061815.1). Classification (GTDB taxonomy): domain Bacteria; phylum Verrucomicrobiota; class Lentisphaeria; order Victivallales; family Victivallaceae; genus UBA1784. The sequence continues at coordinate 59,326 of SUVW01000008.1, forward strand.
ACCAGCTTCCGGAAGGGGCGCAATTCACTTTGCGGCGGATAAAGAATCACCGTATATGCACCGCTTTCAACCGTGCTGAAACCGCTGTTCAACTTATTAAGAAGCTCTTCATCCAGTATGTCACTCAAAAGTTCCTTGTCTTTCCGCCATCTGTCCAGAGCATCCATCACCGTATCCAATTCATTTTCCGACAAATCACACTGCAGTCTGATCGTATTGCGGTCGGCAGAAAACAAAGCGGCAGTACCGCTTAAATTGCTGGTATTTGCCGGAGGGATCAGCCGGATGGAACTCAAACGCCCGTTTTCATCCGGCGGGAACAACTCTCCGAATCCTTCGATATAGAGCAGTTCTTCCCGGTACTGCATCGCTCCATTTCGCGGCAGAGGTTTCTGTTCCAAATCTTCATATCCTCCGGACTCCTGTCCATATTCGCGGATATTTTCATCAGCATCCAGATAGTCACCCAGCCGGTGGGAAACCTGATTGACCAGGTCGATAACATCATCCCCGGCATCATCCTGTCCGGAAATCATATTCAGCACCTTTTCGTAATTACCGCTGCTCATATCCCAGCCGCTGACCGCATCATTGACGGTAAAACCGATCTTTTCGCCATAGTAATCCAATTCATGAGCAACAGAGTCCGCCATAAAGCGGTCATATTCATAACCGGTATAATCGACCTGCCCGGGTTTATCATCCGGATGCAGATTACGGTCAGCCGCCAGCAGATACTGGATACGGTTGGCCGCTCCTTCGGCAACAAACATTGATCTCTGCAGTTCCACATGAGCTGCAACGGAAAATGTACCTTTCTGCGACAGAGCCAAAGTGCCGGCCAGCAATATCCCGGCAGTAAATATCAGACACAACACCGAAATCAATGCTGCATTATGCCGGCGGATACGAACAGCTTTCATCATCGTCCGCCCCCCGGTACTCTGCTGATCCCGGGACGGCTGCTCCGGCGGCCGGAACCCTGTCCGCTGCGAACTCCATTTCTGCTGCTCCCGGCAGTTACTCCGGCAGAACTGCTTTGCGTCGAATTACCGCTTTCTCCGCTTTCTTCTCTCATTCCGAAAGTGCTGTTGCGTGATACTCCGGCGACCCGGCGCAGCCATTGTTCACTGGTACCATCGGTGAATTCAACTTTCAATCTGATTGCCAGCGGCAACACCTGATGATCCTCTTCCCGGTACTCTTCAAAAAAATCCAGACCATTGCTCACTTCTGTTGAATTCTCCACATAACTGAAAGTGATATTTTCCACATTTTCAGCTATAACCTCCCTGGTTGCCGGCAAACTTTCATCCCCATCTTCCATCCAGGGATAACGGGGATAAGGAGAATACTCGACCAGCAGTTTGCCATCTTCGACAAAAACCCGGATAAAAAGCAACGCCCCCGGACGGCTGCCGTAACTGCGCCGCAGCGTGGCAAACAATATCCGGTTCTCTTCTCCGTCAAAAAGCGATCTGGAAGTTCCTTCTTCATCCTGCCAGTTGAAAGGGATCATATTCCGGATGTGAGTATCCATCAGATTGTCGATGGCCATACAGGATTTCAACCGGTCGGTCACCCGCAATGTTCTCTCATATCCCTGATAAAATGCTACCCCGGAAACGCCGACGATCCCCGCAACAACGATCAATATTGCAATGGATACGACCAATTCTATCAGGGTAAAGTCACTCCGTTTCATCGTCGTCCTCCTTTGCCTGAAGCTCCAGCCGGTCGATGATCACATGCAATCTTTCCGCCCGGTCAGAAGTACGGTGCAGAGAAATCGTCCACTTTTTCAATGGCAGCTGATTTTCCTGATTTTTCAACTCTTCCGGCAAACCTTCAGCATCTTCAACGGTGCAGTCGATCAGATAATCCGGATAGGGAAAAACTTCATCCGGAACATGCAAATCTTCTTCGCTGCCGGCCAGCATCAGATATTCGACTCCCTGGGTGAGCATGTGCATTTCCCGCCACTGCTCCTCCGCCCGGGCCACCCGGCTCTGGGAATGACTCAACAATCGCAGCATCCCGGTAAGAGAGAGCGACAGAATGACCAGAGAAATAACTACTTCCAGCAGAGTAAAACGGGATATCGTATTTTTCATAATTTATCCTCACCGCTGCCGTCTCCTTCCCGGCTGATGACCTGACCGGAAAAAAAAGATATATCAAAAAATACCGCTAACTCCTCTATTCTGATGCCGGGACGATTCTCACAGATCGCTCCGCCGGAAGGATAGAAACGGAAAAGTTCGACATAATCATTTTCCATCGCACCCTCTTCGGCACGCTCCACCGTGAATACTTCCAAATCTCCGGAAAAATAAAACCTCTCTGCCAACGGACTTTCCGTTATATCTTTTTCCTGTTCAGCAAGTTCATCTTCCGAAAAATCAGCATGCGCACAGAACATCTTTTTATCCGGATAAAAACGCACCACATAATCCCGTCCGCTTTCTGCACACAAAAAGCGGACTTTTTCCAGAAAAGCTTCAATCTCACGGGTGTTGCGCTCCAATGCCGATGCCGGGGATTCTCCGCGCAGCGACATTACAGCCACTCCGGTCAGCAGCATGATGATGACCAGTACGACAATAACTTCGATCAGAGTAAAAGAGTGCTTCGATGTCACCGGGAACACCCCAGAAAAAGTTATTCTTCAATCCCAGCTTGAAATGTCGGCATTTTCCCCTTCGCCGCCCTCTTCGCCGTCTGCACCGTAGCTGATAACTTCAAACGGCCGGTCATCTTCCCCCGGACAACGGTAGATGTATTCATTGCCCCAGGGATCTTTCGGCAAAGTTCCCTGCAAATACGGTCCGCGCCAGGTTTCCAGATCGTCCACATTTTCCACCAGTGCCTGCAATCCGCTCTCCTCTTCAGGGTAAGACTTGTTGTCTGTCTTATAACCATTCAGTGCATCCGAAAGCAGCTCCACCTGGGTCTTGGCAGCTCCGATATTGGCGTTGCTGACGTAATTCATATACATCGGCGTGGCAATAGATGCCAATGTGACCAGAATCACGATCACGATCACAACTTCGATCAGGGTAAAACGTCTTTTTTCAATTCTTTTTTTCATATTTTTTGACCTCCTGTTACAGAATTTATTTCCATCATGGCAACAAATATCGCCACGACCACCCCTAAAACGATCACCGCCAGTAAAATAATGACCAACGGTTCAAACAAACTCAATGCCCGCTTTATTTTCTGCCGGGTATCAGCTTCCAGATTACCGGCTATATTATCCAGCATCTCACCGACCTGCCCGGATTCCTCCCCCACCCGCAGCATACTGGCCGTACTGCGCGGAACAAAATTATTTTCTTTCAATGCGGCAGAAAGTTTTTCCCCGCCTTTCAAACGCCGGTCGATACCGTCAAAAGCGGCAGCTATGACCGGATTGGAAATCACCCTGCCGGCGATCCTCACCGTCCGGATGATCTCCACATGATTGCCGATAAGGATTGCCAATGTCCGCAAATAACGGCATATTTCCAAATCGATCATGATCGCCCCGGCGACCGGGATGCGGATCAGAAAAGCTCCCACCTTGCGCTTCCACCCGGCCGGACCGAAATAACGTTTCCCCCAGAACCATCCGGCAATCAGCAGCAGCGGCAATGACCACCATGTCCACTTGAATACATCGCCGATGCTGTTCAAAATCCGCATGGAACCGGGCAGTTCCCGCCCCATATCGGCAAAAATTTGCGAAAAATGCGGCACAAACACCGTAAACAAAACTACTGACACCACCATTACTACCGCAAAAATAACTATCGGATAAATGGAACTGGATACAATAAAATTTTTCAGTTCCCTGCTCTCTTTCATAAATTTATACAATTCGCCGGAAACTTCCGGCAAACAACCGGTTTCCTCACCGCTTTCGATCAGATTGGCATAATAATCCGGAAAAAGAGAACCGTAAGAACGAACCATTTCCGACAATTTTTTCCCTTCATGCAGCCCTTGCCGCAAAGAATTGACAAAATCTTTCTGGGTCGCTTCCACCGCCCCTTCACTGATGATCGCCAAAGCCTGTTCCAACTGGATATTGGCTGTCAACAGCGGAGTCAACTGCCGGGTGAATTCAAAAACATCCGGTCTTTTACCGCGCCACAACCGTTTACTGCCGGCATCATCCACTCCCAAAAAACGCACCGGGATCATTCCGCGACGGCGCAGTTTGGCAAGTGACTCCTTATCGTTATCTCCCTCGATAACGATCTCTTCCGGATTTTTCCCCGGCCGGGCAGCAATATAACGGTAAAGTGCCATAATCTTTTCACAACTCCGCGGTGGATCGGTTCAATTCTTCCTGCGTCGTAACTCCGGCGGCGACTTTCGCCGCGCCATCCTCGGCCAGAGTGATCATGCCGTGTGAAACTGCTATCGACTGCAATTCACTGCTCGAAGCATTGCGGTTCACGGCATCGCGCAACTCATCATTCAATATGAGCAATTCAAAAATTCCACTGCGCCCTTTGAAGCCGGTGCCATTGCATTTGCGGCACTTGACCGGCTGCCTGACACCGTGACAGACCGGACAGACCTTGCGAACCAGACGCTGGGACAAAACTCCAAATAACGCACTGGATACCAGGAAATTTTCCATACCCATATCCAGCAGCCGGGTAACAGCTCCGACCGCATCATTGGTATGCAATGTACTCAAAACCAGATGTCCGGTCAATGCCGCATTGATCGCAATATCCGCCGTTTCTTTATCCCGGATCTCTCCCACCAGAATAATATCCGGGTCCTGACGTACTATCGAACGCAATCCGGCGGCAAAAGTGACTCCGATTTTTGGATTGACCTGCACCTGACACAAACCGGCAGTCCGGTATTCCACCGGATCTTCGATCGTAATGATTTTTTTACGGGCATCATTGAGCTGATTTATCACGCTGTACAAGGTTGTCGTTTTACCGCTGCCGGTAGGCCCGACGACGAGAATGATGCCATGCGGTATTTTGATCAGCTTCTCAAACTGGGTCAGGTGCGCTTCCGACATTCCCAACTGGGCCAGATCGAAACGCACGCTCTCTTTATTCAGCAGGCGCAAAACGATACTTTCTCCGGTCAGGATCGGAATAGTACTGATACGCATATCCAGCTGCATACGCCCCAAAGTGACATTTGTCCGGCCATCCTGCGGCAGACGGCTCTCGGCGATATTCAACCCGCCCAGCAATTTTATACGCGAAGCTATTGCCGGGAACTGATTCAGCGGCACCGACAATATTTCAGTCAAAACTCCATCGACCCGGCAGCGCACGGAAACTGCATCCTCGCCCGGTTCAATGTGGATATCGCTTGCGCCCAGCTCCAACGCCCGGGTAAAAATATCATTGACCAGCCGGACTATCCTTGCTTCCCCGGCCAATGTGCGCAAAGTATTTTCATCTTCGGCACTCTGTTCTTCTTCAGCCTCATCTTCAGCATTCTGCAGTTTGCTCAACAATCTTTCCAGAAGCGGACGGCGGACAAAACGGACATCGACATCACAATTCCACATCCGTTTCATCTGAAAAATCAATTCTCCAAGCCCATACGGTGAAGCAACCAGCAAAGTTACCAGCTCCTCATCAAATTCCAGAGCCGCACAATCGTGGGCATTGAAAAAAGCCAGCGAAAAATCTTCCCGCATCTCCGGGAGAACGATCTCATCCTCCTCCAAAACCGGGACTTCGAAAAACCGTGAGTAAAGCTCCACCAGAGCCGCTTCGGTTATTTTCCCATCCTGCACGGCTTTCTCGCCGATCTCCCGGCCTGACAGTCCGGCATACTCCGGGAAACGGCGGTCAAATTCAGCTTTGATCTGCAGCAATGCTTTATTCAGATCTATTTTTTTCTGTCCGTTGCTCACAGCCAAAAATCCTTATCCTGAAAGAGAACTCCGCGATGTTTATCCGCCTCCGGCTTGTCTCCCAAAGTGGCATCGTATTCATTGAGTGCTTTTACTGCATCATTGTAACGGCGGATCAAAGCATCAACCTCGCTGTGTTCATTGACAATGTAACCGGTTATAAGCACCAGCACTTCGGTGCGCTCTACTGAAGCATTGGTCGAACCGAGCAGCCGCTTGAGAAACGGGATCTTGTTGATTATCGGCAGAGAATCAAGAGAATCATTTATCCTCTCCTGGATCAAGCCGCCGAGAACCATCGTCTGTCCGTTGGCAATAGTCATGCTCGTTTCAATCTCCCGCTTGGTAATGACCGGAGATTTCAATTCCGGAGAAATGGTGTTGGCTGTCGCCTGCGACATCGTTTGAAGGATATCCAGAGAGATCAAATCAGTACTGGTGACATAAGGTGTCACCGTCAGCATCACACCGGTTTCCTTGTAATCGGTCGAATCAGTGACCCCGCCATCGCTGGCACTGACACTGCCGGTACTTATCGGAACTTCCTGACCGACATTGATCCGGGCTTCCGTATGACTGGAAACCAGCAGCTGCGGACTGGAAATGACCTTCACCTGTCCATTGCCCGCCTGGGCCCGGATATAACCGAATTGTTTTTGCGGATTGTTTTTATCCGCCAGAGCAAAAGTGAAGCCATCCTGACGGTCACTGCCGGTGCGTATTGAACTTTTGCCGTTGGCATCGATGATAAACGGATTGAGAACGGTATTGGCAGAATTGTTGTTGCTGTAATTGGTTCCGAATACCCCCTGGGTATTGCCGTGACTTGCGGTCCCGGAAAATTCCAACCCGAACTGGGTGGATTCGGTCAAAGTCACTTCGACCATCAACACTTGCAGCAAAACCTGCGCCGGAACCACATCCAGCTTATCCAGAAGAGCTTTTACCGAAGCGTAGGTGCGCGGGGTACAACGCAGAACCAGACGATTCAATACTCCGTCTGCAAAGACCCGGATCGTCGAACCGTAAATTTTTGACTCCTGATCGGTCTGGATATTCGTCCCCACATTCACTGCATCGGAACGGCTGGCGGCACGACTGGTCGTGCGGCTGGCGGTACGGGTCACCGGAGAATTGATTGTTTCAGTTTTGGTCCTGCCGGTGGCGGCATCTGTCGTCAACGCAGTTCCCTGGGTTTCAAAAACCACCGCCAGAGCCCGGGCCAAATGCGCGGCCTTGTTGTGACGGACTTTGTACACAAACACATTTTCCTGATCATCACTTCCGGCGACATCAAGCAGCTTGACCCATTCGGAAACCAGATCGATCGCTTCTTGAGTAGCTGCTGAAACGACTATCAGCCGCATCCGGTCCAGCCCGACGATCTGAACAGCACCGGGAGCAACCGTGCGGTCTGTTGTTTTATAAATATTCAAGCCGAGTACCGGCAGAATTTCCTGAAGTTCATTGGCGATCTTGTTGGGAAGCACATTATCACAGGGGATGACCCGCCGGGGCCAGCCGGATTTGCCGCTTTTGTCAAGATATTCTATGATTTGACGGATCTTCGGCATATTTTCGGCAGAATCGCACACCATCACCGCATTGGGACGGGTAAGTTCGACACACACCGCACCGCTGCCGACAAAAGAACGGACCTGACGGACAACCTCATTTGCAGTGGCATTATGCAGCTGCCGGTAATAAATTTCAGCAGTCACGCCAGGTTTTGAATCCGGCTGTACCGCCAGTTTATTCATCGCCATGATCCGCAAAAGCGAACCATCGACTTTCACTCCGGCCCCGGCCAGAAACAGCATCCGGTCAAAGGTGTTCCACAACTCCCGCCGGGTCATGCGGCTGTTCAAATTGAGAGTGATCGTACCATTGAGCGCACTGTCGGCTGAAAAGTTGAATTCCAGCAAATCTCCGAATGCCGAAAGTACATCCAGAAGCGGCGCACTGTTGAAAACCAGAGAAACATCCAGAAGTTCATCGGCATTCAGTGCGATCATATCTTCATAAAACTTCGGTTTTGCCGATGTCAGCTCCCCGACCGGCACTTCGGGGGCAGCTTCGACGCCCAGTTTTTTCATTTTTTCCTCCGGGATCACCGGAGAACTTTCCCGCACCGGATTGACCTTTTCCTCATCCATCGTTTCCCGTTTATCCGGACTTTTTTTCTGCTCATCTTTGTGCAGAAAAGCGAAACGGTCCTTTTCTGTCACCGGCTTTTCCTGCTTCAATCCGGCACATGAACTCAACAACAGCAAAGCCAGCACCCCGGCTGCCGCGCTGCCCGACAATCTGAAATAACCCGATCTCATTCTTTTTTCTCCTGAAATATTTTCAAAATATAAAATCTTCTCATCCGTTCTGTTTCACCGGCGGTTCCGGTTTCCAGCCGGAGCATTATTCTGACGGCTGTTCTGCTGAATTTCCCGCATGGTGCGGATCATCTGCGACTGCATGAACATCTGTGCCTGCTGGAATTGCTGGGTGGAGTTCAATCTCCGGTTCTGCCTTCTGGCGGTTGCCCGGTTTTTGGAGGGGTCCTGCAGCTCCAATTCCAGTTTGTCATTGCCTCTGACCAGAACTGCACGGCTGCGGGTGACCTCTTCCAGAGTGTAACCGCCGGCAGTCGTCTGACCGACACGGATATATTGCGGTGCCGGACCGGAATTGCGCCCGGCCATCTGACTCCACTGGGTAAACCGTCCCGGCTGACCGCTCATACCGGATGCCAGACGTTGAGCTTGAGCCAGATAAGGATTGAATTGCTGCTGACGGCTGTTGCTCTTTATGATCGCCGCCTTGTTTTCGATAACGCCGACCAGTGTCATATCCGTCCGGCCGACTCTGGTATTGGCCAACGGGCTTCGTATCTGATTGAATACATCGGTTTCCACGATTTTTGCCGATGCTTCAGTTGGAGTCTTCAAGACGACAGCTGGAACTGCAGCAGTATTATTTTCCTTTTTTGTTTTACTGCCGGAAACTTTAAGTTTTGCGTTTTTCTTACGTTGCTCGGCCGCAAAATTTTCATTTTTTACTTTCAATGTCAAATTACTCAATGCGGCAATGATCACCAATCCGGCAAGAACCAGATTTACTGATATAAGAATTTTTTTCATGGCTTCATCTCCCCGCCCGGTACAATTTCAACAACTTCAGTTTCTCCGGCAGCAGTGATATCGCTTTCATCCGGTATATTCTCTCCGATATCCGGCTGACGGTCGATATGCAGCTCTTCCGGAGTCAGTTTTCCCTCATAAACCAAAACCCGCAAAGTTCCCCGGAAGCTCAATCTGGTTGCCGGAACATTGTTGAATTGTGCCGCTAAATTAGCACTGCCTGCCGCACCGGCGGAGCGGCGGTAACGGTTATCCGGACGCAAATCAAGCTGCCGCCATGCCAGTTTCGGCCGGATCTCTGCCAATCCGGCCAGAAAACGGATAACATCCGCCAACTCTCCGGCCCCCTGAATACTGATATCCGCATAAACAAACTCCGGATTTATCCGGCCGGTCCGCACCGGCCCGATACTGCTCAACTGAAAATTCAGCTTCTCCGAAGTCCGGCTGATTTTCCGGCGCAACGCCGTTTCCACGTTGCCGTCAACAGCATTTATCCATGCGGCGGAAGCCAATGCCCGGTAATTTTTTTTGACAGCCTTGGCTTCGCGGTTTTCCTTATCTGATTTTTCAAATTCCCGGCGGCTCTTTTCCAACTCTTTCCGGGCTTTTTCGATTTTGCTTTTATTCGGCAGATCCTTCAAATATGCCGAACCGAAGCGCAACAGCAGAACTCCCCAGACGACTCCGAGAATGATACAGCAAACGATCAACTGACCTTTTTTGTTTCCGGATAAATTTTTAATACTCATTTTTCATCCTTTGCATCATAAGGGGTCAGTTTCAATGTTATCGTTGCGACCGCGCTGCCGGGATTCTGCCGCTGCTGCTGGGTAACTTTCCAATATTTCAGCGGCCGGAAAAGCGCATCAAAATCGAAATTACTGTCTTCACACTGCACCACTGCATCAATATCAGTTTCATTCCAGCGGATACTGGAAACAAGTATATTAGCAGGCAGTGTTTCAGAAAACAAGGCAAATTCAGAGATCGCCTCGGTTTCACCTACATTCATAGCGACCAGGCGGGTCATCTCTTTAAGTTCTTTGGAGTTTCGTTTTATTGTCTTTTTCAATTCAGCCGTTTTATTTTTCAACGCTTTGTTTTCTGCAGTTATTTTGCGGTATTCTTTCACATCGCTGCCGTAAGTCAATGCAAAGCGCCAAACCAGAGAGGCCAACAGCAAAAATATCAAAATCCCCGTTACGATCAGATGTCCCCGGAACCGTACCGGGCGGACATTATCCGGAAGCACCCGGAAAGATTCCGGACAATCGCGCATTTTACTGCTGACGATCACCTCTGCCGCCAGCAGCAGCATCAGATAGTTGCGGAAAACGAACGAACGGTCTTCCGGCAGAATAAAACGTTTGCGCAAACGTTTTTCCCAATTTTCAACACTTACATTCTCATTTACGGCATCCGATACCGGCATCCATCCATCTTTGATGTAAGCAAAATCCGGTTCGATCTCCGGCAGCATCAGTGAATCATTTTTTTCATCGATTGCCATAAACGGATGGATGAATTCATCAGCGGTGACCCCGGCATCCGACAGTTGCGAAGCAAAACTGTTGACCGCTTTACCGGAAAACACTGCCACATTGACCATCACACCGTCGAATTCACCGCTTTTCCCGGAAACACAAAACTGACAACAATGATCATTCGGGATTTTCAGCATATTACGCGGCAATTCGAACTCTACCGCCCCCCGTTGGGCAGCAGCATCCATTTTTACCGACGGGAAACGGAAAAAAGTGCTGTTGGCAATATTTCCGGTCACAGCCCGGAACTCGGCCAGACCGGCACACCTGGCGGCTTTTTTCCATGCATTCCGGGGATTTTGTTCTTCTATTTTTTCTTCGGCGAATTCAACCAGTTTCCACGCTCTTCCTTTGCGCTGAAACCTGCCGCCTCTGATATATTCTGCATCTGCCGCAATTACTGAAAACGAACGGCTTATATGCAATTTTCTCCAAAACATCTTCATTTTTCAGTGCGTTGATCCTGTTTGATTATTTCAAGCAGAAACTCTCTGGCTTTTGCCGGTTCTCTGCTCCGGAGAAGTTCATACTCTTTCATTTTTTCCGGATATTTACGCCGCAAAGCCGCCATATCCGGCCGGTTGAATGAACGTACCTGATTTACCATTGCGTTTTCGCCATGATCCGCACCGCCTCTTCCGGCCGGGCGGCGGAACAATTCAATACCGGATCGTTTTGCCAACTCCTGCAGGCTTTTCATCGCCTCCATCGGAGAATCTTTCATCTTCTGCATTGCGGCATCAAATTCAGCCGGATTGTTTTTACGTAATTTACGTATCCGACTGTCCATTGTCTCCGGCAACTGAACTTCTGCTTTTTCGGCCAGAGCTGCCAAAGCAGCTTCATACTTTTCACGCATCGCCTCAACTTCAGCAAATTCTGCCGGAAACTTCCGGGCCATCTCCGCCTCCCGGACAAAGCGATCGAGAAATCCGCCGCGATTACTGCCATTTTGAAAATTACGTCCGCCGCGAAAAGAATTGCCGGAATGATTGAACCGGCGGCTGCCGCGTTCACGCTGCCATTGATTTTCCGCACCCGAAACGATACTGATACCGGCAAGTAACAAAAAGCAAACAAATTTTTTCACGTCCACATCCCCCTTCAAGGTTTCCTCAAATAATCAGGAACGATCTGAAATCCATCAAAATCAATTAAAAATCTTTCCATTTCCTGACTATTCACACACCACATTGAATATAACGCAGAAAATAACTGTTATATTTCAAGAGATTAAAAATTTTTCAAAAATTTTTGCGTGACCGGTCAATAACAATGTTTGCTCTCTGTTTCCGGACACCGCTGCACACGAACCGGCACTTCCAGTGCATATTTATTTCTGTTTACGCTGCCAACCGTTGGTATAACGTTCCATAAACTGCGGATCAGCTGCCGAGCGATAGACAGATTGCATGAAACGGTCTGCCATCTCCGGCCACATTACAACATCCAAAGTTTTTTTCCCCAAGAGCATGCCATGTTCGCCCCAATAGTTGAGCATCAATTCACATGGCCGCCCGTATTCAGCCATCGCCCGGGCAAAAACCATGCTGTTTTCAAATGGCACAAGCTGATCACAAACCGTATGCATAAGAAATGCCGGCGGCGTATCAGCTGACACGTTTTCTGCCGGAGAAAAATCCTGCCAGTCCCCGGCATTTTCCTCTCCCAGCAGATTATCACGGGTCCCGTTATGACTCCAGGACGCGAGTGACAATACCCCGTAACAGAGTATCATCACATCCGGCTGATAAGAAAATTTTTCCAACTCATCCGGAGAACCGTCTGCCACACATTTACACACTGTCCCGAGCGATGCCGCCAGATGCGCTCCGGCTGAAAATCCACATACCGCAAGTTGCCCGGCAGCCAACCGGAATTTCTCTCTTCCGGCCCGGAGCATCCTCATTGCCCGCATGGCATCGCATTGCGGTGACGGCCAGCGGGAAGGAGCTGTACGGTAATCGAGAATAAATGCATGATATCCCAATTCGTTGAATTTTCTGCCGATAGGAGATCCTTCAGTATCTTCACACACTCCACCGTAACCACCGCCGGGAATGATCATCACCCCCGGATGATTTTTGTCATCTGATATCAGCATCGGAGTTACTGACGGGCGGCCGGCGGCGGTTTTTATATTTTCGTCAGCATACAGAAATAATTTATCCATCTCACTTTTCCTTTCCAAGTTGTTCCGGATAATCCGGTGCAATGTTGAGCAGCTTCAACACCCGGCTCATCACCTTTTGAAACACCGGTGCTGCCACATTGCCGCCGCCGTGATCTTTTTTGGGATCAAGTCCCTCAAAAGTAATGATCATCACCAATTCCGGCCGGCGCGCCGGAACAAATCCGCAGAAACTTGCCCGGTAAGGTGCCCCGGAATAGGAACCGTTGACCACCATCTGGCTGGTACCGGTCTTACCGGCGACATCGAATCCCGGAATACGTGCCCGGCGTCCGGTTCCATCCGGCGCGGTTACAGAAATAAGCATTTCGGTCAAAGCGGAAAATGTCTCCGGATGTTTCAACACCCGTTCCGCTTCCTTCCGGGGATAATTTTCCACCTCACCGCTGTCGGCAGATACCCGCCGGTCAAGCAGTCTCAATTCCGGCATTTTCCCGCCATTGGCTATTGCACAGTATCCGCGCAGCAGCTGCAGGGCAGTCACCTGCACTGAATAACCGATCGGAGCCCGGGTGACAGTAACTTTGTCCCGGAATGGATAACGGGGCAGCCTCCCCCTGGATTCCGAAGTAAAAGGAAGACCGCTTTTAACTCCGAAACGGAAATCCCTGAACATCTGATAAACCATTTCATCGCCCATCATCAAAGCGATCTTGGCGGTCCCGATATTACTGGATTTTTTCAACACTCCACCCGGCGGCATGTCCCCATATCCCCGGGGATCACTCAACCGGTGACCGCCATAATACCACGAAGATGTCTTCCCGCAATCAATAATACTCTGCGGCGTAATAACTCCTTCATCCAACGCCTTGGCCACAGTAAAAGGCTTCATCACCGATCCCGGTTCGTAAGCATTCCCCGCAATGGCATTGGCAAAATTTCCGCTTTTGATCGTCCCGGGATCACCGGGATCAAAATTCGGCCGCTGACTGATCGCCAGAATATCGCCGGTTCGCGGATCAGCGATCGCCGCATAAACAAAGGATGCTCCGGTTTCCGCAAACGCCCGGTTCAATTCATCTTCCAACACCGCCTGAACCGGTTCACGCACCGTCAGATAAATATCATCCCCGTCATATCCGGCAACATCCACCCTGCTCTCTCCATAAGCCAAGGCCCGCCCGTCACCGCTTCGCTGAAATGTTTCCGTACTGCCCTGCGCCCGCAGATCTTTACCGACAGCCAGTTCCAAACCGCCGCGTTCAGCATGGATATCTTTACCGACATTGGCAAAACCGATCACATTGGCAAGCATCCGGCCTTTAGGATAATAACGGATATAGATATTTTCAAAAACGAAGCCGCCGAGATTTAATTTTTTCTCTTTCATCAACTCTTTGAAGCGTTTTACCGCCTCCGGATCAGCCGCTTTATCGATAACCAGACGCTGCCGTTTACGCCGCACAGTTTTTCCGTCGGCATTACGCACCTCGCGCCAGGGAGATAACGCATGATAAAACTCAACGGCACTTTTATCAAAACATTTTGACAATAAAAATGCGACCATACGGCGGCGGTTTTCACGCAATCCCGGAAGCTTCTCCCTCACACCGGGCTTGAGAGATTTTTCCAGATGAACGAATGGTTCTTCAACCACTGAATAAGGAGAACAGACCACATGTATTTTCGGCATATTGCCCACCAGCAAATTACCGTCAGCATCAAAGATTTTCCCTCTCTGCTTCATTTTGTCTTTGCTGGCAGTGTACCAATTCTGGGCTTTCTGATACAACTCATCATGACGCCGGATCTGAATGACATAAAAACGGCAGCTCAATGCGATCGCCAGAACAATGCACACCGCACAGAGCAGCCAGATTCGTCTTTTTACCGGAGTCAGAGCTGGATTCATCCTTTAACGGCTCCTCCCGGATCTGCCGGAAGTGTACCTTGAAGTATCCATTGCCAGACGTTTCGGCAATACCGGCAGAGAAAGAGAAGCCAACTGTTCGCCGGAATAGACCCGGATGTACTGCTGCTGATCCTGCCGCAGCTCCACCAGCGGCAAATCAAAACGGGCAATTTGACGCATAATGAATTCGCGGGTGCTGCAATTGGCAAAACGCATATTCAAAGCTTCCACATCCCGCCCGGTCTGAACGATCTTTTCATTCACTCTGGCGATTTCAGCAGTCGCCTGATTGATCTGCTGATCAAGTTTTATATAGGTGTGAAAAAATGCACCGATCACCAGGATCACGATCGCGGCACTGCCGACCCGGGCCAGCAAACCGCAAAAAGCATCCACGCCTTTTGAATAATCTTCTTTGCGGCGTGATACCGACTTTACACCGCCCGAATTTCCCGGTTGGATGTTGAACATTTTACCATTCCCTCTCTTTGCTGTCCATTATCCCAATTTCTCCGCCGCGCGCAACTTCGCACACGCACTGCGGCTGTTTTCCGCCACTTCACTTTCAGTTGCCGTCACTGCATGTCTGGTCAACAGCTTCAACTCTGCTTCATGCCCGCAGCAGCACACCGGCAATCCCGGAGGGCAGATACATTGCGTACTTTCCTTCCGGAAAAAATTCTTCACTATCCGGTCTTCCAGCGAATGAAAACTTATCACTGCGATCCTGCCGCCCGGAACAAGTATATTCAATGCAGATTTCAATCCGCACTCCAACTGCTTCAATTCATCATTGACCGCGATCCTGACCGCCTGAAAAACCAGTGTCGGATGCGGCAGCTGCCCCGGCTTTGCCCGCCCCAGAACCGCATCGGAAAGAGCAACCAGATCCGAAGTCATGGCAAACGGTTTGTTTTCACGCATTTCCACCGCCTTTTTCGCCAGCATCCCGGCCCGCCTGATCTCGCCATATTCCCGGAACACCCGGGCCATTTCCGCTTCTCCGGTCCGGTTCAGCCACCGTCCGGCGGTCATCTCGCTGCGCCGGTCCATACGCATATCCAGCACCGCATCGTTGCGCCAGGAAAAACCTCTTTCCGCAACATCCAGCTGCGGAGAAGAAACTCCTATATCCAGCAGAACTCCATCCACCAGATCCCAACCGTTTTCTACTGCGACTGCTGCCAGATCTGCATAATTTCCGCGAACCAGTTTCACCCGTTCCCCGGCGAATGCCAATCGCTTTCCGGCAGCTGCCAGAGCCGCATCATCCCGGTCTATCCCCAACAGCTCAAGTTTCGGATATTTTTCCAGAAGCAGCGCGCTGTGACCGCCGCCGCCGACGGTCCCATCGATCAACCGCGCCGGACGGGACGGATCAAACTGCAAATACTCCAACACCTCCTGCTTCAGAACCGGAATATGATGAAACTCATTTGCCGTACTCATTTATTGAATACCCCCTGAAGCAATCCGCCCAATGCATCCAAGCCGTCCACGCCATCACTGACCTGCTGTATTTCATTGAGATACACATCAGGATCATCCGGCTGTTTCCAATTTTCCGGAGAACAGATACGGATATGGGTAACCGCACCGATCAACTTCAAATTCTTCTTTACCCCGATCGATTCCAGCTTTTCCTTATCCAGGGCCATACGTCCCTGCCTGTCACAACGGCAGCGGCGGGAAGCTGATCCGAGATAAGCCAACGCCATCTGCATTTTCGGATTGGCGATCGCCAGTTTCCCCGCTTTGCTGACAAATTCCATAAAGGTCGCCAAAGGCAGAAGCAGCAATGCCTGATCCCGGGTGGGGATCATCACCAACTCGGTTTCCTGATCTTTACTGCGCCAGTCACTGGGCAGGGAAACACGCCCCTGTGCATCAAGCACATGGTCGTAATCCCCGACAAAAAGACCGGGAAAAAGATTTCCTGTCGACAATGACTGCATACCTATTGACTCCTTTTTATTCCTTTCCATACCTATTATACCACATAATCTGTCATTTAGCAAATATTTTTTTTCAAAATTTGCTGTTTTTTTTGAAATTTTCCGGATTTTGTCAAAAAAAAGAGATTTTTCTGGAAATTATACCAATGTTGGTGTATATTAATTAGATTACGTGAGATACCGTTTTCAACTGTAACAAAAAGGAAAGAATCATGAAAATTCTGGTAGTCAATGCCGGCAGCAGCTCGATGAAATTCACGCTGTTTGAAATGGACAATGAAGCAGTTCTCGCCAAAGGCGTTTTTGAGCGTCTGGGCAGCAGCAATCCCAATCTGGTTTACAAACGCCCGGATGGTTTCCAGCTTTCGCAGGAGATCCCGGTCGCTGATCATGTCGGAGCATTCACCGAAATCTGCAAAAAACTGGTCGATCCGGAATGCGGCGTTATCAAATCTCTTTCTGAAATCGGCGCAGTCGGCCACCGCGTATTGCACGGCGGTGAAGAAATAACCCTGCCCATGCAGGTCAACGAAGAGGTCAAAGCCATTATCCGCAAGTGCTTCCCACTCGGTCCGCTGCACAATCCGGCCAACCTCGCCGGTATCGAAGCTTGTGAAAAAGCCATCCCCGGTGTCCCCAATGTCGCGGTTTTCGACACCCAGTTCCATCAGACCATGCCCCCCGAAGCCTATCTCTACGCCATCCCCTATGAATACTACAAAGAGTACGGCATCCGCAAATACGGCTTTCACGGAACCAGTCACCACTATGTGACTATCGCCACTGCTGAATTCCTCGGCAAAAAAGTGGAAGACACCAATATCATCACCTGCCACCTCGGTAACGGATGCAGCATGGCTGCAATCAAAAACGGCAAAGTTGTCGACACCACAATGGGACTCACCCCGCTGGAAGGTTTGATGATGGGAACCCGGTCCGGCGATATGGATCCCGCCGCCGTTATCCGCATGATCGAATTGGGTGCTTCACCGCGCGAAGTGGATAATATCCTCAACAAAAAATCCGGACTTTTCGGTGTCGGCGGCATCAACACCGGCGACATGCGCGATATGGAAGCAGCTGCGGAAGCCGGCAATGAGCGCGCAGCTCTGGCGATCAAAATGTTTGTCCGCCGCATCGTCAAATACATCGGCAGCTACTTCCTGATGGTCGGCAATACCGATGCGATCGTCTTCACCGGCGGTATCGGAGAATTTTCCGTCAACACCCGGGAAAAAATCCTCGAACAGCTCGCCCCGCTGGGAATTAAACTGGATGCCGATGCCAATGCCGCCTGTTTCGGCAAAAAAGGTATCATCTCCACCGCCGACAGTGCATTGAAAGCGATCGTCATGCCCACCGATGAGGAAAAAATGATCGCCCTGACTACCAAAAAAATCGTCTTTGACAAATAATATAAGGAAAAGTAAAAATGTCCGCTATTGACAGATTCGCCGAACGCGCCCGCAGTGTCGCGCGTACCATCGTTCTCCCGGAAGGACAGGACCCCCGGGTCGTCATCGCCGCCAACAAAGCTGTCGATGAAAAAGTTGTGAAAAATATCATCGTCCTCGGCTCTGAAGAGGAAATTTCCGCCGCCTGCAAAGAGGCCGGCATCACCGAACGTAAATTTGAATGCATCGACTATATGAAAAGTGAATTGCTGCAGCAATTCGCCGATCAGATGTATGAAATGCGCAAAGCCAAAGGTGTGACTCCGGAAAAAGCTCTGGCTATGGTTTCCAGCCGCATCTACTTCGCCGCGATGATGTGCAAAAACAAGCTCGCCGACGGACTGGTCGCCGGAAGCATCGCTTCTACCGCTGACATGCTCCGCGCGGCATTCCACTGCATCGGTACTGCCCCCGGTATCAAAAGTGCCAGCAGCTGTTTCGTCATGGATCTGGCCTCTCCCAGCCCCGCCGGTGATGATGTCCTGATGTTCGCTGATTGCGGCGTGAACCCCAATCCGGATGCCGATATGCTCGTTGACATTGCTATGGCGACCAGCACCACCTACCGCGCCCTGATCGGAAAGCAGCCGAAAGTGGCATTCCTCTCATTCTCCACCAAAGGCAGTGCGCAGAATGAAATTCTGGAAAAAATCACTGAAGCATCCAAAAAATTCGCCGACAAAGTCGCCGCCGAAGGACTCGATATCCTCTGCGACGGAGAAATTCAGGCAGATGCCGCGATCGTACCGTCTGTCGCCAAATCAAAAGCGCCCGACAGCCCGCTGGCCGGTGCTGCCAATATCCTGATCTTCCCGGACCTCAATGCCGGAAATATCGCTTACAAACTGGTTCAGCGTCTGGCGCATGCCCAGGCTTATGGTCCGGTGCTTCAGGGTCTGGCAACCCCCTTGAATGACCTTTCTCGCGGATGTTCTGCAGAAGACATCTACGGTGAAATCGTCATCACCGTTTGCCAGACTCTTTGATCCGGCTGTAACGCTGTAAAATATGGATGAGAAAGAAAATATTCACATGATTTTTTCTTTCTCATCTTTTTACCGGTCTGTAATAAACAACATAAAAAACACAAAATTCTTCCGACATATACAGAGCTTGTGTCAGTTTACCTTGTTTTGCGCTGACGATACTCCTCCTCTCCGGTGGCTGTTCAACATTATGCGGCCGCCAGCAAAAAACTTTGAATCAGAATTTGAAAACAAAAACAGGAATGGTAAATATGAATACAACTGATACCCCGGCGGCAAACCGTTTTTCGGAAGTACAAAAAAAATTGACTGAATGTAAAAATCTCCGCATCGTGGTTTTCGGAGCATCCAACACTGACCGTTATATGCCAGGTATCCATTGGAGTGACATTCTGCATCTCGGTTTGCGTTACACGCTGCAAAAACGGGTGTGGATCATCAATTCCGGCACCAGCGGGAACAACACCCGCGAAGCTCTGGCCAGATTTGATCAGGAGGTAAAAGCATTCACCCCGGATATTGTGATCGTCACTCTCGGCGGGAATGATTGCAATCCCAGGCCGGAAAAATTTGTCCCCGAATCAGAATACCGGAACAATCTGCGTAAAATAGCCGGACAGGTGAATCAATGGGGAGGTGCGGTTATCTTTCAAACCTACTACAAAATGGATATGGAGGCGATGGATCCGGCCAGAGCACAAGGTTTTCTCCGGAATATGGAAATCATCCGGGAAGAAGCCGATGCCAATGGCTGGCCGCTTATCGACCAATATGCTCTCTTTGACAAACTGGACAAAGAGGAGTTTCGTTACAAATACATGCTCAACGCAATGCATGTCAATGAAAACGGCAATATCCTCATCGGGTTGGAAGTTTTGCGCCATCTGGGAGCATCGGTAAATGATGTTCCGCATAAAGAACGGTTGCTCCCGGTCATTTTGCGGCATCAGGAGCTGTTGCAAGGCAACTGATTGATAATATCCCGAATTTTGTTGCAATTATTGCAATCAATGACTTTTGAATGCAATAATTGCAAACATCATTATCTGTCAGCCGCGCAATAACGGTTTGATCCCATCGGCTTGTCACAGCGCAGTGAAACGAAAACGGATGGGAGATTTTTGGAGAAGTTCCACGCGGCAACACCGACGGGAAAACCGAAACAGTCAATTTTTATCGATGGATGCAGTGTTATCCTCCTTCGCCGGAGACCATAGTGGACATGGATAAGGTCGAAATAAAAGCAATTTTCGTTCCGGAAAACTTTGTTTTTTAAAGTTGTTAATAACTTGTAAATAACTTGCACCAAAAACCGTCGCTTTTGGCGCAATCCACTCTTCTTTCGCGTGAAAAAAGAAATTATGAAATTATAATCCGTTTCCGTATAAAATCATTTCCCGGCTTTTAGCAAAATAATGAATCGGAACACCTTATTTTCGGTAAATAAAACTGTTTTTTTATGCTTTTTTTGTGTAACTCATTGCGCTTACGCACAGCTTCAAAAATATTTGTAACTTACTGCATAAAAAGAGATTTTTTTCTTAAAAAAATTTATTGAAAAAATTTTTTTCTGTAACTCCCTGAATAACCGCTTGCTTACGTTTTTTCCCATTCCCGGATAGCCCAAAAGTGTCAAAATCTCATTTGCAAAAACCGGTATCCGGGAATATATTATGCATTGTTTCAAGCCGCTGCAATAAACAGCGGGGTGACACTCACCGGCATCGGTGAATAATTCGGGCATCCGGCGAAATCAAAGGGCATCCGGCGAAATCAAAGGGCATCCGGCGAAATCAAAGGGCATCCGGCGAAATCAAAGGGCATCCGGCGAAATCAAAGGGCATCCGGCAGGATCAGAGTTGGAGCGTTTGCGAAGGCATCCGGAATTACCGGCTGATCCCGGAACAGTCCGATGGACAGTTTTTAAGAAATTTCTGACAGCAGTGGATTGGCAACGATTTACTGACGGGGGAGTTTTTGTTGCGTTTTGAAAATAATTGCAAAGGTAATTCAAAAATTACCTGTTGGTAAAAATTTTTATTGTGTACAGGATATAATAATGAGAGCAGAGACATTCAGAGCCGGGGAAATTTGGGATATCGCCGTTTCCTCGTTAAAAAGCCGCAGCGAATCTCTCTACCGGCAGTGGTTCTCACAAATGACCGCTCTGTCTGTAGTTGATGATTTGCTTACCATCGGTGTCTCTGACGACTTTTTCCGGGACATGGTCATCGACAATTACGGGGACCTGATCCAGCATGCTCTCGAAAATATCAATGGTAAAAGTTACCGTTTTGAATTGCAAAGCGGTGTACCGCCACGTCAGCTCCCGGATGCCGAACCACCCGTCGCTTCGCAGCCGGATACGGTACCCACCCCGGCTCCGCTCAAACGGCGCAAACAACTTTTTTCCTTTGACAACTTTATTTGCGGCAACAGTAACCGCCACGCTTATGCAATGGCCCGTTCCGCCGCCGAAGCTCCCGGCGAATGCTACAACCCGCTTTTCATCTACGGCACCAACGGAATCGGTAAAACCCATCTGCTTCAGGCCATCGCCGGAAAAATATCCGCCGAACGCCCCGAAATGCTCATCCGGAATGTCACCTGCGATGAGATGCTCAATGATTATTATGATCTGCTTACCCACCATCGCGGCACCGCCGAATTCCGGGCCGGATTCCGGGATGTGGATGTCCTCCTGATCGATGATATCCACCGGCTGGCTAAAAAAACAGCCCTGCAGGAGGAGTTTTTCAACATCTTCAACATCCTCTATCAGCAGGGAAAACAGATCGTTTTGACCAGTGACCGGCAGCCTTGCGAATTATCCGGTATCGACCGCCGCTTGAGCAGCCGTTTTGAGCAGGGTATGACATGTCAGATCGGAATGCCTGAATACGAACAGCGGTTGGTCATTCTCCGTATGTGGCGGCAGATGCATTTGACCAACCCCGCCCTCCCCGATCGCATCCTCGAATTTCTCGCTGAAAATATCAGCAGTTCCGTGCGCCGGTTGAAAGGGTGTTTCCTGCGCTTGTCTGCTTACGCGGAAATGAGTGGTACCGAAGACCTCTCCATCAACGAAGCTGAAGATCTGCTGCATGCCCAGCTTACTGAAGAGAGCCTCTCCCGGGATATCCGCCCGGAAACCATCCAGCAGACCGTTGCCAATCATTTCGGTATCACTCTGGGAGATATGGTCGGCAAGTGCCGCGCACGCCATGTGGCCGACCCGCGAATGGTGGCCATGTACCTCTGCCGGAAACTTACCCGTTTGTCCAGCAATGAGATTGGGGAATTTTTCGGCCGGACTCATGCCAATGTCCTCCATGCTGCAAAAACCATCCCCGAGCGTTGTGCCGATGATGACATGCTCCGCCGTTCTCTGATGCAGCTTGAACGTCAACTCCAGAAGTAATCGCTTTCGTTATAACAAAAACGGAAAAATTTGGCAATGTCCCAATTTTTGTGAAATTTGCATTCAACAACCGTTGATTGCGATGATGGAAAACATAAGGATATATCACCGACATTATGATTTGTCAACCACACAATAGCGGTTTGATCCAACCGGTGGATGCAGTGCGAGGTAATGTCGCCGTCAAATCAAGGCGGATGAGCAGGATCCTCCTTCGCCGGAGGCTACGGCAGGACAAGGTGTACTGAAGGGTACTCGACTGCGAATACGTCCGATGATTTGACAAGAATATTTTATAATAATTAAAACCACCTTATCTCAAGGCATGAGTAAGGCGAAGCCGACGGAATGCCGCAGAGGGAGGCCGCCGGAAAATCGACTGTAACCGCCGGGGCGGAAGCCCGGGCGGCGAGGCGGCTCTCCCGCCGCCGCCCTGTCACGGCGCAGTGAAACGAAGACGGAAGGGAGATTTTTTGGAGAAGTCCGCAATGCGCCACCGACGGTAAAATTGGAAACGGTCTATATCTACCGGTGGATGCAGTGCGAGGTAATGTCGCCGTCAAATCAAGGCGGATGAGCAGGAGTGTACAAAACGTACTCGACTGCGAATACGTCCGATGATTTGACAAGAGATTACCCGCAATGCAACACCGACGGTATGATGGCATCACAACAAATGGAACAATAACAAAAATTTTTTTAAGCGAAAAATCTGTAATGCACTCCGTATGCAAAGATTTTTCACCGAAATAAAACAACAACTATCAATGAGGGATAAAACAATGATTCCGCGCAGCTGTATTCCTTGCGAAAAAATAGACCCCGATGTTTATGACTGGTATTTGCGTCATGCAGCTAAAGTTGCCGAAAGCAAAGAAAAATCTGCCGATATCATTTTCATCGGAGATTCCATCACCCATTTCTGGAATGATGGCGAAAATATCTCTTACGGCAAAGAGGTGTGGGATGAATTTTTCGGCGATTTCTGCACTTTGAACCTCGGATTCGGTTTTGACCGGACTCAAAATATGTTGTGGCGTCTGCAGCATGGTGAGGGAGATAACCAAAAACCGGCGTTGATCGTTCTTAATGCCGGAACCAATCAATTTTCAATTACAGAAAACTATTCCGGTGACACACCGGCGGAGGCTTTTGAAGGAGTAAAAAAACTGATTCAGACCATCCGTTCCCGCTGGCCGGAAGCCGAATTGATCGTGATGGCTGTTTTTCCCCGATTACCGGAAAATCCAACACAGAAAAATATTGATCAGCTCAATGGATATATTAAAAATTTTCTGCAGGAAAATGCCGATCCCAAAATCAAATTCATCGACATTTCACAGCAATTGCGCAAGCCTGACGGCTCATTTAATGCCGACTTGTACCATGACCGCAGCTGTCATCCCAATGCAGACGGTTACCGGATCTGGGCCCGGGCACTGATGCCGGAAATCCATCGGGTATTCGCTCATGAATAAATATCTGAAATCCCTTCAACACATCAGGCAGGATAAAAGTATCGCGCTGGCGGTATCGTGGAGCTTCAATCAGTTAGCCTACGCTATCGTCTATCCGTTCATCCCGATCTATCTTTGTCAGGAACGGGGTTTGCCATATGACACGGTCAGTATCATTTTTCCGCTTCTCGGACTGGCGGTGATCCTCTCTCCCCTGCCCTGCGGCTGTCTGGCTGACCGTTTCGGTTACAGTAAAATGATGTTTGCCGGACAGCTCTTACGCGGTCTGATCTTTTTTATACTGGCATTTTTTGTCTATATTAAAGCATCATTCTGGTTATTCGCCCTCTTTCTTATGCTCAACACCGCAGTTGGAGTGGCTTTTCAGGTCGGGTCAGATGCTTATCTGGTAAAACTTGCCTCTCCGGAATTACGTCCGGGATATTACAGTAAGATCCGCATCGGCTTCAACATCGGTTGGGCAATCGGCCCCATGCTGGGAGCTTTCTTTGCCAAAACGCCATTCTGGGCATTTTTTATCCTCACCGGCATGCTGTGCCTGGCGGGAACATGGTACACCTGGAAAACCTGCCCGAATCTGCCGGATATCCAGCAAAGCAACCACACTCCCGGCTCTGTGGCACAAGAAAAAATATCTGCCCTCATATTCCGCAATCCCCGTTTTCTGCTGTTGCTGGCCGGAACCTTGCTCTTAATGCTTCTGGCTTCACAACTCTACTCCACCATGTCGTTTTTTGCCACTTCCGGGGTTGGGATCAGCCGCGAAGCTTTAGGCTCTATATATTCTCTGAATGGTTTTATGGTTCTGGCATTACAAATACCGCTGGTCGCCATGTTGAAAAAACTCAACATCCCGGTCATATTCCAATTGACCGGCGGCACTCTGCTGTATGCGATCGGATATTTTGCTTTAGGCTTTGCCGGAAATGCTGCTGCGATCGCCTTTTCCGTTGTCATCGTAACTCTTGGAGAAATCGTTGTCCAACCGGCACTTTACACTTCGACTTCCCGGGAAACGACATCTACAACTGCCGGACGGATGATGTCATTTGCCTCTTTGATGCGCGGTATCGGATATTCGGTCGGCCCCTGGATCGGTGGACAATTATTCGGGAAGATATCCCCGGTGCTTTTATGGGGACTTTTAAGCAGTTTTGCCGTCGGAGCAGCCGCTGTCTTTACACTGGCCGGCTGCTGCCGGAAAAAGAACTTCAATCCTGCGGAAAATTCTCCGGCAGAATAAGTTCGGCCGCAGTAAACTCCGCTGCGGCATAAGATGTTCCATCTCCGGCACGCAAATCCACTATCGCACATTTTTCATTTACCGGATACGTAACCGGCAAAATAATTTTTCCGGCTTTTGCCTGCTGCTTGAATTCCAACCGCACCCGGTTATAAATGAAATTTTCCGGCAGAGCATCTGATGCAATGGAAAAATATGCCGAACTGGTCAAGTGTCCGTTGGGATCCTGATATGACGGCGTAACCGTAAATGCCGGACGGATGATCCCCTGCATCTGCGGCATGGGTATCTTGCGGGGCAGACATTCCATCTTTTCCGCTTCATCGAACTTCAATGCAATATTATCTGTATCCAATTTTATTGCTTTCCCGCCCGCAAGGTCATAAAATGCTCCGGTCGCATTGGCAATAAGGCACAAATTCCCCGCCTCATCCCTGATGGTTATCCGCCGCAAACCATAGATGGATTTACAGCCGTATATCTTAACTGCCGCAGTTACTTTCTCCCGGAATAACGGCATGCGGAATATATCGATCTGAATGGAAAAAAGAAACACTGCCAGATTATTTTCCCGCAAAAAACGGCAGAACTCCTGCTCCTGATACTCCTGAAACTGGCAACAATTCATCATTATCGTCACCGCTTCATGCAATTTCAACCGGTTATCAGCTCCGGCACTGACAAACGGAATAACTGTATCCATCTGATACATTTTCTTTTTTCACTCCCCTGCTCATACGAATAATACTTTACAATAATATAACGCTTTCTCCGAAAAAAACAACTGCCGGATTCAAAATCCGGCAGCGTTTGTCAACCATTTTTCAGCCATATCACGATCTTATCACCCGGAAATTCAATTCTTTTGGAATTTATCCGCCAAACCGGCTCCGGTACGCACACATTCCACACACGGATACGGCACTTCCCGGTTTTTTATCTCCCGGCACAACTCTGAACCTGCCGCCCGGACAAATTCCGAAATGATTTCAGGATGGCTCTTCTCCGGAGTCAACATCAATGCGGCATGCAATGCCCCGCATCTGCCGCCGGGAGCATTTCCACCGCCGCAGCATTTCAACTCTTCTGCCAACTCATCATTTCCGGCTCCGGCCGCCACTGCCTGCGCGCAATTATGCATTTTAGGCACAGCAGTAAAATATTCCACTGCCTTACACATACACTCCTCCATGAAAAAATTCCGGAGAAGTTCAGCTCCCCCGGAATTTCTATTTTCATACTCAAATCGCCAGATCCACCTGGGTATTTCCCTTGAAATCCACCCGGTAAGCTTCGATCACGCCGCTTTTGTACCGGACGGTGATTTCGGTTTCATCACTGCCGTAAAGCCGGATGTGCTCATCATCCAATACTTCAACATGGATAGCAATATCTGATTCAATGACCGCATCGGGCATAACGGTGAAAATTTTAGCCTGCCGTTCCACAACTTCAGTTTCAAAGCTCATTTTCGGCACAGCCACCGTCACTTTCTTACGGTTTCCGGCAGTACTCCAATCGGTATTGAGCAGCATCAGACGCTTGACCGATGCTGACTCGTCCCACATATTCCAGAAAACCTCTCCGGACGGATCGATCACACGGCATTCCGGCTGATTTGCTCCGGCCAGATATGCCACCAGTCGCGCCATGACCTTCTGCAGCTGTTCATGACCGAAATACGCGTATGCGGTAAGCAAGTAGACTTCGCCCTTACCGTAACGGTGTCTGACCACCAACGGTTTACCGGTCACTGAATCCCATATCACCGGTTCAGCTCCGGCAAGTTCGATATCCGCCAGACGGCATTCTCCATCTTCGGTCACACATTTGCTCGGTATTGCCGAGAGGGATACTTCCGGATATTTATCCCGGTCGGCACAATTCCAGTCACCGCTGAAAAGTTCTCCGCGCCCCTTGACTCTTACACCGCAAAATTCGCTCAAATCACCATCTTTATAAAGTGCAAGATCCTTCATCTCCTTGAGGAATTCACGTTTCAAATGAGTACTGAACTGGGTCAAACCGATCAGAAGCGTTCCGCCATCACGGACAAATTCCTGCAATTTGTTGTAATCTTCATCGATCATGGAGTTCCATCCCATGTGAAGCAGCAGTGAATACTGTTTGAGGTAGTCTGCAGTTGCCTCGGTGGGAACTTCATCAAAGTCGCCGTAGGGAGTTCCGGAGAAGAAGAATCTTCTCTTGTTGAAATCCTGACGCAGCGGCTGGGTACTTGCTCCCGGCATCAGCACATCCAACACCTGGCGGCATTTTTCCACCTGATTGTGTCCCCAGGATGGATCATTATTGCCGAAAAGTCCCCAGACAGAATAATCCGGAGTCTGCTCCACGTCACAAATAAAACCGTTGAAAGGAGCCGCATAACGTCCCTCGACAAAAGCGATCTTGCGGACGACCTTTCCTTTGCGCGGATGAGTCTTGGCAAATTTAAAGAACTCTCTGGTCATATCCCGCTTGCCCTTGGTCAACAGGTCATCCCATGCCTGACGCTCCTCTTTGAAGAGGTTGAAAAGGCAATCTTCCTCATAGATCATATTTGCGCCCATCATCCAGGGCTGGAAAAGCGACAGATAATATTGCCCCAGATGGTTCTCGAAATAGGGCTGATACGGATGCTGGATCGCAATATGCACTCCCCATTCTCCATCCCGGAAAACTTCTGCTGCCGGCCGCGCCTGACTGCACAAATGCTGGGTGTGCGGCACCATTGTTTCCGTCCGCAGGAAGTCCACTCCGGCCATGTAACAGTAGCGGTGACCGCCTGAAGCATCGCCGAATGCAGCTCGCGGAGCGACTTTATGGGCGCGATCGATCTCTATTTTCAACCGTTTGATATAATGTTCCATCGCCATTTTCATATCGGTGGATTCCCATTCCGGCTGGGGATCAAAGGCGTAAACTGCTCCCGGCCACTCATGCCGTCCGACACTGTGCAGTTTATCTCCGGCACCGGAAATCAAACCGCTGGCGCAGCTGTCCTGCTGTTCGCTGCCGGCACCGAGCAGACCGTCAGAATTTTTCTGTTTGTCAAAATCAGTTGCAGCTTCAATATAAATTTTATGAGTCCGGCAGAAATCCGCCCATTTATAGAGCAAATCATCATCCACCAGATAATGTCCGCGATCCGGAGTATAAAGGAAGGAACGGAACACCACAATATTTCCCAGCTGGGTGCGCCAGGTGTAATCCAATATCCAATCCATCGTGCCGCTGGCATCATGCGGGACAGTGGTCATATCAAAGCCGACCATCACTTCCGGAGTTTCATTACCGAGAGCATACACTTCAGGGATCACTCCGCAACTGTCACCGGCGGTAAACGGGATGTTTTTCCCCGGTTCATTCAATTTGAAGCGGAATTCATTCCACCCGGGGATCAAAGACAATTCGCAACTTCCGCCGGGATATTTGACCGTGACCTGATCCGCTTTTACCGCAAAGATCCGGCCGATCTGCTCATCGCTGGTCAAGGCCCACTTCGGCAGAGAAAACTGCAAATGCGAGTACTCCGAATTCTGCAGTATGATACGGTTGATCAGGAAAAAGTATTTTTCATGTCCGTTTTCCAATTCAAAGCAGTGCTTGCCCGGAGTTGTCCGGAAACGCAGCCACAAATCTTCCAAAATCTGCATAAATCCATCATGGTAACGGTAAAAACGGGTGTTTTCCGCCACCAATTCTCCATCGCAGTAAAGCCGGATGGGGAAGTAATCCGCGATTTGCTTCTCGTTACCGGGAGTATACTCCGGAGCTGCCATACAGACAAAATGCATCAACTGTTCGGAAAAATCAGCCTGCGACTCCGCGACGTTCAATTCAAAAGACAATCTTTCTCCCGGCGCGATCCACGCCGTGCGCATACGCGCCCAATCCCGCACCGGTGCGCTGCTGCTCAAATCATCCGCCTCAAGAACACTCTGTCCCGGTTTGGCTTTGGGCTGGAACCAGAAGTAACCGGTACGGGTGACGATCACATGACATCCGAGATATTTCGGCCCCACCGGAAATTCGATCCGCCCTTTTTCCTGAATATCTCTGGCACTGAAATCAAAATCCCCGGAAAGAGTCTTCAAATGAAAGACTGCATCATCCTCAACGTCGGCAGTGATCCTGACTCCGGCCAAACCGCGCCGGGTCGTGCTTTTCCATTCCGGAGCAGGCAATTGAGTTTCTCTGGCGCAGTGTCCCGGTCCATACCAGATAACCGGATAATCCAGCTGCCGGCAACCGGTGATTTTACCATTGTCACACTCCAATTTACCATCCCAGTGATAAAACGGGTGATAGTGCCGTCTGGAATAAAGATATTGATATCCCCAGTCGATTCTGAAATCAAGTTTCATAATATTCTTTCATCCTGTTTTGATTTTTGAAATTGCCTCTCTGTATACAATAATACCGGAACTGCACTTTTTCAAGATGAAACAGCTCGATTCACCTTGAAAAACGAAAATTTATCTCCCGGATGCTGCCGGAAATATGATTGTTTTTTGACAAACAAAAAAAGACACCGGGTAAAACCGATGTCTTCATTGTAAAATAATGGCGAGAGAGACGGGACTCGAACCCGCAACATCCACCGTGACAGGGTGGCACTCTAACCAGTTGAGCTACTCCCCCGCGCCATATACTTTGATCAACCGTTAACAGCATCTCGCTGTCAACAGTTACATAAAATACATCCTTTTCACAAAAATGCAAGCTGGTTTTTCAAAAAAATCAAAATTTTTCTGCATTTTCCGACATTTTTCCGCTTTCCATCCACATTCTTCCGTCGGAGGGGTTGACAATTCTTCTGTTTTGCACTATTTTTAATAGACTGTCAAAAAATCCAATAAATGGGAAGGAAAATAATAATGGCTGTTGAATTGAAAAATGATTCAGATCGTCTGGCCTACGCAGTAGCGATGAATTTCGCCACCAGTATCCGCCAGTTGCCGGTGAAACTTGACCTCGGATTGCTGGGAAATGCAGTTGCCGAATTGCTTAATGGCGGCGAATTGCAGCTCTCCAATGCCGAATATGCCGCAGAAATGCGCAAATTACAGGAACTCCTGCAGGAGGTCGAAAGACAAAAAGATGCTGACAGCGAAGCTGTCCTCGCAGCTGAAAAAAAATTCTTTGAAGCAAATGGTAAGATACAGGGGGTCATCACCACCAAAAGCGGTCTGCAGTATCAGGTTCTCAAAGAGGGCAGCGGTGACAAGCCCGGCCGCCGGGACACGGTAAAAGTCCACTATGAGGGCAAATTGACCGA
This sequence comes from Lentisphaerota bacterium, assembly GCA_015061815.1. Classification (GTDB taxonomy): domain Bacteria; phylum Verrucomicrobiota; class Lentisphaeria; order Victivallales; family Victivallaceae; genus UBA1784. The sequence goes on from SUVW01000008.1 coordinate 89,761, forward strand.
CGGCAAGGTTTTCGACAGCTCCATTGCCCGGGGCGAACCGATCGAATTTCCGGTGGATCAGGTTATCCCCGGCTGGACCGAAGCTCTGCAGTTGATGAAAACCGGTGCCAAATACCGGCTTTTCATCCCCTCCCGTCTGGGGTACGGGGCGCATGGTGCCGGCAGCGCGATCCCGCCGCATGCCACTTTGATTTTTGAAGTGGAACTGCTTGGAGTAACACGCGGATAACCGGATATAAAAAAATTCAGGCTGCTGCCGGCAGATACCGGCGGCAGCCTTTTTTATCAGAAATCCTCTGTCAGTATACTCCGGTCACCACTCCGAGCCGGGGCAGAGTGACCGTTTTACCATCGGGCATTTTAATTACAGCGGCATCTTCACCGGCATTGACGGCAACGGTCAGAGTTTTGCCGTCAACAACTCTTTCCAGCAGACGCGCTTCACCGGAAATGACCCGGGCTTTTTTCACCGGCTGCGGTGAACTGACCAGAAACGGCATAACAGCTCTTACTTCGTCAAGCACCTTGTCGATCGTATCGAAATACTCTCCGGGAACATCATTACCGTTGAAATCCCGGGCTTTGGGCTGGATATAGATCACCAGACCTCTGGAACCGGCGGTAATGGCGGTCCAGACCACATAACGCAGATCCTCAAACTTCGGCAGGGTCTTCTCTTTTTTATCCCACTGATTTCCCGGAGCGTGAGCACCGATGATCTCAATAAAAGGCTTGCTGCCGGTCCATTTGGAAATTCGGTCGATATCCTTGAACATGTGCAAATGCTGATTGCGGTTGATAACATAATCGTCATGCATCAATATATCACAGGCATCTTTGGCCCCTTTCCATGCAAAACTGTTGGTCTGCCCGTAGGTCGGCAGCCATGAGATGACCAGTTTCGGCGCGGCCTTTTTCAATGCCCGGTAATATTCATGAAAGACCTCCATTTTATAACCGCGATCAATGGATTCATCACCGATAAAGATTGCGGGCACTGCCGGATGTCCCTGCATTTTGGCGATGGTTTTCAAATTTTTGGCCAAAAACCGCTGTACTGCGCGTGAATCACTCTTGATTGCGCCTCTGACCCAGACAAATTCCGGGCCGGAAAACGGGATTATTTTCATTCCGCTGCGTGCGGCATCGGCCATCATGCACCACAAGTTTGGAGAATCCACTCCCAGCCAGGGACTGGTATTGGCGTTATATTTACGCCGGGCAAGTTCCGGGAGCTGCTTGCTATCACCGTAAGCGTAACTGGAGATCATGAAAAACCGTTCGCCATCGACAGTAATGAATCCATCTTTATCAACTGCGGAAACTCCGGGAGCCGGATCGATAAAAATAAAATCATTCTCCCCGGCGCGGTTGCCGTTGTTATCGGCGACAAACAGCTGGATCTCGTAAAATTTTTTGCCGTCTTCCGGCAGAGAAAATGTAATACCGTCATCATCGATTTTGCATTTTCCGGTAAGATCTTCCCGGTTGATCAGCAATTTCACACTGCCGATGCCGGAAGAAACCTTTCCGTCAGAAAACGGTATCCGGATATCTCCGGGGCGTTTGGCCATCCGTCCCCGGGGGGACATGCCGGAAATTTCCGGAGCGATTTTCTCATTGCTCTTATCGTAATCGATGGTAAAAGAAGCGGTTTTACTCCACACACCGCCGTCTTTACCGTCAAACTTTGCCCGCCAGAACCACTTTCCCGAGGCAGGCAGGATCTCTTCCCAAACGCCGTTTTTTTCCCGGGGATCGATGGAACATCCGGAAAAGATCAAACTTTTCCCGGCCGGGAAATCGGCCGATGGCGAACACTCGACAGTGACGGTTCCCGGGCGCATATCATCTTTGGAAAAGAGCCGCCAGTTGAATCCGACCCGGTTTGAGCGCACCACTGCCCCATCTGCCGGACGCACCGGAGAGGGTATGTGAAAGCTCGGGGCATACTTGCGGACACTCAAAGAATCCACATGGATCTTGCCGGTATTATCCACCCGTATTTCCAACACCGCTTTGGCTGTCCCCGCCGGGGTGGTGACCACACCTTTGAACGGGGCAAAGTGATGGATCGGCGCGCCGCCGCCAAGATTGCCGATTCCCGGCCCATAAAGAGTTTTTATCAATTTACCGGCCGCATCATAACAATGGATGCGCACCGGTTTGAGATCCGGAGTTTCACAACTCCAGTACCGGCACATGAAAGATATCTGATAGGTTTGTTCCGGTTCCAGAGTCAGATCATGATACCAGTTGGCGAACTTCATCCCCGGCTTGCACTCGGTATAGATACTGTTGATGCCGGATATTTTATAATATTTTGAAGCCGAAGCATTGATCCGTTTGTACCAACGCTCATTGGTACCGAATTCCACCTCACCATCCAGACAGAGTTCCGGAAATTTGGCGAAAGTATAGACCGGCGGTTCTTTTTTGATTCCGGCGAGGCGGGCTTTGGGGAAGTCGCTCATTGTCCCGAAAGATGCATTTTTCAAGGGGGCGAAAGTGGAGTATTCCTCATCCCCGTTGGTCTCTTTGCGGTGGCTGGCGACATTAAGCAGGAAATCCCGGCCGGGAACGATGCCAAGCTCGGCCAAATCCACAGAGCCGTAAAAAAGCCAGCCGCGCACGCCTTTGAAAATATTGAATTTCAGTGAGTTGAAATTTTTAGCCGGATCGCTTTTGCCGTTTGCCGAAACCTCTTCATCGTAAACAGCGCCGTTGATATTGACGATGATCTGATAGAAGCGGTCCGGATCACCGGCATCGGGAACGACGAAAAGGAAAATCGAATCATCGCCCCAGACAATGCCGTCGCGTTCGGAGACATTGCACAGAGATTGTCCGTTGACGGTACGGAAAAAGCCGAAGTACAACTTTTTACCGTCGTGAAAGAGGCGCACCTGCGTATCTTTCACGGCATCAGCAGCCGGATTTTTCAACTGCACAAAACCATGCAGCACCGCGCCGAAACTCCACGCGGAATTGCTCTGTTTGGTAAGAATATCATCCTTTATCCAGCGGCTGGCCACCTGCGGGATTTCCACCACCTGGGCCGCCGCCGTCAGAAAAGCAAATGATAACAGATAGAAAAGATGCCTATACATTCAAAAAGACCTCATTTGTCATATTCACAAGAATAGCCATCTTTATCTGTTTCAGCACACCAATCATCAAAAAGTTTAATATCCGTACTTCCCACATGCCCGTCCGCAAAACCGATATTTATTTTACCACTATGCTTGCCTAAAGCTTGATAGTCATTTCCGGGACTACCTGTATAAGATTCGGAATTATTGATATAACTATTACCAAGTTGAGGATTGCTTTTATCCGTCGAATCAGCAACCAGAACTGTGATAGACGGATTTTTCACTTTCGATTGTTTTAAAGAACCTGCACCGTTATTAGTATAACAAGGACCGTACTGCATTACTCCATAACCAGACTTATACTGAAAACCATTCGATGGCTTCAATGTTTTGGGACAAAACAACACATCCATGTCTGTCCACCATGTTGTATCAGAAGAATCATAAACGTACCCACTAAATGCAGCAAGAGTAGCATTCCAACGATTGCTATTAATATTATATGTTTGACGAGCAGGATAATAGCCCTCCATTGCATCTGTATATTGTGAAAAAGTCAATGTCAGCTGTTTGAGGTTGTTGATACAGCTGGCGGCATGACCGCGCTCACGGGCAGAGTTGAGGGCGGGAAGCAGGATCGCGGCCAAAATCGCGATTATCGCGATAACTACAAGAAGTTCAATAAGAGTAAAGCGTGCACGCTTTACTCTGCTGACGTCAGCAGAATTCGCCGCAGTGATGTTTTTTTCAGACATAGTTTTTTTCTCCTTTTTGGTTGTTCCGGAATTACCGGAATGTTATTTTTTCAGGGAAACCAACTATACTATATCACACTATATTATGATTGTCAAGTGCTTTTTTTAAGTTTTTATTATTCGTAAATGCATCACAAAACTGTTGATCCGGCGGTGGTGTCACCGTACCAACAGGAGCAAAGCATTTTCCCCGGAATCAAAACCACCAGCTGAGCTGGTGGTATGCACTGTGCCTAGAAGGCATTTTTGCTGGCAGCCCGATCCGGGCTCTGAATGAAATTTTCATTCGCATTAAGTTCACTGGCTACTGCTAAAGCAGTC
>SUVW01000009.1 GCA_015061815.1 Lentisphaerota bacterium
GACTGCTTTAGCAGTAGCCAGTGAACTTAATGCGAATGAAAATTTCATTCAGAGCCCGGATCGGGCTGCCAGCAAAAATGCCTTCTAGGCACAGTGCATACCACCAGCTCAGCTGGTGGTTTTGATTGCCTTTGAGCTTTTGGTAACAAAATGGGTAATCTTTACTCTTTAAGAAATAAACTCCCATAAACAGTACGCAAACAGTACGCAAACAGTACATCTCTCGCGCGCGTGGGTGGATGATTCCGATACCGTACATTTGATCGCGTCAAATGTGCGTCCGTCAGAAGTGGCAAGAACTTTGGGGCATGAAATCATCGGTCATAAGGGACTGCGTACTGTTTTCGGGGAAAACTTTGATGCTCTGCTGGATCAGGTTTACAAAGATCATTTTGAAGAAGTTTCGCTTTTGGCGCAGCGGTATCACCGGGATACTGAAACACTTGAAAATCAAAGGTATCTCACCGAAGAGTTTCCGGCGGATCAGGCGGCGCAGTACATAGGGCTGATCCACGCGTCCGGGGCCGGTCGATCACTGCTGCTGCTTATCACCAGCAATGGTATATTCTGTCAAATTTATTATAACGGTATTTATGAAAACAACTTCATCAATGCTTCGGCAAAGAACGACAGACCATATTCCAGAGGATGATTTATCCCGTTGCTGAAAAGTGTTTCGTATGCAATCCCATGACGGTACAATCTCCCCCAGTAACAGGATGCATCGGCCAGAGGGATTTGATTTTTCCGGGCAAAATCCCGCAGGAATTTTACCAATGCGCGTGGATCATCGTCGCAGTTCTTTGAATTTTGCAGATTCATCCATGCCGGGGTTGTATAATGGGGAGTCATAATGATCCATTCAGCTCCGATACGGTCAAATGCCGCTTTGATTTTCTGATAATTGGCCCGGAATTCTGCTTCCGGCAGACCGCAATCATTGACAAATTCAGAGATGATCAAATCCGGCTTGACAGCCAAGACTTTCTCTTCAAAATTATGCTCCTCACCCAACGGTACAGAAAAATAGTTACTGGTGGTGCGCCCGCCCCACGCTTCGGTCAGCAGTTCTATTTTGGCTTGCGGATATATATTCTGCAGCCGTTGACGGAATTGTTCCTGCCACCGGCATTTTTCCGGCAGATAACTGCATTGAGTGACACTGTCGCCCCATGCCAGAATCCGGACCGGTTCTCCGGAACGCAGCTTTTGCAGCGTGCGTTCCGGTTTGTTTTCAACGAGAAACAGATCATCCGGAAACACTCTTTCTGTTACTGGATAAAAACAGGAATCATCCAACTTTGCCGGATCGCCGTGCCAGTAAATATTGGCCAGACGTTCAGCACTTTCAGGGATTGCCGGAATTTCCGGATGTGCCATACCCTCTTTTCCGGTTTTCAGTGAAATCGAGCCGTTTTTACGGATGAATAAAGTATCTATACGCGATGGATAATAGGAGTAGGAAACGGCGACCTGTTCTTCCGCAAGGATGTTTCCATCCGGCATTCGCCCGACCGTTCCCCACTCTTCATTGACCCGGAAATCCCGTTCCGGCATCATCCACCGGTCAAACATTTTCACCTTGACCGATCCGGGAACCAACGCTCCCGGGAAAGTACATTCGCACGCCTGCAATCTCAACAATCTGCATCCGCTTTTCCATCCGGCGGCTTTTTCATCATAAAGCGGCATAAATTCATGGCGTTCACCGTGAACTTTGCGCACCGGCGGCGGGGTCAGAACGATGCTTTCATTGCCATAAGAGACGGTTTTACTTGTCAGGTCAAAATTTAACTTTTTCATGTTTTTATACAAATTTCCACACTTTTTCAATCCGGCGGCAAAGAATCATGCCATCGGATTCTTTCAATTGGAGCCTCTTATAATATAATGTCGAAGCTGTCAATTTCAAGATGTAACCGGAAAAGTCCATTTCTCCGGGACCTCATGTCCATTTTTATTACAGTTGCTTATTTCAGTTCAGAATCCTCCAGGAACGGATATTGCAATTTTTTCCGTCCACGCGGATCACGATCTGCCGCTTTCCGGTTACCTTTTTCATGGGAACTTTGTATGTTTTCCACTTGAGCCAGCCGCCGGTATCAGTGGTCACGGTTTCCGCCAGCACGGAATCCGGGCGGTTATCTCCGGTCACATCATAAAGTTTTACCTGACCACCGGCATTTTCTGCGGAAACCGCCAATTCTATTTCCAGATAACGGGGTGGTTTATTACCGAAATCCACTTCACCGTAACTGATTACGGCTCCCTTTGACGCCCGTATCCAGTTGGTACGGTATTCAGGCAATCCGCGCGGATGAAATTCCATGGATGGATGATTTTCCTTGAAGGCAAAAAGCAGCCATGAAGAATCCTGCGGAGTTATCCATTTCCCGGATAAAGCGTTCAATTTCTTGAAAGTTTTGAATTGTGGAGCCTGCCACTGAATGCTCTCACCGGCATCCCGGAAAGAAGCGATACGATATGTCGTTTCAGCAATAGCTTCTGCTTCTTTGCGGTCATAATCTTTGCCAAGTATCCAGACACAGCTGGCATAGGGTGCCAATGTGACGACCGGATTTTCATTATGCGCCAAATCCACATAACGAACCGCTTTTTCTCCTTCGGCACAGATCGCCAGCTTTGTCATTCCCGGATAACGGGATGCCGGAGAGACTGTAAGCGTTTCATCTGTAGTATTGGTAAAAAGCAGAAGATGTCTTCCGTCCCGCTGGCGTTTCCAGGCGGCACTTGCAATCTTGTCGGTGGTTTGGATCGCGTCGGAATTACCCCAGAGGCATTTTAATTTCGGAACCGGCTTACTGAAAGATACCGGACGGAGCATATCCGCTTCATTGAAATATCCGAGCAGTGCTTTGCGCAGATGCATCAGTTTTTTGGCATAAAGCCGGCGCGGGTCACCGTGACGGATGTCAAAAATATGCATCCAGCCAAGCTGTTCACCGCAGGTGAATTGTTCGCCGAGTTTGGCAAAAGAAGCTTCATAAGATCCGCTTTTCCCACCGAAAGCATCAAACGCTCTGGCAGTAAACTGAACTCTTCCGCCGCTGTAAATTGATTGAAACAGCGGAATATGATTGGGGGCAGTGACACGCCATGTCATATAACCATCCAGCACATCACTGTATACTTCAGAAAGATCTTCTCCATCCAGGGCCAGATGCGGATACTTTACGCGCAGTTTTTTCAGCATAGTACGGTATCCGCGAACCCATGAAGTCGGATCTCCGGGGGCATGTCCGTGTTCACTGTTCCAGCAAATCCGGGGAGAAGAACAGGGCAGCTGATCCCAGTAAATTCCTTTGAATCCGTTTTTGGCAGAATAATCGGACATTTTAAGCAGCTGATCCTGCCAGAATTTTGAACCGGGACACATCACGGCAAAAGGCTGTCCTTCCCCGTATTCTTCCTTATGGGGTTTTCCGTTGCGCAAACGGACACCATATTTTTTTACCGTTTCCGATTCTGAAAGGTTCGTTTTCTTTACTCTCTGAATATATCCCCAGAGGCGTGAATTAATATAAGGATGCAGATAAATACCGCGAGGGATCAAGTCTTTGACCGCTTTTACGGCATTACCGGAAGGAACAATGACCATCCTTGCACAGTCTGATTTCTGACGATCCTCCCATCCGCAGAGCCAGATGGCATAAGGAAGTTCAAAATAGTCACGGAGATAGACAAAAGAATTATAATATTCCGGAGAGGCGCAGAGCCAGAATGTGTTATTGTGATACCAATCAGGAGTATCCTTGCGGGGAAGTTCATTCACACGCCAGGGAGCCTTGTCTTCCACGAATTTCTTATAGATTTGACCGGCTTCAAACCAGTCCCCATGATAGGTTTCCAGCACTGCCGGACCGGATGTCTTAAAACCATTGCCGCCGCCGGGAACTGCAACAGGATTGAGCCATTTATATTCCAGCACCCCGTTTCTGCCGGTAATACTCAATGTCTTAACTGCACAATCAACTGCCTCAAATGCGGTATAAACGCCATTTGATTTCTGATCGAAATAACTGCAGAACTGCATTGTACAGTTAGCGGTGGGATAAAGTGCAGAACGCCCGTATCCGGCAGAGGGATCCGGCACAAGAATTCCGATGGTATGGGGGTATGCCAGCTGATCATTTCCGCCGGGAAGTTTACGGAGAAAGAATCGGGGAAAATCCACCTGACAGAGAATATTGTTTTTGTTCAGATTTTTCACTTCCAAAGTCTGTTCCAGACGGCCGCCCTTGAAAGTAAAATCAGAGATACAGGAAAAATCACCGCTTTTTTCCCAGACGATCCGGAAAGAAACTCCATCCTTTTCTTCTTTGAATGGAGAGGTCACATAACTGATCCCTTTGTGCCAGTCATGATGCTGGACTCCATCGAAATTCAGTGTCCACCCCGTTGCCCTGCCGTCAAAAACATCCGCTCCGGTTGCCGGATTGTACAATCCGACCACAGGGGAATTGGTGCTGTTTCTGCCGGCAGCTGCCATCAGCATGGCTTTTGAACTGTAAGCGATCTGAAATTCCGGACACTTCCGGTTCCAGATTGCAGCAAGTTCTTTACCTTTTTTATCTGATGCGATGATAGCAGCGGTTTTCTGAATGACTTTCTGCATCCGTGTCTGATCATATCCGGTTTCAGCCGCCCGCTTCAAAGCATTGACGATCCATGCGGTTTCTTTATGCTTTGCGCTCTTTTGTGCGGCAGCCAGCTGTTTCGTCAATTCCGGAGCAAGTGCAAAAAATCCGGCAGGCAATTTGCTGACCCGGTCGGAAGCTTTGACCAAAGAGGCGATTTCACCGGCATTCAATGCCCGGGCAATAACCTTCACCGAAGCGACTGAACCATTCAAGGCGTAGTCATCCATTTTGCTGTTTCCGATAACAACCGGAGAAGCAGTATGAGTCGGCTTGACATAATAAAACATCTTTTGTCCGGAAAGTTCACCATTCAGATATACCGAGCAGAGATATCCGACATTCCCCTGCGCGTGCTCATTTACATACTGAAAGACTGCGGCAAAATGGAAATATTCTCCCAGTTCCGGATATTCTCCTCCCCACATGGCGTTGTTCCAGATCCCGCCATCGGTTGAAAAACTGAAATTGACACGATTGCCGGTTCTGCCGATAAACCATGAACCTTCCTTGCAGGCGATCAGCATGTTGTGATTTTTCTTGGTCGAATTGCGATCATAGTGATCCATACGGACCACGCCGGAAATGGTCAATCCTCTTTCGGTCACATTCAACTCTTCCGAACCGCGAAGCACTGCGGCGGACTTCATTCCGTCAAATGCCGCTGCCTTATCCCTGATCACTGCTCCATTCTGCAATTCGACCTTTTTAGCGACCTCTCCGGCGTTGCTGAAGTCCACAGAAATCTCATTTTGTATCCGGGAAAGAACCAGGCGGATCATGTATTCGCCCTTCAACCCGGATAAATATTTGCTTTCAAACTGAAAACTTTTTCCATTGTCGATACTGACTTTGCTGGAACCAGGTTCAGAAGAAGTATCAACTCCCACATAAACAAAGTCATCATTGGTTTTGGAATTTATTTTATGGATAGTTACTTCCAGCTTATCTGACTTCAGCCATTCTGCCGGGATGGCAATATCTGTCCATTTCCTGTCGCCGGGCAAACGGTAATCGGAAGTTTTCAGGATCATTTTATTTCCGTTCACAATGATTTTCAGCTGTTCGGTCAAACCGTTCTTCGGAATTTTCCGGACAGCTTCACTCTGATCGCCCACCTGCATATAGATCCGCAAAGCAGCCGCCCCGACCTGATCACGCCACTGCGCCGGCAGCTGCGTAAGGTCAAATGTTTTTTTAATCCGGGTATTGTCGCGAATCAAAGGCAGCATTTTCACTTTTTTATTTTTCGGAGCAGCGGCGTCATCGTTATAAAAGGTGATTGCATCTGCACCGTTTTTTTCTGTTTTCCATGCAGCAGAAACGCCCAGGAACATAAATCCTGCGATTCCGGCGGCAATCACTTTTTTCAAACTCATAAAAAACCTCTCTGATTGTTTTGTTTCATTTTTTGTAAAATACAATCTGCGGCTGGGGCAGAACGATGCTTTCATTGCCATAAATGATTTTGCGGGCCAAAATATCAAGTTTCAAATTTTTCATGAATGGTGTCTCCTGAAATTGCAAACGTTATACATTACACTTGACCGGATGGTTTTGCAAGGTTTGGTTGAAAAATTTATGCAAGAGAATCAAGCAGAACCGCTGCATATGAAGCAAAACCGTGACAACAACTGCCGTCACCGGTGAATTTTTCCCATAAAGTTCCGGTTTTTTCGGCCATCGGGCGCAAAACTTCATCGATTTCTCCGGCCAACACCGCATGTTGCCCCGAATCCAGCAAGTAATTGAACCGCAAAAATTTGCCGATGAATAAGCCACAGGGGAATTCCTCGTGAGCTGTAATATTCATGGATAGTTTTTTACGCAGTGCTTCTCCGCCGAAAAGCCAGGCGAAATATTGAGCTGTTTCACTGGCAACCGGATGTGCCGGATTATCCGGCATTCTGCCGTCGGCAGTGATGCCGTTGGCGGTAATAAAGCGGATATGCTCAGCTTCATCACGCATTTCCGGAAGGCCATACCACTTATAAAGCCGCATAAGGCATTCGGAATAAAGCAGGTTTGTGGGATAGTGGATTCCGGAAATAAAGTCATTGGCAGTTGACCACTCCATCAGATTCCAGCCGGGGAGGTTTTCCAGCAGACCATCAGCGTTGGTATACTTCCGGAAAAATTCGTGCCATTTTAGAAATCTCTCTTTGAACTCATTGGCAAAGTCTCTTTTGCCGTTACGGATATACCGGTATTCATCCACCTGCAGAACGAACCACATCGCCCACTGCGGGATAAATGCACCGGTTGTATCGGCCGGATAACACATCGGCAGCATTCCGGACGGCAGATTGGCAAATGATTCCGGGAGCAGGAAATTTTCCAGAAAGACCTCTTCAATATCCGTATTCCCGGTAAAAAGATACGCTGTCCGAGCTGTGAAAAAACTGTCACACAGCCACGCTGCCCGTTCCCGTCCCGGGCAATCCATAAAGAGATCCAGCGTATTCTGCCTGAATGTTTCCACTGCTGCCCGGCCGACCGGAGAAGCGGCAACTGCCGGAGGTATGTGCAAATATTTTTCCGGGAACGCATATTCTCTGACCGTCAGCGGAGAAATTTGCGGTATCGGGCCGGAAATCACCCATAGCGCAACATAACGGCAGGTATACGGTTCAAAACTTTCAAAATCAAATTTTTCCCCTTTTTTCAATTTGATCCGGCAGAAAAAATTTCCCCACCACTGTCGGGAACCGGGAAAATTTTTTTCGTCCGGCAATTCATCGAACCCCAAAAGCAGTTCGCATTCCCCGGAAGCATAAAAACTCTGCCGAAAAAAACCGGTAACGATTCTGCTGAAGTCGTAAAGGATGAAACCGTCTCCATCTTTACCGTTCCAGGAAAAAGCAGCAAGTTCTTCGGCCGGACGGGAAGAGTGTATTATCTGTTGCGGTGCGGTGAGTTCTTTGCGTAAAATGATTTTTGACGGCAGGATCTTGTGCGGTTCCGGCAAAGGTGTACCCCGATTCAGAAATTCCGGCAAATCATTATCATCATGCAGCTGCCAGCGGCTTTGAAAAACCCGCGTCTGATCGTAAAATTCCATCAAATGCCGCTGATCGGTGAATTCTTCCACCGCAAAATCCCGGTGGTGTCCGGCATTTACGGTAAATCCATCTGTTTCAGTGATGACGTTGCCGTTTTCATCCTCAAGTTTGAAGTAAGCAAATCCTCTTTGTGATGGCAGATACAAACTGCGGCCGGCTTTGTCATAATACAGCACCTCAATTTCCAGTAAATTGACCGGTTCACTCACGGCGAGTTTTATCCGGTCGCATCGGGCATAACCATGCGGAGCGCGCGCCGGTCCGCAGCATTGTAAAACGGAATTTACTTTCAGACGGTAGAGGGAAAAGACCGCTATATCCAGAAAATAATTCCCGGCAGGGAGCTGCCGGGTACAATTTATCAGCGAATTGCCGTCAAAAGAAATATATTTCATTTTTTATTTTCAGGCAATAAGACATCACAATTTACTGATTTACCGGTGAAACGGTATTGTCCTTTGCCGATTTTTACCGTATTACCGTATTTGGAGGTGAACTCCTGATCGCTTTTTACCGTAATAACCGCGCTGGTATCTTCCGGTCCGGTGGAGACGATGACAATACAATCCCGGCCGTTGGCCCGGAAAGCTTTGACATCGACAAACGAACCGTTATTTTTTTCCTGTCTGACAGAAACATCCGGAGCTTTTTCCAGACTCATGATCCAGGGTTCCAGTTCTTTAAGCTGGGCGGCAACGTTTTTCAGATACGGGATCTGTTTTTTGGTGGTTTCATCATCTTTGTCGCAATCGTAGGAATAGAGCATGAAGTTTCTCACTCCGTGAACAACACCCTGCAGAGAACAGCAAAGCATTTGTCTTTCGGTAAGACAGGCTTTCCACGCCTGCGGAACCAGACAGAACGGGTGGAACGGCAGTTGGGTATTGTTAAAAATCAAACCTGCCCGGGAACTGCGGATCGCCGGAACATTGATTTCATTGATCGGATAAGGATCAAAGCCGAAAATATCACAGATCTGCCGCTGGTAGATGAATTCGTCCGGGACATAGCCTACGGCAAAAACCGGATGATTCGGGTCCAATTCAGCAATCTTTTCCCGGTATTTTTTCCGGTAGGCGATATCCTGACGGGGAACTTCATCGGCGATATAATGCATGAGAAATGCCGGATGTTCGCGGACAAGTTCCACCTTTTTGCAGAATGCATCAAACGCACTGCGGACACCGTCAAATTCTCCGACATGTACATTCAGCAGCGGCATGATCAGTTTGACATTGTACTTCTGCAGCAGATCGAGAGAATCTTTCATCCTTTTGAATGTATTGCGATTTGCTGCGATACGCGGCTGAACCGGACGGTAATTGGTGGTGAACGTATAGGGCATGACCGCATTGAAACCGAGATCGCGGATATCTTTGATCACCTTTTCCGGAATATCCTTGGCGAAAACTCCCAGAATCATCATCGGTTTGCCATCGACGATACATCTGCCGTATTCGTCGAAGTAAGCAGTTCCGCGAACTTTTTTGGGAGTTGATTTATAGAAAGTGAATACATTTTCCGCGATAATGGTTTTGCGCTTCAGATTAAGTAATTTTACTTCGGCTTTTACTTTTCCGGGAGCAAATTTGCCGAAATTTCCGGAAAATATCCCATCTTTGGCAAAGAGCAGTTTTTTTACTCCGTTGGCATTGACATAGAGCGCCAGATCGTTCTTTTCTGCTGCTGTCTGTCCAACCGGGAGATAACCGATATTGATCGTACCGGCATCATTGAGCTGCAGATTGGGAATATTCACCGGATAAAAATCCGCACCGCATTCCACGACCCGGGAAATCTTTATTTCATCCCAGTACATCTCCTTGAAGCGGTCCTTTTCATCCCGGTCAGAGATACACAGGCATACTTTGGTGACGGTCTTGGCATCCGGAGCTTTGAAGCGGATTTTGGTTTCATGCCAGGTGTTGTTTGCCGGGGTCTGTCCGCCCAACGGATAGTAAGAGCCGGAGAGCCATTTGCCTTTGGCGGAGAAAAACTCCACACACGCCGGAGTATTTGCATAATTTCCCCTGGTCCAGACCGACAATTCATAAAGAACTCCGGGGATGAGGTTCGGTACTGTCCGGCTGGCGATGGTATACTCACGCTTGTTTTTAGAACTCCGGTACAAAGCGGTAGTCGAACTGCGCCCCTGCATCGGGATACGCTTGAATTGCGGGGGCGTGAACCACAGCTTCTGCGTTTGAGGATTTTCAAAATTTTCCCAGAAAACCGGCACCGACGAGGGCGGAACTTCCCGGCGGAAAGTTTTCAGATCCGGAACACTTTGAGCCGCCAGCAGCAATGGAAGTACCGCTGAAATAAACATGGATTGAGTGATTTTCATATTTCGGCGCTCCTGTATTAAAAATCCTCGATGACTGATTTCCCACGAAAGAGGGCTTTGCTTACTCCACTTTGTTTCAGGCGGCCCTTGTCTGCAGTTTCCGCGTGACCGTCGGCGTAACTGACATTTACTGAACTGTCAGTATGTTCTGCGGAAAATGAACGGGTTCCGGTGCAACTGCCGAAAGAACAGTCTACATATACGGTACCGTACATTTTCCCGGAGGCAATATATTTTGCCTCTCCGAAAATAATTAACGATGAGGGGTTTTTAACTTTTTTGTAACTCATCCACAGGCAAGTGCCGTTGTCAGATTGAGCCCGGGGAGCCCAAATGATGCCCTGAGCATCCCAATCCATATCAGGATTGCTCCATCCCTGATAAAAAACCTGTCCATATTCAAGTCTGCCGAATGTTGCTGCGTATTTGGGATAAGTCAACGGCGGATTACTCTGGATCAAGGTCAATTCCGGCTGATTTTGCAAGGTTTGGGTGAAAATATTCGGGCAGCAGAAATTTTCAAGACCGCTGGTATATTTTAAGGCATATAATCCTTTCAGAGAGTTGAAACCGCTGATCGCAGTACCATTGATTTTGTATTCATTCTGATAGGAGTTTATTTCCCAATCATTGTAATCATCCGCATATTGCCGCAAGGTCATACCGTACTGTTTTTGATTGGATAAACATGAGGCACTTCTGCCGCGTTCACGGGCGGAGTTGAGGGCGGGAAGTAAAATTGCCGCGAGAATGGCAATGATCGCGATAACAACAAGAAGTTCAATAAGAGTAAAGCTGTTAAGCTTCCCGGACAGAGAGTATTTGTGTTTTTTCATTTCTTTTCCTTTTTACTTTTTAGTTAGTGTTAGAGTTTTTCCAATCTCAAGACTTGAAAATATTTTCCCAATGCCTCCTTTCCTCCTTTATTATAATTTGAATTCTCTTTGATAGTGTATTTCATAACCGTTTTCAGTAAATTTTATCGGAAGCCAGAAGTAACGGCTGTCAATAAAATCCTGCGCATTCCACAAATCAAACATCGCCACATAGGTATCTCCGGCCTTGAAAACAGCACTGCTTTGTCCGCCGAAAGTGATTTCAGCTCCGATTCCCCGGCAGGGATTGCCAAGTTCTGTATATTCGCCCATAATTGAATCTGCCACCGCTGATCTGGCGGCATTCGGAGCCCAGCTGGTGCAGCCGCTGGCCAGCAGATAATAGCGGCCGTTCCGGCGGAAAATAGCTTCTCCCTCATTCCAGCGGTGCGGCAGTACCCGGACATAACGTCCCGTCCAATAGAGATAATCATCGCTCAATTCGGCAATATGCAAAGTACTGTTCTGTTCCGAAGCGTAAATGTGGTATGCTTTGCCGTCATCATCCTTAAAGAGATTCATATCCCGTGCCATCTGGCCGGCTGAAAAATCCCGGACATACAGAGGCAGTTTTTTGACCGTATCATTTTCCGCATCATTGGTTTTTTGAGAAACCGGAAAGAGCAGATGTTCTTTGTCCGTTTCCGCAGCATTCAGCGGCCAAACCGCTGCATTGGGACGCTCGGCACTGATAAATTCAAAAGGACCTGCCGGAGTATCCGCTATCGCCAAACCGCGCTTGGCAATAGCATGAGCCAGATTGCTGGAGTGAAAATACATCACGAATTTACCGGTCTTTTCACAAAAAATCACTTTGGGCCTTTCAATGCGGCAGCCGGAATGGATCGGGTGGTTCGGAGTATCGTTTACCTTGAGAACGATCCCGCCGTCATTCCAATCCTGCAGATTTTCAGAATAGTACATGTGTACTCCCTGATAGGCAAGTTTTCCATCCACCCCGGGCCCCTTGTGTTCACCATACCAGTAGAAAACACCTTTGTGTTCCATAATGCCGCCGCCATGAGCGTTGATATGGCGGCCATTGTTATCCAGCCACAAATCCTTATTGATCATTTTGCACATGTCCTTTTGGCAATAAGCATTTTTTGTGCCGGTTCCAATTCAACCAGATATATGCCTCTGCGGTCTTCATGCAAAGCATCCACTGTACAATAACGGTTATCCCGGCTCCAGCGGGGATGCAGATCCACTCTGACATCCGCAGCCGGAGCATCTTTGGGCAGATTCATCATAAATCTGCCAAGTTCCACCGAATTGCCGTTTTCCGGGTCAATCAGCAGTAATCCCCGGCGGTTCAATTCATCCACCCCTAAACAGCTGTCCGCCAGCAGCCATTGACCATCCGGAGAAAAAACCATGTGTGACGGATCCCGCCATGCCGGAGAAATTTCCCGGGCGGTAAACGGGCGGCGGCTTTCATCGAAAACCACCGCAGCATTGCCCAGAGCTTCCCAGTCGGCATCGACCAGAATTTCCCGGGGAGTGCGCCCCCAGATCTGATGGGTCACACCGCGATTTCGCCAGTAAACATCCGGCAGGATGCATTCCGCATCGCCGCCGCCGATCGAGGAAGTATACATATATGTCCGCCATTGCGGATCAGTAACATTATCAATCGTGCGGAAAAGCCACAATACCCGGGAACCGTCACAATTGAATATCGCATGATTCAACCAGATATGCCGTCCGTCAATGCCGTATGGTGACGGATGGACCGCCAGCATATCCTTATAAGAAACTATCAATTCAGCTTTTCCGGTTTCCAGATCCATGATCCAGATACCATCGGCAGATAAATCTTCCGGATAACGGGATGGACTCAACGGGGCAAGAGCATAACTGTAACCGCGCCGGGGAATCCGGCTGAAATTGAGCGAAACCGCTTTTCTGCCATCGGGAGTTATGGCGTAAATCGGACGGTCAAAAGTCCGGACAATGCCTTTGCCGATTTCAAAAATCCGTGACACCATACCTTTTTCATCATCATAATCGTTGTAAATAAAACAATTTTCCATAAAAGGCAGAAATAGTGACATGCACCCCTGCTGATGACACCAAACCCGGGTCGTGACTAAAGCGGTATATTTGCCATCCGGAGTGACAAAACCGATTTCTGCCGGCTCATCAACTTGCGGCAGACGGTTGATATGAGGAACTTTCAAGGTCAAATGGCGGGAAATTGCATTATCCCATGGATTGCGGTCGTAGTAACCGAAAAAATAATCATAACCATCGTCCGGCGTAATCTTCCGCCAGTTGAATTTATCGCTGATAACCAGACTCATTGCTTAAAACCTTTCTCCTTGAGGCAATTTTCCGTCCTATTACGTTGCGGTTCTAATATACAACCGGGGGGCTTTTTCCGCAATGTCCATAAAAAAGCATTGTTTGCACTTTTGTCGCATAGTGAAAAAAATATATAAATGCCGCTTGCAAAGTCGGTCGTTCAAACTATATTTAAATAATGCAAATGATGTAAATGATTGTGTCTTTGCATATTAAAACAATAAAACCGGAGAGATTTGATGCTTATTACTGATGGAAAAAATATATTAAAAAGCGAATACCGTCATCCGGATATGCCCCGGATAAATGCCCCGTTGAATGTGCGTTCATGTGGCCACTATATTACTTATAAAGGATGGCATGAACCGCCGAAAACAACAAAATTCTTTGAGTTGTTCTGGGGCATTTCCGGTAAAGGTGAATTTGTTTTTCAAGAAAAAAAATTTATTCTGGATGCCGGAGATATTTTTTGTTACCGCGCCGGAGATCTTCATGATTTCACGGCATTTTCGGAAAAGTGGGAGTTCTGCTGGTTCACTGTTGATGGAGAAACTTCTTTGCAAACGGTTGAAAACTTCGCCCTCATTCCGGAAATACGCCACTCCGGCCCATGTCCGGCGGATATATTCATGCAAATGCAAAAAAATCTGATCACTCCGACGGTCAACTGCGCCTTCCGGGCAGGAAGCAATGCTTACGAAATAATATCTCTGGCGATGGCAGGCAATTACAGCAACAGCGGATTACTCAATGACTTTCATCAACTGGCAGAAGAACTATCTTCATCTGGAGATATCAGTATCTGTAATATCGCCAAAGCGTTGAATATCCACCGTTCGACTCTTTCCCGGAAACTGCAGGAGGAGTTTCATCTTTCCCCCCGGGAATATCTGTTGTATCTGCGCTTGCGTAAAGCGTTGGGATTGATCATTTACAGCCGCAACTCATTCAAGAGCATCGCTTTTGAATGCGGTTTCTCTTCACAACATTATTTTTCCCGCTTTATCCGGGCCAAAACCGGACTGAACCCGACAGAAATCCGCCATCAGGCGGAAAACGGCGGCGTGGATCTCCGCAAACTGATGGCACAGTGAAAGTAATTGCATTACGGAAAAATGCAGTGCGAAGTCGGTTCTGACCGCTTCCGGGTGGTTGACAAATCACAATGTCAGTGATATTTTCTTATGTTTCCGATGATCGTAATCAACGGTTCTTGAATGCAAGTTACACAAAATCCTGGACATTGTCCACTTATTTTACTGCTCAAAAATAAAAAGGGATGCAACTCACATTGTTTTAAGGTTTTTCTCCCCTTCTTCATCGGCAAATTTCTGCAACGCTAAAGCCACAGCAGAACACTTCAAAACCCATGCGGTATCCATATCCGGATCTTTTCCGGCAATATCCCGGAGAAAATAGTCAAGGTAATTTTCTCCAAGATATTTTTCTGCGGTTATACTACGTGCCTCTTTTTCTCCGTTAAACCAGCAATTTACCGATGGAGAAACCGCATTGAATTCGATCACTCCACCGGTTCCCCAAATGGTGAAACGCCAATATTGCGGCATGTTAAAAGCAAAAGAATCCGGTTCTGCATACGAGACATCTCCAATCACTCCGCAACCGTTGCTCAACACCATCATACATTGTGCCGCATCATAAAAGCTTTCTGATTGAGATCCAAAGGCTCGCCAGGTACGGGCTGAACAGATCCTGTCAATGTCCATCCCGGTCAAATGCCGGATATAATCCACTGCATGAATGACAATATCATTCAGAGTTCCGCCGTGTTTTCCCGGTTCAAAATACCAGGAAGGGCGCGTTTGTAAATTCAACGGATGCTGTCCGTTGAATTGAATCTGCGTGATTTTACCAAGCTTGCCGGAATCAATAATTTTTTTAGCCTCAACAAAACTGTCGCTGGTACGCAGATCCAACATTACTCCGATACAAAGCCTTTTGCCGACCGCAAGGCGTTTTATTTCATTCAATTCATCAGAAGATGTACACAGCGGCTTGTCACAAATCACATGTTTACCTGCCTGCAATGCTTTGATGACCACTGCTCCACGTTTACCATAATAATCTCCGACGGCAATAATATCACATGGACAATTACGCAGCATTTCATCGAATCGATTATAAGTCAACGTGATATCCGGACGTTTGTACATCAAAGATTCTTCCGGCTTTTCTTCACACACCGCAACGATTTCCATATCGTTGCGGCCGGTTATTGAATCATACAGCGAAAATATGTGAGCATGCCGCAGACCGGCGAAAGCGACTTTCAGTTTCATAATCAAATTATTCCTTCCGGAACCTTTACTTTTACCGGCAGCGGATTCTGACGGCGGCACTCACTTATAACTGCGATCTGCCGGCGGATTTGAGACAGTTTTACTGTCAATGGTGTTCCGGAGGTGATCGCATTGTAAATATCACTATAATATTTCACTCCCCAGTCATCCATATTTTCAACACCTTCTGCAGCCATCCATTTTTCTGAATAAAGCGGCAATTTTTCCATACAGAATATCGGCAGCCGGTTCTCATCTTCCAGAGTATCTATTTCCAACTTTCTGTCCACAACATCTCCCGGACGGTAATACTTCCATTCAACTGTCCCGGCACCGGCAATCAGAGAACCGAGAGAGCCGAATACCTGATACTGTGCGGACGGGAACAAAGACTGTTTGGCAACTTCCAGATCAAAAACCGGATGTCCGGCACCTTCCATGACAATTTTAACAAAATTATCAGCATCACCATAATTATCTATACAACCGAGTTTGGCCCATATTCTGTCCGGATCGTGATCTCCGAAAATTTCCCACATATCCATCATCTGATCTAACGGATGCGGAGCTGTATTCATAAGTTCACCGCCATTAAAATCCTGTATCGTCTGCCAATCCCAACGGCGGCCGAAGCCATTATATGCGATTTTTATCATTGCGATTTCGCCCAGCATTCCGGAAAGAATAACATCATATATCTTGCGATATAACGGCCGGAAACGGGATTGTTGAAATACCGCAAAAAATTTTCCGGTACGTTCTTTTTCCTGTATCACCCGATCGAATTCCGACAGAGAATTGGTCAGAGGTTTTTCGCACACCACATCAAATCCGGCGTGCATTGCTTCAATGCTTATATCAATGTGCTTGTGGCTGCGGCTGGCATTTATGATCAACTCTACATTTTTATCCTGAAGCAATTCCCGGTAATCGGCGTAAGTCCGGCATCCCGGAACAGCTCCCGGATTGGCAGCCTTTACCCGTTCCGGAATCGGATCAGCAACCGCGACGACCTCATAAAGTTCCTGCAGTTTGGGACAACATTCAAATAAATGGCGGTGAATATCCCGTCCACTGCGCCCCTGACCGATAATCCCGACTTTGATTTTTTTCATGATAAATTCCTCTTGTATGGTTTTTAATTATTTTTCAGCAATTTGGTTTTCAAGTTTTTCAAATTTTTCTTTATCAGCCAGAGCGACTTCTCCATCGACCTGCCCGTTATCCAAATTATTGATCTTTTTAACTTTCAAATCTTTCAGCAATTGTACAAAGTCTTTAAAGCCGCCGATTCCAAACCAAACTGTTGTAATCAATGCAATTACACATGGTATGATCAGGGAACGGATAAAGAAGAATACTCCCCAATCGTTTTCGTCCCACTGGAAAAAGATGTTCCACACCAGAACCAGAATAAAACAGAATATGAACTCATAAACCAGCGCATATATAACCATTGCCCAGGCAATAACTTTGTCGCCTCTGGTATATTCCGGAGTGATTCCAAGCAGTTTTGAAAGAATATTCTTAAACGTCCATTCCAATTTTTCCACTTTTTTACCATCTTCACTGTAAATCCCGCGATGAAGCATCCGGTCAAGATTAAATGGTTTGCGTTGAGTCAAAACCGTGAACAAACAAAACATCACCAGGGTAAAGAACATGGTAATAATCCCCCATTCATAGCTGTTGACCGGGAATTTTACCGGATCCATCTCCCAAACTACGTATGGATTCAACGGTTTGGAAACTTTATGCAAAAACGATGACACCGGCTCTACCATGCCATGCCTGTCAAGAAATGGATAAACTGAAGCGGCCCAATTGCGCTGCAGGAAAATACCGCCAAGCGAAAGCAGCATACCGGAAACCACCGAAGCAAATGCTCCGGAAGCATTACCGAAACGACTGTATAATCCGAAAAGCATTACCGGTGCGCAACCGCCAAGCCACATCATGGTCATAATGGTAACAAACAGCTGAATGTAATCCAGCTGCGCCATAAAGAAGCTGCCGGTGAGGAAAAATACGCCAACTCCGATCGAAGTGATCCGCAACATCCAAATGTGTTGTCCGGCAGTCGGTGTTTTTTTCCAAAAAGGAAGAATAACATCCTGGGTAAAAGTCAGAGATGCACTGAAAATCCTGGTGTCATCTGTTGAGATCATCGCCATAATCAACAGCAGACAGAATAATCCGGTCAATATCGGCGGCAGGATCACACGCATCCCGCAGGCAATCATCAACTGATGGTAAAGAGTACGGAATTCCTGAAATTTGGCATTCCCCAGAGCTTCACCATTATATTCTTTCAATGCCTCATGGGCAGTATTCAAAAGAGGAGTATCCAAATTGTTTTCTTGAGAAAGCGGCTGATCTTTGCCGATCACATGGTCATGCCGGGGCAATGCGGAAATCCGCTGTTTGAAATCATCCCGCTGCCCATCAGAAATCAATTCTTCGGCGATATGATTGCTCAAATCATCCCGTATCTCTTTGCCGGTTGCCGCAAAATCAATGTGATTGCAAGAGACAATAATCGCTATCGCCACCAACGTATAGAACAAACCATTCAAAGCTCCGCGCCAGGTACTTAAAATACCTGCCATTTTCTGTTCATGCGGAGTTCTGGCTGCAGTAGAATAACCGGCGCCGATCCAACTGGCCCGGTGTATCACACTGTTAACGACCACAAAAATCATCATGACGATATTAAAATCACGGAAGTTGGAAATATCAAAACTGTTAAGGAAACTTTCTCCGGGAACCCGGTCAGCCATTACCGGTATAATTTCATTGCTCCAACTGAAGTTGGTCAATATAAAAATCACAAAGACAATCATAAGCGGAAACAGCAGCATCCCCTGAAATGCATCGGTGATCATCAAAGAAAGAGTACCTCCGCAGCAAATCAGAAAAACAGCCACTGTCAGACAAAGAACTATGATCAGGGTAAAAGTTGATATTTCCAGGCCTAATACAGAAAAACGGTGTGGCAGATCCAGAAAATAAATAAAAAATCTGGCAGCGATCGCCGGCATGATCATATTGGCCATCATCTCGGATATCGAACGCAAAAACGAAGCAAATATCCGGAACGGACGGTTGTAACGCATTTCCAGAAACTGGCCCAAACTCATCGCCCGGGTTTCGCGGAAACGGTATACACAAAATCCGTACAAACTGATAACAATCGTCAATGGCAGTGTCGCATAGTTCCAGAAAACCAAAGCAAAACCGGTTTTATAGTGTATTTCCACATAAGAGATGATCCCGATGATTGCCAATGCATTGGCGATCTCACTTGAGGTCAGCATATAACGGCCGGCAACCCTGCCGGCGGAAAGAAAATCTGCCACACTGTTGACATATTTCCGCGACCATACACCCAGATAAAAAATAAAACATATTGGAATAATTACAATCAGCCAATCCACCACACTCATTTGTCACACCTGTATTTGTTTCATTTTCTCAAGTCGTTAATTATTAAACCCCAAATATCCTTTACGCAGCCAGTTGCATAATGCAGCGGCTGAAGAAAATCCCAATTCCTCTGCAATCACTTTTTGCGGACAATCAAGACGCATCTCATCATAACGCCTCGAACGCAATACGTTGATATATTGTTTTACTGTCATTTTTATGTGTTTGCGAAAAAGCCTTTGAAAGTGCATCGAACTGAAACCACTCATTTGAGCAAGAAATCCTATATCACAATGTCTGCCGCAATTGGCATCAATATAGGTTCGCGCCTTCTCTATTGCCTGAATCTGCGGTGTCCAACCGTGTGTTCTCCGGAAGATCTGTTTCAAATCATGCAAAATTGATTCAAACACCAAATTCAAATGGTTATTGATGCAAAAGAGACCGATCGCCGGTTCAATATCTCCGGAAACCGTACTATCCCAATAATCATTTATCTGCTTGATCGCAGCAATATCTTTGAATATATAGTTGAAGTCAGTTATTTTTTCACCTTTAACATACTCATACCCGCCGCAACAGATGGATGACGGCCGGATCACCATATCCATTGAGTAGTGATCTGGCACACTTTCCGGTGCTCCACAGTCATGCAACTCACCGTAATTAATCAGAACCAGCGTATTGGGCAGCTGTATATAAACTTTCCCGTTCAAGCTGCGGAATGCCTTGCCACTCAACAGCAAAGACACTTTCCGGCAATAAAAACGCTGACTGTGTTCATCACGCCAGATCCTTTCATTTTCCGGCAGAGATACTTCCGGCATCTCGGGAGGCATTATAGAAGAAACTATTTTGCGGTTTCTGAAATCCGCCAACACCGATTTTTTTACATCATCCAACATAATCACCTCCTGTTTTCTGTAAAAAATATCACTCTCCCGAATCCGTTCCCGCCGGAGCGGGCATACTTCCGGGGCCGCAGCATAAAACAACTGCGAAAAACAGAAATATCCCGAGATATACTTTTTGACATTTTATGCAATTGTATGCATTTCAACTTTCTGTCAGAAAACGGCGCATATTGACCATGCTGGCGGCGATTCCCTGTCTTGGAATACCGATGCCGCACTCATATTCCAATGTCAGATAACCGCTGTACCCGGCATCTTTCAAAATCCGAAAACATTTTTTACAGTCGATGATTCCCTCGCCGACCGGCACAGAAACAAAACTGTTGTTGATCACGGCGAAGTCTTTAACATGAACCATACCGGTCACTCCGGCAACTGCTGACACTGCATGTTCAGGAAGTTCTCCGGCATGATAAAGATAATTGCCGATGTCACAGTTTGCTTTAAGGAAAGGAGATGCGATCCGTTCGATATAAGATAATTGTTCCCGGGAATCTTTACACAGACAACCATGATCTTCAATTGCCATTACCACTCCGCACTGTTCGGCGTGACCGATGCAAGCGGCAATCGCATCTGCAATACCATTGAAGTAATCTGCATACTTCAAGCCGATCCCTCCCGCAAAAATCCGCAGGCATCCACATCCGAAATATGCCGCCTCGTCCAAGGCGCGTTTTACCATATCGATTTCTTTATCGCTCCGGTTTTCCGCGACAGCATTTCCGAAGTTATTGCCGCATATATAATTCGGCAATTCAATGCCGCAATCTTCCGCAACTTTTCCAGCCTCTGCCATCTCTTTTTTCCGGTTATCCCCCCAGAAAT
The DNA here is from genome assembly GCA_015061815.1 of Lentisphaerota bacterium. GTDB lineage: Bacteria > Verrucomicrobiota > Lentisphaeria > Victivallales > Victivallaceae > UBA1784. The sequence goes on from SUVW01000009.1 coordinate 20,718, forward strand.
ACCCCAAATCAATGCCGTCAAACCCGATCCCGGCTGCGGCTTTTATCATATCCGGCACATATCTGTTATCATCGGACACTAATGTATGAGCACCATAAACAGCGATCCCGATTTTCATAATTCACTCCCTGTAAAACACCAATTAACGCAATTTTTTATTTTTTCAAGCCCCGGTGCGGCACTTTTGTCAGGAACGCACCGGAACTGTCAAACACTGATATTATTTGAATTCAAATACACCGGGCATGGCGAAACAGGCGAATTTTCCGTACGGGAAAATGCCATCCATGCGCAACAGCATCTCTGTGGCACCTTCCGGAGCCTGAACAACGCATCTGCCTCTGGAAAACCCATTATCCGCTTTGTCATCATAAACAAAGTAGGTGTTTTCTTTAGCTGCAAAATCTTTACCGTTTTTGCGCCAGGTGATCAAAGCCTTGGGCCGGGCATTGGTCTTAACAAAAGATTCAACCAGATAATACTTGCCGCCGGTGACATCAGCTTTCACCACCAGATTGCAGCCGAATGTGCCGGAAACATAAACGCTGTTATGCCCATTCAACCGGTTTTTAGTATCGATTTTCCAATTACCGTTTTTATTACTGCAGGAAATATACCATCCGGACGGCAGTTTACTGTCATGGAAAAGAGTACCGGGATTGGCGATTTCACCGCCTTTGCCATTGGCTGCAGCCTGTGAATTGGCGACCAGATTGACCAAATTACCGGCGGCTTTATTTTCCTGATACCACTTATTCATGGTTCCTTCCGGATCACGGATCATGGAAATCGCCAGATAAGTTCCCGGAAGTTTCTGTTCCCAGGTCAACTGTTTCAACGGACGTTTCGGGTGATCCTTATGAATGACCAATCCCTGATAATCCCAATCGATCCAGCGGTAAAGTTCACCATACAGCCAGCAGTATTCATCGGTCAGAGCCATTGCCTGCGCAAAATTTTTACGGAGAAGTTCCAATTTATCTCCTTTGATACCGTCGAAATACCAAATCGCACCGGGCTCATTGGTGTACATATCCAGATAGAGTCCGAAACCGGCCTGTACCTGACGGCGATATTTCATCCGGTTGGCCGGATCGACTTTCAGCAAAGCGCGCTCTTTGATATCATAAGCACTCTTATAAAAATCCATATTACGGAAGTCGTGCCGATAAGCATTTTCAGTGGCATCGACCATTTTGCTCTGCGGCGGCAATTCATCCAGCATACCATCAAGGAACTTTATCCACAACTGTCCACCGGATTTAAGAATCTCTTCCCGGTCGCCTTCCATTTTCAGAAATGTATCACTCAAACTCCAGAGCCAGAAAGACATATAGACACAATCCGGGAATTCTTCCGCCATTGCCCGCATAACCTGACGTCCGCGTTTTCTGGCAATATCAGCGAGCTCTTCAAACGTTCCCTTATCCTTGCCGTCAAGATAGGCATACTGATAAGTTTTATGATAATCTTCAGTATCCATCATGACACCTTTCGCACCGGAAAGCTTGGCGATCCGGGCAATCATCGCCATATTATGGGCAAATTTCTCCCAGGCAGCATCATCGCGCCAGTCGAGCCGTTTTTTGCGCGGAACCCAGAAACTGGCGATGAAGTTGTGTTTCAATTTGCCGCTGCAGATACGCTTGTAAGCGGGAATATCTTTGGCAAAATATTCCCATTTGTACGCCTCATCATTGACTGCATGCAGAACTGTACGCCAATTACCGTTGTCATCGGTAAAATAAGGGCATATAATGATCCCGTCCAACGGCAGAGTTTCAAGTTTATCGATGTTGTGAAGCAATCTGGATGCATCCATCCACATGATATCCCATGAGTGTCCGATGAACTTTTTTTTCGGTACGGTTTCACCGGCTCCGAGAGACAAAAATACCCCCACTGCCAGCAACCACGTCCATAGAGTTGCCTTTTTCATTTTATTTCCTTTTTGATTTTTCAGAATGTTATACTTCAGATACTGTCTGAACGTTTCAGTTTCAATTGTTCATCTTCCGGATCTTTCTGGGATGCCACATGCCCATCAAGGAAAAGATTGTTGCACATCTGATTGTGACGGCGAACGTAGTATTTCGGGGAATTGGTTGTTTCACTTTTTTTAATTATTGAAGCATTTACACCAAACACATTTTCGGCAACATTACCATCAAATACATTTATTACTCCGCTCGGATTATCACACTCACTTACTTTATGCGGATGATCTGTTGTACTACTCCAATTAAATGTCCCGGTTACTGCATAATTCATCGTATACGAACTGTATATGGCAGTTTTATATGGTGTCGACAATGAACCGCGATCGGTGCTGAATGCCGAATAATTGGCAGGAAAAACGGCACTGGGACAAATGCCTGTTTCATAAGAACCGCCATAGGGAAATATCGATTCTACAAACACATAGTTTTTGCCGCTGGCAACTTTGTTGAATACCAGAACATTATAGTCGTTATTGTTATCTGAATACTGAGCGATCCCCATGCCCATCTGCTTCAAGTTATTGATACAACTGGCAGCACGGCCGCGTTCACGGGCAGAATTCAGTGCAGGCAGCAGAATTGCCGCCAATATCGCAATAATAGCGATGACGACAAGCAGTTCGATCAAGGTGAAGCTTGACAGCTTCACCCGGATGCATCCGGGCAGTACACGGCAGAATTGACAATCGTTTCCAGATTTTTTCAGATCAATGTTTTTCATAAATTCACCTTCTTTTGTTTGTTGTAAAACTATTGCTCACCAACGCAGATGATTTCAAATATTCCGGAGAATCTTGAAACCACTTCCCTCTGTAAAAAAATAAGTTATTCCTCCTTTCTGATTTTTGATCTTTATTTGAATATTTGAACCTTTGCACCCCATGCCAGAGGATATTGAAAATAGTGATATCCTTTGGCGACTTTCATCATTAAATTATTATACCCTCTTTTCACTGATACGGGAAACCATAACGGGGCAAAAAATTCCGCATCAAACGGATAAGGTATAGTGCCGATTTCCCGGCCGTTGAGAAAAATTTCTGCATCGGTTGAAGCCCCGACCGTCAATACAGCCTGCGCATCTGCCGGAGAAATGAACCGGAAAAGAACCCACGCACACGACTCTTTCTCCAAATCTGCAGCATCACCGAAATAACGCAGCAGATCGCAATATCCGCTTTCTCCCAACTGTATTTCAGTCGCGTCTTTCTTGAATGCTTCAATTTCCGGCAATTTATCTTCACCCGATGCCGGACGCGCCAACACCTGATAAACCGGCAGCATTTCCCGCATTTTGGCATCCGGGAACGCCGTCACCCGCAATTCCGTACAACCGTACGGGATCAATTTCAACATCCGGTCTTTCCCCAAACGTTGAGAAAACAGCGGGATATCCGGCGTAAAACGGTTATTAATCAAGGTATCATGTCCGGAAGACAGAAATCCGGGTACCTGCAATGATACCGGAGGATTCTTCCAGGGATCGGGAGAGATTTTTTTTCGGGTGAATCCGGCTGAAGCTTCCGGCAGAACCGCATAATTCCACTTTGATGCCGGCACTTTATTGTACGCGGCAAAACGGCCGTCACCTTCCCGGCTGACCTGCTCTTTCACGGCAAGAGTATACACCAACGGCCCACGTTCAAAATAACTCCACTGCCTCTCTCCGCAATGCTCTATTTCCGCATGCAGTATCAGTGTAACCGCATCACCGTCTTTTATATCATCCAAACGGCAGAAGCCTTTATTGCACTCCGGCATAACGATTTTTTTACCGTTTTTGTATAATACCGCATTTCTGCTCCATCCCGGCACCCGGAATACAAATGGTATGCCCCCGCCGGAAACGGTGAATTTGAATTCAATATTCTCTTCAAACGGATAATTACTCTGCATGCTTACGGTATAAGCGGTACTGCCGTACTTCCCGGTCAATGTACCGGCACCATACAATACGGCCGCCGGGATTCCGTCATCCACCAACATAAACATCGACAATGCATAATTAGGCATTGCCCGGTGAATATTTCCCGGACAACACTGGGCAGCATGATTCGGCCGATATTGACGAAAACTTGCTGATCCGCGATAGAAATAGTTGTGATTGCTCCACGATGCAGCCACCGTTTGATTTGGTCCGGAAAAATACTGCAGTCCGGAAAAATCTTTGGTCACTGCCCCCGGCAGAGCATTCCAGATGATCTTTTCTATCCGGTCGGCGTAACTGCCGTCTCCGGTTGCCTGCAGATAACGGATCAATGAGAGCGTAAAATCTGTCAACAGACAACTCTCATACCCCTGCATCGGATCACGCCCGGAAAGATATTCATTGGAACTGGGCAAACCGGTGATCTGTTCGTGCAGTTCCAAAACTTTTCTTAATCCGGCTTCAGCTCCATCCAGATATTTTTTATCTCCTGATGCTCCATACAGCATCACCGGCAAACGGCACTCTTCGCTGAATGTTACTCCATGAATAGAGTAAGTATCACCGGAAGTATACTTGCTCCAATTCAAAGTGCTTTCGGCCGCCAGACCGGTTTCGCGTTCCAGAGAATCATGCGCCTGATAAACCCGCAACGCTTTGTCGATCAATCCGGTATTGCCGTAACGGTCTGCCACAGTCAGCAGAGATTCCAGATTGACAATGTGCCGTGCTCCTTTGATAAGCTGTTCGTCAGGTAAAACTTCGTAATGACGGAGAATTGCCTCGTCAACCATTTTGTTTCCACTTACCTGTCCATAGCAATCCAACGCCCGCATGATCACCGCCAGCGGCCATTGCGGATCGATTTCACCATAGCATCTCCCCATCACCCCATCTTCACCGGCATGTTCCAACAGATAACGGAAATTTTTCTCTGCGATGCGGTAAAGTTTACGGTCATTGAGCAAAAATGCAAGTTTGAAAATCCCGTCAAGCAGATAAGCACTCTGTTCATAAGGCCACCATGCAGCCTGCCCCGGAGTAGCAGCACTGGCATCACCGTAAATAATCGCTGCCGCATAAATCATCCCCACTCCACCATCCCACATCGGAGTATTGAACGGGTACCCCTGGGAGGTAAAATTGCCGGACAATCCACGCTGCTGACGCTTCAGGAAGTCCAGTACCCATCCGCCGGGAGAGATCGCCAACGGAGAAACAGATTTGAACTTAAAGTATTTCATCTTTTTTATCCACCTTTATTTCCCATATTGCAAAACTGCCCGGTTCTGATAAAATCACCCGGCCATCCGGGTGCAATTCCGAAGTAGATGAACTGTATATCAGACGGGAATCATAATGATGAGGAAAAATATTTGCTTCCCCATCGGCTTTCAACGTCCGGTATGCAAAACAGATCCTGCCGTTGCCGATAAAACCGGTTATCCCACAACCGGGAACCGCACCGACCGGAACTATATCACCGCCAGATATCAACCGTTGACATTCACGGTAAATCTTCATCATTTCCCGACAATCATGCCGAATTTTTGTGCTTTGTTTTGATGGTTGAAACCATAACAGAGGCAAAGCCGGCATTGCTGCCGCCAGCCAGAATTTAAAGTCATACCGGTCCGGACGCGGCGGACGGCCATTCTGTCCGAAAAAATCTTCTATTATATCCTGCGGTGAAGGAACTTCTATCTGAATATTACCGGCCGGAATATACTTGGACAACTGCCACAAATTTTTCAATGTCGCTTCCGGATCATACGGGACATCCACCCACGTCTGATTGACATAACGGTTTTCCAGAAAAACCGGACCGAATTCGCCGAATTCACACACGCCGCCCCGCAAACCGTTAGTCACATCCAAATTCACGGTTATCCCGGAGCTTTTCAATGACTCAAGCAACTTACGGAAGTTGTCATGCGCCCGGCAGCTATCCAGAACAACTCCATCGAGTTTAAAAATGTTTATCCCGTACCTTTTCTGCCAATTCAGCAATACCGTCAATGATTCATCATCAAATTCCCGGTTGCATCCGGGTGCGAACCACAGTGACAACTTTATACCATTTTTTTGTGCATGCCAGACCACTTTATCCGGCCCTTCAGGGAATCGGTCAGAAGCGAACTGCCAGTATTCCGGAGTTATATAACGGTTTAAGGCAGACAGATCCCCCAGATTTCCCCCCGATTGAAAGCCGTCATCTATTTGATAAATATCTGCCCTGCATTCAGCTGCGGCCGATATTTCGCGCAGTAAAAATTCTTCATTGACCAAAGTATTGAAATTTCCACCGCCCCAGGGATTCACCGTTACTTTTCCGGCAGAATTGTTTTGTCCGTATCCCCTGCGTTGCAGATACTTCCGGCACGCTTCCCCGCAGTCACGACCGATCAAAAGAGTGTGGCGGCAACTTTTCATCCTCTGCCCGGGAATAATATCAAATGCGGTGAATCCACTGCCGCAGCTCGAAATGACATTTTCAGTGACCAGAAAATCGGCTTCAAAAATTTCCATCCGTTCTTCTGATGGCGGAGCTTCCTGCAGCCAGATCACCTGACCGCCGGTAAAAATATTGCCGCAATACAAACCATCAGAACGGTCGCAATTTTCAACAAGCAGATCATTATGGTAATCCGTACGCATCCGGAACTCCAGCGACTTACACGGCTTGCTCTCCGGCAAGGTCAATGTATCCATTATACTGCAACAGGAAAAATCCCGTATCTTATTGAATTTCTCATAATGACGGCATCCCCGGTAAACCAGAGGAGTCACCCCGCTGATCAATTCGATTTCTATTCCGATCGCAGGAATGGTATCATACAGAATATAACGGTAAAGAATTTCAATCCGGCGGAATTTCTCGAAACAGATCATTTCCAGATAAACCGCATCCCGGTCACTCTCCGGCATTTCTTTTATACAGCATGAAATGATCTCCGGCTGCATCCCCGGCTTGGTAAATTCGGCAAATGGATACAACCCGGCGATCCGCACATCCGGCTGCTGATTGGCAACAGCAAGAACATCATCCCCGGATTTCACCCGCAATGTCCGGGGATAACCGGCCGAAAAATCAATATCCCTCGACAACCCGGAACTTTTCAGAATCAGCGTTCTGTTCTGAAAACAAATTTCACGGCTTCCCGACCGCCAATTGATATTCATTGATTTTTCCACTTTTTTATTCATCTTACTGTACTTTTTCTTCCGGTTCAGCCCATTTTCTGCACTCGATGGGGAAATATTCAGCCGGAGCCGCCCAACGAACCGCATTGGAGATCACCTTCAAAACATTGCGGTCATAGTAAGTAGGAAAAGTTTCATGTCCGGGAGCGAAGTAAAACACCTTTCCTGCTCCACGTTGGAATGTCACACCGGAACGGAACACATCCCCTCCGGCGAACCAGGACATGAATACGATTTTACCATCATCCGGGATACCAAACGGTTCCCCGTACATCTCCTCATGTTCCAAAGTAAATGTTTCCGGAACTCCCTTGACAATCGGATGCGACGGATCGACCGTCCACAATCGCTCTTTTTCTCCGATCTGCCGCCAGCGTAAAGTACAGCTGGTTCCCATAACCGCCTGAAAAATTTTGGACATGTGACCGGAATGCAGTACAATCAATCCCATACCGGCCAAAACCCGATCCCGGATTTTGGCGGCCAGTGAATCTGCCACTTCCCGGTGAGCCAAATGAGCCCACCAGATCAGGACGTCGGTATTATTCAGGATTTCATCTGACAATCCCTGTTCCGGATCATCCAATGTTGCGAACCGGATATCAATCCCTTCGCAGTCGATACCGTCTGCGATTGCCCGGTGGATTCCCTCCGGATAGAGGGATTTCACCGGTTCTCTCAATTCATGCCGGAATTCGTTCCAGATACAGAGCCGGATCATAATTCACCTTTATTCTCATAAACTTTGGTCAGAGCTTTACCGAAAATTTCCGCCATTTCCGGACAATCCATACTCTGATGCGGAATACTGAAAGCCTGTTTTCCGATAAAATCAGCCACCGGACAGCCGGAATTGCGGTAACGACTGGTATTGAAAAGCATGTGTTTATATACCGGGCCGTAATTTTTATTGGAAATAGCCATACCTTCAGCCTGCAGAGCCGAACCAATAGTAACATTGTCCGCGCCCCAAACTTCCGGTTCAAAAATCAATTCCAGTGAATAATACCCCTGGCAAGTGGCCTTTTTGCCGGGAGCCTGAATCGAAAATCCAGGCAATCCGGCAGTAGCCCGGCGGAGATTGTCAGCAAAACGATTATAGCGTTCAAGACGTTCCGGCAATTTTTTGAGCTGACAGGAAAGGATCGCGGCGCAAAATGCCAAACTGCGGTAGTTGTGACAAACCATTTCTGCCGGTGGAGGAGATGAAGCACCGCCTTGAGAATCCATCCGTGAATAACCGATATGCTTGGCCCGGTAAATAAGATCAGCCAGTTTTTCATCATTGGTCAAACAAATACCACCCTCGCCGGAAGAGAGGGTTTTGCTCTGTTGAAAACTGAAACTGCCGACATCGCCCCAACTGCCGACCCCGCGTCCATTCCATTTGCCCCCCTGCATGTGAGCGCAATCTTCGATAACAGCGATTCCATGTTTACGGGCAATGGCAATGATTTCATCCAAATTGGCCATACTGCCGTAAAGATGGACCGGTATCACAGCTTTGGTTTTCGAAGTAATGGCTTTTTCAAAAGCTTCCGGGGAAAGGCAGCAGGTATCTTTCTCAATATCAGCAAAAACCGGGGTTCCGCCGACATATACTACCGACATTGCTGTTGCCAGCCAAGTCAATCCGGGAACAATAACCTCATCCCCCGGCCGGATACCCAACGCCGTCAAGGCACACTCTAAAGTGACAGTGCCGTTAGCCATGAATATACCATACTTCGCACCGTGATATTCTGCAAATTCTTTTTCAAACTTCTGTTCAGTGGCACTGTTGAATGACCACTGTCCGGAAAGATAAAGTTCTTTCAGTTGTTCCGCACACTCTTCATCGACCGGTGGCCATACCGCACGTTTGTATTCAGCCAGAGTGATGACAGGTTTTCCCCCTTTTACAGCGAGCATTGACATGATAAGTTCCTTTTTTTTGATTTGTTTTTCAAGACCATGCATGGTTCGTCTGATGGGATTAATGTAGTATTCAAGGAGAGAAAAATCAAACACCGTCACTTAATCAAAAACAACATTCTGTTTATCAAAAACGATATCGCAAAAAAAGAATTATCTTGGGTTATAAAATAATATAATATTGGTTATTATTATGAATTTGCGTAAAAAAAAAGATCGCCCGGATGAGTTACGCCAAGCATTAAAAATTCATCGAACGTTTCAAAAATCTTCACTATTTATGTAAAAAATGCAATAAAAGATGAACTGTATTTTTATAAACCCGATAAAAATAATGTTTCCAAAAAACACCAGCATTTATGAAAATGGGAAATTGGGAAATGGGGAAATGGTAGAAAATGAAAAAAATGGTAACATTCCACATATCTCAATGATATGCAATTTGTTATGCACAAATCATTCTCCTTTTGAATTTTTGCTTGCCAAATCGGATTGCGGATGATATATCACTTGCGGTGTTGAAGCTTTAATATCTTAATAATATCGCGCCGGTCGCGGCAAGGTTCGGGTAAGTGGCAAAACGCAGCGAAAAAGCCCTTGTGAAGCCCTTTTGTAAAAAAAACTTCACAGAATTTTTGGCGAGAGTTGAAAAAATTGTCAGCGTTTTTTTATCTTCCCACGCCATTCTGAAGCGCATTTTGAGGTTGAAACTTCAGAATTTCGTTGTGAAATGAAATTCTGAAAATCCCTTCACTTTGGTTCAGGAAAACTCAGAATGTACAGCAACGCCAAAAGAAAATTGACGAAAACGGCAAAAATCTTTCATTTGCCGCTTGCAATTTTATTTATGGAAATTTCATTTCTTGGCGGCTTGATGCACGGATATCGCAGAAGCTGTAAAGCCGCGTAAATTTTAAACACATAATTTTCCGCAACGCAGCAGATAAAAGACTGCTGTGACGGTTCTTTCTGCTTAAATTCAAAAGAAAATCATCCAAACTCACCTTTTTGCCTTGCATTGCGGAGTTTTTGAAAAATAAATCAGAGTTACTTGTATTTTCTTCTATGATGAAGTATATTATTGAAAGAGTTTACGGTCGGTGCCATTTTGCGGAGAAATGATTTTTTGCACCCTCCTAGGAAATTTCAAAAATTCACAAAGAGGATCGTTCAGCGAAGAAAAACTTTTCTTTGAATATGAAATTTTTGTGTTATATTATTGACCGCAGAAAGATAGAAATGATTGCTGTGGAGCAATGAGATGAAAAAAATATTTCTTTGTATCATTATTTTAAGTATGGCTTGTGCTGATTTATTCAGCGCAGAAAATAATGTAGGTGACGGTGAAATTCCGGTTATTACCATTGAACCGATGCTCGACCGTATTGGTTGGTATATGTCACATAAAGCATACACATTTCAGACCCGTCTTTCAGCGGAGTTGTTTACCCGCTGGAAATGTCATATTTCAGCCCGCAACATCGGATTGCTACTCCATCAGGAGCGTTCATTGTCATCGCTTGAAAAACAGCTCGCTGCCATGCCGTCTCCGCAATGGATTGTCGGTGGTTCTTATCAAAAAGGGCGCAGGATGAATGGGAAATGGAGTGAAACAGATATTGAACTTTTGCTGATAAATGCTGCTAATGGAGCTTTGCAGCGTGAAGTTTTCCGTGAAAAAGCAGGACATTACAAAGAGGCAAGATTTATTTCGGATCATATTGCCAAAAAATTGAAACTTTCTCCCCGCAAAGTTGTCACTTCCGCAAGTGTTAACAGAAAAAATGAAACATGGGCGATTCTGCCGTTTTTTGATATAATGACAATCAAAGATTATAATAAATCCAAAAAGTTTTCGGGAACCGATTATTTTGTCTATCAAATTCAGCAGAGCGGAAAATTGAAAAACATTGTTTCCCGGGAAAATATAGATAAAATTTTTGCTGAACATAAGTTGCAGAGTCTCAATAATATAGATGCCGGAAGTGCCGCCGGAATCGGCAGATTACTTTCCGCTGACCGGATCATTTACGGAATGGTCACTAATGGCGAGGAAAAAGGAATCCGCAGGCTGGATATCCTGGCTGTTGATTGCAATTCCGGTGTGGTGGTCAACGCTTTTACCGGCACATTTACAAATGAAACACAGGAATCTGAACTTGCCAAAGCCGCTGTAACTATTTTGAACGTTCCCGATTTATTGCCGCCGACCGGCGGTGGGAAATTCAACGCTGAGGCAATTGATATTGAATCAAAGCGGCTGCTTGATGTTATCCGCAAATCCCGTTTTCAGTATCGAAGTACTTCCGTTTTAAGCGGACAGATCCTTTCGCTTGCAGAAAGCTATTTTTTGCTCAATTCCAAAGACCACTTCCGTTGTCTGGTTCTTGCTCATGAACTGGTGTGGAATCTTTATTTCCGGTATTGTCCGGAGCATTGGTATCATATCTACTCCGATAAATCCAAGCCAAACCGTTCGGATCTGACCACTACAGAAGAACAAAGTAAAATGGCAGCCAACTTCCTGTTGCCGATACTTGACAGGTTGCGCTATCGTTCGATTGCAGAATATAATGATTCTATCGGACGGTTGAAGTTCCGATTGTTGGTAAATGCCGGCAGGTGTGATGAAGCCGAAGCTATCTGGCGCAATCGGACAGACGGTGGTTTGGATATAACCGATTATGATATGGGAATGTTGGAAATGCGGCGTAAAAATTTCCGCAAAGGCGGCGATTATTTCCTTAAATCCCAGCGTCCCGGACATGCGTTGTACGCATATTATTTGAGCGGAGACCACAAACTCGCGTATAAAACCGGAGTGGAAGCAAAGCCGCTATTTACCCCTCGTTACAGCGAAGAATTTCTGATTTGGATCGAATTGGTTGAAAAATACGGTACACCTGGCGATGCTTTAAAGTGGCTTGAGGCTTTTGAAGAGTACGGCAAAAAAGAATCCACATACTACAAAAATTGTTTCTTTAATATCGGACTGAACAAAATTGCCGCAGAAAAAATCAAGCAACTGCGTGCCAGCAGTAACCAGATTAAATTTTATCCTGCCAAAGAGCTGTTTGCCCAATGGACAAAATATCCAGTCTATTTTCAGGGATTGGGAAATATGCCGCCCAAAGAAGTTGAGTCTGCAGCCGCAATGCTTGAAAAAGAACTCGGTCTGACAGTAAAAATCCTGCCGGTGCGTCCTTTGCCGGTCAAGGGAGCGTATGATGCCGGACACCATGCATTTGCTGCCGGTAAATTGGAATTGGCGGTGCGTTACGCATACGGAGACGCGTTTCCGACCGATGGTATGTTATTTTATATTCTGCTGTCAGATGCAATAAATGATGATGGTATAAATGTGCTTTTTAACAATTTGCCGGATTTCGGTATAGCCTCTTTTTCAAGAATGCCGATTGCTGCAACGACGGTTGATTCAGTTAAACTGATTGCAGTTTCGACGACCCGCCAGATTTTGAACAACACTATGCGTGAAAATAAGTATTGCAACAATTATCCCTGTATGATGGCGGCGATTTCAAGTTTCAGCCGGTGTAACGAATTGGATTTCAAAATCTGTTCCGAATGTATGCCAGTTATTAAGAAGGGCAATATCCGGCGGGCGTTGCGCCGTATGGCAAACCGGAATGTTGAAAGACATTGTTCACAAGCAGAAATTAAAAAATTTGAAGAATATAAAAAGGAGTGGAAATGAAAAAAATTCTGATTGCAGTTTTTTTGAGTTTAAGCGTTTTTTCTCTCATGGGAAATACCTATGAAAAGCAGATGCAGCAGGCTGAACAACTTTTCAAGTCAAAGAAATTCAAAGATGCCGCTGTCGCTTTTGATGATGCTTCTCTGGAAACCGAAGATGCTCAAAAACGTATCAATGCAAGATTCCGCAGTTGGGAGTGTTTGCAAGAGCTACGAAGCCGTGATGCTGTTTCTACCGCAGAATCTCTGCTTTATGATGAACCGGAGTTGAGTTTCGAGCGCAAAATCAAACTCATGTCATATATCGCCCGGCATGGCAAAAAAGAAAACCGTGAAAAAGTTTTGAGTTTCGGACTCAATTTGAAAGGTCTCTCTGAAAGAGAGCGTAGTCAGATTCTGCTTGTAGCCTTGAAAACTCAGGGTACCTGGCAGAGCGAAGCCTACGTCAAAGAAATCCTTGCCATGAAAGATCCTGATCCGGCAGCGAAGGCAAATGCACTCGGAGATTTGGCAAATGTTTATCTGTGGAGTAAACGCGATCCTGTCAATGCGCTGAAATATGTCAATGAAGCACTGGCAATAAAAGAACTTCAGGGACAGGAACGGCAATTTTATCTGCTGGTTCAGGCTCGTTCATATATCGGAGTCAAGCGTTTTGACATGGCAGAGAGAAGCTATCGTGCCGCTATAAAGATCGGTAAACAGCACAATTTTCAGGAAGCGGCATACAATGAACTTATCCGGGTTTATGTTATGACCAAACAGGGAATGAAAATTGAGCCGCTTGTAAAGCAGGCAATAACTGATAAACGGTTGGTAAAACGTCAACGGCAGGTTTTTTCCAATCTGCTGGCTCAAATTGAAAAAGCAAAACAACAACAAAACGGGAGATAAAAAATGTTACGTTCCAAAAAAATCTTTTCAGTGATGGCAGTTTTTCTTATTTCTTCAATTGCGCTTGCTGATTCAGTGATAATTTTCAATCCGATGTTGATTGACGGCAAAGGAGTTGATGCCGGACTGTTCAATGATATTGTTTCAGCAGAGCTGTCTTGCTCTGAGCAGATAAAATTGGTCGATCGTGAACAGCTTGATAAATTGCTTCGTGAAAGAGCTCTCAAACCTAACGGAATGCTCAATGCTGATGATGTCAGTAATATAGGTTCTCTGCTCGGTGCGGACAGTTTTGTTTCGGGTTCGGTTCGGGAAAAAGGTGATAAGCTTATGATTTTTGTGAAAACCATCTCCGTTAAAACCGGTGTGGTTAAAATGAAATATATTAATGTTGCCAATAATCTTGAAAGTGCAGCCGAAAAGACTGCCCAAACTGCGATTGATTTGATCAAAAGTCAGAAAGCTGCAGTAAATTCCGTATCAACGAAAATAGAAATTCTTGTACCGGAAAAAAAGAGACCGGTTGTAGCAATATTTATTCCGGAAATTCATATTGCAAGTCAGCGTTTGATTGATCCGGCAGCAGAAAATGAATTGACCAAATTTTTCCTGACACAGAAGTTTCCGGTGAAACAGCTTGCGCCTTTAGCTGTCGGACAGAATGGTTTACTTGATAATCTGATTGGAAATCGTACAAAATTGGTGGAAGCGGCGGAGAAAGTCGGAGCTGCTTATCTTATTTTCGGCGAAGCCATTTCTGAATCTTCAGATACCTTTGGCAATTATCGTACTTCCAGAGCTCGTGTTGAACTTAAAATAATATCTACAGCAAATAATAACATAGTTTGGGCAGACAGTGCGTATGCTGGTGCCGCAGATACAGCAGAAATCATTTCCGGCAAAAAGGCGATACAGAAAGCTGCAGTAAAACTTGCACTCAAAGCCGCAGATGTTTTGTTGAAGTAAGGATGGTACCGGCGTTTCAACATATAAGTAAAACACACATAAAGGTTTCCCGGAACGATGATAGCGGGAAATAGCTTCGGCGGCAGGAGAAATCTTGCCGCTTTTTTTGCGTTTACACTCGGCGTGTTGCGACGGTTGCGGTAAAGGTCGGGTAAGTGGCAAAAAGCAGCACAAAAGCCCTTGTGAAGCCCTTTTGTGAAAAAAACTTCACAGAATTTTTGTCAGACTTGAAAAATTTGCCAGCGTTTTTTTATCTTTCCCCGCCATTCTGAAGCGCATTTTGAGCTTAAAACTTTAGAATCTTGCTGTGAAATAAATTTCTGAAAATCGCTTCACTTTTGTTCTCAAACATTCAGAATGGCTGATTTTTGTTTTGATTATTTTCTGTTTCAGGTGGTTCAGCGGTTCGTGTATACTGCGGGAAAAACAAAATACGGATTGTCATAATCGCGGTCAACAGCAATAATGGCAATAAAACAATGCTTCCCAGAATGATTACAAGATTATCAGAGCTATCATATTTGATGGTTGAAAGCAAGTAAGTATTCAATGCTGCATATATGGAAAAAGTCCCCCAAGGGATTACTGTTTTCATTAGTTTTTTCATTCGGCAACAAAAAGCAGTTGTGGTTAAAACAAGAATGGGACTGAAATATAAAAATTCTAGTTGCAGAAATAACAATTTCATTCCTTCCATACCGCTTATATGGTTGATTTTGTCAGCAGCAACTACCAAACCGAAAGTAATAATGCCTGCAAACAAAGTAAAAAGTATTATGCGCAGATAATCCCATTTGTTTCCGTAAAATGCTGGATAAAAAAAAGGAGAAGCTAATACCAGATAACCAATATAGCATATAACGAAAAAAACTTCTATGTTGTGTGAAAATTTGGGGCGAAATGCAACAAAACCGGAAACGATGATTCCAAGCACTGCAAAAACATATTTTAATATTTTGTGATTGACAGACATCGTCTTCCCCTAATTACACATAGACTTTCTAATAATATATCACTGCAAAAATAAAAATCAAGGCGGCTTGCCGCCGTGTGAGCGAAGCGCAGTAAAAAGAAACACATCCACCCGCCGACAGGCGGCAACTTCACGGGCAGCGAAGCTGACCTCTTCACAAGCGACCAAAGGGAGCGACTTCATCCACCGTCGCTGAAGCTATGGCGGGACAAGCAAGTAAGTCTTCTCCGGGGTTTGGTGAAGATGTGAAGAAAAGGCTGCGCCTTTTGAGTGAAGTTGTGCTTCGCACAGTGAAGAGAAGACTTACGTCTTCGTTCGCCATTTTTTTGCAAAAAAAATGGCGGAGAGAGAGGGATTCGAACCCTCGGTGAGGTTGCCCCCACAGCGATTTTCGAGACCGCCGCCTTAGACCACTCAGCCATCTCTCCGGTATGTGTGTTATATAATATAGCACCTGATTGTCGATTTGACAACTTTTTTATAGAAGAATTTATTCGTCTTTCTTTTTCAGACGTTCTACATCCTGTTCGGCAAATTCAATGACCTGCTTGAATTTTTCTGCATTGGAGCTGTCTGCACCAACCAATGCTTTGTGAGCTTCTGCAACAGTTTTTGCAGTGGTCAGCATGCTTTTGTCTCCGGATGTTTTCAGAGCTGTACCTCCCAGAACAGAACTTTTTTCTGCAGCAAATTTGAAAAGTTTTGCCACTCCAAGATCGCGCAGCAATTTTATCAGAATTTCATTGGCACCAATCAACATTACCTGTTTGCCGTTTTTACGCATTTTCAGAGCCAGCATCGTCAGCACTCCCATGAAGGTGCTGTCCATCGCTTCACAATTTTCCAAATCGATCTGCAGCCACGAGTTCTCATTCAATTTCCCGGAAATTTCCCGCAACGGAACCGCATAATCAAAATTCGCCCGCCCGGTCACCGTTACAGAAAAACCGCCATCCAGAGCTGTTATTTGCAAATCATCACTTTTCATGGTATTATTATGCCCTCCGTTATTTTATCGTTATTTTGCGGCATTCCCGATAACAGCTTTTATCCGGCGTACTCCGCGACTGGAACTTTCCTCTTTAAGGATTTTAAATGCCTGCAAATCTCCGGTATTTTCCGCGTGAGGTCCGCCGCAAATTTCCTTGCTGACATCGCCCATTGTGTAAACTTTCACAACTTCGCCGTATTTGTTACCGAAAAGTCCCATCGCACCGGCGGCCCGGGCATCATCGACACTCATTTCTTCGCAGACAACCGGCAGTTTGCGGTTGATCGCATCGTTGACCAGAGCCTGAACTTCCTGCAGCTGTTCCGGAGAAACTTTGTCCGGATGCGAGAAGTCGAAGCGGAGCCGTTCGGCGGTAATATTTGAACCGCGCTGCTCTACGTGGGTGCCGAGGACTTTTCTCAACGCCGCATGCAGCAGGTGGGTTGCGGTATGAAGCTTGGCTGTTTCTTCGGAATGATCGGCCAATCCGCCTTTGAATTTCTGTTCCGCGCCGGCCCGGGAAAGTTCCTGATGTTTGGCATACGCGGCATTGAAGCCATCCACATCAACCTCAAATCCCTGTTCTTTGGCCATTTCCACAGTCAATTCAAGGGGGAAGCCGTAGGTTTCATAGAGATTGAAAGCATTTTTGCCGCTGATAACTTTTTTGGTTATATGCGGCGGTACCCGGTCGATCAATTTCTGAAACTCTTTGGTTCCGTGTTCCAATGCGGCGGCAAATTGTTTTTCTTCGCGCTCAAGTTCACCTTTGATCATATCGGCATTCGCAGATAATTCCGGATAAAATTCTCCGAATTGGGCAATGACTTTATCGGCGATTCTGGATGCAAATTCGGTGACGATACCGATTTTCCGTCCTTCACGGATCGCCCGGCGGATCAGGCGGCGCAGTACATAGGGCTGATCCACGCGTCCGGGAGTAATGCCGTCACCGATAATAAATGTCGCTGCCCGCAAGTGGTCAACGATGATCCGTTCGCTGGATGTGCGCTGTGCGGCCGGAATTCCCGGAACATTGCGGATGGCATCCAATTCGGCAAAAAGTGAAGCAAAAACCTCGGTTTCGTAACAACTTGGCTTGCCTTGCAGCACGGCAGTGATCCGTTCCAGTCCCATTCCGGTATCGACATTGCGTTGGGCCAGAGGTTCAAATTTTCCTTCAGCGTTTTTATTGTACTGCATAAAAACGTCGTTCCAGATCTCGACCCAGAGTTTGTTTTCCGGATCAAAAACTGCAGGAGCCGGAGCAGGGCCGGTCCAGTAGAACATTTCTGTATCCGGGCCGCAGGGACCGGTAGTGCCGGCCGGACCCCACCAGTTATCCTTTTTGCCGAGCTTGGCAATGCGCTCTGCCGGAATTCCCAGGTTGTGCCAGATGTTCCATGCTTCCTCATCAAAAGGACAATCTTCGTCACCGGCAAAAACTGTTACCGCCAGTTGTTCAACCGGGATACCCAGTTCTTTGGTCAGAAATGTGAAACTGAAATTGATCGCATCCTCTTTGAAGTAATCGCCAAGTGACCAGTTGCCCAGCATTTCAAAAAAGGTCAGATGCACTGCATCACCCACTTCGTCGATATCTCCGGTGCGGATGCACTTCTGGCAGTCGGTCAATCTTCTGCCGGAGGGATGTTTTGCTCCCTGCAGATATGGTACCAGCGGATGCATTCCGGCGGTGGTAAACAAACAGGTCGGATCATTATCGGGAATAAGGGAAGCACTCTTAATCTCGGCATGACCGTTGGCTTTGAAAAACTCAATGTACTTTCTTCTCAATTCATTTGCTGTCATCATAATAATTTTCTCTCCAGAAGCTTGTCCGGAACGGCGACAATGATCCGTTTTTCCGGCACGGTTTTATTCATCTTTATAAAATAACGCCACAATCATCTTTTTTCAAGCAGAAAAGAGATGGTTATTTGCGGTTTTCCTTGCGATACATCCAGGGCTGCTGCGGTGAATGTTCCTGCCACAACCCGATTCTGCTGCTGCGGGCCGTTTTTTCAGCTTTCTCCAAATCATATTCATGTTCGGCATAATCCGGATAGTACCAGGCATTTCCGGTGGAAACCATGTTCAAATTGATGTATTCGCCATCGCAATATACTTTTGCTACGCATCTGCCGTAACGGTCAACCGAAATTACTTCGGCCCGGATTTTGCGGCCTACTACTTTTTTCCGCAATGCATCCCGGGATTTTGTCCCGTAAGTTTGATCTGCTTCCGGAGCATCGATGCCGAAAAAACGGATTTTGAATTTTTTTTCCTGCTGCTGCTGTATCGCCAGCATGGTCAATGTGTCACCATCGTATGCCTCAAGCGCGACACCTTCCAGAATTTCCCGGGGGAGGGCCTGACCTTCCGGAGTTCCGCTGCCGGGCAGCAGACGTATTACAAAAGATGGCAGCAGATGTTTATACCGCAGCAACGTGAAACCGGTATTGCCGAGGCGGTCGAGGTTGAAAAGGACTCCTCCGGCAGCAACCAGTATGACCGTCAGAAAGGTGTTGCGGAATAATTTGCCCCAAATCCGTTTGGCGGTGCCGGAAGCAGCTTCTTTGAGTTGGCCGGAAGGCGATTTCTTTTTGATTGCCATATAAAATTTTCCTCTCTTGTAAAAAATAAATTGACTTCCGGAAAATATAACCGCAAAACTGCAAAAAAACAAGCGGCCGGACATTTATACTGCTTGATTTTTTTTTACAGTGAATTATAATTGATTGACAGAGGAGACCCGCCGGATGGTCCGGCGGAAAAAAAGAGGAGAAAGAAAATGAAAAAAAGTCTTCTGGTCTGGGGAGCGTTGATCGTTGTCGCGCTCTGTTTCGTCGGTTGCTGTTACTACACAACCAATCATTGTTCGCCGTGTGACAAGCATTGTCATCACAAGCCGGGGTGCAAGGCCGGTAACTGTTTGAACAACAATGCCGCCAATCAGGATGGAACAGTGGAAACTGTTACTGTCGAAGCTGTGGAACTGGTTCCCATCGGCAATGATGCTCCGGCAGCGAAAAAAACTGATGGAAACAGCGGAAATGCGGCTAAAGACGGTGCTGTTAAGCAACCGGCTGCTTCCGGTAATATGTGAATCGGCAACATTTGTCATGCGATTGAGGAAAAATGATGGAAAATTCCATTCACAACACCAGAACCGAGCAGAATCTGCTTAAAGCATTCGCCGGTGAATCCCAGGCGCGCAATCGCTACACCTACTTCGCAACACAGGCAAAGAAGGAAAACCTGATGCAGATAGCGGCGATATTTGAGGAAACTGCCGGGCAGGAAAAGGAACATGCTGAACGCTTCTTCAGATTTCTGGAGGGCGGTATGGTCAGCATCACCGCTGAATATCCGGCAGGGGAGATCATTGATACTGCGCATAATCTGGCGGCAGCTGCCGCCGGAGAGTATGACGAGTGGCATGATCTTTATCCGGAGTTCGCCGAAATCGCCAGAGAGGAAGGATTCGCTAAAATCGGAGCTGTTTTTGACTTCGTATGTGTCGCGGAAAAGCAGCATGAAAAACGTTTTCGCGATCTTTTATGGAACATCGAAAATGATCTGGTTTTCAAACGTCCTGCTCCGGTGGTATGGCGGTGTTTGAATTGCGGATATCTCCATTCCGGGACTAAAGCTCCGGAGAGGTGTCCATCCTGTGACCATGTGCGCGGATATTTTGAGATCCTCGCAGAGAACTGGTGAAATTCGCCTTTGGGAGGCTGTCGTACTGTCAATCCGGCAGTACGGCAGTTTTTTTGTTTGCCGGAGAGAATATTTTTTGAAATACGGTTTGTAAAAACTGCTTCACAGAGGTATATTAACGCTGGTATTATTGTATTGTCAGAAAGGTGGATATATTATGACTTCTGTGGAAATGAATTTGATTCTTGAAGAAATCGGGAAAAAGGCCCGCCGGGCATCGGCATCACTGGCAGTTTTACCGCCGGAGGCCAAGCAGCTTTGTCTGGAGAGTATGGCCGATGCTCTTGAAAACAGAAAAGCTGAAATAATGCGGGCCAACAGTGTTGATATTATCAATGCCGGAAATAATGGCATGGATGAAGCAAAAATCGACCGGTTGAAACTGGATGAAGTCCGGATAAAGGCTATGGCTGACGGCTTGCGGCAGGTGGCCGCGCAGCATGATCCGGTCGGCCGGATTATTTCGGAAAATATCCGTCCCAACGGTTTGAAAATCACTAAAATAGCGGTTCCTTTCGGAGTGGTCGGAATTATTTATGAAGCCCGTCCCAATGTTACTGCCGATGCTGCCGGGATTTGTATAAAGGCCGGTAATGCGGTGATTTTGCGCGGCGGCAAAGAAGCTTTTGAATCCAATTCTGTTATCGCGGCCATTCTCAATGAAAGTGCAGGGGCATCCGGCTTGCCGGATGGGGTGGTGCAGTTGATCCCCTGGACCGACCGGGAAGCGGTAAAATTGATGCTCAAAATGGATAAATATATCGATCTGGTGATCCCGCGCGGCGGAGAAAGCCTGATCCGTACCGTTGTGGCTGAAGCGACGATGCCGGTGCTGAAACATTACAAAGGAGTGTGTCATCTTTTTGTCGATTCATCCTGTGATGTAAAAAAAGCTCTGGATATCATTGTCAATGCAAAATGTTCCCGTCCGGCGGTTTGCAATGCTCTGGAAACATTGCTGATCGACCGGAGTATCGCACCGGAATTTGTTCCTCTGCTGGCAGAAAAACTTTCGGCACGCAAGGTGGAACTGCGCGGTGATGATGAGTTCTGCGCTCTGGTGCCGCAGGCAAAAAAAGCGACAGAAGATGACTACTATGCAGAGTATCTCTCTTTGATCCTGGCGGTGAAAACCGTAGGAGCTGTTGAGGAAGCTGTGGAACATATCAATACTTACGGTTCACGGCACAGTGACGGAATTTTGAGTTTGATCCCGGAAGATATTGAATATTTTACCCGTAATGTCGATTCGTCGACAGTTTATGTCAACGCTTCCACCAGATTCACTGACGGCGGAGAATTCGGCATGGGGGCGGAAATCGGGATAAGCACCGATAAGTTACACGCCAGAGGGCCGATGGGAACAGATGAGCTGACGACATATAAATACATTGTACTTGGCGATGGACAGATAAGATAATTCGGGTTTTTTGAATAAAACAGCTTGAATTTAGGGCGGAAAAGTGTTATATTCTGTTCGAAACATCTGATATTTATGGAGTGATGACCGATGATCGTGCCAATGAAAAAAGTGACGCTTATAGCGTTGCACAGTGATTTGGAAAAGACGCTTGATTCCTTGCGTAAACTTGGAGTTATGCAAGTGGAATTGGCGGATTCTTTTTCCGCTGATTCGGCACAGACCGGGGAGAAGCTCCAACAACTTAACCGGATTTTATTTTCCCTTGAACAGCTGGCGGCCGACAACGGTTTGCCGGAGGCCCGGAAACTTCCGGCCGCAGAAGCTCCGGACGTGGTGGAAAAGTTTACCGGATTGCAGGAAAAAGAGAATGCGCTTGTCTCTTATATGATTGAGTTGCGGCGGAAAATCGAGACGTTGGCTGTATGGGGCGATTTTGACCGGGAGCTGCTGGATGACTTGCGGGATAAGGGAGTTGATATCCGACTTTGTATCGGCAGCAGCCAGGAGTATGCCAAAGCTGTTCAGAGCAGCAGCATCCGGTGCCGGGAAATATCACGTGCCAAGGGTAAGGTGGCGTTTGTTATTATTTTACAGAATGAAAGTGATGCAGCTGATTTCCCGGTTGTGCATCTGGATGAAAAAGATGATCCGCGCAAATTGAAAAAGGCTTTGAAAGAAGCTGAAAAAGAGTATGCCGTAATTCAGCATGAGATGTTGATTTTGTCCGGTAGACGCCGGGCTGTTCAGGCGGCGGCAGAAGAAGTTGCCGGAGTTTTGGAGTTCAGCCGGGTGCGGGATTCGATCGCGGAGCATGGTATGATCGTCGCGTTATGCGGATTTGTTCCCGCACCGGAGATGGATAACCTTTCTTCGGCGGCGGAAAAGAACGGCTGGGGGGTGCTGATAACTGATCCGGCAGAGGATGATGAGGTGCCGGTGCTGTTGAAAGAGAATAAGTTTACCCGGATCATCAAACCGTTATTCGATTTTCTCGGTATTGTTCCCGGTTATCGTGAAATCGATATTTCCGGTGCTGTGCTGATATTTTTTACAATATTTTATGCTATTATTATTGGCGATGCCGGTTATGGAATAATTTTCGGTCTGGTGTCGTTGTTCGGCTTAAAAGCTGCGAAAAAATCTCCGAAGTTATTGCCGCCAATGCGGTTGTTGCTGATATTAAGTATTGCTGCCACTATTTGGGGTGCTTTGTGCGGCAGCTGGTTCGGGTTGTCTGAAATTCCCGGGACTGGGATAAAAATTCCGGCGTTGGAGTGTTTCCGTGACTTTTCTGCCAGCAGTGCAAAACAGGCGAATATTCAGTTTTTCTGTTTTATTCTGGCGGTATTGCAGTTGTCTACCGGGCGTATATGGCGGGTGATCAACGAGCGCAACTGGCGGGCTGCCGGACAGCATTTGGGCTGGATGATGATCATCTGGGGAAATTTTTTCCTGACAATAAGATTGATCGTCTACCCCGGAGATTTTCCGGTTTACATGTATTATTTGTATGCCGCCGGTCTCTTGCTGGTGATGTCTTGCGGAGTCAATTGGAAACAGGCTTCGGATGTTTTTCAGTTCCCCTTTGATATAATCGGCAGTTTTACTGATGTTTTGAGTTATATCCGGTTGTTCGCAGTTGGTTTGGCAGGTGCGTGTATTGCCGGGAGCTTCAATGGTATGGCCTTTGATCTGGTGAAAGTATCGGCGTGGCTGCTGCCGGCAGGAATCGCGGTGGCGTTGATCGGTCATGCGCTGAATATAGTTCTGGCACTGTTGAGTGTGTTGGTGCATGCAGTGCGTTTGAATACATTGGAATTTTCCAATCATACAGGGTTATCCTGGAGTGGACAAAACTTTAAACCGTTCAAATCTAATAAACAAGAGGAGTGAAATCATGGAAATGAGTTCAATGCAGGCTTTGGCCATCGGTGTGGGGTATGTGGCGGTCGGATTGGCTGCTGTCGGTTCAGCTGTCGGAGCCGGAACTGCCGGTGCCGCAGCTATCGGAGCCTGGAAAAAGTGTTATCAGCAGGGAAAGGCGGCACCGTTTCTTCTGATTGCAATGGTTGGTGCGCCGCTTTCCCAGACGATTTATGCCATGTTGATGATGGTATTGTCCAAACAGGCGATCGTGGAAAAGCCGGAATTTGCACTGGCGTATGTTTGTATGGGATTGCTTGGCGGTATTGCCCAGATGGCATCGGCTATTTTTCAGGGGAGATGCGGAGCGAACGGCTGTATTTCTTTTGCAGAAACCGGAAAAGGTTTTGCCAACTATCTGATCGTGTTGGGTGTGGTTGAAACCTGTGCGATTTTTGCGTTGGTTTTCTCCTTTATGGCCATGCCCTGATCTTCGCCGGAAGCAAATCCAATCGCCGGGAATCATGATTCCCGGCGATTTCAGTTTGAAGAGATGAATTCAAAATTCCGCAAAAGTTTTTGATCTTGCATTGACATATTATCGGCCGCTTCGATATTTTTCTTGAATATGAGAAAGTTACTGATAAACAATTCTACTGATCCTGCTTTTAATCTCGCATTGGAAGAGCTGTTGGCAACAGATTTCCGGGAACCGGCAGTCATGCTCTGGCGCAATGCTCCGTCGGTGATCGTCGGCCGCAATCAGAATACAAACGCAGAAGTGAATGACGCAGAGGTGCGTAAACGCCGGATCATGGTGGTAAGACGGATGACCGGCGGCGGTGCTGTTTATCATGATTTGGGAAATATAAACTATACGATCACGGCGGCGGACCGGCTGTTTGCCCCGGAAGCGTTTGCAAATCATGCCCGGATAATAACAGATGTTTTGCATCAACTCGGGGTGGATGCAGAATTTCATGGGCGAAATGACATCCTTGTTGATGGGCGCAAAGTATCCGGAAGTGCGAAAACGGTTTTTTCCGACCGGACTCTTTTTCACGGGACATTGCTTTTTGATACAGATTTAACGGTTTTAGCGCAGGTATTGACTCCGGATGAGGAAAAAATAAAGGCCAAAGGCATCCGTTCTGTCCGGTCCCGGGTGGCCAATTTGCAAGAGTTTCTGCCGCAATTTGACCGGGAGAGTTTTTTTCAGGAATTGAGCTGCCGGTTGCTGGATTTACTGGGCGAAAAAGAGGTTACGCCACTTCCGGAAAAGTTGTTGGAAAAAGCTGATGAACTGGCCGGAAAAAAATACCGCACCTGGGAGTGGAATTTCGGTTCGGTGACTGATTACAGTTATTGCCGGAAAAAGTATTTTGCCGGTGGATGCGTGGAAGTCAAATTCAATATTCGCGGCAACCGGATAGCGGATATGGCTTTCAGTGGAGATTTTTTCGGAGCATCTCCGGTGGAGGAATTGGCGGCAAAATTAAACGGCGCGCTCCCCGGATTCGATGATATTTCCGGGAGGCTCGCCGCTATTGACACTGCTGAATTTATCAGCGGAGTAAGTAAAGATGAATTGCTTACTCTTTTCGCTTTGGTTTGATCCTTTTTTGTAAAATCCATTTATCAATCACGCACATTTTGTCCACCCGGCTTGTTGCGGCATTGCACAGCGAAGACGGGCGGAATTTGTGTGAAATTGAAGCAGTGATTCACTGTTGTTTATTTGATTATCAATTCGGCAAAATAATCCGGATCGGCCGTATTGCCGACAGCCTGCGGATAGGAACTGGTTTCGCGCTGGGCGTGTTTCCGAGAATAATTGTGCCGTACGATCATGATAGTCCACTTTTCATCTTTGTCAAATTTGAAGCCTTTGGCCCGGAAAATCGACAGCGGAATGGATACGTCTGCGCGCCAGATACCATCTTTGATGCTGTTTTTTACCGTGTATTCGGGAAATTTGGAACCGACTTCCGGATAGAACATCGCACCGGGACCGAGATGGAAAAAGCAGCTTTTCAAATTTTTGGGGGAGAAAATAAATTCCCAGAGATAGGTCTCTTTTTGGGATTTGATAAAGATCTGTACGGCATCTCCGAAGCGGTGCAGCGAGGATTGATCGCTGACTGCTTCACTGATGATGTCGCCATCGGTCATGGTCAGACAGAGATGCAGATTGTCTTTATCAACAGTGGCTTTCACGCTGGATTGTTCCGAAGGTTTGCGATTGAAGTGTTCGGGCTTGCCGGCAGTGATCCGGAACTCACCGGCTTGGCCTCCGGCTTCCAGGGTGTGACGGATCAGACGGTTATCGGCGGCAAAAACAGCAGTGCCGGCGAGCAGGATGGTTAAGACAGTACTTTTTTTCATTTTAAAACTCCTTATTTATTGGTTGAGACAACTCTGAAAATTTTGAGAGAATCAGTGTCACGGTAATTTATTTTTTTAAATTTTTTAATGATTTATGCCGCATTATTTTACAAATTTGATCTTTGCGAAGTATTCCAGAGAGTGATAACCGCCGAAAATCTGCGGAAAACTGGAAAGTTCATATTTTTTCAAATACCGGCTGTAGTTGTAGCGCGAAGAGAATACTCTCCACTCTTCACCAGGAGAAAATGGCACTGTTCCGCAGGGATGTCCCTCTTTGATCGGATGATTCAATTCCGCTATCGGGATCGCCACCAGTACCACATAAGAGTGATCTTTGTCACTGGAATCATTGAGCGTGCCGTTGATTTTTGAATTGACCTTTATTCCCACTTCATCGTGTTTGAAGCCGGAGGGCAAACCGAGGGTGGAACGTGAACCGTAATGGAATCTGGTATTGAGTTTATTGGCTGTCCCGTAAATTTCCCAGTAATAGTTGCTTTTTTCCGGTTTGATGAATACTTCCAGCACATCTCCGCTGTTGTAGAAGTGACCGCCGTTGGAAGTGGCATTGACTACGATATCCGAATCAACAAAATCTGCCCGGACATAGAAATAGTTATCATCATAAAGATATTGTACACTGCCGCTTTCAACCGGTTTCCGGTTTATAGCGGTCAAAGGACCGATCATCTGCAGAAACTGATGGGAAGGAACACTTTTCCATGCCGGATGGTCGATGCCGTTTTCGATCGTCATTCCGGAAACTTTCCTGACCTCCACTTCCGGATAAAATGTTGCCGGCGGTGTGGTGGCAAATGCGGCCATACTGCACCAGACGGCAGCCAGTAAAAGTATTTGTTTTTTCATAATTATCTCTCTTTCTTCGGTTTTTTTGAAACTACTTGAATGCTGATGACTTCACTTTCCAGCGGAAGTGATTTCAGATTGGTTTTTGCTTTGATGAAAAAACGGCGGGCCATCCCCGGGGAAACCTGAAGTTTTTCGATAAAAGGCAACTCTTTGGATACCATTGCCCGATTTCCCGGCAACAGTGTCATCGGGTAGTGCATTACCGGTTTTTTCAGATCAAAAGACAATTCGATCCAGTTATCCGGATCAGGTTCTTTCATGCCGGTCAACCAGGGCTGCACCATAATGATCAGGTTATCTGATTCATTACTGTACCATTCGGCAATGGTCACTGCTTTTTGTCCATTGTTGGCAACGGACAAAGTCACAGCTGTTTTTTCTCCGGCAGTGAAAGTCGTTTTTCCGGGCATGAGCAATGCCATGCCCCGGGTGGATACCGGCGGATAATTGATTTGTCCATCGGGTACACCGATAGCTGATTTCATTTCCGGCATCCGGGGAGTTGCACAACCGGCTATTCCGGAGAGTGCCAGCAGTGTCAACCACCTTATTGCTTTATTCATTTCATACATTCCCTTTCTACTGTTGATTGTTTGAATTTTGCAAATCCATAAGGATCTTCATTTTTTCATCTTCACTGGCGGCATTGCGCAATCTTTCGAGCAGATCGTTCTCATTTTGCTTGCGCTGATATTTTGATAACTCATTTACGGCATCCTGCATTGCCCTCTGGCGGTGACTGTCCGCGAAGGATACCGGAGCGAACAGCACTTTGCTCACTTCCGGCGATGGGTGTTCGATCAAAAAGTTTTTCAAATCATCGGCCAGAGAATCGCTTTCGCCGTTCAAGGCGGCATTGATCGCCATATTCAATGCCGCTGCCAGCGGATTGCTGCTGATACGTTGAAGCATTTCCGGCGGGATCAACTCTGCCATTGCCTTGCCGTAAGAGCTGTCGGTCAGAGTTAATGACAGCAGTGTGGTCAGGGCAGCGTTTTCTGCCGAAGAATTTTTCGGGGATCGGACAGCTGCCGTCACCGGCGCACCTTTTCCGGAACTGCTTGCGTACTGATTACCCGTTTTTAAACTGCCGGATAACTCGGCAAGCATGGAATTTTCGCTGATATCCAATATCTTTGCCGCATTTTTAACATAAACTTCCAATTCCACCTGATTATTGACAAGTTTTAAAAAAGATGCGGTAAATGCAGCTGCCTGACTGCGCCCGACCGGAGAAGCCATATCGAATTTTTCCGGCAGAGTTTCAGCGAGGATATCCAACCAGTCGACCGTGCTGTCCAGAGCTGCTTTGATTGCCGGGGAACCGCCCTGGGAAAACAATTCATCCGGATCTTTGCCGCCGGGGATTTGAAGTATTTTCAGTTCCACCGACAGCGGCAGCAGAATTTCGGCCGCCCGCAGAACCGCCTTTTTCCCGGCGTTGTCAGCATCGAATGCCAGAATTATCCGATTGGTGTAGCGACGGATGATTTTGGCCTGATCAGCGGTAAATGCTGTTCCCAACGGTGCGATCGCACAATCAAATCCGGCCCGGTGAAAGGCTATTGCATCCAATTGGCCTTCGCATAAAACCGCTTGTTTATATTTCCCGATACCCTGCCGGGCCTGGGGCAGGGCATAAAGCAAATGTCCTTTGTGGAACACCGGAGTTTCCGGAGTGTTGACATATTTTCTGCCGTCGACCGGTTTTGCTTCCAGAGTTCTGGCACTGAAGCCGACCGGTTTACCCTGTTCATTTTCGATGGTGAATGCCAGACGGCCTTTGAATTGATCATATACCCGGTTGGTATCTTCTTTCCGGCGCAGAATACCTGCTGTAACCATATCCGCTTCGGAAAATCCGAGGGATTTTCCGTAATCCCGGCAAGCTGTCCAGCTGTCCGGAACAGCTCCGATACGGAATTTTTCTGCAATATCCCCGGGGATATTGCGTCCGGCCAGATAGAGAGCTGCCGGAGAACGTGGATTATCTTTCAGATAGCGGCAGAAAAATTTACTGAATTCAGCATTGATGGCAAACATTCTGTCCCGTTCACTGCGTTTTGCCGGATTTTCGTATTCTCCCCGGTTTTTTTCCGGAATCATAACACCGCATCTGGATGCAAGTATCTGGGCGGCATTGACAAAATCCAGATTCTCTTTGTCCATGAAAAAGCGGAACACATCTCCACCTTTGCCGCAGCCGAAACAATGAAATGTCTGCCGGGCAGAATCCACATGAAATGAGGGGGTCTTTTCCTGATGAAAAGGGCAAAGACCTTTGAAACTGCTGGAACCGGAACGTTTTAACTGCACTCCGCAACTGCTGATGATATCGGTGATATCACAGCGGCTGCGGATTTCTTCAATAACGTCTTTATTCAGATCCAAACTCATCTGACAGCCAATTTTTGAATCCTGATTTTTGCTTCCTGAAGCAATTCCGGGGCAGGGGAGGCGGTTCTCTGATAGATCGAAACAAATATCATATAAAGATTTCTGGCTTTGATCCGGTATTCTCTTCCCTGCCGGTCAATGAAACGGGCCGCATTGAGGATCAGAAGCGGATTATCCCGGCTTGATTTTGCCGCTTCAAACATATAGTTCACAGCTTCGGATATTTTTCCGTTATTTCCCAGAAAAAGAGCTTTCAGGTAACCGATACGGGCAAAAGATTCCCGGTCACTTTGTTTCATAAGCATATCAATATACTTCCCGGTATTCGGTTCATTGCGTGTTACGCCCAGATTGCACAGAAGGATTAAAGTGTTGCGATCATCCGGCTTCAATTCCAGTGCGTGTTCCAGAATGGTGAATGCTTCTGCTGACCGTTGAGCATCTTGTGAATAAAGCCGGCCGAGAGTGTACAAAACCGTGAAGTTTTCCGGATCGGCTTTGGCGCATTGGGTAGCCAGATCGATCGCTTTGAACATATCTCCTGATTTCTCATAAGCCAAA
This sequence comes from Lentisphaerota bacterium, assembly GCA_015061815.1. GTDB lineage: Bacteria > Verrucomicrobiota > Lentisphaeria > Victivallales > Victivallaceae > UBA1784. The sequence continues at coordinate 50,526 of SUVW01000009.1, forward strand.
GCCTGAAGCAGCAGCGGCGCAGAAGTTTTCGGATAGTCAACGGCCAAATCACTCGCGCTTTTTTGGACACTCTCCCACTCACCCTGACGCGCCTGTTTAACGGCCTGATTAAGTTTTTTATCTGCCGAATCCCGGTCACTGCAGCTGCATAACAGCAGCATGGCAGTCATCGCCGCAGATGATAAAGCAAAGAATTTCATTTGTGTTCCCCGTAAATTATTTTGAATGATATTTTTTCCAGATCATGCTTGAAATATAAACTATACCGGCCAATACGACAACCGTCGGACCGGATGGCAGAGCCATTATGCTGCTCAGCAACAGGCCGCAGAATATGAATAATGCATTGAAAAGTGCCGCCAGAAACATGGTCGAGCGAAGATGGGAAGTATAACATCCGGCCGCTGCCGCCGGTAATGTCAGCAGGGCAATCACCAGCATTATGCCGACCAGATTTATCAGAAGCACAATGGTTAAAGCTGTGAGGATCAGTAAACCGATATACATCAGAGTAACTTTTATCCCCCGGAGCCGGGCAAAGGTGTCATCGAAACTCATGGCCAGCAATGCCGGGAAAAATATTACCGTCGGGATCAGGATCACCGCATCCAGTATCAGTGTCATTATCAAATCATGTTCAGTAAGCAGCAGAATACTTCCGAAAAGGTATCCCTGCCAATCCACATATCCCGGGGTGCGGTCAAGGAAAAGCAGACCGATAGACATTCCAACTGCCCAGACTGCGCCGATCACGGTATCTTCCCTTTCTCTGGCGAAAATGCTTACCAGTCCGACCGCAACTGCTGCCCCGACTGCTCCGATAACAGCTCCCAGGGTGGGGGTGAACCACTCCAGCATACATACCCGCTGCAAAAACAGTGCCAGCCCGAAGCCGCCGAGCGCGGCATGAGTACTTGCTCCGGCAAGTGATGATATGCGCCGGGTGACCACCATTGTCCCGATAACGCCCAGGGCCGGAGAAACACATATCCCGACAAGAATGGCAAAACGGAGAAATCCCCACTCCGGAGAAAAGATAATACTGTGGATATCAATCATGGCACGGTGACTCCTTTTCGCAATGGCAGAAACAGGCGTGATCATGCTTTATCATATTGACATGGTGATGGTATACTGCATCGGCTGTTTCTGCCGTGAAATCAGTTGCACAATGAAGATTCACCGAACGGTTGACACAAATGACCAGATCAGTTTCGCGGTTGACAAATCCCAGATCGTGGGAAACGGTAATGACGGTCATCTGCCGGCGCAGCTGTTCCAGAGTCGAATAGAATTGTTCTTCAGCCCCCGGGTCAATATTTGCCGTCGGTTCATCCAGCAGCAATAATTCCGGTTGTCCAGCCAGAGCCCGGGCGATCAGTACCCGCTGCCGCTGTCCGCCGGATAATCCGGCAAATGATCTCTGGGCCAGATCGGCGATGCCGAGAATATCCAGGGCTTCCATTGCCACTGCCCGGTCTGCTTTGCGGTAGCAGAAAAGAGTTCGCGGCTTGATTCTGCCCATCAGAGTTACTTCCATCACGCTGGCCGGAAAAGAGGCATCCAGTTGATGATATTGCGGCATATAGCCGATCTTGGCTCTGGCATTGACCGGGGAGGTGTTGAAAATGGAGATGCTTCCTGAATCCGGCTGCAGTAAGCCAAGCAGCAGCTTCAATAATGTACTTTTACCGCCGCCATTGGGGCCGACGATACATCCGGATTGTCCGGCATTGATGCAGAATGAAACGTCTTCCAGAACCGGAATACCGGGGGAATAAGCAAACGAAAGATCTTTTACTTCGATTATCGGCGGCATGACAAATTATTCTTTCTTTGATGTGAAACCGTCATATATGGCATCGGCAGTTTTCCGGAGATTGCCGGGGAGGTCTTTGGCCAGCGGATCAAGAGACGCGACCCGGCCGTTGATCTGTCTTGCCAGAGCTTCCGCGCTGCGCGGATTGAATTGTTCCTGTACAAAAACAGTGGAAACTCCGGCAAGTTTTGCCTCACGGATTATAGCTGCCAGTTGGGCTGGAGAAGCCTCTCTCCCATTGAGTTCGATAGCGCGCTGTTTGAGTTTGTAAGCATGGGCGAAGTAACCGAATGCCGGGTGATAAACGAAAAAAGTCTGTCCGGCAAAGGGGGAAAGTTTTTGAGAAATATCCCGGTTAAGGAGAATCATTTTTTCCTTGAAAAGGTCAAAATTTTTCTGATAGTATTCTTTACCTTCCGGATCGTGTTCAGTCAAATCTTTTTTGATATTACCGGCGATAATGATCGCATTTTCCGGAGATAGCCAGACATGGGGATCATGATCATCATGGGTGCATCCATCGTGATGCCGGTGGTCATGATCGCCGCCGTCGTGAAAGGCGATCCGGTTTATGTCACGGGAAACATCGCAGACAGCAGCTCTGTTTTTGAGAAATCCGGCGATTTTATTTTCAAAAGGCATTCCGGTCGTGAAGAAGATCGCTGCGCCGGAAGTTTCTCTGATCGTGTCATTGCGCGGAGTAAAATCATGCGGTGTCCGTCCCTGGGGCAGCACACAAATCGTATTGACACGGTCGCCGCCTATGAATTCCACAATCCCGGAAACCGGAGGAATGCCGCAGGCGACTTTCAATCTGTTATCACTTTTCTGTTTGCTGCATCCTGCTGCAAATGCAAGCATGACAAGTGCTGTAACCGAAAATATCAGATGTTTCATGACTTTCTCCAAAATTACAAAAATGCATTACTGATGTATAATAAATATAACACAATATTCACCTCAAGTCAAGAGCCTTTATTGTGATATCTGCCGGCAAATGTTAAAATTGCATCCGGAGAGTGTGGGAAAGTGGAATTTTGGCTAAAAATACAGTTCTTTAATTATTGCAGACTTGAAAAAAAAGTAATGACGGTGTATAGTTAGCAAGTTGCAGGTATTGCATGTGGGGAAGATGCCGGGATGATAACAATAACAAGCGGTGGATTTTTGTGGCCCGGCAATGAGTTCTGAATTGAATGTCACCGCGAAACAGGTGTTTTGTAATGAATAAAGTTTTGGTTACAGGTATTACAGGATTGGTTGGAAGTGCATTTGTGACAGCGTTGTTGCGCGAGCGTCAGGATCATGATATCGTCTGTCTGGTGCGCAGCGGCGGCGGAAAAAGTGCTGCAGAAAGAGTTGATTCCATTATCCGGGATGAGTGCAGTTTCAACGGATATCCGGAAGCGGCGGATGCTGTTCTGAAAAAGATCACTGTTGTTGAAGGCGACGTGACAACGATCGTTCCTGAAGAGTTGGCCAAAGATGAAAAACTTGCCGGAGTCAATATCATTTTTCACTGCGCGGCAGATGTCAATCTGGGCAAAGATCCCACCGGCAAGGTTTTCCGGATCAATTACGGCGGCACCCAGAATATGATTGCTCTGGCCAAGTTGTTGAACGTTAAAGAATTCCATTATGTTGGCACCTGCTATATCGCCGGTAAACTCTGCGGCACTGCCTACGAGGACAACCCGGTGGATAACGGTTTCAACAATCCTTACGAGGAGAGCAAATTCAAAGCAGAGCAGCTGGTTCGTGAAAGCGGGATCCCGTTTTCCGTCTACCGTCCGGCGATCATCACCGGCCGCCGTTCTGACGGACGCATTCGCAAGCCGCTGGCATTCTACCGGATACTGGAGTTTCTCGGCAAAGTGAAAAGCCACCGCTGTTCCAAAATGGGCATCTCTCCGGAAAATTGGGTGAATATGGAGATCAACTTCGCCACCAATCCGTCCGAACATGTCTATTTTGTTCCGATCGACTATGTGCAGGAGGCGATCACTGCGCTTTTCCAGAAGCCGGTTACCAATACAGCTTATCATATTTCCGGTGACAGTCCGGTGTCAGTGCGTCAGATCGAAGATACCATTTGCAAGGTTCTCCGTCTGGATGGGGTTACCGTCGGCAGTAAAAGCGATGGTAAAAGCGAGGGTGAATCTCTGATGAGCCGTTTTGTCGGAGATCTTTTCCCATACTTCAGCAGTGATATCGTTTTCGATCAGAGCAATGTCCGCAAAGTTCTGGGCGACAGTGTGCTGGATTGGGAATTCGGCGAACGCGGACTGGAAGTTATGATCAAGTCTTTTTATGAAGATTATTTTCCGAATGTTGAGTGGCTGCAGAAGGTTGTTTCAGAAGAACCTGACCGCATGCCAATACGTTAAAGCAATTATAGAGGCGAAAAATGGGAAAACTGATTTCGGTGATGCCATGTCTGGATATGCAGAATGGCAGGGTTGTAAAAGGTGTACACTTTGTGGATATTGCGGATGCCGGTGATCCGGTGGAGTGCGCAAAAGCCTACTGTGCCGCCGGTGCGGATGAATTGGCACTGTTGGATATTACCGCAACGGTCGAGAATCGTGATACACTTACCGAAGTCGTGAAAAAAGTAGCCGATGTCTGCACGGTGCCGTTTACTGTCGGCGGCGGTATCCGGGATGTGGAATCGGCGCGAGCGGTATTGGCTGCCGGAGCAGATCGTATTTCGACCAGCAGTGCGGCATTCCGCCGTCCCGAGTTGATTCGGGAATTGATCGCCGAATTCGGTGTCGATGCAGTTACTGTGGCGATCGACGTGGATGTGAATCCGGCAATGCCTTCAGGGTATGAAGTGTACATTGACGGCGGCCGTACTGCGACCGGCGCGGATGCTGTGGACTTTGCCAAACAGGCAGATGACTATGGTGTGCAGGTTATTCTGCCGACCAGTAAAGCCGGTGACGGGGCGAAGACCGGTTATGAATTATCGGTGATCCGGGCGATGGCGCAGAGCTGTTCGGCCAAGATCGTTGCTTCCGGTGGAGCCGGTAAAATGGAACACTTTATTGAGGCGGCAAACGCCGGAGCTGAAGTTTTGCTGGCGGCTTCGGTGTTCCACTTCCACCTGATAGACATTCCGGAACTGAAAGCGGAATTGAAGCGCAATGGCTTTGAAGTCAGATAATAATTGCAATATATTATCCGGTGGCGTTTCGGCAATTTGACGGAGCGTCACTTTTTTGATTTTGTGGAGAGTATACCTGATGGCGGTAAAAAAAACAACTGCAAAGAATAGTGATGCCGGAGAGGCAGTCGGCGGACGTGTTATCTTCCGCCGGTTGTTGTTCGGTATATCGATTTTCAGTTGTATTGCGCTGTTGGGAGCGGGGGTTTGGCTGATTTGCCGGTTGCCGGATGTGCTGATGTACCAAAATCAGCGGTTTGAATTCAAACATCCGGTGATTCAAAGTGCCGGGTATTGGGGACGTCCGGGTAAGCAGCAGGAGTTGTTGGATCGTATCGGATTGAATGGGAAGATCAATATTTTCGGAATAGATGTGGGTGATGTCCGGAAAAAAGTGTTGAATATCGACAATATCCGGGATGCCGAAGTGCAGATCGTTTTGCCTGATACGTTGATTTTCCGTTTGGAAGAACGAATCCCGCTTGCTTATGTGGGCGGGGATATGGTTATTGACGAAGATGGAGAACGTTTCGGGCGTACTGAATCAGTCGCTCTGGACCGTGAACTGCCTTTTATCGTCGGTTATAGGGAAGACCGGTCGGATAAGATTTCAGAGGCGTTGAAATTGATAGTTACGGCCAACCGGAATTGTCAGGCATTGAAAATTAAAAAAATATTAGTTTCAAATTACGATTATCTGGATGTTTTTCTGGTCTATCGTGGTCGGGATTTGCGGGTGAAGTTTCCCTTGAATAAGGATTATGCTGATCTTTTCAACAAATTACAAAGCGCAGTTTTACACTCTTATTTGAATAGAGAAAATCCATCCGGCTTTGATTTGCGCTACCGGGATTATGCGATTCCGGAATATTGATCCGGTAATTAATTTGTTTTTTTGTGCAGATGTTGCCGTTTTAGTTTGCAAAAAGTTAGGAGTGCATGTATATTAAGAAAGCGATATTGATTGTGTGTGATGTATGAACAGGAGGCATAGATGAAAGACGGTAAAGCGCGTTGGAAGAGTATTTGCCGCGATCTTTGTGCTTTGACTGACGAATTACGTGATCAGTGGTTGATACAGCAAACCGGAGAAGAACGGGATTTTTTTGCCGGGATAACTGCCGGTCAACGGCGGATGTTGCGTATAGTATGGCGTTTGACCCGGAATGAACCTGAAGGTATTATGCTGCGGGTGTTGGCCGCCAGGCTTGGTTTATCCAGCAGCGCAGTTTCGGTAATGGTTGACAGTTTGGTGCGCCGGGGAATATTGGAACGTATTCCGGTGGCGGCAGACCGGCGTAAAGTTTTGATCCGCCTGGGAGAAAAGGGAGAACTTGAATTTTACAGCAGTGAAACATTTTTCGGAGAAGTCAGCGAATGTTTTTTCAGCGGATGTCCGGAGGAAAAAGTTGTCTGTCTTGAAGGTATGTTGAAAGATTTTAATAAATATTTAGCCAATATAAATCAGGAGAAAAAAAAGTGAAAAATTATTGGTCAAAATTATTGTTGTGCGGTGTTTTGACTGCCGCATCCGGAGTTTTTGCAGCACCGGCAGGGCGCCCGGCGGAAACTGTGAAGGCTGGACTGGTCAAAAGTGTGCCCCGGGAACTTTCCCGCAAGTACATCGGCAAAATCACCGCAGTTGATGATGTTTCGCTGATTGCGCGGGTCTCCGGAGTCATTGAAAAACAGAAATTCGACAGCGGTGATATAGTGAAGAAAGGTCAGGAACTTTTTGTCCTGGAAGATACAACCTATCTGGCTGCAAGAAATGCCGCCCGGGCCAAGCTTGCACAATGCAAGGCTGAATATGATTATGCCAAGCGCAATCTCGCCCGGCAGCAGGCACTCTGGAACAAAAAAGCCACTTCCGAAAGTACGTATGATGAAGCAGTCCGGCAGGAAGCGGTGAGCAAAGCCGCAGTCGATGCTGCTGAAGCAGCTCTGCTGGATGCGGAAAACAATCTTTCTTATACCAGAATCATCTCCCCGTTGAATGGCAAAGCCGGCAAATCCGCATTGTCCGAAGGGAACTATGTCACTCCCGGAACCGGAGAGCTGATCAATATTGTCGCTCTGGATAAGATGTACGTGAACGTCTGGATCAGTATGAATGATTATCTGACGATTTTTGACGGTTCGTATGAAACACTGAAAAAGGAAGGAAATGTCAGGGTATTTCTGGCTGACGGCAGAGAATTTACCGGAAAATCTTCGATCGTATTTATTGACAACCGGGTTGATAAAGATACAGATACCATCCGTATCCGTCTGCTGGTTGAAAATGACGGTATGCATTTGCTGCCGGATGGTTTGGTGACGGTGCGGCTTTCCCGCCGGGATGGCAGCAAGTGTGCGGTGCCGGTGTCGGCGGTGATGAATAACGGGCAGATCAGTTTTGTTTACGTGCTGGATAAAGAAAATAAGGCTGCGATACGTCCGGTGAAGCTCGGTGAAGTTCAAGGTAATGAGCAGATTATTCTTAAAGGGGTGCAGCCGGGGGAAACCATCGTTTTTGACGGAACTCACAAAGTTTTCCCGGGCAGCACGGTCAATCCGGTAATTGCGGCAGTGGAGAAAAAGTAAAATGTTTTCGCAAATTTTTATTGAGCGTCCGAAACTGGCGATGGTAATTTCCATCGTTACTGTTATCGCCGGTTTGCTCTGTTTGTTTCAGGCGCCGATCGCAGAATATCCGGAAATCGCGCCGCCGACGATCATGGTCATGGCCAATTATACCGGTGCCAGCAGTCAGGAACTTGCCGATACTGTGGCGACTGTGATCGAAGAACAGTGCAATGGTTTGGAAGATTTGCTGTACTTCAACAGCAGCTGCAGTAATACCGGTATGTATCTTCTGGAAATTACTTTTGAATCCGGTTCCGATACCGACATAAATCTGGTGAATGTACAGAATGCGGTAAAACGTGCCGAACCGCTGCTGCCGGAAATTGTCAAACGCAACGGCGTGCGTCAATTCAAACGCAGCGGTGATATTCTTGCTCTGTACAACTTTACTACAGACGGCAGTGAGATGACGTTGACGGAATTGTCAAACTTTATCCGTACCAACGTGCGCGATCCTCTTTCACGGGTTCCGGGGGTCAGTGAAGTTTCCATCATGGGAGAACGCAATTATTCCATGCGTTTGTGGTTGGATACTGCCAAAATGGCCAATCTGGGGATTGCGACATCAGATGTGTCGGCGGCGGTTCAGGCCCAGAACGTGCAGGCTGCGGCCGGTTCCATCGGTTCTGAAGGCAGCAGTGATTTTATCCAAATGAAACTTTCCACCCTCGGCCGTCTGCATACGACAGAACAGTTTGAGAATATCGTGGTCCGTTCCAAAGCCAATGGTGAACAGGTCAAAATCAAGGATATCGCCCGTGTGGAACTCGGTGCGGAGAGTTATTCCAACGGCAGCCGTTTCAACGGTGTCGATGCCATCTCTCTGCTGATTTACCGTAACAGCGATGCCAACGCGTTGGAAGTTGTGAAAAAAACCAACGCACTTTTGGAAGAGTTGAAAGCTTCGCAGTTCCCCAAAGGTGTTGACTATCATATCGGTTATGATCCGACTGAATATATCCGGATCACAATGGCAGAGATTTTTGAAACTCTGATTTTGACGTTGATTCTGGTGGTGGCCATAACCTATTTGTTCCTGCAGGATTGGCGGGCCACACTGGTGCCGGCGATTACGATCCCGGTCAGTTTGATCGGAACATTTATTTTCCTTATACCGCTTGGTTTTTCCATCAACTTGCTGACGATGTTCGGTTTGATTCTGGTCATCGGTTCATTGGTTGATGATGCTATCGTGGTGACGGAAAACTGTATGCGCATCATCGAAGAGGAGGGGTTGTCTCCGAAAGAAGCTGCCAGAAAGAGTATGAAGCAGATCACCGGAGCGGTTATTGCCACGACTTTGGTTATTGTAGCGATTTATGTGCCGGTCGGTTTTTACGGCGGCATGGTCGGAACAATATATCTGCAATTCTCGGTCACGATGTGTATTTCGCTGTGTTTGTCAACGGTCAATGCGTTGACTTTGAGTCCGGCATTGTGTTCATTGCTTCTGCGCAAGCCAAAAGTCAACAAGGTGTTCTGGGCGTTCAATAAATTTCTTTCCGGCTCCTGCAACGGTTATATGAGAATATCCCGTTTTATGGTGCGGTATACGATTATTGCTATCGTGATTTTTGCCGGTGTGCTGTATATGAATTATCATTATCTCAAGACCATTCCGGCATCATTTATTCCCGGTGAAGATAAAGGTGCCGTAATGGGTATGGTTGAGTTGCGCCCCGGTGCCACACTGGCTGAAACCAATGCCGTACTCAAGCAGGTTGAGGAAAAGGTAAAAGATATTCCCGGCATTGAAAACAGCATCAGTATCTACGGATACAGTTTCACCAGTGGTGCCGGAGAAAACGCCGGAACCTTTATCATAACGCTGGATGATTGGGAAAAACGCCAGACTCCGGATACAGACATCAACGTTATCCAGAGCAAATTGCAGCAGATTTCCGCAACGATCCCGGAAGCACGGATCAACTTTTTCCAACCGCCGGCGATCATGGGATTGGGAGTTACCGGCGGCGTGACATTCATGCTGCAGGCTAATGCCGGACAATCGCCGCAGGAGTTGTATATGGCGATGAATAAGATGCTGATGCGGTTGAATTCTCTGCCGGATGTGCTGATGGCGTTTGGTAACTTTGAAACCGGTACTCCGGAGTTGTTTTTGGATATCGACCGGGAAAAAGCCGAAGCTCTCGGTGTGCCGGTCAACCGGATATTCTCTGTTCTCGCCGGCAATGTGGCTTCAGATTATATCAATGACTTCAACTTGTATGGTTACTCATTCAAAGTAAAAATGCAGTCAGAAGATAATGAAAGGGCAAACGCCAATGAGTTGCTGCAGTTGATGGTGCAGAGCAACCGGGGAGCGATGGTTCCTTTGAGTTCATTTGCCTCGCTGCGCCGCACATCCGGTTCACGTACCTTGACCCGTTTCAACCAGCTGCTTTCGGCTAAAATAACGGTGCAGGCCAAGCCGGGGATCAGCAGTCAGACTGTGATGAAAGAGATTGAAAAGATCATGAAAGAGGAGTTCCCGCGCGGTTATCAGATAAGCTGGACGGATATGAGTTATCAGGAGCGCGGCAACGAAGGACGTATCGTTCAATTGCTGATTCTGGCGTTGATATTCGGTTATCTTTTCCTTGTCGGTCAGTATGAAAGCTGGACGATCCCGATTTCAGTGGTGTTGAGTTTCTTCTTTGCCATGCTCGGCGGCTTCTGGGGTATGAAATACAGCGGTCTTGACTTCAGTATCTATGCCCAGTTGGGAATCGTTATGTTGATCGGTCTGGCTTGCAAGAACGCGATTTTGATGGTGGAATTTTCCAAACAGGAGCGCGAATCCGGTAAATCTGTTGAAGAGGCTGCGCAAAATGGTTTCAGCTTCCGTTACCGGGCGGTGTTGATGACGGCATGGTCGTTTGTTATCGGTGTATTCCCTATGGTGATCGCGACCGGTGCCGGAGCCGGCAGCCGCCGGGCCATCGGTATTACCACATTCTACGGAATGCTTTTGTCGACGATTATCGGAATTGTTTTTATCCCGGCGTTATATGCATTTTTCCAACGGGCGCGTGAAAGGGTTTATGCCTGGATGGATCGCAATAAAAAGGATGAAAAATAGTTGTTTTTCAAAGGAAAAATCATTCGTACTTTGTTCCTGCTGCCGGTACTGGGCGGAATGATCATTTCCGCCCGGGCGGATGATGAATTATCAAAATTACGCTCTGCCAATCGGGAGTTGCGGGATAAGTTGATCAAAGCGGAAAAAGAGTTGGCCGACTATCGGTTGTGGCTGGCCAACGTTGCATTTGATCATGACCGGATGCAGCACTCTGACCGGGAGAAGCGGCAGCTGATCCTGTTGGAAGAACTCTCCCGCAGGAGCAATGAATTGTCCATGTCCGCTCTGGCTGTCGGGGATGAATGCCGCCGGTTGCTGTCGGAATTGCCTGTCGGTCCGGTTCGCAAGGCGCAGGTGGAGCTGCGTTTGGAAGAGTTGGAAACGCGGGCCGGAGAACTTGCCGGATTGACGATCCCCGGTAATTCTGAAATAAGCAGTTGCCGGGTGTTGGCTGTTGATCCGGAACTGCAGGTGGCGGTCATCTCTGCCGGAAGCAGCAAGGGGGTCTTCCCGGGGATGGTGTTTCATGTCAAATCCAAGCCGCAGCTCAAATTGAAAATCATTGGAACCAGACCGGAAGGAGCTGCCGGAGAAATTATTTCCGGCAAGGCGGGAGATTTTGTTCCCGGAATGGAGTTGTCAGCTTTACATCAGGTCAGAGAGCCGGTCGGAAGCCGTTGAAAATTTGTGGATATCACCGATTTTCGTCAAGCAGCTTGAATATTATTCCGGCAGAAAATCCCCTGCCGGCCATAAAACGGAAAAGTTTCTCTCTTTTTTTTCCGGGGTCAGTTTCTTTGGTCAGAGTCCGTAATTTCCCTTCCATAGCCCGGCGGGCAGCCTCAACTTCTGCTTCGGGATCTTCAGCCAGGAATTCTCCGATACGTTCTTTGTCCAATCCCCGGCGTATGAGTTTCTGTTTTATCATTCGGGCTCCGAGATTACGCTGGCGCAAGGATGTCACGCAGTCTGCGGCAAGCTGTTCATCATCCAGATAATGCCGTCTGGCGCATTCGGCAACGGCGGCATCGCATTCATGGTCGGGAAAACCGGCCCGACGCAATTTCGCCCACAGCTCTTGTTCGCTTAACGGTCTGATCGCGAGCAGCTTCATCGCCTTGGTCATGGCCGATGGAGGAGTGGTTGGAGCCATACGTTCACAGCTCCAGTATTTTGCGGATCAATTCTTCTTTTTTCAGATTTCCCAATGCTCCGGAAGGTGCAAGGGTTTCGCTGAAACATGTGATCGGATCCGGCTGTTTGATTACCGGTCCGCATATTGCCAGGGGCACCGGAGTGGTGGTGTGTTTGCGGAGTTTTATGGGTACCGGATGATCCGGGAGAACCGCAAAGTTGTATGGACTATCCCGAAGAGCCGCAAGGATCGGAGAAACGATTTTAGCATCAAATTCCTCGATCGCCTGCAACTTTAATTTCAAATCTCCGAGATGAGAACACTCATCTATCGCTTCAAGGTGGACATAGACCAAATCGTGTTCCTCGATCGCCTTCAATGCCGCCTGAACTTTTCCGGAATAATTGGTATCCAGAAATCCGGTTGCCCCCGGGACATCGATCACGCTCATCCCGGTGCATTTCCCCAAGCCTTTTATTACATCGACTGCGCTTATTACCGCTCCCGAGCGTCCGGCATAGCGTTCACTGAAAAGCTGCATGCGCGGGCGGTATCCCGGACTCCAGGGCCAAATCCAGTTGGCAGGCGCAGTACGACCGGCATTAAGCGGATGGGCTGCAAGAAATTTTGCTGCTTTTTCGGAGAGTTGTTCCAGAAATTCGACAGTATGTGCCGCTTCCGGAGAATCATCCAGAGCTTTGAGCCGCAATTGGTCCACCGGGATATCCTGCGATGAATCCGGTTTTTGATAATCTATCCGGTCACAGAATTCTTTTCCATGTAAGACCAGCAGATTCCGATAACTTACTCCATGATGAAATGTGACTTTTTCTGAATCAAATTCAGCTTTTAATGCCGCCATCAATATTGCCGAATCTGCATCATCCAAATGTCCGGCTGAATAATCGCGTAAAATCCCATCATCAGAAACGTAGACCAGATTGCATCTCCATGCCACGTCATCATCCGCCAATTGAATATTCTGACTGGCAGCTTCGATCGGTCCGCGACCGGGATAATTGAGTTCCGGTTGAAATCCGAGTACAGACATATTTGCCACATCGGAACTGGTGGGCAGAGCCGGCGGCAAAGTGAGAAATGTCCCGCTTGCTCCTCTGGCGGCAATGGAATCCATCGCCGGGGTGCAGGCATATTCCAGTGGGGTTTTGCCGCCTAATTCCGGCAGCGGATCATCTGCCATACCATCCGGCAGAAAAACGATAGCTTTGCGAAACTCTTTCATGATTCTACTTTTAATATTGAAATTATCTGTTCAGGAGTCATTCCTGATATTTTAACAACTTTATCCCGGCTGCATTCGCCGCTTTTCAATTCCACCATATTCCGGCGGATTTTCAGAGTGTCTGCCAGAAATTTTATCAAAGCTGTATTTGCTTTGCCGTCAACCGGCGGTGCTTGAAGTTCGATTTTCAGAGCATCACCCAATATCCCGCTGATACTGCTGCGTCTGGCTCCCGGATGGACCCGGAGTTTGAGCAGACAATTGCTTTGATTGTCCATCCGGAGCAGATTTTCAGGAATCAGCATGGTTTTCATCCCGGTCATCAACGCCGGTCAACGGTTGTTCCACTTGCGGTTCTGCGGGGGCGATTTCATCAGCTGAATTTGTGACAGCCGGAGAATCTTCCGGAGAAACAAATCCGAGTAAAACATTTATTTCCTGAATGGACAATGTTTCTTTTTCCAACAGTTCAGCGGTCAATTTCTCCAGTTGATCCCGGTGTTCATTCAGGCATGATTTTGCCTTTTCATAAGCTTCGTTGATCAGCGAACGTACTTCCAAATCAATTTCACGCTCTGTTTCATTGGATATGCCATCCGGCGGCAGACCGTCGATCCGCATGTGGGGATGGTTGGTGAAGTCTCCCATTTTTACCGGACCGAGTTTTTCACTCATTCCGAATTGACAAACCATTTTGCGGGCAATGTCAGTCAAGTGCTGAATATCTGCAGCTGCGCCGGTGGTGATATCGCCGAAAACTATCTCTTCAGCCGCCCGGCCGCCCAGCGACATGGCCATCATTGCTTTCAAATCCAGCTTGCTTTTGGTATAAGTATCCTCTTTGGGCATCATGAATGTTGCTCCCAAAGCAGATTGTCCGCGCGGAATAATGGTAACTTTGTGGACAGGCACGCAGTGATCGTTGTATATTGCCACCAGCGTGTGACCTGCTTCGTGATACGCAGTAAGTTTACGTTCTTTGTCGTTGATTTTCCGGCTGCGGCGTTCAGTTCCGTAACTGACCTTGTCCCGGGCCTCTTCCAATTCATATTGGGAAACCTGTTCTTTATTTCTGCGGGCAGCAAGAAGAGCTGCTTCATTGCAGAGGTTGGCCAGATCCGCACCGCTGAATCCCGGAGTCGTACGGGCAATTATATCCAGATCAATAGAGTCATCGGTTTTGATTTTCTTTACATGCACATCCAGTATCTGTCTTCTGCCGGTGATGTCCGGCAGATCCATAACGACCTGCCGGTCAAAGCGTCCCGGGCGCAGCAGTGCCGGATCAAGGACATCCGGGCGGTTGGTCGCAGCCAATACGATTACTCCGTTGCGGCTTTCCAGACCATCCATTTCCACCAGCATGGCGTTGAGGGTCTGTTCTCTTTCATCATGTCCGCCGCCCCATCCGGAAAAGCGCGATCTGCCGACGGCATCGATCTCATCAATGAATATCAGGCACGGAGTATTTTTTCTGGCCTGTTCGAACATATCCCGTACGCGGCTTGCTCCTACACCGACAAACATTTCGACAAAATCAGAACCGCTTATTGAGAAAAACGGGACACCGGCTTCGCAGGCGACCGCTTTGGCCATCAGAGTTTTTCCGGTTCCCGGATCACCGACCAACAGACAGCCTTTGGGGATCCGGCCGCCGACCAGCTGAAAACGCAGAGGATCCCGGAGAAATTCAACTATTTCCGCAATTTCCTCTTTTGCTTCATCTGCTCCGGCGATATCAGTGAAGTGTACATTCAATTCATCCGGCGGTATCATTCTGGCTTTGCTTTTTCCGAAATCCATCGCGCCGTGTCCATTCATCCGCATTTGCCGCATGGAGATGAAGTATATGACTCCGATAATGATCAGGATCGGCAGCAAACTGACAAAGATAAAGTTCCAGAATCCGGAATTATCCGGATCAACTGTGATACCGGCTCCTGAATCGCGCATGGAATTTTCCAGATTTTCGGACATGATCACCCGGGAAACATAATACTCTTGCGCACTGCCTTTGGTATTTTCATCCTTTTTCAATTCGCCTTCGACTCTGAAAATCCGCTCTCCGTCGGATACAAGATTGACTGTGTCGACCTTTTTTTCTTTCAGAAGCCGTTCAAATTCACTTTGATTCAGCTCTTTTTGCTGTTCCGGGCCGAAGGTTTTGAAAAGCATCATCGCGCCGAGCATGATCATGATCAGCAGCCACACCATTCCGGCACGCGAACGGCGGGGAGGGGCCGGAGGTATCCGGCGGTTCTGATTATCCGGCTTTTTTGCCTGTGGATCGTTATTCATTAAAAAATTGCTTTCGGATTTATAAGTGGATTATTTGTGAAAGAACAAGGTGTAGATCACCACTCCTACAACCATTATACCTCCGGCGACGATGATGATATTCATCAGCAGATTGGTCTGGGCATTTTTCTTTTTTTCATCCATCATCCGGGCACTGAAATTAGTCAGTGTCTGGGTGGTGGTCGTGTTGGTGGTTGCACTGCCCAGGTCGATGGTATGGGTGAAGTGGCTCTCTTCATCCAGTTCACCGGCTCCGTCAAAAAGCACTTCTACATGACCGAAAGTGATGAGGTCTGAATTTTTCAAAACCTGTTCGGTGATCGGTTCATTGTTGACTTTTGTACCGTTGGTACTGTCGTTGTCCCGCAGAATAAAGCATACTTTTCCATCGCGTTCGGTTCTGATGATATCTGCATGATGACTGCTTACGCTGCCGTCAGCCAGCTGGATATCGGAAGAATCCTTTCTGCCGATACTCATGACCTCACGGTCTATATCGAAACTTTTACCGCGCAACTTTTCGTAAAGAACTGTAAATTTCGGTTTTTTTTCCATGATGTCAAACCTTCCCTGACACCTGTTCCCGGTGCCGTTGTTGTTCAAAAATTTCTTAATGAGGCAATATAACACCGGAATGCGGTGTTTGCAATCATTTTTCAGCTGATTTTGTAGATTTTTTTTGATTTTTTTACCATTTTGCCGAACAAGCTGTCCAAAATTAATTTTTCAGCCTTGAAAAATCACTATTCCGGTATTAAAGTAAGTAGATGGGCAATTTTGTTTTTTGAAAAATTATTATGGAGAGAAATATTCACAACATGGAGAAAGTACGTTCTCTTTTTATTCCCCGTCCCGGAGATGTTCCGGCGCGGATTGCAATATGTATGAGTGGAGCCGGCAGCAATGCTGAAGTGATTTTGTCACTGGCCGCAAGTGGAGCATCCGGTTATGTGCCGGTGGTGATATTTACGGATAATCCAGAAGCTTCAGGGGCAGCCGGATTGTCTGCAAAATATAACGTGCCGATGGAGCATCTGGATATCCGGGCATTTTACCGGGAACACGGAGAGGATGATATTCAGCTGAATAGTGAAAAACGGCGGCAGCTGCGGAATATATGGAGTGAAAAAGTGTGGCAGATACTGCAGAAATATCAATGTGATTTCGCCGTGTTTGCCGGTTTCGTGCCGTTGACCAATCTGGCAGATAAACTGCCCTGTTTGAATGTGCATCCGGGGGATCTTACATTAAAAAACCCAGACGGCTCAAGAAGATATGCCGGACTGCATTGCAAGCCGGTGGAAAAAGCTGTTTTGGACCGGTGTAAGTTTTTGCGCAGCAGTGTTATTTTGGTTCAGAGTTACAGCGGCAGCGGGCAGCATGATCTTGACGGCGGTCCGGTTTTGGGTATCTCTGCTCCGGTTCAGGTGGATTTGCATAACAGTACATACGAAGAATTGGAAACGATATACCGCCAGCGGGGAAAAGCTCCATTCAATGACCGTTTGCGGCAGATTGCTCTGGGTAATATTGAGAATCTTAAAATACAGGGAGATCATGTGGTTTTTCCGCAGGTTATTTCGCTTTTTGCCAAAGGGTGTTATGCATCAGATGATGATGGTAGACTCTTTTTCAGAGAGAGTGCAGACGGACGGTGGAATGAGGTGGAAACGGTGGAGTTCGCCGGAGATGATTCCCGGATGATCCGGCCGGCAGCTGAAAAGATAATGCCGGAAAAGAAAAATAAATTGTTGCGTTTTTGCAAATATTTGTATGTAAAGATGGTAAGAGGCAACGGTTCGCCGGACTACATCGCCAGGGGGTGGGCATTGGGAATGTTTGTCGGCTGCGTGATCCCGGTATTTTGTCAGTTGATAGTTGCTGTGCCGATGTCGTTTGTCATTCGCGGTTCAAAAATCGGAGCTGCGCTTGGCACTTTTATCACCACGCCGCCGACGGCGATATTTATTTATCCGGTGCAAATTTGGGTCGGGAACAAGATCATTGGCGGGGATCTTTCAGCGGATTCTGCCGGGAAATTGTTGTCGGTATTCAATAATGAAGCACTTTCATTTGCTGAAAAATGGTCGGCATTTGCGGATATGGGCTGGGCATTGGTGGCGGCATTTTTTGCCGGCGGATTGTTGTGGGCCGCAATAATGACTCCGGCCACCTATTTCGGAGTGCGTTATCTGGTGATACGTTACCGCAATATCCGGAAGAAGATTTTTGAATCCATAAAAAAGGAAAGAAGTCGGGCATGACTGACCGGGAATTTTGTATTGGCATCAATATGATATCCGGATTGGGATTTTCGCGTTACCGCAATTTGCTGGAAGCATTCGGTTCACCGGATGAAGTGCGTAAAGCTGAACGCGGGATGCTGCAGAAAGTTGAGGGTATCGGTCCGGTGTTGGCAGAGAGGATCGTCGCATTTGACTGGGATGCTGAATTATCCCGCGAGCAGGGGATCGCCGAGCGTGGCGGTGTGCAGATCATCTCTTATGTGGATGAAAATTATCCGGAAGAGCTGCGGAATATTTACGATCCGCCGTTATGCCTTTATGTGCGTGGCAAACTGCCGGAGAAGCAGGATCGTTCCATTGCGATAGTCGGCAGCCGCCGGGTATCACGGTATGGTGAAAAAATGGCGGTGATGCTGGCGGAAGAAGCGGTGGCATGCGGATTTACTGTGTATTCCGGGTTGGCATTGGGAATTGATACACTTGCTCATAAAGCGGTGGTGGATATGGCAGGGGGTACCGTCGGCGTGCTTGGCGGCGGGTTGATGCACATGTATCCCCGGGAAAATGTTCCTCTGGCCCGTGAAATAATCCGGTGCGGCGGTGCAGTAGTCAGTGAATTCCCGCTGAATTATCCGGTCAACCGTCATAATTTCCCCCGGAGGAACCGGATCGTGGCGGCGATGTGCCGGGCGGTGATCGTCGTCGAGGCCGGATTGGACAGCGGAGCATTGATAACCGCCAAACTTGCTTTAGAGATGGGCAAAGAGGTGTTTGCAGTTCCCGGCCGTGTAGATAACATTCAGGCCAAAGGTTGTCACAAACTGATAAAAGAAGGGGCATGCCTGATCGAGAATTTTGATGATGTCATGCTGGTGCTGGCGACCGGATTGCGCCCGGGAATGGAAGATATGACCACCGGGGAGATCATCGGCAGTGAAAAGTTGTCACCTGATTGTGAAAAAGTTCTGGAATTGCTGGGCAAAGGTGATATGGATCTGGAAGAGCTGCAGATGGCTACCGGATGGGAACCGGGAACTTTGATGGCAATCTTGATGAAATTGGAATTGAAACTGCTGGTCGAACGTGACAGTTTCGGCTACTATCATCAGGTCGGGACGGGAAGAAAAGAGCTGCGCAATCAGGATGATGAGCTGGAATTTGATCCGCTGTGAAAAATCTGACCGCAATTCCCGGCTAAATTGCATCCATTGAGCAGAGCAAATGGTTATTGCGCGGTTGACCGGTCATAATGCCGTAAATATACGTTTTGTGCCTGCGATTACCGCATTCAACGACTTTAGAATGCAAGTCCCGCAAAATTTGGGGTACTACCGGTTTGTGCAGTTTGAAAATCAGGATTTTCTCAACGAATCAAGTAATTCTCTGGCGTGGCGCAATGCCGAATCTCCTCCACCAAGCATGCGGGCCAGTTCCGGAGCCGGATCATCCAGTTTTTGAACTTCGGAAACCGTCCGGTCGCCAATGGTTTTTTTCTGAACCAGAAAATGATGGTCTGCTCTGGAGGCGACTTGAGCCAGATGTGAGATACAGAGTATCTGACGCTTTTTCCCGAGGGTATGAAGCTCACGGGCGACTTTATTGGCAGTTTCTCCGCCGATATTCATATCTATTTCATCAAAAATCACTGTGGGGACGGCATCGGCATCGGCCAGAACCGTCTTCAAAGCCAGCATCACCCGGGATAATTCACCGCTGCTGGCGACTTTTCGCAGAGGACGCAATTCTTCGCCCCGGTTGGCGTTGAAAAGCAGTTCGATCCGGTCAGAGCCGTTGGCTCCGGGCGGGACCGGTGTGAAAACTATATCCAGCGCGGCATTTTCAAAACCGATGGAGTTGAGTTTTTCCCGGGCGGAATGCAGAAAATCCCCGGCGGCTTTTTTTCTGGCTGCAGAGAGTTTTTCTGCAGCTTGTACAAGCGCGTTATTCAAAGCTTTTTCCCGTTCAACAAATTCTTTGCGGCGATTTTGGGCGTCTTTGAATTTCTGCAGACAATCTTCGGCCTTTTTCCGGGTGATGAACACCTGTTCCAATGTCGGTCCGTAACGACGTTTCAGGGTGTGGATCTCACTTAAACGGGCCTCGATCACCGCCAGAGATTCCGGGTCCAATTCAACTTTTTCGGTCATTGCTGCCAGACGTCCGGAAAGTTCGGATACGGCCCTTTGCAGCTGCGAACACTCTTCCAGAGCATCTCCGGTCAGAGAGTCATCGATCCTTTGCAATTCTCCCAGTGCATGATAAACACTGCCCAATTGATCAGCGATGCCATTTTCATTTTCGGTGAGTAAGCCGGTTAGTTCTCCGATCGTTTCCAGTACGGTACGGGCATTTGCGCCCAGCCGTTGTTTGGCCCCCAGTTCTTCATCCTCGTTTTCTCCCGGGGAAATACGGTCGATTTCTTCGGCGATAAGGGAATAGCGGTCTGCTTCGTCAGCATCGGGCAGATCACTTTCAAAGGCTTCTTTTTCTCTGGCAAGGGCTTTCAATGCAGCGGTGTGTGCGGCACATTCGTTGCGTAAATCCCCCAAATCGCCGAAATTATCCAGCAATTCCAGCTGTCGAGCCGGAACGGTCAGGGAAATCTGTTCGTTTGCTCCATGCAGATCGATCAATCTGCCGCCGATATCGGCCAGTAATTTTGCTCCGACCGGGACATCGTTGATAAAATTTCTGGTGGCAGTATTGCTTACACAGCGGCGCAAATTCAAAACAGCTTCTTCGCCGTCCGCAGGGAAGGGGATACCGGCACTGTCAAGCATACCGGATATTTCCGGAATTAAAGTTTCCGGTATGGAAAATTCCCCACTGACGGTGTAGCTTTTGCACCCTGAACGGATGCCGCTTTTATCCACCCTGCCTCCGGTAAGCAATTCGATGGAACTCATCAGTATCGATTTCCCGGCACCGGATTCACCGGTGACGACCGAAAATCCGCCGGAAAATTCAGCTTCTGCATTCTCTATCAGAGCGAAATTGTTTATTTTTAAGTAGTTCAGCATTGATGTCGCTCCGGTTTTTTTAATAAGTCATAAAGCAGGATCAACGCTTGAGCCACTGCTTTTTCCCGGATCATCCGTCGGGAACCATGTAAATGCAGCTCTTTTACCGCACTTTTGCCGTTGACTGCGGCCGCGATATAAACCAAGCCGACCGGTTTTTCCGGAGTACCGCCGCCCGGCCCGGCTATGCCGGTGGTGCTTACGGAACAATCACAATTCAATGCACCACAGGCACCTTGAGCCATTGCAACGGCACATTCCGGACTGACAGCTCCGTATTTTTGCAGTATTTCCGGTGAAACTCCGAGCAGACGCTCTTTTACCGTATTGGCATAGGCAACGATCCCGCCGGAAAATAAAGCGGATATTCCTGGAATATTGACCAGCGAATCGGCCACCAAGCCCCCTGTACAGGATTCGGCACAGCCGATGGTCTTATTTCGGTTGGATAATTCCCTGAAAAGGGCCGATGGTAAATCTGTTTCTCCGGGGGCAAGATGGGGGAAGGGAAGCATCCGGTCAAGGATATCCAAAGAATCGGCGACCATCTGCTGATCTGTTCCGGTCAGGAAAATTCTGGTTCCGTATGCACTTGAAGTGCAGGCAATTTCCAGCGGGCGGTCTTTGAGCAGAGCTTCAGTTTTTGCAAGAGCAATACTCTCACCGGTACCGATGACCAGAAAGCCGGAAGTATATTGTTCTGTATGCTGCACCGCTGCCGCAGTGATATGATCCAACATGCCGTTATGCAGTACCGATTCAAACTCTCCCGGGGGGCCGGGGAGCAGACAGATGTTCCGCAGTTTGCCGTCGTAAACGGTGTGAAACGCGATGCCGGAAGCAACGCCGACCGGATTGTGGAAATATTTTCCACCGGTCGGGATCATTGCCTGTTTGTATTGGAATTTCGGACAATGTCCTTTGTGCCGCAACTGCCATGCGGATTCAACTTTATCTTTCAATTCCGGAACGATTATGCAGTCTTTGCCGAAGAAACGGCACACGGTTTCAAGCGTGATATCATCCCTTGTCGGGCCAAGACCACCGCAGATGATCAGGGTATCAGCAACCTGCATGGCACAGGATAAGGCGTGAAATAATTCAGCCGGATGGTCGGCGACGGTCAATTCCAGTGCCGGGGGCAGAGCGCGGGCGGTAAGTTCCATTCCCAGCAATTGCATATTGGTATTGCAGCAACTGCCTTTGAGCAATTCACTGCCGGTGCAGATAACGGCGATCGGCATAAGGTTCTCCAAAAATTCGCTGTTTCCAAAGAATTGATTCTAAAAAAAACTCAAAAATTACAACAGTTTTTCCGCCCGGATATTTCTATTCCGGCCGGTTATTCAAATAACATACTTCTGAAAGTACTTTTTTTCAAGGGGAGATGGTAATAGTGAAGTCAAAATTTTTCCGGTAACTGTGGAGAGTACCAAAGCTAATCCCGCACCGGCGGCGAGGCGGCTCTCCCGCCGCCGCAGGGAGATTTTTTGGAGAAGTCCGCAATGCAACACCGAAGGTAAAATTGGAAACGGTCTATATCTACCGGTGGATGCAGCGTGAGATAAGGTCGAAGTCAAAACAAGGTAACGGTGAAGGAGTGCAGTAAACCTGCTCGACTGAACCGGTATCCGACGTTTTGACAAGAGATTATCCACGCTGCGCCACCGACGGTATGATGGCATCACAACAAATGGGACAATAACTAATTTTTGGGTGTTATTTTACTTACCTGATAATATTCCACTGCCACCAGAGATTTGCCGTCTTTGCTGAAATATAATCCGTTGACGGCAGGGTATTGCAAGGATACGCCTTCTGGATATTTCGTCAAATCCACGATTCCCGAACAAGCAGGAGTGTCATCCCGCATTTGCATTTTGTCGCGTCCGCCGGAGTAGAGCAGATATTTGCCATTGTAAGCGATGTTTCCGGTGATATTGTGATATTTTTCCCATGAGATGCCCATATCTACGGGCATAGTTTTCCAGAATTGTTTCAAATAGTCATTGATTTGACTGCCGATGACGGTGAGTTTTCCGGAGGAGAGGTTGTATGCGAACTGCATTCCGATTGCGCCATACGCGGGATTTTCTGCCCAACTGAAAAGGTAATTATCCTTGTTTTTTGATAGATTATAAATATGCCGCTGTTCTTCAATTTCCGGCAGGGAAACGATTTCAGTAAAGGTGTTTTTGCTCAAAGAATACTTACCAATCGCCCCGGAGCGGCCACCGTAAAGCAATATAGCTTCATCCGGATTGGCTCCCATGCCTCCGGATAAAAATTTGGCTTGCGGATTTTTCTGCAATAAATCAAGGGCTTTGCCTGCCTGACTGGCAGAAAAATGAGTACGACGGTCTTTCCCAAGTAGATTGCTGCTCATTAAATGCTTTTCGCCGAGGAGCATCAAACGGCCGCCTTGGAGCCATACTGATTTGATGATAAAGGGAAAGTGCGACAAACGGTACAAAAGTTTTTTCCCGGGCTGTGAAACCCAGACATAGCGGCCTTCGGTAATGAGCAGAGTATCGTTATCAACTTTCATGGTCATATAGTTGCCGATATTGGAGGAAACGCCGCGCATAGTGGGGAACGTCCAGCGCAGTTCCGCTTTTGCATCATCGGCAAGCTGAAAAATTTGAAAATCAAAACTGTTTCCGGAAAGAAAATAAATATTGCCTTTATCATCGCAAGTTGAAGCCGAAATATTGTGTACGCCATCCGCAGGCCAGATTTTCTCAATTTTCCATGCAGGATTGAGCTGTTGCAATTCTGCATTTTTTGCATTATCGCGCTGGAAGAAGTTGCGGCTGCTGTGCCATAAATGCTTAAGTTTGCCCGGATTTTTGTAGAGATCATCAGCAACAAGATTTACCGCAAACAAAGTCAGTATGAGTGGAATAAAAAATCTTTTCATCTTTGATTTTCCTTATATTTCTTATATGTTAATTTTATTTTTTCCAATAACCCGATATAGGCGTTGACGCTGTGGTGATCGTAGAGATAATCGATGTTTATTTTCAAATCGGAATATTTTTTCAACAGAGCAAAAAGTTCCTCAAATTTTTTCAGTGCGGCATCGGCGGTACACGCTTTGGTATGCAAAAAAGCATTGCATTCCAGACTTTTTGCCATAATTTCCAAACCGGGGCGGCGGCGCAGGGCGGCGATATTTTTTTCGGTCCAAGTTTGGCGCAGATGACTGGGGAGGGCATTTTGATATTGAAACAGCTCGTCTGATACACTGTACATTTCCTGCGGAGGAATATTTTTACTCAATAAGGTTTGCCATGCCGCCTCTTTGGCTTGTAAATATTCTGTAGTGGTCGGGTAAAATTCTTTTTTGACAAAGCGGAATTCTTGAGTATTGTTTCCGCTTTGCCACAAATGGCGATAGCGGGCGAGCCAGTTCCAATACTCCTTCCGGAGTGTTTCCGGTAATTTATATTGATTGAAGAAAATGTGGTTGATGATTCTTTCGGAAAAATAGTAAGGATTTTCGTAAGATTTCAAGAACTGCGGATAGCGGACGATTTTTTTCAAGGCGGCAAACCAGTAAGGAAAAATATCAATCAATTTTTCGTTGGCAATTATACCGAAATTAAACAATTTCGGGTTATCCGGATCAAGGGCAAAGGCGGCAAATTGCAGTTTCTCTGCCAATAAAAGTTTGTGGTCATCGCGGGCGATACGTGCTTCATAAGCGAAACGGCTTGCTTCATCTTTTAATGTATAGCGTTTTTTTGACGGCGGGCGGGAACAATGTTCCTGCAATGTGGATAAAACACTTGCTAAATCGGTACTTTCATTTTTGAACACGGTTTTGTTTTGAGCATCCACCGCGTAAACAGCGAAAATTATCTCTTCTGCATCACTTCCGGGATTGAATTCAAAATGAATGATTTCAGAGCCACTGACCGCATCTTTCCAAGCTCCGGAGAGTTCCTGCTCCAACAGCAGTTCGACCAAATACTCCCGTTCCAGTAAAATTGCCGGAGTTTGATTGATTGCCTGTTTTACAGTATCGGAATATTTTTCAGCTTTTCCGGCAAGCGAACGATGCAGATTATTGCGGATACCGGCAAAGGAAATGATACGTTTTTTGAAAAAATCTTTTCCGGCATTATTCCACTTCAATATTTCCTGTTTGATTTCAGCCGTTGATTTTTCAAAATCTGCCGATAATTTCCGGTAAGCCAGACGGAAGCCATAACGGGTTTCAAAAGCGGTCAGAGTGTTATTCTGAACCGCAATGAAAATATCCGCACCGGCAAAACATCTGGCAAGTCTGGCAATTCCGAACTGCTGAATCAGATATTGTTCCTGACGTATATCACCGATATTGCTGCGCTCAACAAACTCAATGCTTCCGGCAAGTTCTGCCTGCACAAGTTCAACCGCATTTTTTCCGGAATCGTCCAAGCCTGTTACAGCAAAATTAACACTTCCAAAAACTGGAATCAGGCTGAAAGTCATAAAAATGGAGAACAGGAATTTTTTCATAATGTGATCTTCAAAAAGCTCTTTTTATTACCGGCTTCAATATTGATGCGGATGCGGCTTGGGCATTTGCCGGAGGCAGTAGTGCCAATGCCGTTGTGGGTGGAAAAATTGCCATCGGGGTACTTGATAAATGTCCAGATGTCCGAACTATTCGGCATCGGAAACGATTTGCCGTTGGCATAGTGCGGGCGGATGCTGAACATAAAACGGCCCGGTTTGATGAAAATATCCACATAATTCTGCTGGGTATCCTGCTGTATTTCCAGGAGATAGAAATTTCCAGCCGGAACGTTTTCACGGGTGACTTTTATTGCATCGGAATTGCTGACTTCAAAGCGGAAACGTTCACTGCTGTTGTCTGCATCAGAACCGAAATAACGGGTGTATTGTTTTTGGGCTTCCGGATAGACACTGCCCAGCAGTTTCAGAGCTTTACGGAAATTGTCTTCACTCATCATGGTTCTCTGATTATTTAATGCGATCAATGATTGAGCGTAAAACGATTGTTTCTTTTGCGGATTGTATTTTGCATCGATATTGTACTTTCCTGCCAGATATAAATATTTCCAATGTTCCGGGAGGTTGCTGCTTCTGCGAATCATTATACCGATGATTCCCGGATTGCCGCGCTCGGCTGCCTGTTTGAAGGCATTTTCCTGATCTTTGAGCGGCAGTTGGAAAATTTTGAAGATTTCCGCATCCGGGTGATCATTTCTTGAAGCCAGAAGTTTCCGGTAAGCGGCGGCGGTGCGCTGATCAGCTCCGGCATTATACATAGAAGCGAGTTTTGCCGTGCTTTGATTCGGGTCAGGGAGCAGAGAAAGGAGAAATCTGGCATTTGCCAAATCCTGCTGATAGTGCTTGCAGGGAGTTTTCTTATACGCTTCAAGCTCTTTTATCGACGATTTCAGCATTTTGTATGCTTTATCAGGATCATATACATTATATTTATTTTTTGGCGTAATAAGAATTGCCGCCATCATAATTTTGGCAGGGATATGCCCGGCTTCGGCAGCTTCGCGGATATCATTATAATTACTGCCCAAGCCGATGGGGTCGGTGCTGTAATTTGTGAAGTTGGAAAATGTTATGCCGTACAGCGCATCAATGCTGCCATATTTTACCGCAGTTTTACGGAGATATTCGCCGGAAGTACTCCGGTCTGGATTGCTTCTGGACATCGCCGCCCAAATGGATGCTCCGGCGATATTGCCCATGATGCGGGTCTTTTCAAAATAACAGTTTTTCAGCGGCTGTTTACCTTTGAGATTGATTTTCTGATTGACAACTCTGCCGTTGTGATTCCAGGTTTTGAGCGTAATTGAACGCTGATTGCCGACCGGCGGAACCAGTATTTTTCGCCAAACTGTACGGAACTCTTCATCGTGGAAACGTTTTCCGGGGAATGAATCATTATATCCGCCGAATAAACGGTTGAAATATTTTGCGGTTTTGGTGTAATCAATTTTTTGTCCGCAGTACCCCCGGCTGTAAACTAAATAAAGCAAAATCGAAGCAAAATGGTTGCGGGGACTTAACTCTTCAGCCATTTGCAAGGCTTCAATGGTCTTGCCGTCATAGAGTTTTCGGGCAACCGGAAGATACTCTTCCAATTCAGCGTTGCTGTCGCCGGCAAATGCCGGAGCAATGCACAAAATTGCGAGGATGGTCAATAATAATTTTTTCATTTTTTCTTTTTTATTTCCCGGTAAAATATTTTTTTGATATATCCTGTTTTTTCTTGTTTTCCATTACTTTCGAAGTCAATTCTGCGGCAGTTGTACGGCAAACGCATAATTGGAGTTCCGTCCGGCAGATAACCGCCATTTTTATTCAGCGGACGGTCGTGTTTATCAAAAATCCCCGTACTCCATCCCCATACGGTACGGTCGAGTGCCACCACATATTCAAAGTTTTCCGGAATGGATGGCGGATTTAACAGCAGAGTGATTTTCTGATTGCCATTGGAGGGCTTTTTACTGAAACGCAGTTGCCCATTTACGATTTTTGCATCAAACAACGCGGGAAAATCCGCTTCGATATGGGAAACGAATTTTTCTACGGGGATGGCAATTTCCTGCGGCTCAACTTTTTTTACCGGAGTTGGTTTGGGCTTGGGGACAACTCTTGGGGGAGCAACGGGAGCAGCCAGTTCTTTTTTCAAAGCGGCACGTTCGGCATCTTTTGCCTTGTCTGCCTTTAATTCATCCAACAGCCATGTCGTAGTGGAAACCTGTTTTCTGCCCCAAACGAACAGAGGCGCAGCCGCAGAAATACTGATGTTGCTCAAAGCGATCCCGGAGGATTTTTCTTTCAGATAGAAAGTAGTAAAAAAGCGGAATGTCGGAACTTGTTCATCGCAAAAAATACACTTCAACTGTTCGGGGGTGATATTGAAATCCACGCTCAAAGATTTTTTGCCGCTTACCGAAAAATCCTTGTCTAAAAACAGATCTTCAGATTTTCCGGTGCAGTTGTCATTTCTGAAATGGTATCCGTACATTACCACCTTGACAACTCCGCGTGAGACGGCTCCGCTCAATGCTTGAGCTGTGAAACTTATCCGTAAAAGCCCCGGACGGGCTTGGGAACTTCCGGAGTAAGATTCGATGCCGTAAAGCGGATGTTTGAGGAAAATCGTACTGTTTTTGACATCAATAAAGTCGCGCAACGGCTCCTCATCCCGGCGTCCGGAGATTGCCGGGATGGGGTTTATGTCAAGAGTCCAATTTTCAACCGGAATGATCTCTGCCGACAGTTGAAACACGGTCAGCAGAAATCCGGATATCCCCAACAAAAGAGAGCGCATCAGCAAATCAGCCCTGTTATTTCATCACCGGGAAGAAATCCCCGGCAAGTTTCAGCGCAGTCCGGGCAATGGCTTCTTTGGCGGCGATGGGGTAGGAGGCTCCTGCCAGAGTTTCTCTTGCTGCGCCGGTGGCAAGAAGCTTTTTATCTTTGTTATAGATGGAAAGTTCCAAACGGGCTGCTGCAGAGGTGAAATTGTGGTAACTTCCGGCATTGGCGGCGATCGCTTCGCCGATGACTGCATAGTCCGCTTCATTTTGGGTATTCACCACTTGGAAATCCAGTGCGAGCAAAAGTTTTTTCAATTCAGTTTCCGCAGCCGGATCAGGCACACTTACAGCAATATCTTCTTTGACTTTTACAAAAACCTTGCGCTGTTTGCCTTGGACGACCTTTTTCAACCGGCTCAAAACATCTTCTTTATTCTGCTCTTTGGGCAGGAGTTTGGCACTTTGTTTTTCCAGAATTGCGGAAACTTTCGGGGCAAGCATCGGCACAAGGGCGGTAAAATCTTCTGTTCCGCTGGCACTTGCGCCGAGAACGCGGCTGGTTTCAGTTCCGATGATCTTAACTATGACAAAATTTTTGCTGCCGGATTTGAAAAGAGAACCGGTGATAAGGATTTTTGCTCCGATAAAGCGGCCGAGTTTTACCTGGCTTTCTTTACTGGTCAAACCAACTGCGGAAAGCTGCAATTCATTGAGAGCTGCATCAAGTTCAGCACGTTCGACCATATCGGCATTGCCGGATTCCATCAAGGCGATATTAAGCAGTTCGGCTACGGACTTGCCCATATCGGTACTGGCAGCTTGACGGTCGCGGGACTCAAACGGCAGTACCGCAACGGTCGGTACAACAACGACATTTTCTGCAAAAACTCCGATACAGAACAGCATCGCCACTGTGGTGAAAATCTTTTTCATTTGTTTTCTCCTTTTGATTTTGAACAGTTGATTTTTACGTCTATAATATATTTTAACAAAACAATATTTTCAATGTTTTTTAAATCGAAATCCGGCGAAAAAATGACCAGTTTGTACGGTTTTTTTTCCAGTTCGATGTAGTTGTATTCGCCGTTGCTGTCGATGATTTTTTTCTTTCTGGTGAATGTTATACCTAACAAGCCGGGGGAGCGTACATCGCAATCGCAAATAGTTTTCCACGTTTTTTCAAATGTGATGGGAAAATCGGCTTTTTGAGGGAAGACTAATTGCAATTTACCCGGAAAAGCGGGAATTGCAGAAGAGGAAAAGACCACATCGGCATCCGGTTTTCCGGTAAAATTTACTCCGTAATTTTTCAGCAGTTTGAGTTGAGACGGCGGCAGAGCAGATTCGACTGCGATTATTCCGGTCAGCGGGGCAGGGGAGTGAAAACGTAATTTCCGGACCGTGTTTTCTGTTTCCAGAACGGTATTCAAAGTGGTTCCGCTTTTTAGCGGCGGCAGTTGAAACTTTATTGCACCATTGCCGCTTGCCAGAACTCTGCCGTGTTTGCTCACGATCTGCCATTTGCCATTGCCGGGGAGATCGTAACTTTTTCCCGACCACAAATTCAATACCGCATCATCCTCCGCTCCATACAGAAACGGTAATGCAAAGGAGAGAATAAGCAGTATGGCAAAATGATATTTCATGAGTGCATCCTGATATCTTTACCGTTGTCTATGGGAATTTGAGTATTGATGCGTTTGCCCTGAATAAGCAGATCCATATCCAGCACCAGCGTTTGACGGTCACTGCGGGAAATAATGACATTTCCGGAAACTTCCGGAGCATTGACGGAAATTGAATCATTGTCGGCACAGGCAATTTTCAGCTCAATATCGTTGGCAAGTTTGACGTTGAGAATATTGGAAGGCGATTCAGTGTTCATCCGTTCTCCGATCACCAGATCATTGCCGACAAAGAGTACCGCGACCTCGTCCCCGAAGAGCCGTAAAGATTCCTCCATCGGATCAAATGATTTTCCCGGAGCATTATTGGTTGCCAAGCTCTCGAGAGTTGTTATTTCAGAAGTCGCTCCTGTCTTGCCGGACATTGAAGTCAAAGCAAGCACCGTTATTCCGACAACCGCCGCAAAAATTGCCGCATAACGCCAAAAGTGGATTCTATGCGGACGGCGTTCGATTTTCTCCATGAAACCTGCGAGGAAATCCTCTTCACTTTGTTCGAAGCGGTACACCCGGTCTTTCTTTTCTTTTAATAATTTTTCAAGAATATCTTCATTCATCTGCGTTTCTCCTTATGATTTCCCGGAGCATGTTCTTTGCCTTGTGTATTCTCTGATACAAAGTATTGGGCGAACACCCGAGTATCTGTGACGATTCTTCAATGGTTAAATTGCTCAAAAGTGCTACGATCACCGTTTCCCGGTAAAGTTCCGGCAGTTGAGTAATGGCGGTATCCAGAGCCTCCAATGCGGTATTTTCCTCTGGAGTTTCCGGAGAAAAATATTGCAGAACTTTTTCCCGGTGCGACTTTTTGCGTAAAAAATTATAACTTTCGGAGATGACTATTTTTACGACCCATGCCGACAGAGCATCTGTTTTTCCGCTGAAGCTGTCGCGTTTGCCCCATGCCCGGAGCAAAGCATTCTGCACCACATCATCTGCATCACTTGCCAAGTTGACAATATTGACCGCCACCCGACGCAACAGCGGCAGTTTGTTTTTGATCAACTCTGCAAATAAATTTTTGTATATGGTATCCTGCACCGGAAATACTCCATGTTTATTTTGTTTTCACCCTATAAGACGCAGGACGAATGCAATTTCTTATCGCAGTTTGTAAAAAAATCAACTTTTTTAATATACCATTTGAAAAAAATTTTTCAAAAGCTGATAAGAAATCAATACATTAAAGCGTCTTATATTCTGAAAATATCCTTTGCTGAATTGAATTTCATCCGGCAAATGGTATATTATGTTGACGGTGTCTGTTTTTGAACTTTATTTTGCCGGAGGAAAATAAATGAAAAAAAATCTGTTATTATTGCCGATACTGACGGCGTTGATGTTTTTGACCGGGTGCGCGACTTGTGATTCCGAAGAGAGTATTCCTGTTGCAACTTTGGAACAGACTGCGGAGGTGTTCAATGAAGTTATTGTCCGGGATAATTGCGATATTGTTATGTGTCGTCTGGTAAAACATGAACACGCTACTTGCGGAAGCGCAAAAATGAATGTGGTTATGCGTTATGACTGGTATGAAGTGATTTATTCCGTTAAAAACTTTTTGATGACCGGAGATAAATTGGTCATTTGCCAGCACATTGACTCGCCTTTGGAAACATACACTCCGGATTATCGGGCATATAATAACTCGGAAGTGGTTTACTTTGATATAGACATAGAGGATGCTTATATATTGGGACCTGAAATTGCACTGACAGGTAACCAATATTATATTTGGATGAACGGAGGACCAATTGGAATTGGAGATTTACTCAATCCCGTCCGGATCGGTCAGGAATATGATTACAGACCGAATGCCAAAGAAGCATTTTTCAGGGTAAAAAAATCCTATTGGCAAAAACGCGATGTCAAAATCCGCTGGCTTCAAGGTCCCCGGCAAACGCCCATCTCCAATGAAAAATCAGAGGATGAAAAATGAAAACATCCCGTCCGTGGTATATGCGGAAAATTGTTCTTCCGGTGCTTTGTGTATTGGCAGTTGCCATCCCGAATTTGTTGAATTACTGTGATGTGGATGGCTTTTCAAATCATAGCGGGTATTTCGGCTTCGGCTGCTTAGACAGTCTGTTTTACGCCGTCGGAATAGAATGGCAAAACATGTTTTTTATTTCTGCTATATGCCTTTTGATTGCAATCGCAATTTATGCTCCCATAGAAATATATTATTGGAGCGTAAAAGAGGATATTTCTCTTCCGGAGGAAAACAAATGACATCAGTAAATGAAGTCAATGAAATCATCATTCGTCAGCTCAAGCTGAATAATTTAGAATATGACTGTGTTTTTGATCCGGAAGAATCCTGTGAAATCGTTCTGTGTAATGACTTTGAGCATTTTCCGCGCCTGTTGGATAAAAAATGTATTTTTTCAGATTGCACGGATGCAGAACTTGTGCAGCTGTTCAATGCAGTGATTGAACGCAAGTATCTTGATTTTGATATTATCGGAGAAATTTGCAAGATGCTGCCAGAAAAAGGCTGTCTGGTCAGCGATAAATTGGAAAAGATTATTTTCCAAACAGAATTTGATTACAGCAACTACCAATTGTTATTTGCATATTTGGGCTGCGACAAAAAATATGAAGCTAAAGTCATTGAATTCTTGGGCACGATTTCAAAAGATTTCCGGGACGGCTTGTTTATCGCATGTGACCGTTTAAACACCCCCTCGATCATCCGTAAAATGTTTGAAAAGTTCACTCAATGGATCTCCGCAGATGTCGATTATGGATTTTATACTGGTGAATGTGCTGATTTGGAGTATTTTATAAAGAAATGGGAACATTCACTGCCGGCAGAAGATTTGCAGCCGGAATTTCTGAAATTCAAAAGTTTTGTCGAAAAAAACTGGTCGCAAATGAGAACAGAACCTGAAACAGAAAGAAGAGAAAATATTTTTGTGCAATTCTTTTACGATTATCTTGTCCGTAATTGGTTGGTATTGCGGGCGACATTTACGCCGAAACTTTACGAAATCAAGGTTGTTTCGCAAGAAGAATTCAGCAAACTTTCTCAATCGTCAGACAGCGAAAAAGAATTTTTGAAAAAAATTTCCCCAGAGGAACTTGTGCAGGAATTTGAACTGGGCGAAGCCGCTTTGAAAGAAGAATTTTCCAAATTACCGGGTAAGTGGGAGATGGCGGAAGAATATCAGGAATGTCTGTTTCATTGCGGCGGAATTTACACACACAATCTGATTTCTCCGCGTTATATCAATGCTATAGTTAAAGCCTTTGAAAAGACCGGACACCCGGAACACCATTCTTATCATACCGCAGTTGAAATGTGGGAGGAAAAATATCCGCTGTTTGGATTTGGGGAAATGCTGCTTCATGACCGGGTTTTGTATGTTCCGGATGACGGCAATGATTATACAAACTTTTTCTGAACGGAGCAAAAATGAAAAGACTGTTATTTATATTTTTTGTGTTGGGGGCAGTTCTGTTGCTGAGTGGATGCAAATGCCATTTCAAGGACAGCAGCGGAGGACTTGACAGTTATCAGGAACTGGCTTTGAGAAACGATTATGTTCATATGGGCTATTTCGTGTGGACTGGCTGGTCTGATCAAAAGGAGATGAAGCGCATGGTTAAACGAAATCAGCACATGACCGCCATTTTCCGTTGCGGACTGCCTTTTTATATCAATGGTATGCAACCTTCTGTTGTCAACGGCGTAGCGTTTTCAGGGCTGATTGATTTTGGGCCCACCAGGGTCAATGGAGCAGCATTTTCGCCGATATGGGCAGCCGATTGTGTAAATGGGGTGGTGATTGCCCCATTGTTTGCGGGCAATCTGATTATGAACGGGGTAGCGGCGGCACCGATAAATTTTCATGGCGGCAGTTTTGGCGGTGTATTTTTCGGCGTAATAAATTTACGAGGAGTGCCGTTTGATAAAGGTGGAATCGACGGTCAGAAAGAATTGCCTCAAGCGGTTTGTCATTTGGGTGTGATAAACTTGGATTTCTGTTTCGGTCAATATTGTCAAATTGGTGTATTTAACCACAGTAACGGTTTGCCGCGTTTTCAGCTCGGGGTGATCAATAATGCTGAAAAAGCGGATGCCGGTCACTTCGCTTTGCAGCTCGGCTTGCTGAATCATAATCCGGACGGCTTGCTGCCCTGGATGCCGCTGTTTAATTTTTCATTACCGGAAAAGGATAAGACCCGATGAAAAAACGTTTGCTTATATTTTCAGGAGCGATCGCGCTGTTGTTGACCGGGTGTGTCAGCGGGGAGCGGCTGGCTCGCAATACTCCCTTTGCTTCCGGGAACAACTCTTTTTACCGGGACGGGGTCAACCTTTTCCCCCTTTATTACAAGGAAGGGAAACGGCAATCGATTCTTTTTCCGCTGATCGATATTGATGACCGGGGCTTTGCGGTGCGGCCGTTTTATCACCGTGACGGCAAAGAACAGGGAATCTTGTGGCCGTTGTGTGCATTTAATGATAAAGAAGGATGGGTTGGATCTTACTATTGGAAGGGACAAGAAAATTTCGGATTGCTGCCGTTTTTTATACACGATGATGAGTTTGTGTGGGTATTCCCTGCGTCGTGGTACAGCAGTGAGAAAAGTTTCGGAGTATTACCGCTTTTTTGCAGATATAAGGATTTTTTCTGGGCAGGCAACGTTTTCAAAACGGATGATATGTTTCTGGTTTTTCCGGTTTACGGGCGTGGAAAAGGTTGGTTCTATTTTCTGAACTATATTCAGGGCGAAACCAGCGCAATTAAATATTATGCATTTTTCCCGCTGGCATCTTACAGCCGTTCTCTTGAAAGACCGCAAAGCGAATTTTATTCTCCGCTTTTTTCATTTGAATTTTATCGCGGAGAGTTGGATATGTTGAATATCGGTATGCTGCTGTATCATTATTCTTATGGCAAGCATCATGTTTTCTATCCGATCGCTGATGCCGATTTTGAAAAAGACGCGCAGCAATTTTGGTTGTGGCCATTGTTTAAGTACAGCGAAAACTACGATTGGTTTTCCCCGTTTTTCCTCTTTGAGTATCAGAATCACAAATCCAGTTCATGTTTGCGCATTTTTTATCCATTGCTTTTAGAGTTTGAAAGTTACAAAGATATCCCCCGCCATTCTCTGGAGATTTTTCCTTATGGGTTGTTGTGGAAATCTGAATTGAAAGATGGAAAATATGATTGCCGGGTGCTGGCAACTCTGCTGTGGCACTCTGAACATTCTCCGGAAATGTATGATTATGAAGTATTATGCGGATTGCTTTTCCGCAACCGCAAGGATGCCGACAGCCGCCGTTTTTCGCTGCTGTATAAATTCTTTTCCTATCACCGTTTCAAGGATGAGGTAAAGTGGGAATTCTTCCCCTTTATCAAGATCATGGAAACCGCTAAAGGCGACAGTTGGTCATTCTGCTGGCGATTATTGGAAAAACACGATGGCGGCGGGCACATCTTCTTCATTCCGTGGGGCAAAGACGAGGACGGGAAATGAAAAATCTGTTATTTATATTTGTGGTCTTGGGGGCATTGCTCCTGACCGGGTGCATGGAGATGTACGGAATAGTGCTGCTGCCGGTCATGGTCGTTGCCGGAGTGAGCAATTCGATCAAAGCGGAAGTCGGAGAATATGTTGATGCAAACAGTGATTCAACGCCGCGAACGATTTTTTATTTTGATATTCCCGCAGAAATTCCTTATGAAAAAGATACCGGTTGGCTGATTAAAACGAATAAAGGCGGATTGAGCGAAGTTCCAAGCAGAGAACTGACTAATGAACAACTCCAAAGATTTTTAAATAAAGGTTTTTTACGCAAGGCGGCTGTTTCCTGCCGAATAGCAGTATTGTACCGTCGCGATGGAAAGATAATTTGGCCTGCTGAATTCGCTCTTTATCTTCGGCGTGTCGGCGGAGAAATCGGAGGTTCGCACCGTTGGATGCCGGAGTGGAAGCCGTTTTCTTCAGTGATGTACGAAGAGATTTGTTTAGTTTCTCCGGAAAAAGATGATGATATTCTGGTGGTAATCGCTGATCCCGCCAGTCGGGAAATCCGTTTTTTTTCGCAAAAATTATCTGCTCTGCCTGATTTCAAAAGCAAACATTTTCACCGTCACGGTTGGGGATTTATTCAAACCTGTATTTTAGACAAAGGTGCTTTTGCCGGACGCTTCCCGCAAAAGGTGATAAAAGTTCCGCAATGGAATAAACTCACCCCTCTGAACGGCGAAAGTAAAAAATATTATCAAGCCAAATTCTTTCCTAAAAGAGTCATCCAGCCAAATGAATATCCGGTCGAGGAGATAGAATGAAAAACATGTATGATATTGTACCACGTGGAAATGAATATATCTACGGTAAGATTTTATTAGATAACTTCAACGTTTGTCATTCGTGTCGGCAATTTTATCCCATCGACCGTTGTCCGGATGCTGTTCTGGCAGATCCGAAATTATTGAGCAAAAAGAGTGTGTATGATTTAATCATATCCGATATGGTATATAATCATCATTTTTCTGTGAAAATCGCAAAAAAAAGTTTTCTCGAACAATTGGGATGGGATGATGTACTGAAAAACTTTTCTATGGGCAATCTGTATTATCCTCATGAAAAGATAAATTGCGAAGAAAACTATTTTGACACCAACCTTTTGCAGCCTGGAGAGCTTTGTGATGAATGGGGGACCATTCGCCCTCTAAACTCTATTCAACCCCGTGGGAAGTGTATTGATACCACAAGCCGCTACCTTTGTTCTGAATGTAACCGCTTGCATTATGGCTCATCATCTTTCTTTTATGTAGACGGGACATTTGATTATGACACTATGTACGAGTATGGTGGATTGATTGTCCCTGAAAGAATCTTTGAACGAATCAAGGATATGGATTGGAAGAAAAATCATTTATATAAACCCGCAAAAATAAAAATCATTAAAAAGCCGATAGACGGTTTCCCATTGGATTTACGAGAAGATTGCCCTCACAAATGGGAAAATGCCGATGCATATCAAAAGAAACAGCAATCTGCCGCCCGGCGGTTGAAAATAAAAAATGCCATAAAAGCAATCTTTATTACCGGCAAAGAGGAGAATAAATGAAAAACAATGATACTTCAGAGCATTTGATCCCTCCGCACGGCGGATACAGCAAACTTGTTACGTACAAGCTCGGGCTTTTGATTTATGATGCGACTGCCGCTTTTTGCGAACATTATTTTGACCGCAAAGACCGGACTTTTGATCAGATGGTTCAAGCAGCACGGTCAGGCGTGGCAAACATTGTGGAAGGTTCTCAAGCCAGTGCCGCCAGTAAAAAAACTGAACTTAAATTGACCAATGTTGCCAAAGCATCGCAGGAAGAATTGCTCGAAGATTACCGCTCTTTTTTGCGGCAAAGAACCTTGCCGATCTGGGAACCGGAGTCAGAAACGGCAAAAATCATCCGGCAAGCCCGTCCTGAAACATTGGAACAACTCCGGCAGCTTATGGCGAGTTTAGTGTCCGACCTGTCCGACAAGTCTGACTCGTCCGACAAAAACGCCATCAAGCAAGAAGTTGCCGCCAATACGATGATTTGCTTGATCAATCAGGAAACATTTCTGCTGGCAAGACAAATCTCCCGCCTCGCCGCCGATTTTGAAAAAGACGGCGGCTTTACCGAAAGGCTCTACCGTATCCGTTCTGAAAAAAGAAAACAACAGGAGAAAAAATGAAAAAGCCCCTGAAATTGCTTTTGATGATCTCGCTTGGCATCGGTGGTATATGCCTTGCCGGAGCAGTGATTTATGGAAAAAATCTATCATATCAGGAAATAAAGTCGGTGTTATTTATTCCCAAAGCGATTTTGTTGGGAGTTGGAATAAAAATGCTGTATGATGCTTGGAAGAACTGAAAGAATGAAAAAACTTATTTTAACTTTTATTGCAGTTTGCGGTTGTTTGTTGTTGACGGGATGCTTCGGGGCGACCGCTTCGTTGATTTTTTACAAAGTTGTGGAAGACCAGATCGAAGTTGATGCGGCGATCTTGTCATCTGCTGAATTTTATAAGGATAAGGATTTTATCTATATAGAAGCACCTGTTCAAACTTTCCGGGACATTTCGCCGGGAGCAGTTATGGGGATTGCCGTAAGAGATTTAGATGATAAAAACCGTCTTTATCCGTTATCGGAAGTACATAAAGAAAAAACCGTTTTGCGTTTTCCGAATGGCTTTCCCCATCGGTGTGAAAAGTGTAATTCCCTGCCTGCTGATGCGAAGAAGATCCCCGCTCCGGAATATTTGGATTACAGCGATTGGCCCAAAGACACTCCATACTTAATGGGTACACAGGTGCATCGTATCGCCTGGCGGGATAACAACAGCGTATGGCGGAAAACCGGGGCGGTCACATGTGCGATATTGCTTGATCTTCCATTATTTGTAATTTACTCATGCAGCAGCGGGATATTGGCTATTCCGGCAATGCTGTGGTATTGAAATATCCGGAGGAGGAAAAATGAAAAAGCCCCTGAAATTGCTTTTAATGATCTTGCTCGGCATAGGTGGAATATGCTTTGCCGGAGCAGCGATTTATGGAGCGTTATATAATGTTCCGCGAGTTCACCACGCTTTCAAATTGCAGGTTGGCTTGGGAGTGTTATCTGTCGGATGCTTTATCGGAATAAAAAAAGTGTATGATGATTGGTATAACTGAAAAATGAAAAAGCTTATTTTAACTTTTATATTCTGCGGTTCGCTCTTGCTGCCGGTGGCAGACCTGTATGCACACGGCGATCCGGGGGCGGTACTGTTGGCACTCGGAATGCGCAAAGCGTTGGAAACTTTTGCCAAAAAATTTGAACTTGCGACTGCGACCGGAAAGACTCTTACTGTCTATTTCAGAGATGGTGTGGACACCCCCAAGGATACCCTTTATATCGAAGAATCAGGCAAATGTTCTGCCGTGGAAATCCCGCATTTGCCTGTCGGTTTGAATATGGACACTTCCGGCAGAAAATTTTTACTGTTTGACCTTTTTCCGGTCAATAAGGAAGTCGAAAGTGCCGCCATTTTTACCGGGAAAAACTGGTATAAAATGGAGCTGATCGATTTCCCCCGCGATATGGTGACTTTGAATTTGTATGATGGTGAAGAAGAAAGTATATCTTTTGAACGCTTTTTCAACGCCCAGTTTCAAAGTGAAGCAAGAGCTGATTGGTTGAAAAAGTGGAATCGCCGTTACCAAATCAAAACGCCGAATTTCCCGCTGAAAAACGAGGTCGGAAATTTGGAGCATGAACCAGAAGTCAAAACTGCCAAAGATATTATGCCGGTTTTACGCAACAGTGCAAAAATTGCCAAAGGTCTTGCCGGAGAGTTGAAGAAATTCCGGAGAACGCCGGAGGCTTTGAAAAAAATTCCGGCGGCAAAGATTGAAGATTGGGCGGATTCAGCCGGAACTTTGGAAGCAAAACTGTATAAACTTGCCGCAACTTCCGATGTTGCACAAGCGGAAAAACTGTTGCAGCAACGCGCCGATGTCAATGCTGCTTCTCCCAGCGGCAGGACGATCCTGATGGAAGCCGCATTGCACGGCAATATCCCGATGATAAAGTTGTTGCTGAAACACAATGCCGACCTTTCCAAAGCCAATTTCAATGGTGAAACTGCGCTTTTTTATGCCATATACGGAGAAAGTCAGGAGGCTTTGGAGTTTTTGCTCCGCCACTGTTCAGAACCTTACCAAGTCAACCGTTTCGGAGAAAATCTGCTAATGATCGCTGTCAGCAAAAATTCAGCCCTGTCCAAATGGCTGCTGAAATTTGAAAAAGAACATTTGAAAACCATTCCATCTTTGTATCAGGCACACAAAAATCACGCCGGAGAAACCGTAGACGATTATAAAGTAAAATCTTTCACCTTTTCCAAGGCAGAACCAAGGACTGACCAATGAAAAAACTTATTTTTACATTTGCTGTGATTTTCGCCATTACTTTGGCAGCACAAGAGCCGGAACAAAAGATCAGGGTAAAATCCCGGTCGATTTCCTGGACTGAACAAGTGCCGGATAAACCGCTGTTAAAAGTTTTTGATGCTGCACATCGCAGTAATCCACGACAGAATATTATGCTTTCGCCCTGGGGAATCCAGCAGTGTTTCGGCATGTTGACCGGTTGGGCACCCAAACTGCATTCATCCCAACTTAACGAAGTTCTGGGATTGTATAGTCGAGACAGACATGATTTGAGGAATGCTCGACTTGCTTTGCAGAAAACACAAGCTGAATTCAACAGTTTCAATGCGGTGCTTTTTGATCGCCAATATACCCTGAAACAGCCGTTTATTCAGGATGCAAATTATTTTTTCGGAGGCAAGATGTACCGTTTGGATCTTACCCGCAAAAAAGAGTGTGCGATGGTTCTGAATGGAATCATCAAACGGGAAAGCCGCAATATGTTTGATAACGTGTTTGCTCCGCAAGACTTTGCCAATGATCCCATGATGATTCTTTTGAATGTGCTTTATTTCAAGGCAAATTGGTTCAATCCATTTGAAAAACATTTGACAAAAAAAGAGCGTTTTATGACACCGTCAGCATCCAATTTTGAAGCAATACATCATAGTTATGTAGATATGATGAATGATGAAAAATATGTCCCTTATTACAACGATGGTACAATTCATGGAATTATTCTGGATTATGCGGATGACCGCTTTAAAATGCTGGTACTTACCACCGTGAAAATGCCATCTTCGCTGAAAACTGTTACCGGCAATTTGGCTCGCAAAGGTTTGCAGCACTTTATCCGCAACAGTTCAGACCACAATAAAACTATTATAAAACTGCCAAAACTGAAACTGGAAAGCCGTCTTGACTTGAAATCATTATTAAGTTCAGTTGGTTTGACAAGTATATTTGATTCCCGGCGAGGCTCTCTGTGTATGATTCAAAATTCA
The DNA here is from genome assembly GCA_015061815.1 of Lentisphaerota bacterium. Classification (GTDB taxonomy): domain Bacteria; phylum Verrucomicrobiota; class Lentisphaeria; order Victivallales; family Victivallaceae; genus UBA1784. The sequence continues at coordinate 91,087 of SUVW01000009.1, forward strand.
CCATCTTATATAAGCCAAGCCCGCCAGGTTGTGAAACTTTCTCTTGATGAAACTGGAACCGAAGTCGCTGCTGTTACAATTGCGCTCCCCAAAGCGGAAGCAATACGACCGCAAGCAGTAAAATACAACAAGTTTTACGCTGATCATCCGTTTGTTCTGGTTTTGTTTGACAGTCAAACCCAGGCAATACTGCTGACTGCCGCAATAGTCAATCCGGAGGAAAAATGAAAAAGTGTGGGATAGTTGGAATGAGTAAGACAATGGAAAAGACTGACAACGCAGCACATTTGATCCCCCCTTACGGCGGATACAGCAGACTTGTTACATACAAGCTCGGACTTTTGATTTATGATGCTACTGCCGCTTTTTGCGAACATTACTTTGACCGCAAAGACCGGACTTTTGATCAGATGGTTCAAGCGGCGCGCTCAGGGGTGGTAAATATTGTGGAAGGCTCCGAAGCCAGTGCCGCCAGTAAGAAAACCGAACTCAAATTGACCAATGTTGCCAAAGCATCGCAGGAAGAATTGCTCGAAGATTACCGCTCCTTTTTGCGGCAAAGAACCTTGCCGATCTGGGAACCGGAGTCAGAAACGGCAAAAATCATCCGGCAAGCCCGTCCTGAAACATTGGAACAACTCCGGCAGCTTATGGCGAGT
>SUVW01000010.1 GCA_015061815.1 Lentisphaerota bacterium
TTCTTTCACTTTTAACCGGAATGTTTCTATTTCCACTGTGGGCAGTGGATATTTACATGGCCGGGGACTCAACGATGGCGGATTACCCTGCTGAACACGCTCCGCAGACCGGTTGGGGACAGGCTCTCAAGCTTTACGCGAAAGACGGCGTAAAAGTCCACAATCTTGCCCGGGGCGGCAGAAGCAGCAAATCTTTCCGCAATGAGGGCCGCTGGGCAACGCTGCTCAATCAGGTTTCTCCCGGCGACTTTGTCTTCATTCAATTCGGCCACAATGATGCTCATCAGGGCGAAAAGAACGCTTACCGCCACTCTGACCCGGATACGGAATATCCGGAAAATCTCCGGCAGTACATCCGGGATGTCCGGGCAAAAAAAGCCACTCCCATCATCTGTACGCCGATAGTTTTCATGTCTTACCGGGATGGGAAAATCAGTCAGAGCGAATATTTTGCCAAATACAGTGCTGCCGCCCGCAAAGTTGCCGCCGAAGAAAAGGCCGATCTTATCGACCTTAACGGATGGTCACAGCAGGAGCTGACCGGACTCGGCGTTGAAAAGGCCAAAACTTATTACATGTGGCTCAAACCGGGGCTGCACAAAAACTTCCCCAAAGGGCGCGAAGACTCCTGCCATCTGCAGGAAGCCGGAGCCCACTTCTATGTGCAGGGCATGCTCAAACTTGCCCAAGCGCAGAATCTGGCCGTTGCCAAACACTTCAACAACACTCCGTCAGCCAAACCGGCGGCAAAACCCAACGGTACCGGTCACATGGTAAGCATGAATGAGACCTTCTACAAACTGGGTACCGGCACTGCTGCGGTCGCTATCGAGGAGGAGTCGGAAACTCCCTGGGATCTGCTCTGTCTGAATGGCGGCAAAATTCCGGTTTGCGACAACAATATGCTTCACATCGATCACACCGCCGGGGAGTTGCGGTTGATGAGCAAAGCCAAAATCGTCACCGGCAGATTCAAGGCCCGGCTGCGGATAAATGAGGCGGTTCCTCCTTTCAATGCGTTCATCGGACCTATTTCAGTATCGCCCTGGATGAAACACGGCAACGCCTTTCACTTCAACAATCCCAATCTGCGGCCCAATATGACCGTCAACGGCAGGCGCAAAGCCGCGCCGCCGCTGAAAAAGGGTCAGTGGCACGAGCTGGAAGTCCGGGTCGATGCGGATAAGATCACCTATCTTATCGACGGCAGGGAACTGCATTCCGGCCCGGCTCCGGAAACGAAAAATGCCCTGAATGCGCTTTTTGTGATCAACTGCAGAAACGGCGGCAAGATCAATATGGATGTGGACAACGTGATTTTTGAGGGTGTCCGTGCCACTTCAGCTTCGGCAGCGGCGGCAACCAGATACACGGTGCCGGTGCCGACAGCTCTTGCTCCCCGTCCGGAACCGGCGACAGCTCCGCTGAAGATCGTGACCGGTAAAAACAGTGCGCAGGTGAGCAACCGTTACTTTGCCATGAAGTTTGATGCATCCAAAGGACTTATGCTTACTTCGCTGGTCAACCGGTATTCCGGGAAGGAACTGCTGGCCAAACCGACGCCGTTTTTCTCGGTGTTCCTCAATTTGAGCAAATTCAAAACTGCGGATTACCGGGTGAAAAGCATCCGTAAAAAGGGAAATGACCTGGTCTTTGTGCTGAATTCAGCTTCCAGCAAAACTGAATTGACCATTACGCTGGGATTCTCGGAAAATTCCCCGGAATACAGTGCGGATATGCAGTTGAAAAACCTTTCCGGCAAAAATCTGGAAGCTGCCGGACAGTGGGTGATCCAGGGTTTGCAATTCAACAAAGACATTGCCAAAGACGGTATTTTCTACCCCTTTGAATCCGGTATGGCCGGTATTCTGGATATTGAATTGAATCATCCTTACGGGTTGACGGCCACACTTCAGATGATGAGCGGCTTTGACACTGCCGACGGCGGCAGTTTCTACGGTTTTACCACCGACACCACCGGTTACAGCAAACTGTTGACATTGATCAAGAGTTCTGACGGCAGACGTCCGGCGATCGGTTACAGTCCGATCGATACCAAAGCGCACTACTGGCCGGCAAAGATTTTCGACAACCGCAAAGGTATCTCTCTGGGTTGGAGAAACTTTGAAGTCAATGCCCCGGCCGGGAAAACGACGGTTCTGGTCACCGGCCGTTTCGGTGTCGGTCCGGCGGACTGGCGCGACGGAATAGCCTCTTACCGGAAATTCAGCAAAACTTTTCTGAAAAAACGGCACATCCCGCCCCGCTGGTATCAGGATTGTTTCATCCATCTTTCCAGCCATCCCAACAGCAACCATCACCAGATGACTCCGCGCACCCATCAGGGCGGTCACTTCGACGTGGTCAACAAGCGTTATGCTTACGCCAAAGCGATGGGCAAAGCGGAAAAACGCGGCTTGCAGGAGATCGCATTCTGGTGGGATTACGGCAAAGAGAATGCCTATTTGACCACTTATGAGATAGGAAGAAAAAATATCACTACCGGCTGCAATTATGAGTATAACATCGCCCGGGGCGGCTTACCGGCTCTGCGGCAGGAGATCAAAGATGTCCGCGCCAAAGGCGGCAGACTGGTATTCTACACCTTCCCGGAAATGGCTATGGAAGGAACCGATCAGCACCGGCTTTTCGGCAAAAAGAGTGCCCAGATGTGGGGTCCCGGGGAATACAAGACCAGCTACTGCCGTCCGGGGAGAGACTATGTACTCTGTCCGATGGAACATGAGTGGGTGGACTATTTGAGCAAAAAATTCGGCCGGATCATCAAAGAAACCGGTGCTGACGGCCTGCGGCTGGATGTGATGGCGCGCAACTATCACTGCTACAATCCGGAACATAAACATAACGACGGCACCTTCCGCAATACGATGGCGGTGGATAAACTTGCCGGGGCGATATCGATGTTTCAGGATCGCATTTACGAAGCCAATCCGGAAGCTTCCGTCACCACTGAACACGCCGGAACCGATTACATCATGCAGTATACTGACGGCTGGTTCTCCCAGAACATCAACGGTTTTGCCGACACCGGCCGCTGGGGACCGTACCGGAAACTGAATGCTTATCAATTGGTTTTCAGCCGCTTCACATTCCCGGAAAGCAAAGTGTGGATGCACACGGTCGGCTTCCCCAGAGAGGGTGCGATGATGTCACTCTTTAACGCGGTCGGCTTCTGTGTCACCCGGGGGGAAGGTGAATTTGCCGCCCGCACGCTTGAGGAGAATGCCGATGTGATCTCCGCCTGTGTCGATCCGGTGCCGTATATTCCGACACTGCATAAAGATGTGGCGGCCAACTACTTCCCGGCTCCCGGCAATGAAAAGGTGCTTTACGGCGTTTACAACCGCAGTCAGGCTCCGGTGAAAGCGGAAATTCTGGAAGTGGAGGATATCCCCGGAGTTCACTATATGGAGTTGTGGGCCGACAAAGAAGCTGCCATGCGCAAGGTCAACGGCAAAGTCCGGCTGACAGCTGATATTGCCGGTGACACTGCCGGAAACATCGTCCGGCTGCCGCAGCTGCTCAAAGCGGAGATCACCTCTGACGGGATGCTTCACATCACCGTCGGCGATAAAGATCCCAAATATGATGCACTGGAATTGAAAGTCGCTTATGATGAAGACAAATTCGATGAAGATGTCGTGATCTGCCAGCCGTACAAAGGTGAAGTACTGCTGCCGTTGAAAAACAAGTATCAGAAACTGATCATCAAACTGGTCGATGGCATCTATTTGCGCGATCAGGTCGTGATCGAAAAATAACCCCAAAAAAGGAGAGTAAAAGATGAAAAAGTTTTCTGTCCCGGAAAAGTATTATTCAGAACAGTGCACTGTTCTGAACCGCATGCGGTTCACTCTGATCGAACTGCTGGTCGTTATCGCGATCATCGCCATTCTGGCGGCAATTCTGCTGCCCGCACTCAACTCTGCCCGTGAACGCGGCCGCGCCGCCAGCTGTATCAACAATATGAAGCAGTGTGTCACTGCATTCCAGATGTATGCAGATTCCTGCGGAGCATCATCTGTACCATTTACTTTCAGTGCCTATACAGGTTTCCACATGGCTCTCGCGCGTCCAGACTATACCAATATTCAGAACAATGCTGGTCATTATGGCGTTAATATGCCAAAACTGCTTGACCCTGCTTCAATTGAGTGTCCGTCTGCCAACGCCACTCCGACCAGTCACGGCAACAATATATATAATCGTTGGACTATATATGCAACACCTTATGACAAAAAGTATGCCTTAGGCATGAGTAGTTCTGAAACTGATTTGTGTTCAGAGAATTCCAAGGGAGTGGTTATTCATCTCTCCAAATTAGCAAAACCAACTGAAGCCCTGATCATCACAGATGCAAGCATGGTCAGCGCACCGAATGTGGCATATTCTCAATACACTGCAAGTAGTGATGGATCTTTGTCATTCCGTCACGGCGGCAGCTTGCCTATGGGTTTTGTGGACGGTCATGCAGAGTTGAAACAGTTTGCTGATATGAAAAATTATCTGCAGAATATTGATGATGACAGAAGTCCCAATAAGGCAAAGTGGACAAGTGGAGTCAGTGTCATCGTCGGCAACAAAGTGGAATCATGGTGACCGGCAGCATGTTTGACATTCAAAAAGAGATAGATTTGTGTGCGGCATCCGGCGGGGGGGAGGTAGTACTCCCCCCCGGGAATTATTTGACCGGAACCATTTTTTTGCGCAGTAATATCCATCTGGTCATTCCGGAAGGAAGCATCATCACCGGTTCGGCAGATCTGGCTGATTACCCGGCGGCGGCCGATAAATTCAGTGACGGCATCGCCCAGGAGCGCGGCAGAGCATTGATCATGGCCGATCATATTGAAAATGCTTCTGTGACCGGCGGCGGCGAAATCAACGGTCAGGGCGGCAAATTCCCCCTTGAAGGTCCGGAATTCCCCCTGCGCCCCATGCTTATGCGCTTTGTCAACTGCCGCAATATCACCCTCAAAGATATCAAATTGAGAGCTCCGGCGGCGTGGACCTGCCACTTGCGCAGTTGCGAAAATGTGATCATCGACCATCTGGATATTTTCAGCCATGCCAACAGCAACAATGACGGTATCGACATCGACAGCTGCAAAAAGGTGGAAGTAAGAGATTGCCAGATAGATTCCGGCGATGATGCGGTCTGTTTGAAAAGCACCGCCGCCGGGGCTTGTGAAAACATCTCCATTTCCGGCTGTGAATTGCGTTCAATGGCGGCCGCATTCAAGGTAGGCACGGAAACTTACGGTGATATCAGGCAGGTGAAGTTCTGCAACTGCCGCATTATGCGCGGCAATATGGGAGCGATCAAACTTTTCAGTGCCGACGGCGCACGCCTTGAAGATATCACGATTTCCGATGTTACCGTGACCCAGGCGGCCAATCCGTTCTTTATCCGGCTGGGCAGCCGGGGCCGCTGTTATGATGATTCCCCGCAGAAAGGCGCAGGATGCATCCGCAATATTTCCGTCAGCGGTCTGCGGGCCGATATCATTCTGCATCCGGAAGCCATCCGCAGTGTCAATTACCTTGACGGAGTTCCGGAATATGCCCACAACTGTCTGGCGATCATGGGATTGCCGGATAACCCGGTGGAAAATGTATCTTTCCGCAATATCTCGCTCAATTTGCCGGGCAGTATGACCGGAGAACCGCAGGATGCCGGAATACCGGAATTCGCCGACGGCTACCCGGAAATCGGATATTACGGTGTTTTACCGGCATACGGAATTTTTATGCGCCATGTCAGAAAAGTGGATTTTTCCGGTTGTGACATATCCCTCACCGCGCCCGACTGCCGGCAGAAGATCGTCCTTGATGATGCCCGGGAAATCACCGGTATCTGACAGATATCAATCAAGTTTCTTCTGCATCGTATAGTGGATGTTCCCGGGAACCAGCCGCACCGGTCCCGGTTCTTCGTTTACGGTCACGAACCCCATTTTCTGATAAAATCCCGGAGCCTGAAAGGTGTTGGTAGTCAAATCCACCCTGACAGCTCCGGCGGCTTTCACCCGGGATAAAAATTCCTCAAAGAGATATTTACCGTTACCCCCGCCGCGCAGAGAATCATCCAGAAAAAAGTAATCCACAAAGACCCGGCGCGGAGAATTTTTCCAATGGAATGCTATCCCCCCGTGTGCAGTACCGGCGGCATCACAAGCCAGCAGAGCTTCCGCTTCTTCCTCACGCTTGGCGTGGACATCGATCCTCTCTTCGCCGGTTTTCGACAGATTCCAGGTGTACAGTGCATCATGGATGGCGGCAATATCTTCATATTTTTTGCTCACGCGGATGATCATTTTTCTCTCCGGTAAATATCAATAATGTTCTTGAGGCAACTTCAAAATCCTGAAAATTCCCGCTGCGATCTGAAACAGGAGCGTTTTCGGGTGTCAACGCTTTGGGCAGCCTCCTTGTCCCGCCATAACCCGAAGGGCGACGGCGGATCAAACTACCTCTTTCATCTCACCAACGGTATCTTTTCAATCCTTTTTTGATTAACTTTTCCGATTACCTCATCTCCTTGTAAAAAATAGCACAGATTTGACATTTTTCAACATGTTGTTTGAAAATATTTCCAGTTTCCCAAACTTGACATTGCCCTTGTATCGTGCTATGTTAACGGGAAAACAAAATCAACGGTCAAGCAAAAAGCTATGAAAAGGTGAAGCCCATGAAACATGATCTGCGTTTCCGTCAAATCCATTTGGATTTCCATACCTCTCCGCACATTCCCGGGATCGGCAGTAAATTTGATAAAAAGTTGTGGCAGGAAAGATTGCAGATGGCCCATGCTGATTCCATCACCTGCTTTTCCTGCTGCCATCACGGTTACAGTTACCACCCGACCAAAGTCGGCATGATGCACCCGCATCTGGACTTCAACCTGCTCCGCGCCCAAATCGACGCCTGCCACGAAATCGGAGTCAAAGTCCCCATCTATCTTACCGCCGGTTTGAATAATTATGTCGCAGAAAAAGAGCCCGGCTGGCTGGAAATAAACAGCAAAGGCGAATTGGCCTCATGGGCAAAATCCCCCCTCGAACCCGGTTACCGCTGCCTCTGTTTCAACTCTCCATATCTGGACTACTTAACTCGTCTTACCGAAGAGGCCGCCCGGATGTTTCCGGATGCCGACGGCATGTTCTTTGATATCATCGTCCAGCATCAATGCTGCTGTCCCCGGTGCATAAACGACATGCTCAAAGAGGGTTACGACCCGGAAAATGAAAATGACCGCCTCCGTTTCGACCGCCGGACACTGAAAAAATATCTGAAGCGCATTACCGCCGCCGCCCGGTGTGTCAATCCGGATTGGCCGGTATTCCACAACAACAGCAATCTGCTCTCCCCCGGCAACCGTGACCTTTTTGACAATTACAGCCACTTTGAACTTGAAAGTCTGCCCACCGGCGGCTGGGGTTACGACCACTACCCGCTGCTGGCGGCCTACTGCCGCACTCTGGACAAAGATTTTATGGGCATGACCGGCAAATTTCACTTCAGCTGGGGAGAATTCGGCGGCTTCAAATCTTTCGATGCCCTGCGTTATGAGTGCTGTGCCATGATCGCCAACGGTTCCAAATGCAGTGTCGGCGACCAGCTCCACCCCACCGGCATGCTCGACGAAAGCACCTGCCGCCTGATCGGAAACGCTTACGCCGAAGTGGAGAAAAAAGAACCCTGGTGCCGCAATACTCAAAGTATGGCAAAAACTGCGATCATTTCCAATGTCGGTTATCATAAACCGCTGAAAATGGATGAACGCGTGGAAATCGGCATCTCCCGGCTGCTTCTGGAATCACACATCCCCTTTGACCGTCTGGATGATGCCGGAGATTTCAGCAAATATGAATTGCTCATTCTGGCCGATGACCTGCGCCCGGATGCAGCGTTGCGGGCCAAACTTGATAAATTCCTTGCCGCCGGCGGCAAATTGATCGTTTCCGGTGAAGCACTTTTATGCAAAGAAAGTGATGCTCCGGCATTCGATCTGCCCGTTGAGATCGACGGCATAACCGATCAGATACCGAACTTTATCAGTTGTGAAGATGAATTCGCCCCCCGGGGAGTCAATACTCCCTTTGTAATGTACCGGCCGTCAGTGAAAATAAAGCCCCGTTCCGGCAGATCTCTCGGCAAAGTTTATGACCCCTATTTTGTCCGCACCTGGCAGCACTTCTGTTCACACCGGCACACTCCGAATAAACCGGAGGCTTCTGAATACAGTGCCGGAATACTTTGCGGAAATATCCTCTACTTCGCCCATCCGGTATTCACCCTCTACGCCCTCTACGGCAATGTCATTCTCAAAAGTTTCATCTTCAACGGCATCAAAGCTCTTATGGATGGAAAACTTCAGGTGGAAACCTCTTTGCCCTCTCAAGGACGCGTGACCATTTTTGATCAGCCGGCAGAAAAACGCTTCGTCTTTCACGCGCTCTACGCGACCGTCTCTCTGCGGGGGATGAAAAGTGAAGCATTCAACCGTTACACCCGCGAAACCCAACCGGTAGAGGTCATTGATGAGCTGACCGCTGTACACAATGTCAGATTCACTTTGCGCCTGAACCGGCAGATCCGGAAGGTGACCTGTGAACCGCAGAACATGGAATTGCCCTTTTCAACTTCGCCGGATGGCGCAGTGGAATTCACTCTGCCGGAACTGCTCTGCCATCAAATGATCGCACTGCACTATTGACAAAAAGCCGATCGGGAGTTATATTTAACCGGATACAGAAAATTTGCAATTTATATGGAACAAAGGAAAAAAATTATGCTGAAACGTATTTTTCTGGCCGGATTTACGGCTCTGGCATTCGCCATCGGTTGTGAATCGTACAATCCTTACAAGGTCGCGGAAAAAAATATCAACAATTCCAAACAGCTCCGGGTCGGTATGACCAAAGCGGAAGTGCTGACCGTCATGGGTGAACCGCTGAAAGATGAGAGCTTCAATCAGCCTGACCTCTGGTACTACTACTATGACTGCAACTGGCTGGATGGCTTCATTACCGAAGAGGAGTGCTTCCCGCTGGTCTTTCAGAACGGCAAACTTGCCGGTTGGGGGAATAATTTCTACAACCGCTGGAAAATCAGCAGAAAAGAACGCGTGCCGGATGTGGAACTGCCGCCGGAAGCTTATCACGGTGACAAGTGATGCCGCCGCTGAAACTTCTGCTCTTTATCCTTCTCTGGCCCGGAGTGCTGGCCGCCGGCGGCAGTCTGCCCACCGGCAGCTGTCTGTCACACCTGCCGTCGCCGCTTTTTATTGGCGGCAGCACCAAAACGCTGAAAGAACTTGCCGACAAAAAGTTCACCGTTATCCACCTCTGGGAGATGAATCAGGCGGCTCTGATCGAATTTTCCCGAGTCGCCAATATCGCCGCCGGAAACAGAGATGATGTTCGCTTCATCGGAGCCGGGATCGGAGATGCCGCCAAATTGCAGCGGTTCCCCGGGGCCGCAAGACTGGGTTTCCCGGTCAACGCCGATAAAGGAGCTTTGAAAGAGATGCTCTGCCGCCCGGGAGATACTCTGCCGCTGACCGTGCTTCTGGACCGTTCCGGGACCATCCTCTGGCGGGGGAAATTGAATAATTTACCGGCGGTATTGACCAAATGCCGTCAGGGAAAATTTGATTTGAAAGAGGAAATCAGGCTGGAAGCATTCAAAAACAGTGTCAAAACAGCTCTGGCAGACAATGATAATGAAAAAGCTCTTGCCCTGCTCGCCGCTGAATATCAGAAACATCCGGAAAAATTCAGTTTGCTCAAACAGCAGCTGGATTTGCTGAAAAAACTCAACCGGATACCCGAAGCTCTGACCCTTCTTCATCAGGCCCAGGCAAAATTTCCGGCAAATTACCGGATTTTTGAATTGGAATATATCCTGCTGGGTGAGAAAAACACCGGTCTGCTCCCGGACTTTTTTACCAGATTGAAGAAAAATTTTGCAAAAAATCCCGAAATCCTGATCGCTTTCGCCACCGCAGAGTGTCAGCTGCCGCCGGATAAACTGGAGTTGAAAACTGTACTCGATCTGGCACAGGCCGGCTGGCAGAGTCAGGCATTCACTTCTCCGGCCGCGCGGGCCGCATACGCTCTGGATTACGCCCGGATACTGCACAGCATCGGGCGCAACGATCTGGCTGTCCAACTGGCACAAACCGCATGTGACGATCTGGCCGATGCCCCGAAACAACTGCCGAAAGCACAGGCAGCATTGACTTATTACAAAAAAATGACCGCTATCGCCCCGACTGTGACCCTGCCGGACTTGAAAAAGTAGATTTGTGAAGATATATTATAGTGAGGCAATTTGCGATAATTACCTCAAAAGTATAACGATGCAGGGTCGAGAAGCGGTAAACCGCCGGAGATTCCGGGAAAAAAAAGACATGTGGGATTCAGTCGTTATCACCTTCTGTGCCAATTTTTTACAGCAGGGGATGTGATAACGGGATTCCGCCGGTCACTTTCCGGAAACATCCCCGTCAGGAAGCGTTCCGCTTCGACTCTCTGCCAAATAATAACCTATACATAAGGAATATTGTATCATGGGTGAAGAAAAGAAAATCGTCTTCCAACTGGATGACACCAGAACGATGGAAATCTCCACCGGTAAAATGGCAGGTCTGGCCAACGGCAGCTGTCTGGTCCGGCTCGGGGATACTATTATCATCGCCGCCGCCTGTTCCGGCGAACCGCGCGAAGGCAGCGACTTTTTCCCGCTGCAGGTGGACTACCGCGAAAAATACTCCGCTGCCGGTAAATTCCCCGGCGGATATATCAAACGCGAAGGCCGCCCCTCAACCAAAGAGATCCTGACCTGCCGGATGATCGACCGTCCCATCCGTCCGCTGTTCCCCAAAGGCTTCTTCCATGAAGTCCAGGTGCAGTGCATGCTTTTGAGTGCCGACGGTGTCAACGATGCTGACGTGCTGGCAATGGTCGGTGCTTCCGCCAGTCTGATGCTCTCTGACCTCCCCTTTGAAGGCCCCATCGGTGCCGTCCGGGTAGGTAAAGTCGATGGACAATACATCGTCAACCCCACCCGCAGCCAGATGGAAAAAAGCACTCTGGAATTGATCTATGCCGGTATGCCCGATCAGGTCATTATGATCGAGGGTGAAGCAAACTTCGTTACCGAAGCTGAAATGCGCGAAGCAATGTACTGCGCCAATGAAGCGATCAAACGGCAGTGCGCCGCCCAGATCGAATTGGCCAAAGCCGCCGGACGGACCAAAAAAGAGTATCACTACTACCTCGTTCCGGAAGCTCTCCAGAAGGCTCTGGAAGATTTCTGCGCCGCCGATATCGAAAGCACCTGCACTATCCCCGGCAAAGAGAACCGTCAGAATGCACTCAATGCGATGCTGGCCAATGCCCGCACTGCTTTGCGCGAACAGTTTGCCGACATGAGCGATGCCGATTTCAATCTTGAAACCGCCAAAGGTTTCGATGATTACGTGCGCACCATCACCCGCAAACTCATTCTGGAAAAACACTTCCGTCCCGATGGCCGTACCGTCACCGACATCCGTCCGCTTTCCGCTGAAGTCGATGTCCTGCCGGTGGTTCACGGCAGCGCGCTTTTCTCCCGGGGAGAGACCCAGGCTCTGGTCATCGCCACACTCGGCAATGAAAAAGATGCCCAGGAATTCGATGATCTGACCAGCGTTACCGGCAATGCCGTCAAACGCTTCTATCTCCACTACAACTTCCCCAACTACAGCGTCGGTGAAGTCGGCCGTATCGCCGGTCCCGGACGCCGCGAGATCGGACACGGCAATCTGGCCGAGCGTTCCGTAGCCAAAGTTGTTCCGGCAGAATTCCCCTACGTGGTGCGCTGCGTTTCCGAAATCATGAGTTCCAATGGTTCGACCTCAATGGCCAGTGTTTGCGGTGCAACTCTGGCGTTGATGGATGCCGGTGTGCCGATCACCGCGCCGGTCGCCGGTATTTCCTGCGGTCTGGTCACCGGGGATAATGGCGAAAGATTGCTGCTGACCGACATCCTCGGTGCAGAAGATCACTTCGGCGATATGGACTTCAAAGTGTGCGGTACCCGTGACGGTATCACCGGATTCCAGCTCGATCTGAAGCTCCCCGGCATCCCCATTGATTTGCTCTGCGAAGCAATGGAACGCAACCGGATCGCCCGGTTGAAGATCCTTGATGTCATCGAAGATTGCATCGCCGCCCCGCGCGCTGATATCAGTCCCCGCGCTCCGCGTATCGATATGGTCAAAATCAATCCGGATAAGATCGGAGCCCTTATCGGTCCCGGAGGTAAAAATATCCGTTCGATCACCGATGAGACCGGTGCCAGCATCGATGTGGAAGAGGACGGCACTGTCAAAATCATGGCCGCCAATCTCGAACAGCTCAATGCCGCCAAAGACCGGGTCATCGCCTGTACTGCCGAAGCAGAGATCGGCAAGATCTATCGCGGCAAAGTCGTCACGATCCGTGACTTCGGTGCTTTTGTCGAAATTCTTCCCGGCATGGATGGATTGCTCCACATCTCGGAAATGGCAGATTACCGCGTGAACAAAGTCACAGATATTTGCAGTGAAGGTGATTTTGTCACGGTCAAAGTCATCGACATTGACAATTCCGGCAAAATCCGCTTGAGCCGCAAAGCTGCGCTCAAAGAGATGGATGCCTGATAAGATTACAGTTCTGCTGTAACAGATATTTTTAACCGCCGGTGGTGCATTGCGCCACCGGCGGTTTTGTATCACAGTTACAGATGACAGTCGCGGTCACCGCAGACAATGCCCCGGGCGCAAGTTTCACAGCATCCGGGGGATCAACAGTTTACAACCCTTGCTGTTTTTCAAATACCAGCTCATCATTGCGGACGCTGACATTCACACTGTCACCGGCAGCGATTTCTCCGGCGATGATCCGGTATGACAATGGAGTTTCCAGCAGCCGGATCACTGCCCGTTTAAGCGGTCTGGCACCGAAGTCCGGATCGTATCCTGCCCGGGCGATAAACTTCACTGCCGTGGCAGCGACCGGCAGTTTGATCTCATTTTCCAGCAGTCTGGCCGTCAATTTGCGTATCTGCAATCCGGCGATTTCCTGCAATTCTTTTTCAGACAACGACTTGAATATAAGTGTTTCATCAATACGATTGAGGAATTCCGGCCGGAAACAGCGGCGCAATTCCATATTGAGATCAGCTTTGAGTTTCTCCTCATCCCGGCCGGAATCGGCCAGGATCATGGAACTGCCCAGATTGCTGGTCATAATGATAATGGTATTTTTGAAATTCACCGTGCGCCCCTGGGAATCAGTCACCCGGCCATCTTCAAGGATCTGCAGCAGAATGTTGAATACATCGCTGTGAGCTTTCTCGATCTCATCAAAAAGCACCACTGCATACGGACGGCGGCGGACGGCTTCTGTAAGTTGCCCGCCCTCTTCGTATCCCACATATCCCGGAGGCGCACCGATCAGGCGGGATACGCTGAATTTCTCCATATATTCGGACATATCTATCCGGATCATTGCGCGTTCATCATCAAAAAGCTGTCTGGCCAGAGTACGGGCCAATTCGGTCTTTCCCACTCCGGTAGGCCCGAGGAAAATGAAACTGGCGATGGGGCGGGACGGATCGTGGAGTCCGGCTCTGGCACGCAGAACCGCATCACTGACGGCGGCGACCGCTTCATCCTGTCCGATGACACTTTCATGCAACGTTGCCGCCAGCGAAAGCAGTTTCTCCTTTTCGCTCTGCACCAGTTTGGTTACCGGAATATGAGTCCAGCGGCTGATGATATCAGCGATATCCTCTTCATCGACCTCCTCTTTGAGCATGCGTGAAGCTTCACCGGCCCGGATGGCCGCTTCGGCGGCGGCGAGTTGTTTTTCCAATTTGGGAACAGTTCCGTGCCGCAATTCAGCGGCGCGTTCCAGATCGTATGAACGTTCAGCTTTTTCCAGTTGTCCTCTGGCCAGATCGAGTGCCTCCCGGCAATCGCGCAGTTGAGTGATGGCCTGTTTTTCATTATCGTAACGGGCCTGCAGCTCTTTGCCGCGTTCACGCAATTCAGCGGCCTCTTTTTCCAGCTCATTTTTCCGCTTGATGCCGGCAGCATCCTTTTCGTTGCGCAAGCTGGTCAATTCGATCTCCAGCTGCATGAGTTTGCGCCGGTTTTCATCCAGTTCACGCGGACTGCTGTCGATCCCGGTACGCAAAGCGGCAGCGGCTTCATCGACCAGATCGATGGCCTTATCCGGCAGAAAGCGTTCAGAAATATACTTATCCGAGAGAACTGCGGCGGCGACCAATGCACTGTCTTTGATCCGGACACCGTGATGCAATTCATAACGTTCTTTCAAACCGCGCAGAATGGATATGGTATCTTCCACGTCCGGCGGATTGACCATCACAGACTGGAAACGTCGTTCCAGAGCGGCATCTTTTTCAATATATTTGCGGTATTCATCCAGAGTGGTTGCGCCGATACAGTGCAGTTCTCCCCGGGCGAGCATGGGTTTGAGCAGATTGCCGGCATCCATTGCCCCTTCGGAAGCACCGGCACCGACAACGGTATGCAGTTCATCGATAAAGAGGATGATTTTCCCGTCACTGGAAGTAACTTCCTTGAGTACCGCTTTCAAACGTTCTTCAAATTCGCCGCGATATTTTGCTCCGGCGATCAAAGCACCCATATCAAGAGCCGCCACGCGCCGGTCCTTGAGATTTTCCGGCACATCGCCGCGCACGATCCGCCGGGCGAGTCCTTCAACGATGGCGGTTTTTCCCACGCCGGGTTCTCCGATGAGAACGGGGTTGTTCTTGGTCCGGCGCGAAAGTATCTGGATCACCCGGCGGATCTCCTCATCCCGGCCGATTACCGGATCAAGTTTATCCTGCATCGCCATAAGAGTCAAATCGCGGGAATACTTTTTCAATGCTTCAAATGTCCCTTCCGGATCCGGCGAAGTCACCCGCTGATTGCCCCGGAGTGTCTGCAAAGTTTCCAGGATTTTTCCGGCGGACAGACCGGCTTCATGGAGCAATCCGGCTGCTTTGGAATTTCCGGCTGCCAGTGCGAGGAAGAGGTGTTCGATACTGACATATTCATCGCCCATTTCTCCGGCTTTTTTCATAGCTTCATTAAGGACACTGCCGAACTCCCTGCTCATGGCAGCTTCCGGCAGATCGTTTCCTTCGAGCCGGGGCAGTTGAGAGAGAGCGTGGGTGATTTTATTCCGGAAAAGTTCCCGGTTGACCCCGAGTTTTTCCAGAATGGAATTGACCAGATTTTCCCGGTCTTCCAGAAGTGCGGAAAGCAGATGAAGCGGGCGCAATTCCGTGTGTTTGGCACTTTCGGCAGTTTCTTTGGCGAGCATGAGAGCTTCGCGGCTTTTGGTGGTGAATTTTTCGATGTTCATAATAAAATCCTCCTTCTTTTACGGTTTCCCGATCTGTCAGAGAGCAAATAGCGTGCCGGAAGGTTTTTTCAGCGGCAGCAACTTGAAAAGCACTGTGTGCCAGTGTATATTAATGACCCGGTAATGTGTCATATCAACACACTTCAAGTGAAAGAATACAATTTATGGAATTTATCTCCATCACCAGTGCCCAGAATCCGGCACTCAAACATCTGGTCAAACTGCGCGACCGCCGCACCCGCGACAGGGAAAATCTTACCATACTGGAGGGATACCGGGAGCTGACCCGTTCCCGGGAGTACGGAATGGAACTGGTGGAGTGTTATTTTTCCCCGGAACATTTCCTCGGCACCAATGAATATCCGCTTCTGGAAGAGATCGCCTCTTCCGGCGTCCGGGTCACCCGGCTGGCTCCGCATCTGCTGGAAAAGGTCACCTACCGCGACCGCCCGGAAGGATTGCTGGCCGTTGCCAGAATGCGGAAACATGAATTGACCAGACTGCCGGAATTCGATTCTCCGCTTTATCTGGTGGCAGAAACCATTGAAAAACCGGGCAATCTCGGTTCCATGCTGCGCAGTGCCGATGCCGCCGGAGCCGATGCGCTGATAGTCTGTGAAAGAAAGACCGATCTTTACAATCCCAATGTCATCCGGGCCAGTACCGGAGCGATCTTTTCCGTACCGGTGGGAGTGTGTGACAATGATTCAGCTTTAGCGTATCTGCGGGAAAGGAACGTAAAAATTCTGGCGGCCACTCCGCATACCGACTTCAAATACACCGATGTGGATCTGACGCAAGGTGTGGCGATCGTTGTCGGAGCGGAACAGACCGGTTTGACGGATTTCTGGATGGATCAGGCTGATTTGAAAGTAAATATCCCGATGCTGGGAAAAATCGACTCTCTGAATGTTGCTTCAGCGGCCACGATCCTGCTCTATGAAGCGGCCCGGCAGCGGAAATTTATCAAACGTTAAGCCATACTTACCGGCAGACCGGGAAAGGCCTCTCGGAACATCTGCCGGATAGCTTCCGGGACAACTCCGTCATTTTCCGGCAGTTCCGGCGGTACCGGCAATCCCATTCTGCGCATTTTACTGACCGCCCCGGCGTGGTACGGCAGCAGTTGAACATCCTGAAGATTGCCAGGTTCCTGCTGAATGAATCTGATTGCTTTCTGCAGTAATTCCGGAGTGTCATTGATACCCGGGATCAGCGGCATCCGGATGATATACGGCTTACCGGAAAGTTTCAGCTGACGGATATTTTCCAGAATGATACGGCTGCTGCATCCGGTGAAACGGAGATGAAGTTTTTCATCCGCGATTTTGAAATCCTGATATATCAGACCGGCGAATTTCAACATTTTCCGGTAAGCCTCTTTACTGCCGTATCCGGAAGTTTCCACCGCGATATGCAAAGGTGACAATTCCAGAGCCAGAGCTTCAGCAAAATCTGCCTGCGCAAGTACTTCGCCGCCGGAAAAAGTCACCCCCCCGCCGGATGAACGTAAAATTTCCCCATCCCGCCGGATGATTTCAGCCGCTTCAGAGGGCAGATAACTCTTTTCCGTACCGCCGGGGCGCAACTCCGGATTATGACACCATAAACAGCGCATCGGACAACCCCGGAAAAAGACGGTCGTCCGCACACCGGGCCCGTCATGCAGACAGAACTCCCTTATTTCTGCAATTACTCCCCGGCACATTTTCATGGCAAACTCAACTGACTGCGGCGGATGATATGTTCCTGATAAACGGTATCCAGTTCCACAAACCGGCCACTCCATCCCCAGACCCGGACGATAAGATTTGGATATTTTTCCGGATGTTTCTGCGCATCGAGCAGAGTATCGCGGTTGATGGTGTTCAACTGCAGCTGATGCCCTTTCCGCCGGATAAATTCCGCGATCAAGGCGGCAAGTTTCATTTCGGCATCTTTGGCACTGAAAACCGATTCATGCAATTCGATGGTCAACGGGCCGCCATTGCATACTCCGGCAAGATCCGGAGCAGTGAAATCCCGGATGATCGACAGCGGGCCGGATAACGGCAGATCCAGTGACGGAGAAAAATTCGCCGGGAAAGCATCACCGGCCGACCGGCCGTCCGCTGTAGCGGAAAAATCCTGACTGTGCCAGATATAATACATGGCACTTCCAGTCCCCGGACGCACGATACCGCCCTGACTGTTGGTCAATCCCTCCCATGATTTTTCCCACATCCCGGCCAATTTGATCAACTCCTGCGGATGTCCGCTGCCGGCTTTGGGCAGCTGACGGAGAAACTCTTTATCCGTTTGCCTGCCGGCAAAATTTTCCTCCACCGCCGCCAGCAATCCGGCCATTGTAAATTTTTTCATCTCAAATACTGCCATCCGGATAGCGGTCAGAGAATCTGCCGCTACAGCAAAACCGGTGCCATGAATACCCCAGTTGTGATATCTGCCGTTTTCTGTGATATTCCCGCCGTTTTCCAGAGCCTCCGGGCAAAATGCCGAAGCTAACGGAGCAGGAAGAGAGTGGATATTGCGGTAATATTTCAGCAGATTTAACGCTTTTTCCCGCAAAACAGACTGCAAATCACCGCAGAAACCGTCAAAATCCTGCGCCCGGGTACGGCGCATGGTTTCCAGAACCGCTTCCGGCAGGGAAACGGCATCGAGATTGACCAATTCATGTCCGGCACCGGGGATAATGAATTCCCAACAGGCGGCGCAGGAGTAGTTCCGGGCATCATGCAAGGAGTAACCCCACTTCAATAAAGCGGGGATGACCACATCATCATTGGAATATTGAGGAAAACCCAATCCGGCACGGGTAAGTTTGCACCCCTGAACCAAATGTCCGACCGGCGTGGAACGGCTGACCCGGAAGTTGATTTTCGGATCGATCAACTTCAATTCGCATGAAGCCTGCAAAATCATTTCGCTCAAAATATTCCACGCATCACCGCCATCGGCATCACAACCGCCGATCATCACACTCTGACCGTTGTCCCCCTGCTGAACGCCGCAATAAAGGTCACTGTCGATATTGAAGGTCAGAAAGAACTCTTCCAACACCTCCAGAGCTTCATCGCAAGTCAGCCGGCCGCTGGCCAGATCATCTTTCAGATAGGGGTAAAACAATTGATCGAGCCTTCCTGCTCCCAGATGATAACCGCCCTCGCACCATAAACTGTAATGAAGTATACGGAATAATTGCAGTGCTTCAGTAAACGTTTCCGGAGCGCGCGAACTTACTGCTTTGAGCAATTGTACACTCCGGACAAGACCCTCTTTTTCTGCCGCCGCGATATAACGGTCAAGCAAATTCAAAACGGCATCTGTTTCCGCCAGAGCCGCTTCCGGAAATTCCCGCGTTTCACCGTTGTGACGGCAAATGGTATTGACGATTTTTTCCCGGAATGCCGGCAAACCTGCCGAAATCACCGACCGGTAATCCGCTGTAAAATTAAATGGCACGCCCTTTTCAGAAAAGGTGTACTTTTTCCGCAAACTTTCCCATTCTCCGGCCGTGTACACTTCCGGCAGATTCTTCACCGTCCGCATGAATGAAAACAACGCTCCCGGAATAAATGCCGGTTGTTCCTCATCCAATACCGCAATGCAAGCAGCGGCACAACGGCGCACCGGAGAAACATCCGCCGCCGCGAACTGCCGGTCAAGCTGCCAGTCGATCTGCCGCCGGAAACGGTGATGCCATCCGGAAGTGATCAGCGCACGGAGTTTTTCAATTCTTTCTGTCATGGTTTCACCTTTATACGGAACATATTCCACGACAGCGGTTTCAACTGCGCCGTAAGTGTATCGGCAGTCAGAGAGCAACGGGCTTCCGGGATATCAGCCGGATGCACAGCTTCATTTTCCGGAGAATTCACGGCCTCCACAGAAACATGATGTATCTCTGAAGCGGCAATAAGTTCCAGACATTCAAACTTTTCCAGATGTGCAGTGAAATCCATCATCTCATCGGCCCGGTTGATGGCAAAGACGGTCAATTCATTCTCCTCCTGCCGCCAGACGATTGTTGAGCGCAAAAAGGTGATATCTTCCGTGCAGAATCCTTTGACTTTGTAAGCAGGAGAGTCTATGACCGGCCGCAAAACCATTCCCCGCCCGTAACGGGAGGTCTCACGGAACGGATAAAAAATGGTCTGCTTCCAGCATCCGCCGCCGGGAATGGTCATGATCGGAGAAATCACATTGACACTCTGGGCCAGACAGGCGATCTTCAACCGGTCGGCATGGTCGAGCATACTCAACAGAGCCCCTCCGACCACCAGAACATCGCTCATATCGTAAATCTCTTCATTCTGCGCCCTGCCATACTGCCAGATATCTTCCGGAGCGCAGCTGATCTGTCCCCGGTACCAGACATTCCATTCATCCAGAGCGATCATTATTTTTTTAGTCGACTTTTTCTCCGCAGCCACCGCATCGCAAATGGCGACGGCGGACTCAATGCGCCGGTCGAGCTGTTCGGGTACTGAAAGATACTTCGGCAGATCCTTGTCCCGGTTGGAAAAATACATGTGGATGGAAAGATACTCCACGTCGGAAAACAGATGGCGCATAACTTCAATATCCCAGGTGCCGAAAGTACTTAATGAAAATACCGATGAACCGCAGGCGCATAATTTGATGGAATCATCCGCAAGTTTCATGATTTTTGCAGTTTCGTGAGCTGTTCTGCCGTACTCTTCAGCAGTCATGTGACCGACCTGCCAATCGCCGTCGACCTCATTGCCCAAACACCACAATTTGATATTGTGCGGTTCGGCTGAACCATTTTTTTTGCGCATTTCGCTCCAGTAAGTGCCGCCGGATAAATTGGCATACTCCACCAGTTCTCCGGCCGCTTTCGGAGTGTTGGTGCTGATATTTACCGCATAAAGTATATCCGAATCGACCTTCCGGCACCAGCGGATGAATTCATCCAGCCCGATGATATTCGGTTCGACCGCTTTCCAGGTGAAATCCGCGCGCACCGGACGCTTTTCCCGGGGACCGATGCCATCTTTCCAATCATAGCCGGAAACAAAGTTGCCGCCGGGATAACGGGTGACCGGCATATCCAGTTCCCGGATGAGAGCCATAACATCTTCCCGGAAGCCATCGGTATCGGCAGCCGGATGATCCGGTTCATAAAGGCCATTGTAAACACAGCGGCCAAGATGCTCGACAAAACCGCCGAAAATATTTTTATCGACTTTGCCGATGGTGAAATCACGATGGACGGAAATTTTTGCCTTCACAATTTTTTCTCCTTTTTATCTACTTTAAATTACAGTACATCAATGCTATATTAATGTAATATCTCACCGGATATTTTACAACAGACAGCAACGGTAAAAAATTATGAATAAAGCAACCAAAACTATTATTATCCCTCCGGGAAGTTCAGAAAGATTCGTTGATTTGAGTACTTTCGGCGGCGGGGAATACTTCGGCCGGAATATTTTTATGACCGCTATCTGCTCTTATCCGTCAGGTTACCGGATCGTATATCCGTGTTCCTCCCGGCACATGGTGGTATTCTGTTATGAGGGTGAGTTTTGCTGGCAGTGTGATCAGGAACGCGGCACTCTTACTGCCGGCAGTGTCCTTATCCATCCGGCCGGAAGATATCAGGAAATATCCTCTTCCTGTGCGTGCAAAAGCATATTTTTTCTGCTGACTCCCTCTCCGGCGTGGGGTTCACCGGAATTATCCTGCTCCCCGGCGGCGGACAGCGAATTGATCCGCCAGCTCATGCTCAAGGCCGAAAAGTTATCCATCAGCAGTGACAACAGCGGGAAAAATGCCGTAGGGAAACTGCTTTTCTTACTGTTGAAAAGTGTGATCCACTCTCCGGGAAGTGATCCTCATCCGATGCAAATGCTGCACTCCCGGATGCTGCTGCAGCCGCAAAAAGCGTGGAATATAGAAAGTATGGCAAAATTCTGCGGCGTTTCAGTACCGCATTTTTTTCTGCTGTGGGAGCGCAGTTATCACATTTCACCATATCAGATGCTTATCGATATCCGGCTGGAACAGGCTAAAGAACTGCTAGCCCAAACCGCATATCCGGTCAAGAATATCGCCACTTTATGCGGGTATGAGCACCCATTTTCTCTGACCAGAGCTTTCCGGAAAAAGTATGGCGTTACCCCGGAAAAATACCGTAATTCAGTTGTAAAAAAATGTAAAAGTTAAAAAAATGTAGAATTTTTTTAGATTTGCATTTGCAAATTCATCCAAGTGGAGTTATTTTATTACCGTGCCGGGGAAAGATGAGTTTTCCGGCGGGATAAAAGATCAAACAAAAGTGAGAAAGGATAAGGATCATGAAATTTGTATGCAGTGTTTGCGGTTATGTCCATGAAGGTGATGAAGCTCCGGCCAACTGCCCCCAGTGCAAAGCTCCGGCAGCGAAATTCAAGGCGGTTGCCGGTGAGCAGAGCTATGCCTGTGAGCACGTGGTTGCCTCTACTGAAGGCATCGACCCGGAAGTTGTTGCCGGTCTGAAGATGAATTTTGAGGGTGAGTGCTGCGAAGTAGGCATGTATCTGGCGATGAGCCGTCAGGCTGAACGTGAAGGCTATCCGGAGATCGCGGAAGCTTACAAACGTTACGCGTTTGAGGAAGCTGAACACGCTGCCAAATTTGCCGAATTGCTCGGTGAAGTGCTGACTTCCAGCACCAAAAAGAACCTGGAAATGCGCGCTCAAGCCGAGTGCGGAGCATGCTCCGGCAAATTCGATCTGGCCAAACGCGCCAAAGAACTGGGCTATGATGCGATCCATGACACGGTTCACGAAATGGCCAAAGACGAAGCACGTCACGGCAAAGGATTTGAAGGTTTGCTCAAACGCTACTTCTGAAAAATACATTGAAAACGGAACTGCTGCCGAATCTCAAAAAGGTTGGGCAGCAGTTTTTTTGTGCCCGGATTGCCCCGGCGCAGTGGAACAAAGACGGATGGATGCAGTGCGAGGTAAGGTCGAAGTCAAAGGCGGATGAGCAGGATCCTCCTTCGTCGGAGGCTCCGGAGGACAAGGTGCAGTCAAACCTGCCCGACTGAACCGGTATCCGACGTTTTGACAAGAATATTTTATAATATTAAAACTACCTTATCTCAAGGCATGAGTAAGGCGAAGCCGACGGAATGCCGCAGAGGGAGGCCTCCGGAAAATCGACTGTAACCGCCGGGGCGGAAGCCCGGGCGGCGAGGCGGCTCTCCCGCCGCCGCAGGGAGATTTTTTGGAGAAGTCCGCGATGCAACACCGGTTATTTTTTGTCACGGGAAGAAGAGTAATATATAACAGGCGGGGCGATCTCTTTTACTTTTATCCGGTAATTTTTCGCTCCCAACAACTTTTCACACTGCTTGAGGAATTCGATATCCACCGCCACCGTCCCGATTCCCGACTCCACAAAAACCGTTTCCCGGTCATTGACGATACAAAGCACCACTCTTGCTCCTTTGGGAACGACCCGTTCCCGGCAGAGAGAAGAGAGTTTTTCCAGGGTATCCGGCTGCAAATCTTTTTCATAGATATGCAGATATATCTCTTCGGTATAAAGTTCGGGAGCCTGATCGAGCATGTAGAGTTTTTCTACCGCCAGCCGGGGACGCTCTCCCTCATCATTGCGCCGGGCGGTAACTTCAAGAATGACCTCATCCCCGACATTCAGAGAAATGCCGCGTTCTTTCAAAGAGTTGAGAGTGCGTTCATAAAGCATTATTTCGCAACTGCTTTCCAAATCTTCCAGCAGCATTATGCCAAATGGTTTCTGGGTTTTCTTGCTGATTTTATTGACAAAACTGCTGACCATACCCGCCAGACGCAAAGAGGTGGATTCGGAGTGATTTTCTTTCATCTCGGCATTAAGGGTATCGATTTTCAGCAGCGGGGTACCGTAAGATTTGAGCAGCATGCTTTTTGTCTGCAGCGGATGTCCTGAAACATAAAATCCCAACAGTTCTTTTTCGCTTTTCAACAGATCCAGCCAGTCGAATTCCGGAATATCCGGGATCGGAACTCCGGTACTCATACTGTCATCGCTGTCTCCGCCCAGCAGATCAAAGAGCGACCCCTGACCGCTGGCTTTATCCCGGGCCTGCTGAATGGCAAAAGCCATCATCGGTTCGGCGACAGCCAGAATCTGTGACCGGCGCAATCCCAATGAATCAAATGCACCGGCCCGGGTGAGAAATTCCAGCATCCGGGAGTTGATATCACTGCCGCATCTTTCGCAGAAGTCAAGGAAACTGGTAAATGGTCCATCTGCCTGACGGCTGGCAATGATTTTGCTGGCGGCAGCTTCGCCGCAGCCTTTGATCGCGCCGAGTCCGAAGCGGATGCGCCCTTTATCCACAGAAAAGAGAATATTGCTGCTGTTGACATCCGGCGGCAAAATTTCGATCCCCATTTCCCGGCACTCATTGATGAAAAATGCCAGTTTTTCGGCGTTTTCGATTTCCCCGGTAAGCACAGCTGCCATGAATTCCACCGGATAATTGGCTTTGAGATAAGCGGTCTGATAGGAAACTACCCCGTAAGCTGCGGAGTGGGATTTATTGAAGCCGTATCCGGCAAAAATTTTGATTTTTTCCCAAATCTGATCGGCAAGTTCAGCGTCGATATCACTGGCTTGTTTGCAGCCGGCGATGAATTTTTCCCGCTGTTCGGCCATGACGTCGACCTTTTTCTTACCGATAGCGCGGCGCAGGATATCAGCACCGCCCAGACTGAATCCGGCCAGAGCCTGCACCACCTGCATGATCTGCTCCTGATAGACCATGATCCCGTAAGTTTCTTTGAGGATCGGTTCCATTTTCGGATGGTCATAAATGGTCTCTTCCTCATTCTTTTTCCGGGCGATATACTGGGGGATGAACTGCATCGGTCCGGGTCGGTACAACGCGACCAGAGCGATGATATGTTCGATAGTTTCCACGCCGAGGTTGCGGCAGAGATCCTGCATGCCGCCGGATTCCAACTGGAACACGCCGACGGTATCGCCCCGCTGGAGCATGGCGTAAGTTGCCGGGTCATCCAGCGGCATTTTGGAAAGATTGATCTCCACACCGTGCTGTTCTTTTATCATATCCAGAGCGTTGCGGATGATGGTCAACGTGCGCAAACCGAGGAAGTCCATTTTCAGCAGTCCGAGATTTTCGCACGGTTCTTTCGGGTATTGCACCACCATATCCCCGGTGGCACTGCGGGAAAGCGGCACCAGATTATCCAACTGCTGGTCGCCGATGATAACTCCGGCGGCATGGACTCCGGCCTGCCGGTTCAAACCCTCCAGGATCTGGGCGAATTCAAAAACTCTGGCCACATTGCTGTCTTTTTCGATCAATTCGGCGATCTCTTTTGACTGCATGATCGCTTTAGGGATGGTCATTTTCAGATCTTCCGGGATCATCTTGGTCAATTTATTACCCTCTTCAAAGGAGAAATCCAGTACCCGGGCGACATCTTTGACCACAGCTTTGGCTTTCAGCTGACCATAGGTACAAATCTGGGCAACGTTGTCAAAACCGTACTTCTGCCGTACATATTCGATGACCTCCGCGCGCCGTTTTTCACAAAAGTCGATATCAAAGTC
Organism: Lentisphaerota bacterium; assembly: GCA_015061815.1. Classification (GTDB taxonomy): domain Bacteria; phylum Verrucomicrobiota; class Lentisphaeria; order Victivallales; family Victivallaceae; genus UBA1784. The sequence goes on from SUVW01000010.1 coordinate 25,059, forward strand.
CGGCGGGCTTACCCGTTCCGGATTGAGGAAACGCTCAAAAAGCAATTCGTAACGCAGCGGATCGATATCTGTGATCAACATCAGATAAGCAACTACACTTCCGGCTCCCGAACCGCGCCCCGGACCGACCGGGATACCATGTTCCTTGCCCCAGCGGATAAAGTCGGAAACCACCATGAAGTAACTGCAGAATCCGGTCTTTTCAATAACATCAAGTTCATAGTTGAGCCGGTCCATTATCTGCTTTTGCTTCCCGGTAAGAGTCATACCTTCAGTGAAAGTGAAGTCATAGCGCATCGGCAGATTGGCACAGCAGACATCAAAAAGAACTTTGCGGTCAGCTTCTTTGCCGTCCGGCATATAAAATACCGGGTAGTGGTTGGTTTTATAATCAAATTTGACCGGGTCAGCGGCGCAGCGGTCACAAATAAGTCTGGTATTGCTCAAAGCTTCAGGGACATCTTTGAAAAGTTCAGCCATCTCTTCCGGAGATTTGAAGTAAAATTCTCTGGTCGGGAAACGGAAGTGATTTTCGCTCATTTTACCGCCGGTCTGGATACAGAGCATGATCTCATGGGCATCGGCATCCTCTTTATGCATATAGTGGACGTCGTTGGTGGCAACCAGAGGGATATTCCGGCTGCGTGCAAGTTCGATCAGCCGGGGGTTGACCTCTTTTTCCTCGGGCATGTTGTGATCCATCAGCTCGATAAAGAAGTTTTCCGGCCCGAAAATTTCCAGATAATCATCAAGTGACTTGTTTGCTCCGGCCATATCTCCGATGGAAAGTTTGCGGGGGATCTCTCCGGCGATACAGGCAGACAGGGCGATCAATCCCTCGTGGTACTGCGCCAGCAGCTGTTTATCGCAACGGGCTTTGTAATAAAATCCGCTGCGCCATGATTCGCTCATTATTTTGCAGAGGTTGTGGTAACCTTTCTGGTTTTCCGCCAGCAGAACAAGGTGAAAACCTTTGATAAAATCGACCGCCGGATTGGTATCCTGCCGGGTGGTGGGAGAAACATAGGCTTCAACCCCGATGATCGGAGTCAAACCTTCGGCGGTGAGTTTTTTATGGAACTCCTCCGTACCCCCCATATAACCGTGATCGGTAATGGCGATCCCCGGCATTCCCATCTCTTTGGCCATCGGTATCAAACCGGCGGCTGTACATGCTCCATCGAGCATACTGTAATGGGTATGCAGATGCAAATGAACGAAATCAACAGCCATGAGTACTCCTTAATTTTTCAAACTTTGCAAAGGTGCAGGGATCCTGCCGCCGCGCTTTATCATCTTTGCCGGGGAATAACGGGACACCGGTATCACCGGAGCTTCACCGAGCAATCCGCCGAAACTTATCATGTCTCCGGCTTTACCGGCGGGGATGAGTCTGACGGCAGTTGTTTTGGTATTCACCACTCCGATAGCGATCTCATCGGCGATGATCCCGGATATAACTTCCGGCGGGGTATCCTCCGGAATGGCGATCATATCCAGCCCGACTGAACAGACTGCGGTCATCGCTTCCAGTTTTTCCAGTGAAAGTGCGCCGCACCGGGCGGCTTCGATCATTCCGGCATCTTCGGAAACCGGGATAAATGCTCCGGAAAGACCGCCGACGTGGCTGGAAGCCATCACTCCGCCCTTTTTCACAGCATCATTGAGCATGGCCAATGCGGCCGTAGTTCCCGGGCATCCGCACTTTTCCAACCCGACAGATTCCAGAATGTATGCCACCGAATCTCCGATCGCCGGAGTCGGAGCCAGAGAGAGATCGACGATGCCGAAAGGGACATTCAATCTTTCGCTGGCCAATTTTGCCACCAGCTGTCCGACCCGGGTGATCTTGAAAGCGGTCCGTTTGATCGTTTCGGCGATTTCGGTCAGATTGCATTCATCGCCTGCACGGCGGATGGCGGAAGCCACCACTCCCGGTCCGGAAACACCCACATTGATAACAGTTTCCGGTTCTCCCATGCCGTGAAAAGCCCCGGCCATAAAGGGGTTATCCTCCGGCACATTGGCGAAAACCACCAGTTTGGCACAGCCGATAGCCGAATCATTGCGGGTCAATTCGGCAGTTTCGCAAATAACTTTCCCCATCAACGCCACCGCATCCATATTGATCCCGGCCCTGGTGGAAGCGACATTTACGGACGAACAGAGCCTCCGGGTCGTGGCCAGAGCTTCAGGGATGGCGGAAATCAAGGTGCGTGCGCCGTTGGTGAAGCCTTTTTGCACCAATGCACTGTAACCGCCGATAAAATTTATTCCCAATTCAGCGGCGGCCCGATCCAGAGTATGAGCGATATTCAACGCGCCATCCCGGGAAATATTGCCGCACATCAATGCTGCCGGAGTGACCGATACCCGTTTGTTGATAATGGGTATGCCATACTCTTTTTCGATATCGGCACCGGTTTGCACCAGATCACGGGCATGATACATTATTTTGTCATAGATCCGGGAACATAAACGTTTCTCATCATCACTCTGACAATCGAAAAGCGAAATACCCATCGTGATGGTCCGGATATCCAGACACTCCTCCCGGATCATATTGATAGTTTCAAAAATATCATGATTTTTCAACATGCGGCCATCTCCTCAAATCCGGTGCATTGCATTGAAAATATCTTCGTGCATGGTGTGAATTTCCAGACGGTTCTGTTTTCCCAATTCGCTCATCCGGTCGACAAAAGCGGTGAACGGGGCATTGATCCGGTCGATCTCCACCAGCATTATCATGGAAAAGTACTCCTGCAGTACAGTCTGGGATATATCTACGATATTGACTTCATATTCGGCACAAACGGCACTGACTTTGGCGATGATGCCGACGGCATCACAACCGGTAACACTGATAACAGCTTTCATCAGGAGGATTCCTCTCTTGCTTTTCTTTCATCTGACGGTTGACGGGACAATTGTTTAATATATCTCCGGCGGGGAAATTTTACAAGGTCAGATCGTGAGCAAAAATGCTCAATGAATTATCTCTTGCCCCCATGATCACAACGACATCTCCGGCAGCGGCCTCTTTCTGAATAAAAGTTTTAAGTTTTTCCCGGTCACTCAATTCCAGATAACACTCCGGGCGGGCACTGGCCTGCTGCCATGAATGACAGACATCACAGCTGTGTGGAGAAAAACTGGAGGTGCCTCCGGCATAGAATGGTTCCATAAGAATAAAGATATCATCTTTGCGGAGGAATGCTTCAAGCTTCTCAAAGAGAGCTTTTTCCATAAATCCGAATGGCTTGTATCCATGCGGCTGAAAGACTGCCAGCAGCCGCCCCCGGGCAGATTCCCGCATGCCGGACAGACAGGAAATGATCTTTTCCGGATTGTGGGCATAATCATCATAAACCATTGCTCCGGAAGGAGTTTTTCCGGCAAAATCATTACGCCGCCAAACCCCGCCGAAACGGGATAAGGCCCCGATGACACTGTTTTTCTCAAATCCCAGCATTTCGGCCAGTCCCAAAATGGCAAGCGCATTGAGGGCCACATGTCTGCCGATGGCGGGCAAGGTAAGCAGTGTGCCGTCGGCACAACGTGCCATCGGCGGTTCTCCGGGCAGATACTCCTGAAGGGTCAAAGCTTTTTCGCTGCCGTTTTCAGCGTCGAATATCCGGATCTGCAGATGTTCCGGTATCCGGTCGGCCAGAGCATCGGCCACCTGCCGCGAAAGGATTGCACCGCGCCGGATATTTTTCAGGAACTCCCCGAAAACCCGCGCTAATTCATCCTGTTCATAATGATCGGTACCGATGTTGAGGATCACGGCATAATCCGCCCCGTAAGCCAGCAGACTTTTATCGCTTTCATCGGCTTCAAAGACCAGATATTTGCCCTTTCCGGCCCGGTAATTCCCGGCGTTGTCACTTCTCCGGTAACTTTTGGACAATGCTCCGGAGATCATTTCCGGATCAGCCCCCATATTATCCAGAGTTTCGGTCAGATGGGCGGTCACTGAACTTTTCCCGCAGCTTCCGGTCACAGCGATGGTTGTTTTGCCGGAATTTTCAAGCAGGAGCCGCAGAAATTCCGACCGGTGCATCCGGGGGATGTTTCCGGCGGCCAGCAAATCCGGATTATCCTCTTCGATGGCAGTGCTGTAAATCAGAGCATCCGGCAGTTCTCCTGAAGCAAAACGGGAACCATCCTGCGGAAAAATCTGCACTCCCTGTGCCCGCAAAGCCGATATCAGCGGGGCATTTTCCGGCTTATCCGCCCCCCGGTCACTGCCGCTGACCTGCCAGCCGCATTCGGCGGCCCCGGCGGCCAGGGCACTCATGCCGATACCGCCGACTCCGATAAAATGAAAACTTTTCATCAATATTTATCTCCGGAAGTTAAAAAACCATTTGCTTTTAAGCGTTTTTCATACTATACTAAACAAAAGACGATTTTTCAAGAGATTTTTTGCCATGAATATCAATTTTGCCGGATTGGAGATCGCCGGGGAGAGCAATGCCGGACCTGTCCGTCACCATAATGAAGACAATTTTCTGATCTATGCTCCTCCTGGCGGCAGTGCTGTGCTGGCAGCGGTCGCCGACGGTATCGGCGGCCACAGCCGGGGAGAGGTGGCCAGTTACATCTGCTGCCGGGAATTGCTTGCTGCGGCCAGAGAGGTGGACAGCAGCCGGTGGGATGCCGGTTTTCTGCGTTCGGCACTGACTTATGCCAACGACCGGATATTTGACTTCAACTTCAATGGCCGCCGGGTAAAACCGATGGGCTGTACGGTCGCGGCGGCAATATTTACGCTCCGGGAGGTCATCTGCGCCTATGCCGGTGACAGCCGCATATACGAATTTTACCGCACCGCCGGCCGTAAACCTCTGCGGCAGTTATCCGTTGACCACCGGCCGGAAGGATACGATGAGATGCGCAAAACCGGCCGTCTGCAGCACACAAGTTTTGTTTCCCGTTCACTGGGGACAGCCAAATATCTGAATCTGGATATGCAAACCGTCGCCCGGATGCCGGAAGCAAGATATATTTTGTGTTCCGACGGGCTGTACAACCGGCAGCCGGAACAGCTGCTTTCCGGGGTTCTCGGCGGTGATGATTTCTCCCCCCGTAAAGCGGTCAACCGGTTGATCCGGGGCGCACTGCTGGCCGGAGAAAAGGATAATATCACCATTATATGCGCCGCTTCAGCGGCATTGAAAAAGGAAATTTGATCATGCCGCTGCTCGAAGTGAAAAATCTTTCTGTCCGTTACAAAGTACGCTCCGCCTGGTTCCGCAAACCCCGTTATCTTCAGGCGGTGAATGATGTGTCGTTTTCTCTGGAAAGAGGCGAAACCCTCGGCCTGGTCGGAGAATCCGGCTGCGGGAAAAGCACTCTGGGCAAAGCTCTGGTGAAACTGGAAACTCCCTGTGCCGGGGAGATACTGCTGGACGGCAAAGACCTGATCCGCGCCAAAGGACACGAACTCAAGCAGATGCGCAAACAATTCCAGATGATCTTTCAGGACCCTTACGGTTCACTCAACCCCCGTTTGTCAATATTTTCCTCTCTGGATGAAGTGATCTCCATGCACAACCGCCTGCCGGGCTCCCGGCGGCGGGAGAAGGCGGCAGAACTGCTGGAAATGGTCGGTCTGACTGCAGAAGCATTGAACCGTTACCCGCACCAGTTTTCCGGAGGGCAAAGACAACGCATCGGCATCGCCCGCGCTCTGGCCGCCAATCCGGATTTCATCGTTGCGGATGAACCGGTTTCCGCACTGGATGTCAGTGTTCAGGCGGCGATCGTCAATTTATTGCAGGAAATTCAGGAAAAACGGCACACTTCATTTCTGTTTATCGCACACGATCTGGCGGTGGTCGAACATATTTCTGCCCGCATTCTGGTCATGTATCTGGGCAATATCGTTGAATGTGCCCCCGCAAGAGAACTGGTTTCATCCCCGCGTCACCCCTACACTCAAGCTCTGCTGTCTGCGGTCCCGTCACCGGGAAAAGGTCTGCAGAACCGTATCCGCCTGACCGGCGATGTCCCCTCACCGCTGGCTCCGCCATCCGGATGTCCTTTCCATGAACGCTGTCCCTTTGCCCGGGAACGCTGCAAAGTGGAAAAACCGCCGGTAACAGTCATCAATGACGGCGGGAGGAGCTTTGCCTGCTGGTATCCCCGGTGAACACCGCTGAATGTTTCATTATCGACATGCACCGGTTGCCGCAAACGATTACGTGATCCAGCAGGGTGATGGATAATTCCTGCAGGATACTTTTCATAACTATCGTATTGCGGATATCTGTCATGGAAGGGATTATTTCTTTCAGGTGATTATGCGATATAATCACCTGCCGGACTGTCCGGCAGGTGATTATGCGATATAATCACCTGCCGGACTGTCCGGCAGGCCAAAAGCCGGTGGACCAACTCCCGCCGGTTTGCAGACACAGCGTTAAGAGTACCGGGGAATGTCAGTACATCCAGCAGCCGGTAATCTTTATCCAGCAGAAGCAGCTTCAACTCCTCCTCACTGCAGGAAGCAAAAGAAGTGACCAGATATCGCCGCAACGTATCCGGACTTTTCAGCACCGGTTTTTCCGTCAGTTCCTGAGTCATAAATTCCAATCCCAGTTCCCGGAACAGTTGGAAAAGTATTGCAGCCCCCGGACCGATACCGTCAGAATGGATAAGCTGTTCCACCGGAGCGGATAAAACTCCGCGCAGCGAACCGAAGCGCAGCAGCAGATTTTTAGCTGTCCCTTTCACATCGCGGCGGGGGATCGCATAAAAAAGCAGCAATTCCAATAATTCGTAATCAGCTAAAGCATTACGGCCAGCCCGGATAAAACGTTCTCTCAACCGTTCCCGGTGGCCAGAATGGGAACTTTTCATAGAAATCAAACTTCTGTTTTCGGGAAAAAGAAACAGAAAAGAGTTCCTTTTCCGACAGTACTGTCAAGCTGTATCCATCCCCGGTGATGGGTAACTGTCCCGTAGACCATCGCCAACCCCATCCCGGTACCCGAACCGACCGGTTTGGTGGTGAAAAACGGTTCAAAGATCCGTTTTCTGGTCTCCTCATCCATGCCGCTGCCGTTATCTCTGACTGCGAAAAAAATGTGATCTGCAGCAACCGCATCCGGATTATCCGACGGCGGTACAAATTTCAACGGAGCTGCCGTTGCGGCTCCGGCACTCAATTCCAGAATCCTTCCGCCCGGATTGCCGGCGGTAGCATCCAGAGCATTTATCAGCAGATTCAACACCACCTGCTGCATCTGTATCATATCCCCCCGGATGATCAGCTCTCCCGGAGCAAAATCACAGCGGATATCCACATCCTGTCTGCGCAGCGGGTCGAGCAGGGAAATACTCTCATTAAGCAGATGCTTCACATCTATATCCACAACATTATACTTGCCTTTGCGGGCGAATCCGAGCAGCTGTGAAGTCAGTTTCCCGGCCTTTTCCGCAATAGTTGAAATCTTTTTCAGGTGGCTGGAAACCTTTTCCGGATCTCCGGTATAAAGCATCGCCGCCACATCAGCATGGCCCATGATCGCATGAATACAGTTGTTGAAGTCATGGGCGACCCCTCCGGCGAGCATGCCCAGAGATTCCATACGGCGGGAGTGCATGAGCTGTTCGGTAAGCTCCTCCTTTTCCCGGGCCAGAGTGATCTCGCCGGTGATATCCCGGCCGACCAGCACCAGCAGCAGCCGTGCTTTCAACCGCACCGGAGAAAGAGAAGCCGACAAAATTTTTTCCTCGCCGCCGACATTTACCACGCAATTGAAATAAAGGGGACTTTCCACCGCCGCATGCAAATCCGCCGGAGGATCGACCTTGCCAAGCATATCAAAGAGGTTGCGCCCGATAAGCGAAGAGAGATTGCGGACCCCGAAAATCTTGCCCGCCGAAATATTCACTTCCTGAATGCGCCCGTTCTCATCGGCCATCACCACCATTTCCGCCGTATGCCGCAAAATCAGATGATAGCGGTTTTCCCAACTGCTCAAATCATCTTCCAGCTCCTTGACCCGGCCGTAACTGCCGAAAAAGGCAAAGACAAAATCCCAGGTCCCGCTGCCGCTGTCGCTTGCTTCCCGGCCCAATACTGTCAGATAAAATGAGAGCAATCCGCCCATGACCGGAGTCGCCGCCAGCAAAGTCAGCATCCCGTACAATGAAAAAACTCCGGTAGCCCCATTGAGCTTGTATAATATCACTTCCGGGATCATCCCCAGCAGAAGCGACAGAAAAAGTGCCGCGATCACCCGCCAGGTACGCCAGATCCTGCGGGGCAAAGCACTGTAAAGCACCGGTATGGTGAAAAATGATATCAGATTGGATACTGCACTCAAATTCACCGAAGCCGTCCCTTCGGTAAGCACGATCATCACCACATCCCGCAACGCTCCCGGCGGCATATTCCGGCACTGCATTTTTATCAGCATCCCGAAGTAGATGTAGAGCAGAAACGAAACCATTATACCCAGCAGCAGCCGCTGGGCCTTGAGTACCCCCATTGTGATATAGACCATCAGAAATGCGGTCAGCAGCGGCAGAAAAACCGCGAACCGGGCAACATTGATCTGTCCTCCCCAGGGCAGAGGGGCATAGAGTTCAGCGGCACTCATCAATGTTCCGAAAAACATCACCGCCCCGAAAGTCATGACCACCGGAGCAATACCGATACGTTCACGCTGATGGCACAACGCCGCCAGAATCACAAATATAAAAAGCAGTTCAAGAAAAGCTGTCGCTATCTGAAAATCCATAATCTATCCTGCGGTAAAAAACTTCATTCCTTCCATCGCACCGAAACGTTTTTTCACAGTTACCGCTGCCGCCGCCGATTCATCCGCACTCTCAAAAAGAGCGAAAAGCGAAGGCCCGCTGCCGGATATCTGCACTGCCAGCGCACCATCGGCATACAACTGTTCCTTTATGATCTCCAACAGCGGAAACTTGCGGAATATCGCCGGAGCCAGATCGTTGATGCAAAACTCCTGCCAGTCAACGCTGCCGTTGACAAAGTTTTCTTCCGCCGACGGATCGTCAGCTCCGATAAGTTCCGCCGGCAAATGGGAGTATGCCCACTTCGCCGATACCGGAAATCCGGGATTGACGATCAATATATGCGGTATTTCCGGCAGTTTCCCGATGCTCCGGCAATACTCTCCGGCCCCGGTCACCCATGCGGCGCGACGGTGGAGAAAAAACGGCACATCCGCCCCCAGCGAGAATGCCAGCCGGGTCAGATTTTCCTCATCCAGAGCTGAATAATATTCATTGAGCAGTTTGAGCAATGCTCCGGCATCGGCACTGCCGCCGCCCAAACCGGCGGCCAGCGGAACTTTTTTTTCCAGCACCAGTTTCCATTCCGGTTTGATCCCGGCGGCTTGAGCGAAAGCCGTCCCGGCGCGCCAGAGCAGATTATTTTCATTGGCCAGTTCCGGAAATCCCGGACACTCCAGAGTCATTGATCCCTCTCCGCCGGTGACCTCAAGACGGTCACCGGGGTGATTGAGAAAAAGGAAGCAGCTGGACAGATCATGCATACCGTCCGGACGGCGTCCGGTGACTTTAAGATGCAGATTTATCTTGCTCCCGCACTCAATGCTCCTATGCCATTTCTTCGGGCGACCATGTGGGGAACTCAAATCCGTACTCCTTGTTGTAACGGCGCGCTTCATTTTCGATGGCCACAGCCACTTCCAGAGCTTTCAATCCCTGCCGTCCGGAAACGCGCGGCTGCTGAATCACTCCGGTTTCCCGGCTCTTCTGCACGGCGGAAATGAAATCTTCCAACTCCTCGGCCAGAGCATTTTTCTCATCCAATTCCACATCCTTGCGTGCCAGACTCAGTTTATTCCGTTTAAGCACCATTCCGAAGTGCTGACCGTAATCCATTGAGATGTAGCTGTCTTTCTGGAAAACCCGGAAGCGGCGCATGGGGTTCTGACTGACCCGGCTGGCGGTCAAACTGGCGCAGCAGCCGTTGACAAATTTGATTCTGGCATTGACGATATCTTCGCTGCCGGAAAGCACCGGGATACCCACCACGTCGATCTTTTCGATCTCTGCATTGACCATGCGCAGAACCAGATCGATATCGTGGATCATCAGATCCAGCACCACGCTCACTTCCGTCCCCCGGCGGGGCATCCCGGGACGCGGCGGCGGATAAGCGGCCAGACGGTGAGCTTCAATGAAACGGGTGTTGTGGGCGTATTTTTCCAGAAAGTCCATTGCCGGATTGAAGCGTTCAACATGACCGACGCCAAATACACAGTTGTGTTTTTCGGCCGCCTCACACATGGCCCGGGCCTCATCAAGTTTGGCTGCGATTGGTTTTTCAACCAGCACATGTTTACCCATTTCAAGCAGCGGGATAGTGGTAACGGCATGATAATTGGCCGGAACAGCCACGCTTAAAGCGTCACATTCGGCGGCCAGATCCTGCCATCGGCTGAAAACCCGCAAATTGAATTCTTCACCGACTTTGCGGGCAGCTTCCTGCTGCACATCAAAAATACCAACCATTTCCGCATTCGGACTCTGGGCATACAACCGGGCATGGTGACGGCCGAGAGCCCCGGTACCGATCACACCGACTTTCAATTTCGGCATATTTTCCATAAAAACACCTTTTGGATAATTTTGTGATTTCCTCTGATATTTTGCTTTCAGAGGCGTTTTGTGATATTAATATACACCTTTTTTGCAAATAAATACAATCTATTTTGAAATTTTTGTGGCGATTTTATAAAAGTGCGCTATATTTATATAAAGAAAGTTATTGTTTCATTTGTGATGCATTCATGCCGTCGGTGGCGTACTGCGGGTGATTTCCCGGCAAATTTGCGGACGTTTTCGCGGTCGGGTACGTTTATGGTTGACAAATCATAATGTTTGTGATATGTTCTTGTGTCTGCTGTTATCGCAATCAGCGACTCTTGAATGCATGTTTCACAAAATTCGGGACATTAAAGATAATTGCAAAAGTAACACTGTTTTTTATATGATACAAAGTTCGGAGAAGATCATGGAAAAATCCCTTTATTCCCGCGTATTGCTCAAATTGAGCGGTGAAACCCTCAACAATGCTTCCGGTACCGGCTATGATCCGGAAAGCTGCCGCTTTGTGGCCCAAAGAGTCAAAAGCCTGCTGGATGCGGGAGTGGAGGTCGCCATCGTCGTCGGTGCCGGAAATCTCTGGCGCGGTGCCGGTGCCGCCGGGGAAATGAACCGGGTCGATGCCGATAAGATGGGAATGCTCGCCACTGCCATGAATGCCATTACCATCAAAAATTACTGCAATGCCATCGGTATTCCGGTGCTGCTGCAATGCGCCATTCCCACCGGCGGCTTCCTGCCGGTTTACGACCGCGAAGCATCCATCCGGGCACTGGAATCAGGCAAACTGGTCGTCTTCGCCGGCGGTACCGGCAATCCCTTTTTCACCACCGACACCGCCAGTGTCCTGCGGGCGTTGGAAACCGAATGCGATGCGGTATTCAAAGCAACAAAAGTTGACGGGATATATTCCGCAGATCCCAAAAAATTCCCGGATGCGGAGCGTTACGATGAATTGAGTTACGATGAAGCTCTCGACCACCGCCTCAAAGTGATGGATGCTTCAGCATTCTCACTCTGCCGCGACCATGCCCTGACCATTGTGGTCTTTGACTTTTTCACAGCGGATATCGACCGGATACTTGCCGGAGATACCTCCTGCGGCACGATCGTCCACTGACCGCAAAAAAGGGGGAACAAAGTGAAAAATATCCATCCGACAGCCATTATCGCGCCGGGAGCTGTGATCGGAGAGAATGTTTCCATCGGAGCTTATTCGGTCATTGGTGAAGATTGCGTTATCGGGGATAATTGTGTTATAGATGCTCATGTAAAAATCGCCGGCCACACCTCGCTGGGGCGGGATTGCCGTGTCTATTTCGGTGCGGTTGTCGGCGATGACCCGCAGGATCACCGCTTCAAACCCGGCGTGCTGTCGCACACCCGGATCGGTGACAGTGTGACTTTGCGTGAATATGTAACTATCCACCGGTCACCTTTTGAAAACGGATTGACCGCCGTCGGTGACCGGACGCTGCTGATGGCCTTTGTCCATGTCGGCCATGATGCCCGGATCGGCAGAAATGTCACGGTGGCCAACAATTCGGTCTTTGCCGGACATGTTACTGTTGATGACGGAGCGGTGATATCTGCTTACGTGCTGGTCCACCAATTCTGCCGGATCGGTAAACTGGCCATGATCGGCGGACGGACGCTTGTCCGTCAGGATGTGCCGGATTTCTGCATGCTTTCGGAAGATAATACCGTTTGCGGCATGAATGTCGTCGGTTTGCGCCGCGCCGGATTCGATGATGAACGGCGTTTGCGGATAAAAAAGATCATCAAAACCTACTTTTTCCGCAAGTTGAACTCCGCCGGAGCTCTCGGACGGATCAAAGAGGAGTATCCGCAAGACCCGGATGCCGCCGGATTTATAGAGTTTGTTATCAACAGCAAACGGGGTATCATGCCGGGAAATCCGGCGATGGCTGCTCTGGGCAGCAATCCCGGAGAGGAGAAGTTATGAATTTTCTCAAATCATTTTTCCTGTGGATGACCGCAGTAATGGTGTTTGCCGGTTGTGTCCCCGCTGAATTGCGTTTGCGGGAGCTGCCGGAAGACCCCACCGCACCGGTCACCGTTGCCGCTTTGCTGCCGCTTACCGGGAGCAACCGCATCTACGCCGAACAGATGAAAGAGGGCATCCTCGCCGCCGAAAGCAGAATAAACAACTTCAACGGCATAAGCGGACGGCCGCTGAAAGTGATATTCTGTGATACCGGCGGTTCCGCTTCCGGCACCCGGGAAGCTCTGCTTGATGCGGAAAAGAATAATGCCATCGCCATCATCGCCGGATACGGCACACAGGAAGTGAGCATGATAACCGCCCATGCCGACCGGCTGCAAATGCCGATGGTCATTCCGCTGGCGACCAGTGATTATCATGTGCAGTCCAGTGCCTTTGTATACCGCAACTGTTTTTCTGATCTTCAGCAGATGGAGGTGCTGGCGCACTATCTGCTCTACTGGCGCAAGCTGAAACACGGAGCAGTCATCAACGATCAGCATGGCGACGGGGATTACTCCCGGGGGATCTGCCGCAACTTCATCCAGGCCATGCGCGATCTGGGCTGTACCATATCCGGTCAGGTGACTGTCGGAGCGGAAAAAGAGCTGTCGGATGAGGAGATGAAATCCCTGCTGATGGCTGAACCGGAATTTATCATGCTCGCATCCGGGGGGAAACGGGCAGCGGCAATGATAAAAAAGATCCGGCAGTCCGGATTCACCGGATTCATCTGCGGCCCGGAGAGCTGGGATGATCAGGAATTGACCAGTGCGCTCAAAGGTTTCGATCCGGGAGAATGCATTTTTACCGCCTTTTTCGATCCGGACAACACCTCCAGGGAGTTCCGGGAATTTTCCCGGGAGTTCCGTAAACGCTTCTATCACAACCCCGGAGCATGCGAAACCCAGAGTTACGATGCTCTGATCTTTCTGGCGATCGGGTTGGAAAATGCCGGTGATCTCTTCGCTTTTGACCGCAACTGGCGCAAAATCCGGGGATTTACCGGAGCGGCGGCAGTTTACACCATGCAGAAAAAAGGAATGCTTGACCGGACGGTTTATTTGAAACGCTTCAGCGTGGAACGGTTGACCGGTCCCATAACCCCGAAACCGGTGTTGAGCAAAAAAATGCAGTATTCAAAATTGCAGGATTACCGGATAATCGAATAACTTTCAACTTGTTTTGCCGATAAACTTATGTTTGAAAAACTGATTTTTTATTTTGACCTTGCCGGGACGGTGATCTTTGCCGTCACCGGTGCGGTAAGTGCGGTAAAGTTACGGCTCGACATACTGGGCGTGATCGTATTCGGCTGCACCGTCGGAGTCGGCGGAGGCATGCTGCGTGATTCCCTTATCGGCGCAACTCCGGTGGCGGCGTTGCAGAATGAGGTTTATCTCATTTCATGCATCACCGTAAGTCTGCTGATATTTTTCATCTCGCCGCTGCTGGAACATCACAAAGAGATCATCATTTTCTGCGATGCATTCGGTCTGGGAGTTTTCACCGCCATCGGGGCAGCCAAAGGTATGCAATATGATTTAGGTCCGGCGGGGATCATGCTCTGCGGGACACTTTCAGCGGTCGGAGGAGGAATTTTGCGGGATGTGATGGCGCGCCGGATACCGGCGGTGCTGATCAGCGACTTTTATGCCACAGCTTCACTTATCGGCGGAGGCATATACATTCTGCTGGGCAAAACGTCCATGCCGGTTTCCGCCAGATTTGCCGCAGTGGCTCTGTCGGTGATCCTGATAAGGGTGCTGGCGATCCATTTTCGCCTGCAATTGCCCGGTTCGCGGAAAAAAAATTTGAGTAAACGCACTTGATGTGCTACATTATGTACGGAAGAGGTAATTACAAAAGTAATTCAAAGAGAGTTTGAAAAAAGGAAGGATTTCTGTTTTGCGTTACAACCCGAAAAAGCACCGGCTGCCGGAGTGCAAAGCCTGCGGAGTACTGCCGGTGAATAAACCGGCGACCTGGACGAGTTTCGATGTGGTCAATTTTGTCCGGGCCCGTTTCAATGTTCCCAAAGTCGGTCACTGCGGCACTCTTGACCCGATGGCTACCGGTCTGCTGCTGCTGGTGCTGGGCAGATTCACCTCTTTAAGCGGCAGATTAAGCGGTGTGGATAAGCAGTACACCGGTTCACTGATGCTGGGAGTGGAAACTGATTCCGGAGATTTGGACGGCAAAGTGATACAACGCTCGGAAGTGACGGCAAGTGCCGGGGAAGTCGAAGCGGCATTTGCCTCTTTCCGGGGGAAAAGTCTGCAGCTGCCGCCCATGTATTCAGCAGTAAAAGTCGGCGGCAAAAAACTCTATGATCTGGCCCGGCAGGGAGTGGAAATCGAGCGTGAAGCCCGGGAAATAACCGTTTCCAGACTGGAGATCACCAATTTGTCACTGCCGGATGTGGATTTTACCGTTGACTGTTCCAAAGGCACTTATATCCGCACATTGGCCGCTGATATCGGCAAAAAACTCGGCTGCGGCGGAGTTCTGACCGCACTGCACCGCACCCGTTGCGGAAAATTTTCCATAGATGATGCCGTAACTGTCGATGAATTGAAAGAGATGGATCAGGATCGATTCACGTCGATGATGGCAGACAGACTGGTCAAACTTTCAGAAGGAATAACGTTATGAGCAAAAAACCGGAAAATATCAACAGCGTGGATATCGAAAACGCCATTGCTGCCGCCGGAGAAAATTTCACCGCAGAAGCAGTGGTCAGGATGCTGGATGCCGATGTCCCGGCAGAACTCCGGAGCCGGGTGGAAAGATTCATTGCTTCCGATGATACGCTCTTTCACGATGAAAAGTGGAACTGCTGTACCCGTAAAAGTTTTTTCACCGGCAAAAAATTCATCATCACTCCCGATGACTGGGAAATAAGTGCCGGAATCCTCTTCCCCGGACACCGCTTTATCCCGTACCTGCCGGAAAGTGTCTTCCCGTCCACCGTCAAACTGCAGGAAAACGGCAAACCGGTTGCCGTTAAAAAAATGATAACTCCGCTGGGAACCAGTTTCCACTATCATATCCTGCTGGGGTCGGAACAGATTTTTGACTTTTTCCTGGCCGATGATCCGGCCAATGAGATACTGAAAAACAAAGTTTCCAGAACTGATTCTGTCACATTGACCG
Organism: Lentisphaerota bacterium; assembly: GCA_015061815.1. Taxonomy (GTDB): domain Bacteria; phylum Verrucomicrobiota; class Lentisphaeria; order Victivallales; family Victivallaceae; genus UBA1784. Next base: position 40,840 of record SUVW01000010.1, read on the forward strand.
TATATGATATGGCAGATTTCTACCGGAAACATGAATTTCTCACAGGGGATGCTCTGCTTTGTACGGTAGAAGATTATGAAAACGGGATCATTTCATTTGAATATCTTTCCGGTTCGCTCCGGTATTCACAGGCGCGCAAAGATCATCTGAAAAAGATGGATGAAGCCGCCCGGAGAGTCTGGGATGAGTTTCAGGATTATCCGGATATCCCGGAACAGCTGGCGTGGATGGTTTATTACGCCGCGCCGGATGAAATACCCGGAGCATCGGTCGATGAGTTTATTGCCGGTTCGGAAAAGGTCCAGCTGCGTCCGGAAGGCGATCATGCTGTTCTGACCGTTATTCAGGAAGAAGATGACCATGACGGGTGCAGCTGCCATGATGACGATGTCACGGAGCTGCCTGACGGCTTATCCATTTCCGGCAGTGATCTGGCTGATCCATTCAAACTGCTTGCCAATGCCGGTATTTCGTTGACGGCCGCTGAACTTGACGGTTTTATCCTTGATGCGATCTACGGGCGGGAGACCGATTTTTCCGGAGTCCAGAGCCGGATTTCCGGCGGCACGGAGATAAGTTTGCCCGATGAAGCACAGGAAGCGGTGCTTTTCAACTTCCTCGAAGAACGTTTTGAAACCATGCTGGAAAACTACAACCGTGCCGATGATGAGCAGAAAGCGGAATTGCGTTCCCAGATCATGGAAGCAGTTTCCCGCCGGATGGATTATCTTGCCATGCTCGGAGCCGCTGAACGTGACCCCAATGAGATGGAAAAAGATAAGATCCGCCGTCTGGCCGATGTGGCGGCCAAACTTAATGAAGCACTTAAATTGCTCAACCATCCCGGATTCACCCCCGACCATCAGGAAAAGGAGAATCTGGAAATACTGATCGATGATCAACTCGCCATTCAGGAGGAGATATTGAGTGATTTTTCAACCGAAGCCAATCAATAGGCAATGTTCCAAATTTTGTGAAATTTGCATTCGACAACCGTTGATTGCAATAATGGAAAACATAAGGATATATCACCGACATTATGATTTGTCAACCACGCAATAACGGTTTGATCCAACCGGTGGATGCAGTGCGACATTACCCGCAATGCGACACCGACGGTAAAGAAAACGGTTTGATCCAACCGGTGGATGCAGCGTGAGATAAGGTCGAAGTCAAAACAAGGTAACGGTGAAGAAGTGCAGTCAAACCTGCTCGACTGAACCGGTATCCGATGTTTTGACAAGAGATTATCCACGATGCGACACCGACGGGTGGATGGCATCACAACAACAAATGGGACAATAACAATCAATAAAATCAGGAGATAAAAGACAAATGAAACTTCTCGCCAGCGGAAACGAAGCTGTCGCAATGGCAGCCTTTGATTGCGGTGTGACTCTGGGGTGCGGCTACCCCGGCACCCCATCCTCGGAAATCCTCGATGAATTCAGCAAAATCGGCGGCAATGCCGAATGGGCTCCCAATGAAAAGTGCGCCCTGGAAGTGGCCATCGGAGCAGCATATTCCGGGGCCCGGGCATTGACGACCATGAAACATGTCGGCTTGAATGTCGCAGCCGATCCCTTTTTCACCATTGCTTACAGCGGTACTCCCGGCGGTCTGGTAGTGATTTCTGCCGACGATCCGGGGATGGCATCCAGTCAGAATGAACAGGACAACCGCCGTTACGCCATAGCCGCCGGAGTACCGATGTTTGAGCCGTCGGATTCCCAGGAGTGTTATGATTTTCTCTGCGAAGCTTTTGCTCTGGCCGAAAAATTCCGCAGTCCGGTGCTTTTCCGCATGACCACCCGGGTCTGCCACTCCCAGTGTATCGTTGACCGCCGTCTGGCCGCTGCTCCGCTGCCGCGCAAAGCGACCTCATTTACCCGTGATCCGAAATCCAATGTAATGGTTCCGGCGTTTGCCAAAATCGCCCACAAACGGCTGCGTGCCGATCTGCATACCATGCAGGAGATCAATGAAGAGGGCAAATTCATCATTGAAAAAAGCGGTTCTGCGGAACTGGGCATCATCACCAGCGGCATAAGTTATCAGCATGTGCTGGATGCCGCCCCGGAAGCTTCGATCCTCAAACTCGGCATGACTTACCCGCTGCCGGTTGAAAACATCAGAAAATTCGCCGCCGGAGTCAAACGCTGTCTGATCGTGGAAGAGGGCGATCCGGTTCTTTTTGAACAGATCATGGCCGCCGGGATAAAGGTGGAAAACAAACTTGAGGAATTCCGTTTCGGTGAATTGAATGTTTCCCGGGTCCGCAAACTTATCGCCAAAGATACCACCCCCGAACCGGTCGGAGCTCCCGGCAAACCGCCCCAGCTCTGTCCCGGCTGTCCGCACCGGAAAACTTTTGAAGTTCTCCGGGATCTGGGCTGTATCGTTTCCGGAGATATCGGCTGTTACACTCTTGGAGTCATGCCGCCGTTTTCGGCGATAGATTCCTGTGTCTGCATGGGGGCAAGCGTTACTGTCGGTCTGGGCTTGCGGCACACGCTCCCGGAAAGTGAAGCGCACAAAGTGGTCAGCGTCATCGGTGACAGTACCTTTTTGCACACCGGGATCAATGGTATCGTGGAGATGGTCTATAACCGTCCGGCCACCGGACATGTGGTTCTGATCCTGGATAACCGCATCACAGCCATGACCGGATGTCAGGAAAATCCGGCCACCGGGCGCAAACTCGATCATTCACCGGCGTATGCGGTTTCGCTGGAAAATATCGTCAAAGGTATCGGTGTGGATAATTGCGATGTTATCGACACTACGATGGAAACTGAAAAATTTGCCGAACTGCTGAAACAGCGTCTGGCTTCCAATGAATGCAGTGTTATTATCGCCCGCCGTCCCTGCATTCTGGCAGTGGCGAAAATGGCTAAAATGGGGAAGAATTGAAAATGAACAAAGTTACCAATATCATCGCCGCCGGATTGGGCGGTCAGGGAGTTCTGAAGATAACGGACATTCTGGCGGATGTGATTTTTTCAGCCGGACTGGATGTAAAAAAGAGTGAAGTTCACGGCATGAGTCAGCGCGGCGGATCAGTTTCCAGCGAAGTGCGTTTCGGGGAAAAGGTAAACAGCCCGATGGTTCCGGCCGGCGAGGGAGATATTCTGGTGGTTCTGGATGCCTCCCAGCTGGATGTTGCCCGCCCGGTTCTTAAAAAAGACGGCATCATCATCACTCCGGCAGATGTGCCGGTTGAGAAGCTGGTCACGCCCAAAGCTCTCAATGTGATGCTTCTTGGTGCCTTGTCGGCGCATCTGCCCCAATTCGGGGAAGAGCTGTTTCTGGCAGCATTGAAACGGGCTTTTGCAGAAAAACTGCATGCGGCCAATGAAGAAATGTTCAAACTCGGCAGAAATAAATAACCCGCAGAAAGATACAGAATATGAAAAACATCAGACAACTCTCTCTCTTTGTTGAAAACCGTCCCGGAGCCATCGCTGAAGTCTGCCGGGTACTGAAAAATGCCCAAGTCAATATCTGCGCCATGAGCGTAGCTGACACCAGCGAATTCGGCATTCTGCGGATGTTGCTTGATGACATGGATAAAGGCAATGCGGCATTGAAAGCAGCCGGCTTCATCACCCGGGAGAACCGGGTTTCGGCAATAGCCGTTCCGGATCATGCCGGAGGTCTGGCCGAAGTTTTTGAAAAGACCGGTTCACTGGGCATGTCGGTTGAATACATGTATGCCATCCCCTCTGCCAAACAGGGAAAAGCGGTGATAATTTTCCGCTTCAATGATCAGGAATCTGCCGCCGGCAAATTATCTGATGCCGGAGTGGAACTGCTCTCGTACAACGATATCCGCAACTGAAACATATTTCACCGGGAACAGGGAGCGCAATGCTCCCTGCCGGATATTGAAAAAATCCGGGATCGGCTTATATTGTACTGCAGGAAAGGAGGAAACAGAATGGAAATAATTGAATTGAACCCTGAAAGTTTCAAAGAAACTGTCGTAAAACCGGCGGCATTGATCGACTTCTATGCCAGTTGGTGCGGTCCCTGCCGGAATATGGGCAGAGAACTGGAAAAATTTGCCGCAGCTCATCCGGATATCGCCATCGGCAAAGTCAATATCGAAAATGAAGAGAACCGGGAACTGGCAGCATCATTTGATGTATCGACCATACCATCGCTCTTCTTTTTCCGCAACGGACAGATGGTGAAACATCTGACCGGCTTTTTCAGCAGCAGTGCTCTGGCCGGAGAATTGGGGCTGTGATCATCCTTTGCGGATGATGAACTCCACTGCGCGGCGCAATTCGGAGAAGTTATAAATAATGTAATCCGCTTCTGCGCCGCGAAAATCATGATCCCCCTGATTGGAACGGAAAAATACCGTCTTCATGCCGCACATGCGTGCCCCGTAAACATCCCGGAACATATCGTTGCCGACAAAAATCACTTCTGCGGCCGTCAATCCCATCTGCCGCAAGGTCATCTCATACATCCTCCGGTCCGGTTTACGGAAACCGTGATCGCTGGATATGGTGACCGTTTCAAAGAGTTTTCCCAATCCGGTGGATGATAATTCCGGCAGGGCCCAGATGCTCTGCCCGTCGGAAACCGCCGCCATCCGGAAATCCTGTTTCAGAGCCATAAGTGTTTCTCTTACCTGCGGATACAGTTCAAGCTTGTATCTGCCGGCAGCGCGGAAAACTTTGGCGGCGACAGCCGGATCACCGCCGGCAGTGCCGGTGATGCGGTATTTTTCGATGATCCGGGCAAAGAGTTCAACCACGTCAAATTCCGGGAACTCCTCATCGCTCAAGTTTTTCTGCTGATGAAGGATATTGAAATACTCCTCTTTGAGCTTATCCGGAGATATCTGCACTCCGGTATAACTTAAAAAATTGGCGGTCGTCCGGTAGACCGCTTCATCACTTTCGCTGGTCAGGATATCGATCAGTGTCCCATTGAGATCAAACAGCAACGCTTTTATCATAATTCACTCCGTTCTCTGCAGTGCAAGTTTGGCTTCATCCACCAGTTTCCGGCGGTATTCCGGCAGCAGATAATCATTGCGGGCGATCCGGAGCAAAGTCATCCCCAGATAGAATGGCACCCGCCCGGTTATTGATGCGAAAGCCGCCTGACGATCCGGAAAAGCTCCGGCATACTTCCAAAGGAAATGTCCGATAAAAGGTTCGGCGGCATATTTATTCCCGGTATGACGGAGAAAAAAGTGCTGCAATTCCCCGGCGATCCGCCCCACATCGAACACCCGGTCGCTCCACTGCATACGTTCCAGATCAAAGGTGATGACATAATCGCCGTCACCGAAAAAGAAGTTGGCCGGAGTGGCATCCCCGTGTACAGTCACTTCCTGATCCAGATACATCTTTTTATCATGCCGGAAACGATCACACAAATCGCGCAAATATCTGCCTTCTTCCGGAGAAATGATACCGGCGAGATGCCCGGTGATGGCATCAAAATAGCGGCATACTTTCTGAAAATCCACCATTACCGGCCGTGCAGAACGGTTGTGGATGGTGGCAAGAAAATTTCCCAGAGCCGCAAGTTTTCTGTAAAGTCCATCCGCATCATGTTCCCGTATCGCCCGCATGATGAAAACATCCAGAGCTTCACCGTAACAATATTCCGTGACCAGCAGACAGTTGAGATACTCATTGCATCCCAGAGCGCGGGCGACGTAATGATTTTTGCCGGTGTAACCCCGCAATACGGAAATATTGTTGAATTCCCGCCGCATCTTCTCTGCGGCATGCATCCGGTCATCTTTACCGGGAGTGAAAAAATATTTGCCGACCACCCGCTTGCCGCTGCAGCGATCCTCGTAAATATAAACGGCATGAGAAGAGTTACTGGAAAATACCCGGAATCCATCCCTGCCGTCCGCCCCCAGCTGCGGCATGATATCGCAAGCTAAATATCCGAAAAGCGGATCATGCCTGTTAAGATGACCGACATACTGCATAACCGGGTATCCTCATTCAGGTATCAACACAAACTGCAGCCAGGGGGAAGTGCTGTTTCCCGGCGGTTTGGGCAGTTGGTTAAGGTCCCGTAAAAGCCGTCTGGCGGAATCATTTACTGCTGCATTGGGACTGTTTTTTTCCACCTTTTTACCGATGACCCGGCCGTTTTTATCCAGCAGGATGCTGATGACCGCCGCCGTCTGTTCATCGATCCAGATACCGGCCGGCCGCTGCCATTTATCAAAGATGATCGCTTTCAATCTCCCGTCATACTGTTTCCATGCCGCTTCACTGGCGGCATTGGCTCCGCCGGCCGGAGTGCGGTTATCCTGTTTGCCGTATTTCTGCCCGGTATCTTTGTTGCCGATTTTTACATTGCGGTTGAAGTTGCTTCCTCCCGGAGCAGCGGCCGCCTTATTCGGGTCCCAATTCTTCCAACGGGGGTCCTGATAAACCGACTGCTGTTCCCGGCGTTTTCTTTCCGCCTCGATCCGTGCCTTTTCACGCGCGGCTTTTGCAGCTTTTTCCTGCGCAAGTTTCTTCTGTTTTTCCAACCATTTTTTTCTGGCTTCAGCTTTCTGCTTTTTTTCCGCTTCGATCCGCGCCTTTTCGCGGACCGCTTTTTCACGGGCGGCCTTTTCGCGTGCAGCCTTTTCACGGACCGCTTTTTCACGCGCAGCCTTTTCACGGGCAGCCTTTTCACGGGCGGCTTTTTCGCGCGCAGCCTTTTCACGGGCGGCCTTCAACGCAGCCTCCTGCCGGAGCTGATTTTCCAATTCTTTTGTATCCGGCGGCGGTGGTGGAGGCGGCACATTCACCTCTCCGGGCGCGGGACGCAAACGTTCCGGCGGGCCGACTTCCGGAGCATGGGATGGTTCCAAACCGCCCAACTGCACTTTGAAAGCGATATCCTTGTTTTTTTCCTCATCCTGATGCAGCCAGTAACAGCCGACCGGTCCGAAAATAATAAGCACATGCAGTGCCGCTATCACAGAAAGCAAAGTTGTACGGCGGCTGAAACGGCGGAACATATCAATTGCCCTCCGCAGAAGTCACCAGCATGGCATCTTTGAACCCGCAGGCACGGGCCAGTTTCAAAAGCTCCAGCACATTGGCGTAATTCTGTTCACCGTCACCGCGCACCAGCAGATCGGGTTTGGGTTCTTTCAACGCCAATGCCCGGAGATTTTCCGCGAGTTCCTGACGGGAAACCACCTTTTTATCCAGCAGATAAGTTCCGTCGCGGGCCAATTCCACTGTGGTGAAGTTCTCCTGCGGCAGATCATCGCCATTCATTTCCGGCGGCTTGACACTGGTTCCGTATTCCATCAGCGGCATGGTGATCATAAAGGCGATCAGCAGCAGAAAAGTCAGGTCGAGCAGCGGGGTGACATTGATCTGATCAATGGCCGCCATCGGGGTACGGTTTTTTCTCCGGCGCATAAATCCCAGCCCTTTCCCGGCTCAATTCTGATCTCTGCGCGAAAATTTCAACTGTGAAAGTTTCACGCAAACCATGAATTCTTCTGTAAAATTATCCATCATCACCGTCAACTGCCGGATCGTACCGGTCAGCAGGTTGTAACCCACCAGCGACGGAATGGCCACCACCAGACCGGCGACAGTTGTGAGCAATGCTCCGGCCACCCCCGGTGCCAGCGCGGTAAAGTCACTTTTCCCCGCCGCCGCAATACCGCAAAAAGCCATCATCACTCCCCAAACCGTGCCGAACAATCCGCAGAAAGGGCTCAAACTTACCAGAGTTGCCAACACTCCGATGCGGGTTTCCAATTCTTTGAGCTGACTGGAAACCTCTCTTTCCAGAACCGCCTCCACTGCATTGTACTGGGCTTCCGAAAGCTGACAGGGAACCGGTATCCCCCGGGCGGTAGTGCCGTCTGCGGAGTAGAAATCCAGCAGTTTTTCCACTCCGGCCCGGTAGATCGCCGCCACCGGTCCGCTGTTGAGTTCAGCTTCCCGGAGCAGTGCGGTCGTAAGCATATTAACTTCACCATGCTGCTGAAAAAGCGCGATAAAACGGGCCGACAACCGCCGCGCGCGATAGAGTGACCACGCTTTATCCAGCATAACCGTCCAGGTGAGAATGCTGCCGATGATCAGCAGAACAACGATCGCCTTTCCCACTGAATCGCTGTTCTGAAAGGCATAATAAACTCCCGGGGCATCCGCGACTGAAGCAAAAATCATATTCATAGAATGGCATCCTGTGTAAAATTTATTGAAAAAAATCAAATCGTCACTTTATAAAATATAATACCGATGTTATATTCTACAAGGAGAGAAAAGTAAAAAATTCAATAAAAAATTGCCCCGTTTGTTGTGATGCATTCATACCGGCAGTATCGCCGACAGGATCAAAGCGTCACCGGATGGTTGACAAATCATAATGTTTGTGATATATTCTGTCGGTTGCGGTAACCACAATCAACATGCTGAATGAAAGTTTTACAAAATTTGGGACATCGGAGTAATTGTAAAGGTAATTCTAATTGCCTCACATTACCAGTAAAAAAAAGGATAAAATAATATGCCGGTCATATTGGGATTTGATATTGGCGGTACCAAAATCGGTATCGGATTGGGAGATCATACCGGGAAATTGTACGGAACCAGCCGCCGGGACAACCGGAACACCGATCCGGATGAAGTACTGCCCTGGATGGCAAATGAGGCCAAACGTCTGGTAAAAGAGGCGGGTTTGCAGCTGTCAGATGTGGCGGCATTCGGCATTTCCGCCCCGTTCCCGGCAGATGCCGCAAGAGGGATCATGACCAAACCGACCAATAACCCCAAATGGCGCAACGTGCCGATCCTTGACTTTATGCGCAAAGAACTCGGCATCCCCGGCTGTTTTGAAAACGATGCCAACTGCGGCGCGCTGGCGGAGTGGTTCTTCGGGGCCGGCAAGGGCTGCAGCGATCTGATCTACCTGACGATGAGTACCGGCATCGGCGGCGGCATAATAGCGGCCGGCAATCTGGTGCGCGGCGGCAAAGCGTTGAGTGCCGGAGAGTTGGGGCACATCTGCATCCAGCTGGACGGCAGACAGTGTTCCTGCGGGATGAAAGGGTGCTACGAATCCTATTGCGGCGGCGTGGCACTGGCCCGGAGGATGCAGGAAGAGATCGCCGACCACCCGGACTCCCTGCTCAATGAGTTATCCGGCAATGATCCGTCCAAACTTGATATGCTGCTGCTGGAACAGGCTTTCCGGGCCAAAGACGCTTATGCCGCAGAGTTGTGGGCGGAAATGAGCCTCCGCAATGCCCAGGCATTCGGTTTGCTGATCAACAGTTTCAATCCGGAAAAACTTATTCTCGGCACCCTGGCCTGGGCCATCGGTGACATCTATATCGATCCGATCCTTGAACATCTGGATAAATTCTGCTGGGAAGCTCCGCGCCGGGCGTGTGAGATCGTCTGCAGTTCCCTGCGCCGGGAGATCAGCAGTTACGCGGGTATCGCCGCCGCATTGAATTATCTTAAAGAACAAGGTTTGCCGGGGAGTATCAGATGAAGATCGTCATTGCCGGAGGAGGCCCGGCCGCGTTGGAAAGTGCCATTGCGGCCCGCAAATGTGATGCCGGAGCGCAAATAACAATTTGCAGTGAAGAAAATTACCTGCCTTACCGCCGTCCGGCCCTGTCCGGATTGCTTGCGGCCGGAAAACATCCGGATGAAAAGAGTTTCTATATCAAACCGGCAGAATTTTTCACCGCAAACCGAATCGACTTCATGCCCGGATGCAAAGCCGTTGCCATTGAAGGAAAAAATCTGATTCTTGCTGATAAACGGCACATCCCTTTTGACCGGCTGATCCTTGCCACCGGCAGTCAGGCCGTCAAACCGCCGGTAAACGGCAATGAATATGCCTTTACGTTGCGCAATCAGCAGGATATGCTCCGATTGACCGGTAAATTGGATAAGGGGATAAAAAATGCCGTTATAATCGGCGGCGGAGTTCTGGGATTGGAAATAGCCGAAAGTCTGCTTTCGCGGCAGATAAACACCGTCATTCTGGAACATTCCCCCCGGCTGTTTCCCGGCAGACTTTCCGACAGTGATGCCGATGCTCTGGCCGCCCGGCTCGGCAGCATACCGCAGCTCCGGCTGATTTGCGGCTGTTCTGTTTTGCAAATAACTCCGCAGGATGTCACGCTTGCCGACGGCAGGAGCATTCCGGCGGAACTGGTGATATTTGCCGCCGGCAGCCGGGCGGATCTCTCGCTTGCCGCTACCGCCGCAGTGGATTGCGGCAGGGGAGTGAAAGTGAATGATGCCATGCAGAGTTCCCGGGAAGATATATTTGCCGCCGGAGATACTGCGGAATTTGACGGCAGATGCTTCAATCTTTACATGGATGCAGTAACTTCCGGCAAAATCGCCGGAGCAAATGCGGCCGGATGTGCCGAAAAATTCACAGCGAAATTCTCCCCGGTACGGCTCTTCGCCCTCGGAGAAAAGCTGGTAATGAATTAAGACTGCACCCGTACAGAAGCAAGGTACGGAAAGTCCGTATTCAACCCCAAAAAAATCACGCCGGTGCGATCAGGTATATTTTCATACCTCATTGCACCGGCGCGAAAACAAGATCCGGAATTATCGGCACCGGAGTACCGGTCAGTCGGCGGTCACCTCTGTGATAACGACATTTTCCACCGGGACATCCTGATGCATTCCCCGGGAAGCAGTTTCCACTCCCGCGATAGCATCCACCACATCCATCCCTTCAACCACCTTGCCGAAAACGCAATATCCGTAGAATTGCGGTGTCGGAGCTTTGAAGTTGAGGAAGTCATTATCCACCAGATTGATAAAAAACTGACTGGTTGCTGAATCAACCACCATCGTCCGGGCCATTGCGATAGTTCCGCGTTTATTTGGAAGCTGATTGGCGGCTTCATTTTTGATTGGGGCGTGAGTCTTTTTCTGGGTGAATCCGGTGTCAAAACCGCCGCCCTGGATCATAAAGCCGGGAATGACCCGGTGAAAAATGGTTCCATTGTAAAATCCCTCCTGAACATAAGAGAGAAAGTTTTTTACCGTTTCCGGTGCGGCGGCGGCATCCAGTTCCAATTTGATATCGCCTTTGTTCGTCTTTATTGTGATCATTTTTTATTTTCCTTTGTTTTGTCATTCCGCCCGGCATCCCGTTGTTCCGGGCATCTGTATAAAACGAGCTGCTGCTCATCCTTTTTTTCAGGTTTCGCAGCAGCTCTGATTGTAATTATTGCCGGACAATTACTTGCGTTTTCCGATATTCAGACCGAGCTGTTCCAGAAAGTTTTTGTAATTATCTTTGGTGATGACCTGATAACGGGCATCGAATGCTTCATCCAGTTCATCTTCATCGGGTTTGAAGTCGACATCGATCTTATCTTTGGAAATGATCGCACCGATGATGGTGCCGTTTTCAAAGGCTTTGACCGCATTTTTCATACCCATGAGGTGAGAAGAATTGTCGGTGAGGAAGTATTTGGGTCCTTTGGCATTGCGGAGAGCTTTGTCAAAAACATTGCCGACCTCCATCAGCGAAACGTCGACGACCACCACATCATCGGCACCGAGCCCTTCGATGATCTTTTTGAACTCATCCGGATTGACCATGCCCATATCTCCGGAACCGGCGGTCACCCATTGTCCGCTGCCGCCGGCAGCTTCGAATGCGCCTTTGATCTTTTGGGCATATTCACTGGTGACATCAGAAGCCAGCCAGGTGATATTCTGTCCCTTCAATTCGGAAGCAACTTTATTTGCCACCGACATGCGGAAGATCTCACCGCTTCTGTCCGGCGGCGGGAACATATACATCCAGAAATATATTCCCAAACCGGCGAGCATCACCAGGGCAAACAACAGTGCCACAGGTTGGATTGCCGGATTGGTACGCTGGATTTTTGCACAAATAAGGACGCCGATAAAACCGACGACCATGACGACGATACCAAGCCACATCATACTTGTTTTTCTCCTGAAAATTGTTTTTGGTTATTGCGCATACGCGCTGCTTGTTTATACTTTATACTCGATTGAAAGAAACTTCAAGTCATTTTTTAAAATTTTTCACAAATATTCCTGTTTGCATCCTTCCCCTGTCAGCTGTATATAAACCACCGGTATGCATTTCGATAAAATTTGTCATTGTCTGTTGTGATGCATCCATCCGTCTTCGTTTCACTGTGCCGTGACAAGGCGACAGGCACAAACCGTCATTGCGCGGTTGACAAATCATAATGTTGGTGATATATTCTTGTGGTTGTGATTACCGCAATCAGCGACTGTTGAATGCAAGTTTCACAAAATTTGGGACATTACTTAAAATTTCACTTTCTGGAGGAAAAGATCATGTTCAATCCCGGATGGGTAGATTTACAGGTGAACGGCCACAATGGCACCGATTACAGCGACCCGGCACTTACCGCTGAAAAATTCATCAAATCTGCCGAAGAACTCATTGCCGCCGGGACGGAGATATTTTTGCCGACGATCATCACCGGCCCGCTGGATAAGACCTGCCGCAATGCTTCGCTGATCATGGAAGCAGTGGATAAACACGATTTGTCAAAACATATTCCGGGGATACACTTTGAGGGACCTTTCATCTCTCCGGCATCCGGAGCAGTCGGTGCCCACGACCCGGCTTGTGTCTGTCAGCCGACCAGGGAGAATATCGACAAACTGCTCAATGCAATTCCCGGGAAAGTGAAGATCATCACCCTGGGAGCTGATTGTGAAAATGCTCCGGAAGCGATCGCTTATCTCCGGCAGAATCATGTGGCAGTCAGCGTCGGCCATCACATGGCAGATTACGGGCAGATCCGCCGGGCAGCCGATGCCGGAGCGCAGCTGCTCACCCATCTGGGCAACGGCTGTCCCAACATGCTCGACCGCCACCGCAATCCGGTTTATGCCGGATTGGCAGAAGAACGCCTGACGGCAATGATCATCACCGACGGTCACCATCTGCCCGGAGAGCTGGTAAAAATATTCATCCGGGCCAAAGGTACGGATAAGATCATCGTCACCAGTGATGCATCCAGTCTGACCGGCTTCCCGCCGGGAGAGTATGAAACGCTCGGCAACCGGGCGGTGCTTTATCCGGACGGCAAACTTTTCAATCCGGATAAACAATGCCTGGTCGGTTCAGCATCCACGATGAGTGATTGTATGAAATTTCTGGCCTCACTGGATATTCTGACGGCAGATGAATTGACCAGGGTGGGCCGGGAAAATGCATTGGAACTGCTTAAAAGCACGGAAAAATAAAGTGGTACAGAAAAGCACCCGGCTGAACCGGCAGCCGGGGTTTTGATAAAAAATCATCCGCAATGCAACGGTCAGATGGTGAAAACCTTGTACGTACGTATCTCAAATGGGGAAAGTTCCAGTTCAAGTCTGCCGTCCGGCTTGGAAAAACGGTTGATTTTTTCCGATCCTGGAGATATATTATTGTGTAACAGACAATATCGATTTCCCGGATCATTTACTTTAAGGCAATTTTTCTATGGATAAAGCAGAACTCAAGCAGAAAATATGCGCTGCCATCGACCGCAACAGTGACCGTCTGATCGCCATCGGCAAAGATATCTGGAACCATCCGGAACCCGGTTATGAGGAGTTCCGTACTGCCGGGATCGTGGAAAGAGAGTTCAGGGCGATGGGTCTGCCTTGCCGTACCGGTCTGGCCCGCACCGGAGTCCGGGCTGATCTGCAAACCGCCTCTGACGGCCCGGCGATTGCCATTCTCGGTGAACTTGATGCTCTGATCATGCCGGAAAATCCCGGGGCCGATCCGGAAAATCATTCGGCCCACGCCTGCGGACACAATATGCAGATTACCGGTATGCTCGGTGCGGCGATCGGGTTGAGTTCGGTGCCGGAGGTGCGTTCACTGCTTTCCGGCAAAATCGCATTCATCGCCTGTCCCGCCGAAGAGTGCCGGATCACGGAATTTCCGGGGATCAAATATCTGGGCGGCAAAGCCGAATTGGTCCGTCAGGGAGTTTTTGATGATATCCGCATGGCATTTATGACTCACGCCAATGCCAATTACGGTGCGGCGCAATGCAGTAACGGTTTTGTGATGAAAAAGGTGATATTTCACGGCAAAGCCGGTCACTGCGGCCACCCCTGGAACGGGGTGAATGCCCTTTCTGCCGCCCGTCTGGCTTTAAGTGCGGTGGATATGCAGCGTGATTTGAATAAGGATGATGATTGTGTCCGGATTCACGGGATCATCAAGCATGGCGGTTCGGTAGTGAATATCGTCCCGGAAACTGTGGAACTGGAATACCAGATCCGGGCAATGAATATCGATGCCATCCGGCAGGCTTCGGCGATGTTTGACCGCTGTATGCGCGGTGCGGCGACTGCATTTGGTGTCGGAGTGGAATTGACCACCTACGCCGGTTATCTGCCGCTGTACAATGAGCCGGAACTTCTGAAAATCCACCGTGCCAATCTGCATTGTCAGCGCCCGGAAGTGGAATTTGCCGACTTCGGCCGCCGGACCTCCTCGACCGATATGGGTGATATCAGCCAGCTCATGCCGGCGATCCATCCCTACGGCGGGCACTGGCGCGGTATCGGACACCATGAAAGTTTCCACTGGGAGGATGAAAAAGAATCTTTCGTTGATCCGGCCAAAGTGCTGGCGATGAATGCGGTCGATCTGCTCTGCGATAATGCTGCAGCGGCCCGGAAAATCGCGCAGATCAAACCGCGATTGACCAAAAAAGAATATCTGGACTTTCTGGATTCCCAGAACACCACCGAAAATTTCTCCGGTCAGACGGCAAAAACTTTGTAAGTGCGGATCTCGAATGGAGAAAGTTCCAGTTCAAGTCTGCCGTCCGGCAATGTTTCCATATCTCCATCACGCCACTCTATCAGGTCGGTCGGACAGATTTTGACCGGGCCGGAAAAACGAATCTCCCCGCCGGAGAAACGGCCTTTGGTCTCTACGATCCGGATGATATGACAAGCGGATTTTTCTGCCTTTTTCACCGTTCCGAGCGACAATCCTTCGCCGTGTATCTGACAGAATGATTCGACTGAAGTGTTTTTGAATCCATTGAATACCAACGCTTCCCGGTTGAGTGACGCAGCTTCGGCAAGCAATCCGGAATCCAGTGCCGCACCATCATGCAAATAGAATGAATAGGTGAATTCATGTTCACCCAGATCGGCATTGAAGTCCGGATATTTGGGTGAACGCAGCAGTGCCAGATCCAGCGTGGCCCCCTTGACCCGGTATCCGTATTTGCAATCATTGAGCAGTGCCGCACCGCAACGGCTGTCGGAAATATCCGCATACCGGTGGCCGCAAACTTCAAACTGCGCAGTTTCCCAACTGGTGTTGTTGCCGGTGGAACGACGGATATTGCCGTACTGGATGTCAAAAAGAGCTTCCGGAGCATTGACCGCCGTCGGGAATGCCGTCCGCAGCATCTTTCTGACTTCCTGCCAGAAAATGCGGTTTTCAAAATCCAGACGGCTCCCGTTTCTATTCAGTTTGACCTTCTGATGCAACACAGATCTGCCGAAGCGGTAAGTGAATTCCAGACAGTCATAAACTTCTCCTTTAAAGCCGCACCAGCTGTCAGCGGCAAGTACGCTGTTGACCTCATCCGGATAGAATATATCCACATCCCATGCTTCATAAATATTGGGCTGATCGTGATACAATGTCAAAATATTTCCCGGTGCAGAGAGCATTTCCCGCCGGTTCTTTTTGTCGGTGGCCCGGAGCAACCGGCCGGAAGAATCAAACTCAAAACGGACAGAATCATTTTCCAACACCGGTTGTTCCAGCACCCTGACCGGAACAACCTGCCGCCTGCCGCCTTTTTTCAGAGAGGTGAAACTGTTGCCCTCAAGCACCATATCGACAGCAACTTTGCCGGATTTTTCATCCTGCACCGTCAACAGCTGCCCTTCGGCACTTATTACTTCGTATCCCTGCCACTCTTCCGGCAGGATCACCGTTTGACGGCACTTTTCCGACAGGGTATTTACCACTGTGGCCCATTTGTCATCCCGGACAAAAAGTTTTTCCGCCGCCATCGCCGCTATCCGGCGGCAGCCATCAGTTATTTCCGCATGGTCAGCGGCGGCATCTTTGTAGACCATACCGATGGAAGAACCGGGGATAATATCGTGAAACTGGTTGCACAAAAGCAATTTCCACAGCCGGTCGAATTCTTCAGCCGGATATGACTCCAGCGGCAGATGTGAAGCCATGAATTCAGCAGCGGACAGCAGCTGTTCATTTTTCCGGTTGGCCCGCTTGACCGCAGATTGCGTGGTGAACGTACCCCGGTGGAACTCCAGATACAACTCTCCGGAAAATTTTTCCAGCTTATCCTGATCTTTTTCCAACTCCCGGAAAAAATCTCCGGCGCGGCGGCAGCAGACTTTCGGTGTGTATTCCCAATCCTGCACCCGCCGGAAATTTTCCATATACTCCTCATTGGGGCCGCCGCCGCCGTCACCGATACCGAAAAGCGAAATGAATTTATCCAGAAAACCATTCTCTTTGAACTCGTTCTGCGCCTTTATCAATTTGCCCGGCAGCAGTTTGGAATTATACGTTTTTTCCGGCGGGAAGTGGGATAATACCTGACTGCCGTCGATCCCCTGCCAGATGAAAGTATCATGCGGAAAAGTATTTATGGTACTCCATGATAGTTTCTGGGTCAGAAAAAAATCACACCCGGATTTGCGGATGATCTGCGGCATGGCGGCAGAGTAACCGAAAACATCCGGCAGCCAGAGATTTTTCACCTCAATGCCGAATTCGTCATAAAAAAAGTTTTTGCCATGCACGAATTGCCGGATCATGGATTCTCCGGAAATGAGATTGCAGTCCGCTTCCACCCACATGCCGCCCTGCAGCTCCCAGCGTCCCTCGGCCACCCGGCGTTTGATCTGGCGGTAAAGTTCCGGATAATGTTCCTTGACAAACATATACAACTGGGGCTGGGAGGCTCCGAAAATATATTCCGGATACTTTTCCAGCAGCCGCAATTGACTGGCAAAAGTCCGGGCGGCCTTGCGGATGCTCTCACGCACCGGCCAGAGCCAGCCGACATCCAGATGGGCATGTCCGACTGCCCAGACCGTCAATGCCGAAGCTGCCGCCGGCTGCTGCAGCACTTTCTGCAGCACCTGCCTTGCCTGAACTGCCTTGCCCGGATCATCCTGATAAATACACACCGCCTGATGCAGTGTCCGGAGCATGATATTGGCGCGGTAATCATTTTCCGGCATGGCATTCATCGCATCAAACATCACGCGGATATCCAGAAGCAGTTCCCAGACATCCTGACGGAATTCGACCAGCCGCATGGTTTTGGCGACCGCATCGAAAGAACCTTCAGGATGCAAAGTATCCAGAGCCACTTCGTAGGGCAGATCCACTCCGAAAAGGTGATTGGCGGCGGCTTCCGCATAAAATTCCACCTTTTCCCCGCCGGAAATTTCACCGATTACCCAGCGTTCTTTGGTAAATCCCGGATCGTGTACCGAACCGGCGGTCAAGCCGCACAAGGGAACTCCGGCAGCATCGGTCAGCAATATCTCCCCGCCGAGATTCAGCAGCAGTGCGGCAGTTTTTCCCTGCCAATTTTCCGGAACTTCACCCTGCAGATGGAACCAGGCACTCTCCCACTTTTCCCCCCAGCGGTCACCCTCGGCGACCGGACGGAAGGTCAAATCGCCGATGCCGGAAAATTTCACCGGCTTGACAGAATGGGCAAATTCACTCTGCAAAACAATGGATTCACCGTAAATATCTGCCTGTCTGCGCTCCAGAAACAGCCGGATATGCTCGTGATAAATTTTGTTGATGTTCCGGTTATTCATTGCAACTCCTTTTCAAGCTGTTGATAAACAATAAAAACCCGCCGCGTTATACATCACGGCGGGCAAACAGTTTCACTTACAGAATGATCGCACAAGTTTCATTCCAGTCATTCAATTTGATATCGATGATGAACTTACCTTTGCCATCGGGGGTTATAGAGTAATCCGCCGTTTTCGGCATGCCGTTGTCATCATACTGGTAAACGCCCTGCGGAGCGATATCCAGCACAAATTTCCGGGAAACTGCAGTCAGGATGCGTTCTTTGCCGATGATGAAGCCTTTACCCAGTTCCACCGGGGTGATGGGGAACATTTTATCCAGAATGCCGTAACCGCCGTAACGTTCATCGACTCCGACATGGTAATTGTAGTAGACCAGTCCGTGCCGCAGAGCAATGATGATGGAACGGTTCAATATTTTTCCCCACTGTTTACGGTCGGCAAGATGCATATGCGGACGGATTCCCAGCGTGGACGGCGTGGAACTCAACTGCCCCAGAGCCTGATAGAGGAAGTCAGAGGGTTCATCTTTGCTCAACAAAGTATCCGTGACATTGTTATTCTCCATTTCCGTGAAACGCACACCTGGAACCAAAGTTTCCTCCTCGGTACACGGTTGGGTATTGGCGATGAAAATCCCGCCTTTATCCAGCACATGCCGGGTGATATTCACCCGCGCTGAAGATGCCGTGACGGTGTAATCATAAAGTTTTTCTTTGATTTTGCCGTCCGCACTCATATTCACGGAAAAACCATCCCATTTATCGAATCTGGCCCGGTCGACCCGGTTCCATGCCGCAGCTCCGGCAGCAAACTGGTCGATGTAAATACCGTTGTATCCGCACTCATCCATCAGATAATCGATCAGGGAAAGCAGGTGCTTATAGCGGTAGTTACCCACTTCCGCATAGACAAAGAGATCGATAAAAGGCGGTTTGGAGAAGAAGTTTTCCACCACGATGCGGCCGTTTTTATCCCGGATCATGCTGTCGGCATTGGGATTGGATTCCAGAAGTTTGGATTGTGCGGCATTGAGTTTGATACCGTAATGCCGGGAGTCGCCGGGTTTGCCGGGCAGGATCTCTCCGCCGGGGAGCTTGGTGATATCTACCGCAAAAAGGTTGTGTTCCAAAGTGGCCAGCAGTTTCATACCCGGATCTTTGGCATGGATCGCCGCAAGTTCCTCTTCAGCCATCTTTTTGATCTCTTCGCGGGATTTGCCGGAACCATTCATATATTCGATCCAGGGGACACCGTTGACGATCGAGTTGCGCATGGTTTTCGGCCACTCTTTCCACGCCCGGTGTCCGAATTTGAACGGGCCGGGAATGGTGACATTGTTGCGGTTCAGCTCCCGGCGGAGCAGATTCAGATAGACGAATTCATCCGGAGAAGCCATCACATGCACCAAACGTACAATCGTGTGGCTTTTTCCGGCGGGGATACCGAGATGAGTGTTGGTGAAGTTGACCGAATTACCGACATGGCAGGCCAGAGTCTGATTGCGGAAAATCGAATCATACGCCATCATACCGGCAGAAGCATTGCCTTTGATCGCCAGCACCGTCGGATTTGCACCGATGCCATCACGGATATCCACATCGGTATTCCCGGCGAGGAAATATTTTTTACTGCCGAGCAATTCATCGGTTATCAGGTTGTACCGCACTGCCACCGCGATATCCTCTTTGGAATGGTTATGCAGAGTGTCTTCGATCCGCAAACCTTTCTGCCAGCGGGAAATTTTTCTGGTCAGAGTATATTGTGCGGAAACAGCTTTGACTGTAACTACCCCGTCTTTTGCGGAAATGACCGGCTTCCAGCTTTTCACCCCGGAATATTTTCCGGCGGAAAGAGTGTTGTATTTCATTTCCGGAGTCGCCGGATAGGAGAAGTCCGACTGCAAGGCAAAAGTTTCTTTACCGACTTTAAGCAGCATATCGCCGCCGTCGGTTACTTCCGCTTTACCCTCCGGCAGAGCGATTTGAGCGACCGTTTTGCCCGGGGTGGCAGGATAGGCAAAAAGTTCCTGCGCCGGACGTCCGTTATTCACCGTTTTTTCCGGAACCAGATCGATCTGCAAACCGCCGATAAGCATATCTATCTGCGGACTGACTCCATTGCGTTTGATATAACGCAGCAGATAGTTATTGGTCAGAACGAGGGTATTTTCGTTGGCTGATTCGACCCGGTTATCTGCACCGATCTCAATAAAATTGACACAATCGGTGATATCAAGGGCGAAACGATACCTCTCTTTTTTGGCATTTTTCACTCTGCCGTCAAATTTACCGGCGGGGCCGGGGCCGAAAAAGACCTGCAGCATATCGCCTTTCCACCAGGGTTCATTGCCGATGGAAGTCTGCATTTCGCTGCCCCGGTAGAGCAGACGTTTTTCGCCGGAAGAGATATTTTCCCGCAGCCGGGCATCATTGAGGCGCAACTGCAGATAGTGATTCCAGCCGGAACATTTTCCCATTTCGAGCCATGAATCAAAAGACAATACCACCCGCATTTTCTCCATTTGCGGCAATGCCGGGAACTTCACGGTCACAGTTGTCGGGTGCTTGCCGGAAACTATACGTATATCTCCCGGATGTTTCCAAACCGTCCGGTTTCCCGCCGCCGACACCATTACAGCGGAAAGGAAAAACAACCAAATGCACAACTTCTTCATTATTTATGATAAATCCTTATATTACTGAATTTCTACAACAACACCATTCTGGTTGCGGACATAGGTGAAATCATTTTCCAGATCTTTCAATTTCCCCGGAGCCAGAGCCGACACATGGCCGTCAAAGAAACAGGTATTGATGATTCCATTGTGCCGCTGCATCGGAGAATAATTTTTATGCTCTTCCATAGAACCGATCATCCATGTCCCCTGCAAAATATTGCTGTTCCGTGCCGAATCAGCATAAAACATGGTATTGGACGGGTTTTTGAAGTTGGTAATATAATACGCTGAAAGATCTGTTTCGTCAATATTACCAGCTTTTTGAGTGAAAATATTTCCGTAATGATCCAAATAATCATCACGTTTGGCATCCCGCTGTAATGTCCATATACCATAAACCAGGTTGTAAATCATTCCGTCATCATCGCATGGAGCTGTTGACGGACAGAGATATAATGCATCTCCTTTTTGAGTATAGCCGGTTCTGGTAAAAGTTTCAGGGAATGGATAACCGGTTTTGGTCGCTCCCTGGATCGGTGTCATATCTTTATTGGCATCGGCATACTGCATACTGATCATACCCAGCTGTTTAAGGTTGTTGACACAGCTTGCCGCCCGTCCGCGTTCCCGGGCGGAATTCAGTGCCGGAAGCAGGATTGCTGCCAAAATCGCAATGATTGCGATTACAACGAGCAATTCGATCAGAGTAAAGCCATTCGGCTTTACTCTCTCCGGAGAGAGTGATTGTTTTTTCTTTGTCATGATCCATTTTCCTTTCCTGTTTTTGCGGAGATTTTCCGACTCCCGGAAAACTCCAGTTTTACAACTTGCCCAACCCATTTTACCTTAATTTGATCAGCACCGCATTCAACGGCGGTACAGTCAAATCCAACTTCCCGTCAGCGAATTCATCCGTCATATTTTCCAGCGAATGAATGCTTCCGGACCTTATACCGTCAAAAGTGATTTCGCACTTTTCACTGCTTTTACCATAGTTGACCAGCAGCAGCTCCTCCCTGCCGTCGATCTGCCACAGTGCCGCTTCCAGAGCCGGGAGCGCAGTATGACTGCCGTCAACAGCGGTAACTTCCCGCATTTTACAATCGATCTGCGGCGGTTTGATCATCTTCCCCCGGCTCAAAGCCGCTTTAGCAGCCGACTGCCGCCACGCACAAAGGTTGCGCATCAATATTTGCAAACTCTCCTGTTCCGGTTCCGGCACCTCCCAGCGCAATCCCCAGTGCCAGTGGATCCTGCCGTCATTTTTCAAAACCAGAGAGAGCAGATTGCCGTTGACGAAGTTCCATGCCAGAGTCCATTGCAGGAAAAACGGCGTTGCTTCAAAATCTATCCATGCATGCAAACACACTCCGTTGCCGCTGAATCCGGCAACATATTCATGATACAAGTACGGATACAACGGCACCGGCTGTCCGGCGGCCCCCCAGGCAAGATGTGAACGCAGATCATTGAAAATGCACACATCCATGTATGGTTCAGCGGCGGCATTTTCACATCCGAGAACCATTTTACCTGCGGCATCCTGCGCCCGGGCAAGCAAATTTTGCATTGCTTCACTCTGCCGGTGATCCGGCAGATCGCCATGTCCGTGTTCTCTGGCATAACACAGCGGGGAAGTGCATCCCTGATTCTGGTCGAAATATTGCAGATAATCCACCCCCTGCGCTGAAGCCAATGAGATTTGGCGGCAAACCGTATCCGCCGTAAACTTCCGGGACGGACACAATTCATAACCGATGCGCTGACTGGTCGGCCCGTTGCAGACCAGAGCAAAAGCTTCCCCGTGCGGACCTTTGCACACCTCTTTGATCAGCTCTTTTTCTTCAAACTCTTTGCGGCAGTCGTAACTGCGTTCGATCATACTCTGCTGGGTCCAGCCGATCCCGGAACAGTAAAGCCCCACACGGTCACCCTTTTCATGCATCCGGTCGATAAAATTTTTCAACAACTGTTCTCCACCGGCCGGCGGCCAGACATAAGGAGGAGCCCAGGGCGCAGTACCTTCCCAGTGGATAAGCAGTGACAGCAGCGGATTTTTCCACAACTGCCGGTACTTGTCCATTACCGGCAGTGCCCGGTCATAGGGATAATATTCATTGAAAGACATATCTCCGTGATCTATTCCGTAACCTTTTACCGGATAGACCAATACGACCGGAGCATCCATCAGCCACTGCGGAGCGCGTTTTTCCAGTTTTTCCGGGAGCAGGCGGTTTTCTTCCAGATAGTTGCGGTAAATTTCCGCCGCATCCTGCCACTGGCCGGAAAATCCCCGGATCACCGTTTCATAACCGATCTCTCCCCGGCCGCCGGTAAAATGCTGGATGAAAGGATAAAATCCATCCTCCCCATCCGGCATGAAGTCGATCGTTTTGGGTGAATGCTGT
Source organism: Lentisphaerota bacterium (assembly GCA_015061815.1). GTDB lineage: Bacteria > Verrucomicrobiota > Lentisphaeria > Victivallales > Victivallaceae > UBA1784. The sequence continues at coordinate 63,786 of SUVW01000010.1, forward strand.
TTATCCTCGACCCCGAAATAAAGACCGCTGCCGGAATCATTGCAGAGAGCTTCAAACTGCATTGCCGCCGGACCGGGATAAAAATTGCTCACTCCGGTAAGCGGATAAGCGGCTTCCCGGCAGGAAAAGTAGGATTCTCTCTGACGCTTTTCCAGATCTCTGACCATTGTCCCCTCGGCGTAAGGCAGTAAAAATTTACCGCCTGCCGGACGGCGGAGCGGCAGTTCCGGAAAACTCATCCACTCCATTGACAGATCATCCCGGTCAAGAGATGCCGATGCTGACCAGCGCGACTCTTCCCGGTCGCATTTTACCGATATTTGCACCGATAAATCAGGAAGCAATTTGGTGCCGGTAAAGGTCAATTGCCAGTTTTCACCATCTTTTTCCACCCGGCACTTCCGGAAATCAGCACGGCTGAACCGCAAAGGATTACCGGCAAAATCCCGGAATTGAAGCGTGAAAAGCCGCAATTGTCCAGGTACGGCAAATTCAACCCCGCCGTATGCAAGTGATTGCAAAGTTCCGGTCTGATCGAACGACAAACAAAACATTTTCTGTACCTTTATTATAAATTTCTGTCATGTTCTGCGTTTAATATATCCGCAAATCACTGTTGTGTAAAGAAATAAAATAATAAATAAATGTAATGATCCGCTATTTTTACGCTGTTTTACCGGATTTGACCGGGAATTCCGGTATCGTTATATGAGGAAAATTATTGATAATGTCCCAAATTTTGTAAAACTTGCATTCCGGAGCCGCCGATCGCGATTTATACGTTCTGCTTAAAATACGGGGTTTCCCATCAGCTTGTCCCGGCACAGCGAAACAGAGGCTGCGGGAGCAAGGTAACGTAAACCTGCCCGGCTGAACCGGTATACGATGATTTGACAAGAGATCATCCGCGATGCAACGCCGCACCGGCAAAAGCCGCGCGGGATAAGGCCGGGTTTTGCGACGGACAAGGTGCCGGAGTGTATAAAAATGTACCCGGCTGTACCGGCGCAGGAGCAAGGCACGGGATCATCCGCGATGCTCCGCCGGAAGGAGGAGATGCTGCAGCTCAACTTTAGCCAAAGAATGGGCTATGTTCTCCCGCAAATCCGGGATCCTCTCTGCCAATCCCTCAATAAGCGTACCGATTTCCGCCCGGTCACCGCCACTGACCACCTCTTCATACCGGCACTTTCCCGCCGTCCGGGGAAATCCGAACTCTCCGGCCGCCGCGATTATCTGCTTTTCCGGAACCAGAACCAGCGGCCGGATTATCACCGGATTCGCCCGGTCTGACGGTTCAACCAGCGGCGCCATCGAACTTATCCCCTGTCCCCGGCACACACTCATAAAAAAGCTGGTTATCACATCATCCAGATGCTGTCCCAGTGCCAGTTTGCTGCACCGCAATTCCCGCGCAAGGCCGTACAATTTGCCCCGCCGCAGCCGGGAACACAATACGCACGGGGATTTTTCCATGCCTTTTTCGCGGATTATTTCCGGAATATTCAGCCTGACTGTGTGATGTTCCCACTTCTGCTCCCGGCAATATCCGGCGATCTTATCGCAATCAAAATGGGGGAAGCCGGGGTCAAAGGTCGCCGCGACCAGCGAAAATTTTACCGGCGCATGCTGACGGAGATGTTCCAATACATGCATCAGAATAAAACTGTCCTTGCCGCCGGAAAGTCCGACCAGTATCCGGTCGCCTTCACCGGTCAGATGATAACGCACACAGGCTTCTCCGGCCAGACGGCAGACTTTGCGGAATTCACTCATTTTTCCGCTTCAGCCGGGGGGAAGAATTCAGCCAGATGCTCCCGCAGTTTCACCAGAGGCAATCCGATGATATTTTCCAATTCACCGGTGTAACTGCTTATCAGCATGTCGCCATGCTCCTGAATGGCATACGCTCCGGCTTTATCCAGCACATCAACTTTGGCCAGATATCCGGCAATATCCTCTTCAGTAAGTTCCCTGAATGTCACCTGCGACGTTTCGCTCCACACCAGATGTATGCTCCGGCGCAGACAGATCAGAGCCATTGCGGTAATGACTTCATGTGTCCTGCCGGACAATTCCCGCAGAAATGCCGCCGCTTCGTCAAGATCTGCAGGTTTTCCCATCACCCGGTTGCCGGAAATTATCAGAGTATCCGCGCCGAGAACAAAATCTTTGCGGTGACGTTTGGCGACAGCCGCCGCCTTGATCGAGGCATTGACCCGGGGCACACTGCGCAGATCCGCTGCCGTGTCGATCTCTCTGGTCGGCAGAAATTCCACCAGAAAATCCGGCTTGCATCTTTTCAACAGCTCCTGGCGGCGCGGTGATTGTGAAGCCAGATAGAGTCTGGTCGGTTCAATTACTCTTTTCCGCCGCTTCATCTTTTTCTCCGGCTGACTGTTCAGATGAAACTTCCGGTAAACTGTCCCCGGCAGTGACATCATCCGGCAGAGTGCTGCCGGCCGGAACATCTCCGGCGGTCCCGCAACAGGATGCGATAGTCAGTTTGACCTTATCCACATCGCTGATCCCGAAAACCTGCTGCATCTGATTTTTTACGATCAGGGTCAATTTATCCATCAACTGCGGCGCAGTTCCCTTGCCGGCATCCATTTTTGCCCGGATATCTATATCATATTTACCGGCGCGCCGGTAAATGCGTATCCGGATGATCTCCAGACACTCCAACGCATCCGCCGCGTGACGTATCACACTGGCCGCCGCATGGGAACTGATACTTATCTCTCCTGATTTACCTGTGCAGTGCAGCACGGTACAGGCTTTGCGCCGGGCAAACAGCCAGATTATGAACCGCAACACAAACAGCAGCACGATACCGGCAATAATGCCGATTACCACTCCCCGCACAAACTCATTGTCGCTGATGCTCTCGATCAATTTGTTGTGCGATATCCACTCGATACCGCGACTCAAATACTCTTTCATAATACTCTCCCTGATTACTGGTTGAATTCCTGGGCCTTGAGAACAGCCACAAACGCTTCCTGCGGAATATTGACCTGTCCGATCAGCTTCATCCGCTTTTTACCCTCTTTCTGCTTCTCCAGCAGCTTGCGCTTACGCGTAATATCTCCGCCGTAACACTTGGCCAACACATTTTTTCGCAACTGCCGGATGGTTTCACGGGCAATAACTTTGCCACCCACCGCCGCCTGAATGGCGATCTGGAACATCTGCGGCGGGATCGCATCACGCAACCTCTCGGCCACCTGACGCCCTCTTTCATACGCCATATCCATGTGAACAATACTGCTGAATGCATCAACCGTTTCACCGTTGACCATAATATCCAGCTTGACCATTTTTCCCGCCCGGTATCCGGCCGGTTCATAATCCATGCTCCCGTACCCCCGGGTAATGGATTTCAGTTTGTCATGGAAATCTATAAGAATTTCGTGCATCGGCATTTCAGCGGTAACGATCACATGATTGGCATCCACTCCGGCGGTGTTGGTGCATATACCCCGTTTGCTCATTACCAGATTCATCACATCCCCGATGTACTCCGTCGGTATCATCAAATGGCAGTTGATTACCGGTTCTTCGATCCGTTCGATCCCGGATGGGTCCGGCAGGTGAACGGGATTGTCGATCTCCAGTTTTTCTCCGGATTTCATGTAAACATGGTAGATCACCGACGGATAGGTCGCCAGAATATCCATATTGTACTCCCGGCGCAGCCTCTCCTGAATTACTTCCATATGCAGCAGCCCGAGAAAACCGCAGCGGAAACCGAATCCCAATGCCGCCGAACTCTCGGCCTGATAGAAAAATGCCGCATCATTGAGCTGCAGTTTGGCCATGCTCGCTTTCAACTGGTCATAATCCGCTGTATCTATGGGATAAATACCGCTGAATACCATCGGACGCACCTGCCGGAAACCGGGCAGTGGTTCGGCACTTGGTTTCTGCGTATCCGTGATCGTATCACCGATCCGGGTGTCGGCAGGAGTTTTTAAATTGGGGATGATATATCCGACACTGCCCGGTCCCAGTTCCGCATCCGGTTTCATATCCGGACTGAAGTGGCCGACCTCTTTGAGTTCACTCTCTATCCCGTTGGAAAAGAGCTTGATCCGGGTACCGCGCTTGAATACTCCCCGCTGTACCCGGACAAAATTCACCACCCCCCGGAAAGTATCATACCGGGAATCAAAAATCAATGCCGCACTGCCCTCTTCATCACCGACTGCCGGCGGCGGGATACGTTCAATGACCGCTTTAAGCAATTCTGCGACCCCCTCACCGGTCTTGCCGGAAACATGCAGAGCCTCTTCCCGGGGCAGAGCGAGGATCTCTTCCATCTGTTCGTAACACAACGGCAGATTCGCCGCCGGCAGGTCGATCTTGTTGATCACCGGTATCACCCGCAAATTCTGATGGAAAGCCAAATTGACATTGGCCACCGTCTGCGCCTGAACCCCCTGCGTGGCATCGATCAGCAATATCGCTCCTTCACAGGCACTCAAACTGCGGCTGACCTCGTAGGTGAAGTCCACGTGTCCCGGAGTGTCGATCAGGTTCAATTCATAGACCTCTCTGCCTTCGGGGGCATACATCATGCGAACCGGATGGGATTTGATGGTTATTCCCCGTTCCCGTTCCAGATCCATGCCGTCAAGCAGCTGTTCCTGCAGATCCCGTTTCTCGACCGTACCGGTGATTTCCAGCATCCGGTCGGCCAATGTGGATTTGCCGTGATCGATATGAGCGATGATACAAAAGTTGCGGATATATTTCAATTCTGCCATAAAATTATTTTTCCAAAGTTTCAGTTATTACCCGTAATACATTGCCGCCGATTATTTTGCGGATCTCGTCATCAGTAAATCCCCGCTGTACCAATCCTACTGTATACAGCGGCCAATTCAGCCAGTTCACCGAATCATACTGTTCCGGAGTCATCGTTTCCCATCCGGTCCCCGGCGGGGTCCAGAATTGTTCCAGGATCGGACGGGTTGCCGGAAATTCGCACCCGGCATCCACATCTGCAAGCGACAAACCGTTATCGGTGCCGACAGCGACATGATCCACTCCGAATTTACGGGCGACATATTCAATGTGATCGAGCATGGCATTCAAATCCCTGCTCCCCTGCAGAAACGGCGGATGCGCACAAATACCGATGAAACCGCCGGACTCTTTGACCGCCTGGATCACTTCATCGCTCTTTGCCCGGTAATGATCGGATAACGCACCGGCGGCACTGTGACTGACCACCACCGGTTTACGGGAAATTTTAGCCGCTTCATAAGTGGTTTTCTGCCCGCTGTGAGCCGCATCCGGAATGACCCCGGTCCGGTTCATTTCCCAAATCACCTCCCGGCCGAAGTCACTCAAGCCGCCATCATTCATTTCCGCACAGCCGTCACCGATAAGATTTCTCCGGTTGTAGGTCAGATGCATCATCCGGACTCCCAGACGGAAAAAGACTCCGATCAAATTCAGAGATTCCTGAACCGAAACCATCCGGTCCGGCAGCGGTACACCATTGGTCGTCATATACATCGCCCGGTGTCCCCGGGATTTGATCCCGGCAAGCTGCTGCGGATAGACCGCCCTTTCATACACTCCGGCAAGTTTATCAGCGGCATTGGTGTAACAACTCAACCGGAAGAGCATCTCAACCGCATCATTGCCCTCAAGACCGCTGTTTTGAAAATTGCAATCCACACCGGCAAAATCCCACGCCTCTTTCAGAAGTTTCACCATCTGTGGATCATCAAAACAGCCGATCATACGGAATTCTTCCAACGCCCGGGTGATCTCATCACGGGATGCACCTCCGGAAATCAATTCTCCCAAACGGGGAGCTTTGCCGCCGCCGGTCGGAGAAAATCCATACGCATCAAAAACATAACTTTCAGCATGCAGTTCCAGACCGTGACGCAGACTCTTCTCATCCGGTTTCAGTACATCCAGACCAATTTTTCTGATCTCTTCAAATCGGGCTTGCATAATCGACCTTATACTCCAGAATACGGAAGCAATCTTTTCTGATCGCCTCCTATGTTAATATAATCTGTTTCAGCTGAAACTGCAATATCAGCACTTCAGTTTCTCATTAAGTTTGGCGGAAATATCTGCCGCAATCGCCGCCATTTTGCCTTCCGGATAATTCAACTGCCGCCAGTTCCAGCGGAAATTATCCTCCGCACCGCGCGGAATAACATGCAAATGGGCATGCATGACCACCTGTCCGGCCGCCGTACCATCGGCCAGATGCAGATTGTAGGCATCAAATTCATCCAGCCGTTTCAAAAGTATCCCGATGCGTGATGCAATGCGGAACATCCGCCCGGCCACCTCTTCCGGAATGCTCGCCGCCGACTGATGATGCTCTTTCGGAATGACCAGCGTATGGCCGAAATTGATCGGCGAAATATCCAGAAAAGCATAAACATACTCATCTTCATAAATTTTGGCAGAGGGTATCTCGCCGGAAATTATTTTACAAAAAATACAGTCGCTCATAATTGATTTCCCTTGAATAATTCTATAATTGATTTCTGATCTCCGAAAACCGTCAGTTGATCCCCGGCTTTAAGCACCGTATCCGGGCCGATGGCGCAGACATTCAATCCGTCCGGAGTGTACTTCAACAGGATCGTGATATTGTACCTGCCGCGCAAATCCAGCTCCTGCAACGGAATATTTTCCAGAGAAGCCGGTACGATCACATCTGCTATCGCCGAACCTTTAAATTCAAAAATATCGGAAATATTGGCCAGTGACAGCCGCCGCGCCAGACGTGAAGCCACATCCAATTCCGGCTGAATCACCTCATCCGCACCCAGACGGTAAAGTATTTTCTCCTGAATAGCACTCTTGGATTTGATAAAAACTTTTTTCGCTCCGGCCTGCTTGAGCAGTGTCAACGCCAGAACCTGACTTTCAAAATAACTGCTCATGCCCAGAATCACCGCATCAAATTTGCCGACATTCAACTCCCGGATGACCTCTTCATTGGTCGCATCGGCAATTATCGCATCAGCCACCTTGTCTTTCAACTCCTCGATCCGGGCAGCGTTGCGGTCGCAAATCAAAACCGTATTGCCGCTGCCGGCCAGTGTCGTGGCCACTTTGGCCCCGAATGCACCCATCCCAAAGACTGCATAACTGTTTTTCGCCATATAAAACTCCTCCGTATCTCTTTTGCTGAAACTTCCGGCTCCTGATCAACCGACAATAACCCGTTCTTCCGGATAGTGCAAAACCGCAGATTTTTCCTTTCTCACAAAAAACATGAATATCGCCAACGGCCCGACCCGGCCGGCAAACATGAAAAATGCAACCAGAATTTTACAGCCGGTCGTCAATTCCGGAGTGACCCAACCGGCATCCAACCCCGTGCCGCCCAAAGCTGAAGAAACTTCAAAAAAACATTGAGGATCTGTTAATTGCGGCGAAAAAGCACTCAACAGCAATCCGCCGGATACCGTCATCAAAATAAATAATGCCGCAATCGTAAATGAACGTAAAACTGTGCGCAAAGCGATCGTTCTGCCGGAAATTATCACCGCATTATCCCCTTTGAATGAGCAAACCAATGCCGCAAAAATCACCGCCAGTGTCGTCGTTTTCAACCCTCCGGCAGTAGAACCCGGCGAACCGCCGATAAGCATCATCACAATGATCAAGGTCAGACACGCCGGAGATAATTCCGCCAGATTCACCGTCGAATATCCCGCTGTCCGCGATGTGATGGAGAGATAAAATGCATCAAACAGAGCCAGATCACTGCCCGACGGGGCCATACTGATAAGGTAAAGACTCAATGTCCCGCAAATTATCAGCACCGCGCTGCACCTTAAAACGATCCGGGAATGCAGCCGCATACGGTGATGACGGTTGCGTATCATCTGCAGCAGATCGTAGATCACATAAACCCCCAGACCGCCGAGAAAAATCAGGATCAGAGATATCACCTGCACATATCTGCCGGCTTGAGCGATATCTCCCGGCAGCGGACCGATACCGGCATTGCAAAAGCTGCCCACCGAATAAAATACTGCATACCAGAGCGAATCAAAAAAACCGAATCCCTGCCAGAGAAATCCCGGAAACATCAGCACGGCACCGGCCGCTTCAGCAATAAATGTATAAGTGGCAATGGTTTTCAGCAGAGATTCCGTACCGCCCAGAGAAAAACGGTCATTGAGATTGTACATGATAAGAGTGTTGCTCAAAGAGAGTTCCCGGCCGGCCAGCAGCAATATTATCGCACTTAAAGAGAGTATGCCGAAACATCCCAACTGGATAAGCACCAACAGAATAAACTGACCCGGAAAAGTAAATTCACCGGTCCCGATCACCGCCAGACCATTCAAACACACGGCACTGCAGGCAGTAAAAAATGCATCCACCGCCGTCAACTCCTGACGGCATACTCCCGGCAGCATCAGCAGCAGCGTCCCGAGTGCGATCAATATGGCAAAAGATAAGGGCAATCCACCCTTTTTTATCATTTGCAACCGCATAATCAATGACGAACCGCCTTTCTGTTACCACCCTTCGGTGACATTGGATATGATATCTTTAGCCGCAGAGAAAAGTGCCTGCTTCATGGAATTGAGCCGGGCAGTTTCCATATCCGGGCCATTGAGGAAATTTGATTTTCCGGTGGCGACCCGGTTGGAAATCAACGGCTTGCCGCGTCCGGGAATAATCAGGGAATATTCGACCTTTACCGTGCATCGCCACTCGTTGGCCAGAAAGGTGTCATCACCGAAAGGATCGGTGCCGTAATCAGAAGCTTTGTAACTGACATCGGTGATCCGGGCGTAAAGAATACAATCGGCCTGTTTCTGATTTTTCAGCTTCAGAGAACCATCGGTCGTGACTCTTTCCGTCAGCAATCCCCGGAGTACAGCCGACGCGTTGAATGACAAAGTGTCATTTATCACCGGAGCCACCGCGATACTCTCAAGCTGCGGGTGGGCCAATGAACCGAAATGATAGCCGCACCCTCCGGTAAAAATTGCTGCATTCAATACTGCCAGCACTCCAAACAGCAATGTTTTTTTCATTTTTCCACTCCCTTTGACGTTTTGCCGGAAACGTTCTTATCCGTCCCGATCTTCAAATCCGGAACTTCCAGCAAATAAGGTGAATTTTTCTCTTCCGGTGAAACCAGCAGGATATCAGCATCTGCCGGTATTTTGTAACTGCGGATATCCGGGAGTCTTGCTTCGTTCTTTTCCGGCGGCAGAGCAGGCAGATAGTTGTCGGAAATATTCAACAAAGTCTCCTCCGCCTCCGGAGCTGTCCGGCTGTCCGGATAATCACTCATCAGCTGGGCCAGATATCTTTCAGCGACCTCACTGCGGCCGCTTTTGCGGTAAAATTCAGCGATTTCAAAGAGTTTTGCCGCCTGCACATCTTTGGCTTGAGCAAGGCGGTTGCGGGCGAATTCAATCTCCGGAGCCTCCGGATATTTGCGGCAGAAGCGTTTGAAAAGTTCCACCGACTCATTGATGTAACGGCTGTCGCCGTCTCCCCGGCCGGACAGTGCAAAAAGTCCGTTTGCCAACCCCAGAAGCGCGTATTTGGCTTCGGGGGAATTCTCATGCCGTTCCAGAATCAGCCGCAGCTGGGCGATGGATTCAGCAGTTTTACCGTCAAATTCATAATGAATGGCCAGATCCATGTGGGCAGCGGAAGCAAATTTGGAGTACGGCGCGCGCTTCAATGCGGCATTATAAACTTCCGCCGTCCGGTCAACATCCACCAGATAAGGTATCCAGCGGAACACCCAGAATGCCGGTTCGCGGTAACCGCCGCGAAAAAGGGAGCCGATTTCAAACTCTCTGGCGATCAATTCGTTGCAATTGACATATTCCGGATAACGTTCCAGCAGCTCCTCGATTATCTGAAACTCCCGGTAATACAATTTGCACATCCGCCACGCCGCCATCTGGGCCAGCAGACTGTTGGCGCGGATAGTGAGATTGCGTGATTCAAAACGGACACTCTCAAACTTTTTGGCGGCATCATAATATTCGCCCTGCAGATAAAGTTCGCGCCCCTCGCTGTAGATACGGGATGCTGAATCATCATCCGCCCGAAGCGGTACGGCAATGCCGGAGAGTGCTGCCAGCAGCACAAGCAAAGATTTTTTTACCGGGTTTTTCATAATTCTCACATGATTTTCAATCCGGGCAGATCCTGAATATCGATAATTCCGGCGACTTTGCCCTCATCATCGACCACGACCAGATCATCCACCCGCCGTTTTTCGACCAATTTGATGACTTCCACGACCATCGCTTCGGCATTGACCGAAATCGGTGACGGAGTCATGACCTCACTCATTTTCCGGGTAAGCACCAGGTCATCCCGGGCGGCACTGCGCCGGAAATCACCATCGGTGAATATACCCAGCAGTTTACCGTCAGCATCGGCAACCACCGCTGCTCCGCTGCGGGCATGGCTCATGGCATAAAGCGTTTCGCGCACCGTGAATTCCGGCGGCACAACGGCCGCATCAGCGGCTTTGCGCATAACATCGGCGGCCTTCATCGTAACCATCCTGCCGATCGCCCCGCCGGGATGTCTTCTGCCGTAATCGCTTTTGGTAAAACCATTTATATTCAACAGCACCATTGCCAGGGCATCTCCCAGCACCAGCAGCGCAGTAGTCGTAGTCGTCGGAGCAAGATTGAATGGACACGCTTCTCTGGGGACAGCCATTTCCATAACAAAATCGCTCATTTGCGCCAGAGAAGATCCTTTATTGCCGGTTATGGCGATCAGCTCCACCCCCAGCCGCTTGGCCGGAGTCAGGACGACCAGCAGTTCCTCGGTTTCGCCGCTGTAACTCAAAGCTATCAGCAAATCATTTTTCTGAAGCAGACCGAGGTCGCCGTGTCGGGCCTCGACCGGATGCATGAATACCGCCGGATTGCCGACGCTGGAAAGCGTTGCCGCGATCTTTTTGCCGATATAACCGGATTTACCAACGCCGGTCAGAACGATTTTCCCTCCCGCAGCAACAGCAGCAGCACAACGCTTCACCAGAACTTCAAAACTCTCACCCAGAGAGTCACGCAGCGCAGTAACTCCTTCTATTTCAATATCAAATACTTCACGGGCGATCTCAAGAACCGGACGTTTATCACTCATAACCGCTTTTTCCTCTTTTACAAATTGTTTACAACCGGCAGGCACTTATTTCCATGATGATGATACCGCGACCGCCGAGTTCATAGAGTTGATCCATCACGGTATTGGCTTCTTTGCGCTTGACCATTGATTTGACAGCCACCCACTCCGGATTGCTCAATGGAGCGATAGTCGGAGATTCGATCCCGGGGGTTATGCGGCAGGCTTCAGCAAGTTTCGCTCTTTCGATATCATACTCGACCATCACATATTCGGCGGCACGCATGATCCCGCGCAGCCGGGCGATCAGCAGAGCCACTTCCGGACGTTCCGCGACCTGCGGGCAGGCTGCGATAACCACCGCCTGACTGTGCAGCATCGGTTCACCGATGATCTCCAGACCGGCCTCGCGCATGGTTGCGCCGGATTCGACCACATCAGCGATGGCATCAGCGACTCCCAATGCGATGGAAATTTCCACAGCACCATCCAGTTTCACCACTTTGCAATCCAGATTGCGTTTGGCAAGTTCGCCTTTGAGCAAATTGGGATAACTGGTGGCGATACGCAGACCGTCAAGCTGACTGATCTGCATATTTTTCTCTTTGGGTGCGGCAAAGCAGAAGCGTGATTTGCCGAAACCAAGCGGAAAGATCGTTGCCACTTCCGCGCCGCTGTCCATTGCCAGGTCAATCCCGGTAATACCGACATCAATGATGCCATTGCCCACATACAACGCGATATCCCGGGGCCGCAGAAAAACAAAATCGATCTTATTTTCCGCATCCCGGATGACCAGCTCCCTGCCGCTGCGTTTGCAGCGGTAACCGGCTTTGAGCAGAAGATCGACAGCTCCTTCGCTCAAAGCCCCTTTGTTGGGCAGAGCCAATTTCAAATTTCCACTGAAGTCATTCATAAGTACTTGTAAATATCCTCAAGTTCCAATTTACGATCGATCATCATCACCTGCAGATGGTAGATCAACTGACTGATCTCCTCTGCGGTACGATCCTGTCCTTCATATTCGGCGGCGATCCAGGTTTCACCGGCCTCCTCGACGATCTTTTTGCCGATAAAGTGAGTACCTTTGGCCAGCTCTTTCACGGTTCCGGATGCCGGATCACCGGCGGCGGCTTTGGCTTTCAATTCTGCAAAAAGTGCTTCAAAAGTTTTCATTTTCCACTATTTCCTGATTTTTCTGACTGAAAATTCACACTTCCATATTTATAATATAATTCAGAAAAGCAAGAAATGCAATCCCTCCGGCTCCATCCGGCAGCAACTTCGCAGAGAATATTGCACCTTTTGTACTTTCGGGATGGAAAAATAACTGTTCACGTGCTACATTAATAACGTGTATAGTATTAACAACAACGGACTTTGAGGTATTTTCATGAGAATAATGTTGCGTAACCACCCGGAAAAAGCCCCCGGCGGCAATCCGGCCGAAACTTTTCAGCCTTATCTTGACACCTTCCTGCTCGGCGGTGCAAGTGCCCCGCTCGGCGGTGTACTCATCCTGCCCGGCGGTGGTTATTCCCACCGCGCTTTTCACGAAGGTGATCCGGTGGCAGAAGCATTCAATGCTCTCGGTTACCATGCCTTTGTCCTGCAATACCGGGTTTCGCCATACCGTTATCCTGCCCCCCAGCGTGATCTGATCCGGGCGGTGAAACTCATCCGTTCCCACGCGGCACAATGGCACCTGGACAAGCTGGCGGTGCTGGGATTTTCCGCCGGCGGACATCTGGCGGCTTCCGGCACGATGCTGGCTGATGAGATCAACGCCGACGAAGGGGACAAAGCGGACAGTTTCTCCGGCAAAGCCGATGCGATGATCCTCTGCTATCCGGTGATTTCACTTACTGATGATTTCGGTCACCGGGGCAGCGGGCTTTATCTTTTCGGAGAAAATGCCGGGAAAGAAGAGATTGCCAAAGCCAATATGCAGCGGCTGGTCGATAAAAATACTCCGCCGGCTTTCCTCTGGCACACTGCCGAAGATAACGGAGTTCCCGTCCGCAACAGCGTCTCTTTTGCTGAAGAAATGTGGAAGTGCGGCAACACCTGTGAACTGCACGTATTCCCGCACGGGCCGCATGGTCGCGGTCTGGGACTGGGAATGCCGGATGTCAAGCAGTGGACAACTCTTGCGGCCCGGTTCCTGGAAACATCCGCCGGATTCACCAAAGCATAATTTATCCTGACAAAAGGTTTTGTATAAAGATGATAAAAGCGAAAAAAACAACTGAAGCGATCCTGAAGTTTGAAGATAAAGAGGTCGTTTTACCGATAATCAGCGGTACGGAAAATGAAAAAGCAGTGGATATTTCCTCTTTGCGCAAAAGCACCGGATTGGTAACTCTCGATCAGGGCTTTGCCAATACCGCCAGCTGCTGCAGTCAGATCACCTTTATCGACGGTGAAAAAGGAATTCTCCGTTACCGGGGCATCCCGATAAATGAACTGGCGGCCAAAGTTTCCTTTGTCGATGTTGCTTATCTGCTGGTGCACGGGACACTGCCGACGGAGAGTGAAAGAAGCGACTTCTCACAACTTTTGAACTACAATTCACTGCTGCACGAGGATATGCGTCACTTTTTCGATCACTTCCCCAAAGGGGCGCATCCGATGCACATTCTTTCGACGATGGTCAATGCGATGGCGGCATTTTACCCGACAGTGGATGTGACGGCGACAGCGCGTAATATTGAACGCTCCTGCGCCCGGGTGATCTCCATCGTCCGGACGATCGCTGCTTTTGCCTATAAAAAGTCCATCGGCGAACCGATCGTTTACCCCCGGCACGATCTCTCATATTGCGCCAACTTTCTGAATATGATGTTTGACTCTCCGGTGAAACCCTACCATATCAGTCCGGAAGCGGTCAGATTGCTCAATGTGCTTTTCATCATCCACGCCGATCATGAACAGAATTGTTCGACCACCGCAGTCCGGGCAATCGGCAGTGCCCAGGTGAATTTGTATTCGACCATTGCCGCCGGGGTATCAGCTCTTTCCGGGCCGCTTCACGGCGGAGCAAATCAGGCGGTCATCGAACAGCTGCGGATGATCCAGGCCGACGGTGATGTGATGAAATTCATCAACCGTGCCAAAGACAAAAGTGATCCTTTCCGGCTGATGGGCTTCGGGCACCGGGTCTACAAAACCTATGATCCGCGCGCGGAGATCGTGCGCAGAGAGTGTGAAAGATTCCTCGCCCATGCCGGGATCAACGATCCGCTGCTGGATATCGCCCACAAACTTGAAGAGATAACCGGCAAAGACAGCTACTTTGTTGAACGCGGCCTTTATCCCAATGTGGACTTCTACACCGGTATTCTTTACCGGGCGATGGGCATTCCGGAAAATATGTTCACCGTAATGTTCGCGCTGGCCCGGCTGCCCGGATGGGTGGCGCACTGGCGGGAGATGATCGGGGATTCGACCAAAATCGTCCGTCCCCGGCAGATATATACCGGCCGGACCGTTTCCGAAGTCGGTGATGAAGTGGAAAATTTCGCGCCGCCGGCTCTGCTGATTTGATATTCTAACGCCGGATAAGGAGTTTTTTATGCAGTGGATATTGCTGGGATTGCTGGTACTCTGTCTGATTTTGCTGCTGGTGTTGATATTCCGCAAAAACGGAGAACGTGAAGCGCAGACTTTGGAAAATTCTCTGGCCGCCGGCCGCAGTGAATTGAACGACAACTTTTCCCGCAGCCGCATGGAATTGCAGCATAACTTCAATATGCAGCAGGAATCCATGAAAAACTCCTTCAGCGAATTCATGCGCTTTTTGCAGGAATTCCGCGAAGCAGTACGCCGGGCCGATGAGGAAAGCACCGCCAAACTGTCGGAAGCTCTGCTCAATTACGGCGACCGCAGCGACAAAAGAAGTGCCGAATTGACCAAAACCCTGGACGAGAAGATCCGGCTCTTTGAAGAATCCACCGGCACTCAACTGACCCGTAACCGGGAACTGCTGGATGAGAAGTTGAAAAATATTCAGGAAGAGAACCGCAATAAACTTGAAGAGATGAAAAAAACCGTCGATGAAAAGCTGCAGAGTTCGATGGAAAAACACTTCAATGAATCATTCAAACTTATCAGCGAAAGATTGGAAGAGGTCCACAAAGGGCTGGGCGAAATGCAGAATCTGGCCACCGGAGTCGGCGATCTGAAAAAGGTGCTGACCAATGTAAAAACCCGGGGAAATATCGGGGAAATACAGCTTTCAGCCATTCTCGAACAATATCTCGTACCTGATCAGTATTGCGCCAATATCGCCACCGTCCCCAACAGTACGGAGATCGTGGAATTTGCCATCAAACTCCCCGGACAGCACGAAGATATGCCGGTTTACCTGCCGGTCGACAGCAAATTTCCGGTGGAAGATTACCAACGCCTGACCGAATGTTACGAGGAATATTCCCGCATGTCGCCGGAGGTGAAAAAGGCGCAGGAAGCTTTCGCCAGAACGGTGAAAAAAAGTGCTGCCGACATCCGGGAAAAGTATATTTATCCACCCAATACGACCGCATTTGCTTTGATGTTTGTCCCCAGTGAAGGAATTTATGCCGAGATACTCCGGATACCCGGATTGTTTGAAAAGTTGCAGAATGACATGCAGATTTCGGTGGTTGGCCCTTCCAATCTGGTGGCATTTCTCAATTCGCTGCAAATGGGATTCAAGACTCTGGCCATCGAGAAACGTTCCAATGAGGTCTGGCAGATACTCGGTGCGGTAAAAACCGAATTCAACAAATTCGGCAACGAAATGGATGCCACCAGAAAAAGTCTGGAAGCCGTAGTCAACCACATGGAAAAGATCGGCACCCGTTCCCGCGCACTGGAACGCCGGTTGCGCACCGTACAGGAACTGCCCGGTGAACAGGCAGCCTCTCTGATCGAAGAAGCTTGAATCATCGCGCCAACGTGGTGAGTGCAGGCGTGGTTGGCGGAGCGACCGTGACGGACAAAACGGACTTAACAGACAATAACGGACAATGGGTGGTTACACGTCTGCAAACAAACGCTTGCAGTCTGCACCCGGGCCCCATCGGAGGTGGTGTGTCTGTTTTGTCTGTAAAGTCTGTCATGTCTGTATTGTCCGTAAAAGCGCATGCCAAATCGAGCGCAAGCGAGCCAACAAAAACAGCCTGCAAACCAACGTGGTGAGTGCAGGCGTGGTCGGTGGAGCGACCGTAACGGACAAAACGGACTTAACAGACGATAACGGACACGGGGGTGGTTACACGTCTGCAGACAAACGCTTGCAGTCTGCCCCCCGTGCCCCATCGGAGGTGGTGTGTCTGTTTTGTCTGTAAAGTCTGTCATGTCTGTTTTGTCCGTAAAAGCGCATGCCAAATCGAGCGTAAGCGAGCCAACAAAAACAGCAGTCTGCCCCCCGCGCCCAGCGCAGCGGCACGTTTGCCGCCGGGCGCAAGCGAGCCACACTTTACCGCAGCAGCACGTTTGCCGCAGTTTTCAAAATTTTTGAGTGAAAGCGTTTGACATTTCTCAAAAATTATGATATATTAATTTCAAAAATAAACAACATAATTTCACAATATGAAATTACCATGAAATCTTTACAAAAATCACTTGATGTATTGGAGTACGTAGTTCTCCGCAATGGGAAAAATGTGACTCCGACCGAAGCAGCGGAAGCGTTGCGGATCAATCCGGCGACCTGCACCCGGATCATGGGAGAACTGCTCAAGCGCGGATATCTGGAAAAAATTTCCCGCAAGAATGGTTATACAACCGGTCCGATGTGTGCTTCGCTCAACACCCGTGACAGTTTGTATTCCCGGATCGGCAAGGCCGCAGACCGGCCGTTGCGTGAATTATCCCGGGCATTGGCACGTCAGGTGAATATTGCGGTCATGCACCGGGGCAAACGGATCATGCTCAATTTTCACTTCAGTGATCCGCTGGCCCGTCCCTGGAACAGATTTCTGATGACCGATCACTGGAAAACCGCCACCGGCAGGCTGCTGCTGGCGAATATGAATGAGAGTGAATCCCGTAAAATCTGTGCTGCCTGCGGTCTGCAGGAGTATCCGGATGAATATTTTGAAAATATCCGCCGTGACGGTTTTGTCTGTTTCCAGCATGATTCTTTGCATATCATCGGCCATGCGGTGATCGTGCCTGGTTATCCGGTGGCGGCTTTTGGCTTCGGGGTCACCGGGGAACAGATGGAAAAGGCTCTCGCGCTTTCGGCGGCGACTGCCGATGAAATAAAATCCCGTCTTCAGCCGGAAACAACTGCGTATTAAAATTCCACCAAACAAATCAGAGGAAATAAAATAATGAGTGAAAATGCAATCAAAGCTGCCATGAATTTCATGGAAAATGAAAAACAGTTTCATCTGGGCTTTCTGCCGACGGAACAATCCAATCCCATGACCGGCAATATGGATAAAGAGTTTGCCGCTTCCACAGCAGCCGGAGTCCGTAATTTGCAGAGCGTTGACCGCAATGTACTGACGATGGCGAAAAAAGTTTTTGCATCAAAGGAGTTTGCCAAACTGGTCGACACCGGGGAAAAGGTTTTGCGCAACGGCGGAAAGGTTATTTTTTCCGGTTGCGGAGCGACCGGCAGATTGAGCATACTGCTGGAGTGCATGTGGCGCAACTGCTGTGCGGGAAATCCGGCGGCTTCGGCGTATGCCGATCAGGTTTTCAGCATTATGACCGGCGGTGATTATGCATTGGTCAAGTCGGTGGAATTTTTTGAAGATTATCAGGTTTTCGGCCGCCGTCAGGTGCAGGAACATAACATGGGAGCCGGGGATATGCTTGTAGCCATCACCGAAGGTGGTGAAACTTCTTCGGTGCTCGGTTCGGTTTTTGAGGCACGGGATCGCGGCTGTCAGGTATTTCTGCTTTTCAACAATCCGGCGGATCTGCTGGCGGAAAATCTGGAACGTTCCCGCAAGGCCATCTGTGATCCCGGGGTTTGTGTTCTGGATCTTTTCTGCGGCCCGATGGCCCTGGCCGGTTCCACGCGGATGCAGGCGACCACGAGTGAACAGCTCATTGCCGGCGGGGCACTGGAATCCATCATGAACCGGCTGACCGGAGCCGATCAACTTGATTACGCTCTGGAATTTGAAAAACTGCTTGCCTCTCTGGAATCTCCGGATGCGGTCAACGGTATTGCCGCTTATATCGACTTTGAATCTGAACTTTACCGCAAAAAAGGTCTGGTGACCTATTTTGCCGATGATTATCTGCTGGATATATTCACCGACACGACGGAACGTTCACCGACATTCATGCTGCCGCCATTCCGGAAGAATGATGATCCGGTTTCGCCCCGGTCATGGGCATTCGTAAAAAATCCGCTTTACTCCACTGTGAAAACGTGGCAACTGGGAATGCGGCGCAATTTGCGCTGTCTGGAGTGGGAAACGCCGGACTATTTTGCAATGGGTATTCCGGAATCTTTGAGCTGCAATCCTCCGGCGATACGGGCGTCAGAACTGTTGAAATTTGAAATCGGCAATGAAAATCCTGCCGACCGCGCCGTTACCGGCAATGATGCGGCGGTACTGGTCACCGTCGGCAATCAGGAGTGTCCGGCAGAACTTGCTGCCGCATTTGAGAATACCGATGCACCTTTTGCCCGGAAAATGTATCTGTCCATCGGCGGCAGTGACCGGGCGGATTTCAATGTCCCCTGCCGGATAACGGAATCTCCGCTGCACCTGATGGGACACATGGCGGTAAAACTGGTTCTCAACACCATTTCCACCGGGACGATGGCGGTAATGGGGAGGATCACCGGCAACTGGATGAGCTGGGTGAATGTTTCCAACAAAAAATTGATGGATCGCGGTATCCGGCTGATTTGCGAAATCGGAAAGACCGATTACAAAACCGCCTGTATCAAACTGCACGAAGCTATCGAATATATGGCTGAACACCGGGATGCTTCAGCGGAGGAAGAGTCTGTTGTTCAGTATGTTCTGCGGACTTTGAAGTAATACCGGCACGGGAACTCCGTCTTAACTGCGCTGCGCCCGGGTCGTAAGCCCGGGCGGCGGCGGCTCTCCCGTTGCCTTGTCCCGGCGCAGTGAAACAAAGACGGAAGGGAGATTTTTTGGAGATTACCCGCAATGCGACACCGGTATTATTCGACGAGAAACGCTTTAACATTGGTAAAACTTGCGGCGGCATCCTTTTCCACCATCAGACACACCCGTATTCTGTCGGTTTTTCCTTTTTGAGTATCTGCCACCGTAAACACCGCTTCGACCTCTTTTCCTTCCGGAGAAGCCGTCACGGTCTGCCGCTGGGCAGTAGTCCCGGCCGGGGTGCTGTATTGAAATACTCCGAGAATGACCTTTTCGCCGCGAACAAATGCGGTGACTTTGATTTTGTCCCCGGCTTTGGCGGCGACCGGCTGACTGTAGATACCGAAACGCATTCCGGCATCCCCGGAGAGCATAACGGAATTACCATCGGCAGAGGAGATTATTTCCATACTGCCTTTACCGCCGGAAATGCGGTTCCATCCGGCCGGAGGCATTCCCGGCTTGCGGGGGAGTTTGAATTCTCCGCCGACAGACAATTCACCGGCGATAACGGCAAATCCGAACATAAAAAGAGCCATTGTCAAACATTTTTTCATTTTTCATTTTCCTTTTTTGTTATTGTTGAGGACTTTTGAAATTGCAAAAAGGAGGTAATTGCAAAAGTAATTCGAAAATAATTTGAAAAATCAGCATCGATGAGATTGATGCGGTAGTTTGAGCGTGGCTATTGAATAAATAACCACCGAAAACGCTCCGCAACAAGATCGCGATGCGGAATTTCAAAAATTTTTGAGGACTTTTGAAATTGCCTCGTTTCATTTTTATATTTACTTTCTTAAAACGGCATCGGCCCAATCGGCGATATCTCCGAAAATCCCGTCATCGGCATCGGTCACGACCAGCTTCAACTCCCGGCATCCTTTTACATCGGCCCAGATGGGTACTGCCTCATTGGCGGCGGTGATTTTACCGCTGGAAGCAGCAAGTCTGCCATCGGTATAGACCCGGAATTCCAGAGTTCCCCGGGGGCCGCCGGTATTGTCAACTCCGACATAGGCGGTAAAAAGTTTCCAGTTATCTTTTGGATCAAGCTGATAAATCACTTCACTTGAAGCGTGAGTTCCCAAACCTTTGGCGAACTCCCGGTCGCGGATCTTCAAAATATTTCCCCGGTAACACTCTTTATCCATTGTCAATGAAACTTCCGACTGCTTTGCGGATACCGGCTTCATATCTGAAAGATATTTTTTCCGGAACATCCCCAGCATTTCCGCCGGGAATGATGCTTTGGAAGGATCTTTTTTCCAGGGGATGGTGACTTTCTGCACTTTTCCGGAAGCAAAGAGTTGAAATTCGATCACCTGCGCGCCCTGCCGGGAAGAGTTGAAAGTCACCTCCAGTTTGAAGTAACGCGCTTTCAGCGGTTCCGGGAAAAATCCGGTCAACCCTGCCGGAGTGTCAAACATGGTATTGCCGCTTTCATCGGCGGCCAACTGCCACTTTTCCCGGTCATTGCTGTACCAGACCCTGAATCCGGAAAATCTGGGGAAGATCAGATTGTTGTAACTCCATGCCATCACGGTACGGAAAGAGTCGACCTCCTCAACTTTGCCCAGATCGACGATCAGCTCCTGCGGACAGGCTTTGCTGCTCCACCAGCTGCTGTCGTACTCCTCTTTGCCGTCCAGAGCTTTTTCCGCGCCGTGCTTGTTTGAAGCACTGGTAACCGCTGCCGGTTTATTCAAAGCAAGGTTGACAGGCCTGCTCACAACGGGATCTGCGATCACGGACGGGGAAATTTCCACGACTTTATATTCGCCGGGAGCCAGAGAAATTTCCAGAAACTTTCCGGTTTTTCCGGTTTTGAAGTAAAGTTTTTCGTGTTTGGTGAATTCGACGGCATCTTTGATATTTTCCGGCAGATGCATGACCAGCTGCAGTTTGCCGCAGGGATCGGTAATTTCGGTTGCCAATCCGCTGTCACCGGCAATATTTTCATAGATCATACCACCGTTATTGTAGAGCGCGATAACGTAATTGTCACCTTTGCAATTGACTTGATACGCCAGCTGCTCTTTAAGATTTTTACCGGAAAAGTGTACCGGGAAAACCTCTCCGGCGATCCGCGCCATCAGATCGTAAGCTGTCGGCAGAATATTTTTGCGTTTGGCATTTTCAACTATGAATTCCCGGTTTTCCAGCAGAAATTCCTGGGAACAGAGAATCACTGCGCCTTTGCCGCAGACTTTGCGGGTAACGACTGCGTCACTGCCGGTAAAATAGAGTACTTTTGTTCCGGGATCGGGAGTCAATGCCCGGTAATTGAAAGTGCCGGATGGAAATTTCCTGCCGTCGGCCCGGCGGGTCTCTCTGCCGGAAAGTATCCTGCTGCCGATCTGTGCGCCCAGAAATTCCCGGGGGAAAGTTCCGGCAGTGAACATCGCCGTATTGAGAATAAGTGTACCGCCGTTGCGGACATAACCGGTGAGAAGTTTTACCGTTTCCGGAGTGAACTTCTGTTTTCCGGCCAGAAAAACCACCGGATAGTGCCCCAGCAGTTCCGGATCGACCGTTCCTTCGGGAGTATCCAGACGCAGTACATCCAGAATATCCCCGTAGGGAGTCGCCCCCAATTCATCACTTATTTTACGCTCTTCCGAAAAACTGTATACCACCCGGTGCAGCAGTTCACGGGTCATTTGCTCGCCGTCATCATAGGGAAAACGGTAAAAGGCCTTGTCACCGTAATAGACCAATCCGTTGTGCCACGACAGCGCAAGAGCCACCGGGTTGTAAGATACACCTAAATCGTAATCATCGTTGAATTTGCGCATTTTTTCACAAAGTTCACCGTACCAGTTGAAACGGTAACGGCCATTGCCGTTGAAGTCGATATAACGGGAGTGATCGGATTCATCGGCGATAACGGCCGGATTTCCCATCATGTTGTACATGAATATGCGTTCATAAAGTGACGGGGAAATTTTCAGCAGTCCGCGCTGATCCTGATAAGCAGAACGGGGATTCTGCATGTGATCGTACATCGGCGGGGAGATCCGGGCCAGCCAGTCGTAGGCGGGAAAGTAACCGTAAGGCACCTGCCACATCCGTGCCGCGCCCCGGGTGATGGACTGCAGGACCGGATTGCTGCGGTAAGGGGTGCGGTTCTCGGTGATGATGGCGCGGATCTTATTCCAGCCGCCCGGCCACGCTTTGGCCCAGTAGTGCGAACCGTCAAAGACATGGGTCTCAAATCCGAACGGGCGGTTGATCTCTTCCCAGATAAAGCGGCAGATGGCTTCAAATTCTTCTCTGGTCTGCGGATCTTTTTTACCTTTGAGCAGCGTTTGGGCCATTGCGTACATCTTTTTGCCGGCATAGGTGGTAACTTTGAGATCTCTGAAAGCCGCATTGATCATCCGGTCGGCTCCGGTTCCCCATTCGTTGAATGCCCGGTAGCCGAGAAATCCCGGCAGTTTATTCATCGCTTCGAATTGCGCTTTGGGCGGGACGGCGATTTTGCTTTCAAAGTAAGGGTAATTTTTACCCAGCACCGGGAGCAGCCCCTTTTCGGCAAGTCCGATACGTTTTTTCAGCACCGGATGGAGCTTGCTTTTGTCGCCGAAAAGTTCCACCGCCCGCAATGCCGTCACCCGGTCATGACCGAGCTGCTGCATTATATCCGGGCCGTTACGGGTGTCGATACCGGTCTGCCAGTTGTATTTGCCGCAGACTTTGGGCAGAATGTAACGTTCTGTGACTTTTATCTGCGGATTGGCCACTATTTCTCCGGCGGTCAGGGAAAAGCCGGAAAGAAGCGCACTGAACAACAATATCCTTTTACGCATAATAACAAAACCTTAAATTACCTTCAAAATTATAAGTTATTGAAGTCATTTTCTCCATAATTATAGTTGAATATAAGATCATCCCGATAAAAATTATTATTATATTCTTCCTTTGTAACCGCTTGAACATGCCCATCCATAAAAAGCAAATTATAAGACTTATTATGCGAAGGCTGCGCCCATGTACTATCACTGTTGCGTATGTAGTGCGGTTGGAGAAAACCTTTTCGCGGATAATTGTTCTCTTTCCGGGAAACAGCACAAAAACCAACAACCTGCTGGGAAACTTTGGGAATATTGACAATCTTACGTAATTTATTGTTTATTGCTCCGTTTTTTTGTACAAAACCGCAATATTTGCTGTATTGTAAATTACGCGGATTACCATCTAATTCCGGATAATCAAGATAACCGAGGCCGCTTTCACCATCACCGGGAATATTGTTTACACTGTTAGATGGACAATTTAATACATCCGGAGGCAAAAGTTTGCTTTTCAATACGTATCCTACCCAAAAATCTGAACCGCTGCTAAAATTGAATAATGCCGGCATCAAATAATCATCATTGTTGTTGGCATACATCATCACCGCTGAACCGATTTGCTTGAAATTGTTGATGCAACTGGCCGAACGTCCCCGTTCACGGGCAGAATTGAGTGCCGGAAGCAAAATCGCCGCCAGAATCGCGATGATGGCGATCACAACAAGCAGTTCTATTAAAGTGAAACGGGAGAGAGCGGGGGACAAGGAAAACTTTCTTTTCACGGGAAAAGAGAGTTTTCCCTTTCCCCCACGCCCCCTTTCTCTTTCAAAGAAAAGCGGAATACTTTTTTGAAAATAATACAACAGTGAAACATATATTTGATAAATTCTGCTCACGAGCAGTTCTATTAAAGTGAAGCCGGACGGCTTCACTTTCTGTGCAGAAAGTGACTTTTTCATTTCATACTCCTTTTTAATTTTGTTTTTGGTATTCGATCCCGTTGAAAACCGTTTTCCTGATCGACAAACTGCCGTTTTTGAAATCGGCCAGTACAAAACCGGCCTCTTCACCGCAGGACAGTTCCGGTAATTTTATGCCGCACAATTCTGCCGGGATGGTGCTGCACATGCGCCACGCCGTTTCAAAATCCACTTTACAATAATTGACCAGATATTCAACACTGCGGTTGTTTTGGAACCACGCCCCGGCCAGAATATCTTCACCGACCACGTGGATAAAACCGTTTTCCTCGATCTGACAATCCAGACCGCCGATGCGCTGATAGATCCCCGGAACACAGCCGGAAAACATATTGGCATCGGAAACCATAAAACACCGTTCATGGCCTTTTACCTTCATTGCCACACAAGTAACTTCCGGCGGCAGGTGGAAACCGTCACCGACCAGCCCCAGAGCCAACCCCTCTTCCGCAAGAAAACCCCACAGCGGATTTTTGAAACGGTGGATCTGCGGAGCTGACCCGTTGGCAAAGTGAGTGACCATCCGCGCTCCGGCTTTCACCGCCTGACGGATGGTTTCCGCATCCGGGTGACAGTGACCGATGGCCACATTTATCCCGGAATCAGCGGCCCGGCGGATGAATTTCAATGCTCCGGGCACTTCCGGAGCGACATTGACCAGCTTCACCCGGCTGCCGCTTAAAGAATTCAATTCGGAAAACATCTCCCATTGCGGCGCAAGGATATACTCCGGCTTGTGACCGCCGCGCCAGCCTTTATCCGGAGAGATGAAAACTCCCTCATGGAAAATTCCGGCATAAAGACGGTCAAGGGTATCATCTGCATCCAGAACCTCTCCAATGCTCCGGGCCGCCGTTTTCAATACTTCATACGGAGCCGTCGGGATCGTGGCCAGCACCCGGCCGACCCCGTTGACCAGCAGATGTTCGCCGATGGCACTCAATGCCTCGCGGGCGTTGTCACCATTAAGCTGGTTGAAAGCATACCCCAAGGCTCCATTCTGCTGCAGATCGACCAGCAGCGGCAGCAGTCGCGGCAGATCACCATGCGGCTCGACCGGTGAGCAGCTGATGATTTTTCCGCCGGAAACAGCGACCCGCACCGCCCGGTTATCCAGCGTGATCCCCTCGTAAAATCTCTCGTTCATCTCCTTGATTTCCAATTTACAACTGATTGATATACAGTATTGATATTAATTGTTTCTATTTGTTGCTATTTGTTACTATACATCCGGGATTTTCATTTGTCAAGTGCCGGGGAAATAATTTTGTATCATAAAAAATTGTTATTGTTTCATTTGTTGTGATGCCATCATACCGTCGGTGGCGCATCGTGGATAATCTCTTGTCAAAACGTCGGATGCCGGTTCAGTCGAGCAGGTTTACTGCACCTTGTCCTCCGGAGCCTCCGGCGAAGGAGGATCCTGCTCATCCGCCTTGATTTGACGGCGACATTACCTCGCACTGCATCCACCGGTTGGAGCAAAACGTTTACTGCGGCGTGACAAGCCGGTAGATTTTGACCGTTTCAGTACACCTTGTCCTGCCGTAGCCTCCGGCGAAGGAGGATCCTGCTCATCCGCCTTGATTTGACGGCGACATTACCTCGCACTGCATCCATCCGTCTTCGTTTCACTGCGCCGGGACAAGCCGACAGGATCAAACCGTTATTGCGTGGTTGACAAATCATAATGTCGGTGATATATCCTTATGTTTGCCATTATTGCAATCAACGGTTGTTGAATGCAAATTTCACAAAATTTGGGACATTAACAAAAAATTCTCTCCCTCCGTTTTCGCGGTCAAATCACCGTTTATCAGATTTTTTTCATTTTTTTTTATATTTTTTCTGTTTTCCGGTTGAAAAACCCCGTTTCCCGGGATATCGTATCAGGCAGACAAATTAAAATCATCTCTTACAGTAAGGAGTTTAACTTATGAAAAAACGTCACAACTTCACCCTCGTTGAAATGCTCACCGTCATTGCGATAATCGCCATTCTTGCCGGTATCGTTACTCCGGTGGTCATCATTTCCAAACAGCGCGGCCTGAAATCCCGGGCCGAAAGCGAGATCACCAGTATCATTTCCGCCCTCAAACAGCTTGATGCCGATTACGGCAAAGTGCTGAAAAAAACTGCCACCGCCAATACGTATGAGATCGGCAGTCAGACGGTTACTGCTGCTGATGATATTGCCACTGTTACCGGTGATGCCTACAATGCCATGATCGCCGAACTTTCCGCGCCCAAAAACAGCGCATTTACCACCGTAAAGCCGGTCAGTGTCAACAAACGCAAAAAAGTTTATCTTGAACCCCAGAAAGGTTTTAACCCGGCAGAAGCATATACCGGTCAAACCGGTCTGCTCTACCGCGACCCCTGGGGCAACCCCTATAAAATCATGGTCAAGGTCACCAAAGATGATGAGTTGAAACTCAATGCGACCAAAACCATCGTCGGCAATTACGCTGTTTACTCTTTCGGGCCGGATAAAAAGGATAACAACGGCTGCAGCGCAGATCTGGATGTCTGCATAAGCACCGGAGACCACAAAAACCACGATGATATCGCCAGTTGGAACCTGTAAAAATGATGAAAAACATACCGGCCAGATGGCTCTTTTGCGGAGATTCGATAACAGATGGCGGGCACTCGCTTTGCGGTGATCCCAATCATATAATGGGACATGGCTTTGCATTCATTGCCGCCTCTTTTCTTGCCGCCGAATATCCGCAGCTTATGCCCAAATCATACAACACCGCCAAAAGCGGAATAAATTCAGCCCAACTGCTGGCCTCATGGGATGAAAGGGTGCTGGATATCGCTCCGGATGTTCTGACTCTCCTGGTCGGGGTAAATGATACACTGACCCTCTTCAGCGATGAAAAAACTCCGCTGCAGAAGTCATTGGCAACTCCGGAAGCGTACCGGGAAAATCTGCGCGGGATGCTGTTTCTGGCCAGAAAACAGAATCCGCAAGTACACATCATGCTGGGAGTACCATTCTACTATCATCTGGATGATTCACTGCCGGGACTCTCTGACCGGCCGTGTGATATTCCGGAAAGGGAGTTCACACTGAACACCCGCCGGGATTACCGGAAAAACCGGGAGGAAAAGCTTGCTGATATAAAACTGCGGCAGGAGATAGTAAGAGAGGTCGGTGATGAATTCGGAGCTGACATTCTGGATTATCCGGCGGCATTTGCGCGGGGAATGGAACAGGCCCCGATCGGTTACTGGGTGTGGGATGGCATACACCCGACAGTTGCCGGACACATGTTGATGTTCAAGTGCTGGCTGGAATCTTTCCGGAAGATGTTGTGATCTCCCCCTTCGCCAAAGATTGCGGAGGATAGGGTGCAGTAAATCTGCCCGGCTGAACCGGCATCCGGCGTTTTGACAAGAAAATTTTATAATATTAAAATGAAGAAGAAGAGAAAAATGAAGAGAAAATTTTTCACCCTGACCGAAATGCTTGTCGTCATAGCGATAATTGCGATTTTGTCCGCACTGGTCACCGCCGCCGTTATCCGGGCCCGTGCCGGTGCCCGCACCACCAGATGTGTAAGCAATCAGGGACAAACCATAAAACTGATTCTTGCCGCCATGAATTCCAGTGACAGTAAAATCACCAATGGCGATGCCGACGGCAAACGTTACACGGATTGGCTCCGGGATAAAAATCTTATCAGTACACTTGAAGCGGTACGCTGTCCGGAACTGAATTACTCGGCAAAGCCGGAGGAGATAAATACCAATGGTGCGTTGAAAGAGGCTTACGGCATGGTAATATCCGAAGCTGCCGATAAGAAATTCAACTTCAAAAATAATAAACTGCTTAAATCGACAGTTGATATTCCCCGGAACAATATGCTTATGGGCGGTGACTGCATCGAATGGAAAAGCAACGCAGCTACCTCGTATAAAAATGCCGCT
>SUVW01000044.1 GCA_015061815.1 Lentisphaerota bacterium
TCGGTTGCCCAAGATAAAGATTTGCGGCAAAAGATATATGACTTCATTATTGCTGAAGCATTAAATGCCGATGGAAATACGATGCAGTTTTGGGAACACAAATTAAATTATTGCGGATTTTATTAAAATGAACATATTTTCCATAACAATCAAAATTATTGCTTGTTTTCTGCTGATGTTTTTTGACCTTGCGGCTTTTGGTTTCGGATTGGATTGTCTGGCTGGTGGCGGCGAACACAGCACCACGGCAAGCTCTATAACAATGTGTGTAATATTGTTTGCATTTTCGTTGCTGTGTGCATTGGGAACGCTGCATTTGTTGAAATTCAGTAAAGAAATGGTGCTGGCATCTCTTATCATGCACGAGATTGTCCTGGCATGTTTTCTGGGCTTGATAATATCATTTCCGCGGCACACAGTTCAACATATTACCGCAGGAGTAATAATTTTATTGCTTCTGTTTGGCGGGGTATATGCAATTGTCAAAGTGAAACGCTCTGTACGATAAAAACTTTTCGGCAAGTAAGTTTAATGCACTGTCAGTCCGTATCCTGCAGTTTGCTTTATCCGATTTCTCCGGTGGGTGTCGTTTCCGGTAACAGCAGTGAGCATTACTTTGAGCTTGGCAATACGATCATGAAAGAAGCATTGACAGCTGACCCTGCGATCGACGCAATGGTTTTTTCATCGGATTATCACGTTTTCGGTGCGGCACAGGCGTTGTATGAATTGGGAAAAGAGCCGGAATCGGTGCGGCTTTTCGGCATGGGAGATGCGGTGGCTTCCCGGTTTGCCGGAGTGGATTTCATTACTTCCAGAAATGATATGGAAGCGGGAGTCGAGAAAATATTGGATCATTTGAAAGATGATGATGGAGAGTGGTTTGAGTATTTGCCCGGAGAAGTTGTTCATTATTGCAGAAAAAGTTTTTCAGCAGAAAAATAAAGAAATATAAAGAGGTGTAAAAATGTTGATTCAAAGTGATTATCATATCCACGCATCATTTTATCGGGCTAAAAATCCCGGTGATGTTTCCGGACCGATCGTTGCCGAACAGCGGGATGCCGCCCGTGCGGCAGGAAACAAGTATATCGGTATTTTGGAGCATTGCAACGCTTCTCCGCGCCATCCGTTCCACTGTCTGGAAGAGCTTTCTGCGGAATATTATTCTGACGGTTTTGACCGGGACAATATTTTTCTTGGCGTGGAAGCGGATCTGGCTGATGACGGTTCAGATGCTTGCGGCGATTCAGGCAGAAAACATCTGAAATTGCATTATGTCATCGGGTCAGTACATTTGTCCCCCAAAATCATTCCGGATGTTTACGATTATATTGACACTGAATACAGCATGATCACCAACGCTCTCAAATATAATGACAATGTAAATATCATCGGTCATCCGTTTGGCGAGGGGATCCGTTATGAGCGGGCAGGGGTGGTCGAAAAGTGGGGCTTTGATCTGATACCTGAAAAATATCTGGAAGAGATCATCATGCTGGCAAAAAACAGCGGCAAAGCTCTGGAAATAAACCGCTGCCATGAAGACGATCCCGTGTATGTGGATTTTTTGAAAAAATGGTGTGCGGAAAATATTTGTTTTACTGTTGGCTCGGACGCTCATTTTACTGAAAATACCGATAAAGCTGCTCTCCGTACCCGCTGGGCGGAAGAATTGGGATTCAAAGAAGAAAACCATTGGAGGATTGAAAAATGATTTTGAGATTTGCCCGTCATGGTCAACCGGCATTGGCGGATATGCCCAAAGGTCTGGATTATGAGTTGCCGGCAGGAGATTATGTTTTGACCCCGAAAGGCAGGGAGCAGGCTCTTTGTCTGGGAAAACATTTGAAATCCATCGGCTTTAACGGTTTGATCATCTCTTCCCCTTACGCCCGGACGGCGGAAACTGCTGATGTAGTTGCCGGAGAGTGCAACTTGAAATTCTATTTGGAGTGGCGTATTCAGGAGCGTCGTTTTTATCCGGATCAGACTTGTCCCGGAATGACTCTGGAAGAATTGCACCGCTATTACAAAAATCTTGCTGATGATGCAGAAATGGAATATCCGTGGATGATCAAAGAGCTTGAAGAGTTGAGTGACGTGCGTGCCAGAGTGGATTCTTTTGTGGCTGAATTGATCGCCGATCCTCCTGCCGAAGATATTTTGCTTTTGGGGCACGGGGCATCGCTGCAGTCGTTGAAATGGAACTTTTTCGAGCGGTGCGGATATACCGGGAAAGATAATCACAACTGGAATTGCTCGATTTCAAGTTTTGAAGTAAATCCCGATGGCAGTGCCAAAATGCTGGAGCTGGCAAGATTTGATTTTATGCCGCTGGATCTGGTGACCAGCAATAAAAGATCCTACGGAGATCCGGAGTGCGTATGAACATCCTGATAATAAGCGATTTGCATTTGTGCGACAAGCGTAACAGTGTGGAGTTTGAGCAAAACAGAATGCTCAAACTGGCGGATTTTATCCGTTCCTCCGGTGTGGGAGCGGTGTTGGATCTCGGTGATGCCGTCAGCAGAAAAGAGCTGCTGCGGGATAATTTCGCCGATGGTATCGAGGCGATGAAATATTATCTTGACTGGCGGAGCCAGTTCACGATACCTTTTATTGAGTGTGCGGTCGCCCGGGAGTTTGAGTTTTTTGAAAAACTTACCGGTCAGAAACCGGATTCTTTTCACACTTTTTCAAATATGAGTGTAATAACTCTTGCTCCCAAAGAGGCAAACGATCACCGTTTGACAACAGAGCAGTTGGATTTTCTCATTTCGGCATTAAAAAAAGCTGATACGCCCAATATTCTGATCGCATCTCATGTGCCTTATCCGGGAAGCTGTTCAAGGGAAATCGCTCCGGGAATATTTTTGGAAGTATCTCAAGAGCTTAAAGATGCGGTGGAAAAATCGGACAAAAATATTTTCTGGTGCGGCGGACATTTTCACTGGCAGGAAGAGCCTCCGGCAAAATTTGGTTCATTGACCGCTTTTTACGGCGGCAGATTCTGTTTTGAAAACAGTCCTGAACGGGACGGATATTTGCGGGCGATAGACACAGATACTGGAGAAATCAGTACAATTTTACAATCGTTCTGGTGGTGAACATGCGGACATTATTGGTTGTTTCCTGCACATCAAAATGGAGACAAGGAACAGAGAACAGCTTATGCAGATTCGGCAGGCAATATCCAATGCCGGATATCAGATATTGAATTAGGAGAGATTTTTA
>SUVW01000031.1 GCA_015061815.1 Lentisphaerota bacterium
ACTGCTTTAGCAGTAGCCAGTGAACTTAATGCGAATGAAAATTTCATTCAGAGCCCGGATCGGGCTGCCAGCAAAAATGCCTTCTAGGCACAGTGCATACCACCAGCTCAGCTGGTGGTTTTGATTTCTATTTAGCCGGAAGAGTGGATTCCCGGACATTTACAAATGGTGGTGGGAGATGGATTCGAACCATCGAACTCGGAGAGAGCAGATTTACAGTCTGCCGCCTTTGACCGCTCGGCAATCCCACCGGAAAGTTTGGAGCGGGTAAGGGGGGTCGAACCCCTATAACCAGCTTGGAAGGCTGGTGCACAGCCGTTATGCCATACCCGCATAAACTATGGTACCGACGAAGGGAGTCGAACCCTTAAGCCTTGCGGCACACGGACCTGAACCGTGCGCGTCTGCCAATTCCGCCACGTCGGCATCTCAAACAGCCCAACCGGTTTCATCCGGTCGTGTCATTTAATATAGCCTTACTTTAAAATTTGTCAAGCTTGAATCGTAAAAAAAGATGTATTTTTTCCCGATTATTTTTATCCACTCTCTGCAGTGGGCAGGGCAGGCACTGTTGTACGGGGTTGGAAAATAAACAAAATCCCGCAACTTTCAGACTCATCACCTGCAGTGATAAGGGAAAGTTGCGGGATTTACGGAACGTCAAGCTGATTACTTGTTGGCTTTGTCCCAGACTTCTTTGCTGACGAAAGCGGTCAGGCTGCGGCCATCAGCAGTTTTGCCTTTGAAAGCATAGCTGGTACGGCTGGCGTTCTTAAAAGTAACGCATTCCAGAACTTCGGTTTCGACGGCAGATTTGGTTTTGACGTCATAAAATTTGTGTTTCATCGTTTTGTCCTCCAGATTTTTGTCTTTAGTTTTCTGTCAATTTTCCGTGACTGTCAATAATTATACTCAATAATAGGTCAATAATCAAGAGCAGTTTTAATATTTTTTGAAAAAAAATCGTTTTTTTGTTGATTTTTTGTCCAAAATGCCGGATTTGACTTATTTTTTGCTTTTGATTACGCATATTATGCATGCGTCCGGAAACAGACTTTTTTATGAAATACACCGGTTCGGTATTGGATTTGATGTTTCAAAAAACTTGCGGTGCCGATCAATAGAATTGCCCCGTTGGCAACCGGTTCGGATTTGTATGGAAGTTTGCGGAAGTTTGCGGAAGTTTGCGGAAGGTTGCTGCTGTCGCCGGAAATCATCCACGTCGTTCTCACCGGGCAGTTGGACCAAATCGGCGTGGAAAAGTGCAAGCAGCCTTTTCCCGTTTTATGGGATGAGCAGAAAAAGTTTTTCGGCATCGAGTAACGCACCACAGCTTTTGGCGGCAGGAATTATCCTGCCGCCTTTTTCAGGATATCCGGGCTCAGGGACACCAGGAAACGATACCTGTTGCCGGATGTTTTTTCCGCCACTGGATAAAATCAGGATAGGTTCTGACATTATCTGCTATCACTGCCTGATAGTATTCAATGCCCATAATGTGTTCATCATCGGGTGTGAGATATTTAAGTTCCAGAATAGTGCGCCGTGTTTCGGGTGTCAAAACGGCTTTGATCCTCGCTGCGACATTTTCAAAAAATCCATCAAACTGCGAGCCTTTCAGGATTTGGATCATATCAATCTGCCACTCTTCGTTATCAAACATAACCCAGACATGAAATTCCAGACAGGCTTCTTCCGTATCGGCAAGATTGCGGTATTCCATACGGGTAACTGCCGGATCGGCACAAATTTTTTGAACTGCTTTGAAACTTTCGGAAATATTCAATTCATCGGTATAAATATGAAAATCGATATCCCGGTGCTTCATCAACAATCCCATTGCCATTGAACCGACTTGATTAACCGTCGCGCCAATAGATTCCCAAGCCTCCCGGACACCACTTTTTTCAATGATCTGCAAGGCTTTCTCAAAATTGTTTTGAGCAATGGTTTCAATATTGTTTCTCTTCCCCATAATCAACACCTTCATTTTACAGCAGCATAATATACTCTTTCCCGCAAGCATTTGCAACTGCGAAAGGATAAAAAGTGTTTTAACTCTTCGAAACATTTCTCTCAAGCATAAAACAGTTGCCGCCAATGTGATTTTGCTGAACTATGCCGTTTCTTCGGAAAACATCTCTGAAAGCATAAAAATCCAAACAGAGAACGGCTTTCACCTCAAAGCAAATGTCTGTATTTTTCGATAGAATAAAATCCGCCCCGAAAAACAGTCGCACCGCAGACATTTATTTATCAGCTTTGTAAAGGTTTAAATCTCAAGAAGAATAATGGAAATGGCTATTGAAATAATGTATTCAATCTTATTTTTCAACTTTTTCCCTCCTTTTCTGCCACACTTTTTGAATTCCCCGAAACAGCAGATAGAACAAGCCGATGGGGATCATAGTAAACCAGATATATGCCCAACCGAAAAGGTAAGCGCAAACAACGGAAAAGCCGTTTTCAGGATACCGCCCGAATTGCGTTTCAAGGAACATTCCCAGAGCCACGATCCCCCAGCAGAGAAGGAAAAATATTCCCCACGGCACAATGGAATAATGTCCGCTTTTGCGATGTCGGAAAAATTGCGGATAGTAGTAATGCAACAGACACATCCCAATAGGAAAATCAATAAAGAATATGGTTCCGAAAATATCTCCCAGAAAATTCCGGATCGAAAGTGTACTTGCCGGATCAAAAATAAGCACAAGCACGATTGGCAGTGTCAACAACAGTGCGACCCGAAAAAAATTGATCTTTTTTGTCTGATTTTCTTCTTGCGGAATTTCGATCACTTTACCGCTGTATTGCGCTTCAAGTTCGCGCAAAGTATTTTCAAAGTTCTGACGGATTTTTGGGACTTCATTTTCGGCAGCCGAACGGCAAAGGGCAAGGATCACAAACAAAAACGCAATCATTCCCAATGGAGTAACCGCCAGCCACTCTCCGGTACATAAAAGCAAAATCCCCATCATCACCGCAAAACAAAGATAAATCCAGCAAAACAGACTTATATTCTGCGGAGCAATGGTGATATGCAAAATCGTTTCGGGCGAATACTCTGTTTTTTCGCATTGTATGGCAAGTTCGCCCCGCAAAGAGTTTCTGCCGGTGATGCCGGGATATAAATTAAACGGCTTGCTCCGTCTGAAAAAGATGAATTTATTTGCTTCAAATCCCGCTTTGAATGCCGCAAAACTGAAAACATGCGGCAGTTCTTTCTCAAAAACTGCTTTCAGTTCGTCTTCCGAAAAAGTTGTCCGCAAACAGTATTCTGCGTATGGTTGAAAGTATTTGTCAAAGAGTTTCATCTCACAATCTCCACATTGGTGATATACCATCTCCCGCAGGCGTTTGTAACTGCAGAAGACAAAATAATCAGCGATTGCTGTAACGCCCATATAATTTCTTTTCCGGAACAGAATAACGCATTGTTAAACCACCGCCGTTTGCGTGGCGGTTATTGTAGAAATAAAACGGTTTCTGCCAATCATCATCTGAATAACTCAGCGGACCGATCTCCTTGTCTTCGTTGACATCTGTCCGGTTCAAAACAAAGTTATATCCGTGCTTTTTGCGGAATTTTTCAAAATCCTCCTCTGAAACATTGCAGCTCCATTCGGCAGAATTTGCAAACATCATACTTTTGCCTTTGATCTCAAAATTATAAGCTCCGTCAGGGAAAAATCTCTCCTGCATTGCAGATGGCATTTCGTAACCTATTGGCAACTTATCGCCCGAAAAATCGTAATTGGAAACATTATGAAGCATAGAAATAAAAAATAACAGCACGCCAACAATGATGCCGGTAATTCCGAAGCTGCTTCCTTTTTCATGTTTTTTGAAAGGGCGGAAATATATTGCAGCAGCTGGTATCAAAAACAACGGAATAAAATAATACTTTACATTGATCCCGAGAAAATAGCAGGATTTACCAACGCAAAAAGAGATCAACTTCAAAGCCGAAAATATGATCAATACGATCCCGCTCCAGATCAAAGCACTTTGTTTTCTGGAAAAGCCTGCCGGTTCAGAAAGAGTATCTTTTTTTATCTTGCGTTTCCAATTGTAAAAAAGTAATCCCCCGTAAATCAATGGCAAGATTATCCAACTCCCAAGAGGAGAAAGGACAATAATAAAAGGTGCAAAGATAAGCATCAGCAACAGACATCCGGTTCCGATTATGCCCCAGATGAGTATCCTGTAAACGATTTCCATATTCATCTCCTTGTGAAGCATAATATACAATGAATAAGAAGTTTTTACAAGTAAAAATCAGAAATGCCGCTTGATAAAGGCTCCGCCGCAATGGGTTTTGAGATAAAAGAAACTAAGCGGCAAAGCCGCGCTGTAAAGGTAACACATCCTCCCGCCGCAAGGCGTGAAGAGAAACCTTGCGGCTTCGTTCACCATTTTTGCCGCAGGCAAAAATGGTGGGCGATGAGGGCAAGTTCGGAATTTTTCAATTACGCTTAAAACTTGCTCTAACACCTTGATTTTACGCTGAAAAATGACTCTGGCGACTCAATCTGCCGTTTAATAAAAAACACCTTTAAATGGTAAAAAACGGCACTCTGAATCTCCCAAACGGTAAAAAACGGTAAGCCGTTTTTCCGGCACATCAAAGTACGGACACACAGTTCCCGTGAGTTACCATATCCTTGCCATTTCAGCTATTCAATTCTCAAAACAACCTGTCCTTAATATACAGTTTGCCCACCAGTTTGTCAAATCGTATTTGAAAAATACTCCATCATGGGTTATATTAATTCGTGATGGAGTAATGATGGAGTATTTTCTATGAGTAAAACCGTTTTGTGCGATAATTTGA
The DNA here is from genome assembly GCA_015061815.1 of Lentisphaerota bacterium. Taxonomy (GTDB): domain Bacteria; phylum Verrucomicrobiota; class Lentisphaeria; order Victivallales; family Victivallaceae; genus UBA1784. The sequence continues at coordinate 4,835 of SUVW01000031.1, forward strand.
AAGCCGGACTTGACCGCTTCCGCCCTTTTCCGCCGGAAACATTGGCTTCGTTGCGTAACTATTACCGGGTGGGCTTGACCTGGTCGAGCAACGCATTGGAGGGCAACAGTCTGACCGAGTCCGAAACCAAAGTTATTATTGAAGATGGGCTTACGGTTCATGGCAAACCTTTGCACGATGTATACGAAGCGTTGGGACACGCTGACGCATACGATTATATTCACTCCATGGCAGTTGATAAAGATTTGGAAATCAATGATATTCTTAAACTGCACGAACTTTTTTACAAACGGATAAATCCGGAGCAATCAGGAAAATTCCGGAGCGTGAAAGTTTTTATCAGCGGCAGCCGCTATCTATTGCCAGCACCGGAAAAAATCGCGGCATTAATGGATGAGTTTATTGCATGGTTGAATAAAAATGAGAATAAGCTGCACCCGGTAACACTTGCCGCTGAAGTGCATAAGCGTTTTGTTTTCATCCATCCTTTTATTGACGGGAATGGCAGAGTTGCAAGACTGCTGATGAATTTGATTCTGATCAGGCACGGTTATCCGGTTGCGATCATTCCGCCGATTTTGCGTTCTGAATATATCACACTTTTGGAAATTGCTCACCGGACTCCGGAAAAATTTATTGATTTTATTGTTGATCGGGAAATCGACACACTGCGGGAATTGCTTCGATTGCTGGGAGACGATGTCGCTGCGGCTGCCGAAACTCCATTGACCTCCGATTGTGAAAAGTTGCTGCAAATTCTGAAAAATAATTCCGGCTTGCGGGTTCCGGAATTGATGAAGCAGATGCAAAAGAGCCGACCTACTGTGGAACGCTATCTGCGGCAATTGCGGGAAAAGGAGTTAGTCGAATTCCGCGGAGCTCCCAAAAATGGCGGCTACTTTGCAAAATAATTACCGCAATCGTGACATTCCGAAAGTGCGTTGATGCCAGTTGGCTGTAACCGTCTGGTTCAATCCGGGAGAATAGAGAAACTGCCTTAACCGACTCTTGCTGTATTCCTGATTATCCGTAGAAAGCAGAATGCTGTCAATGACGGTCAACGGTAATAAACTTTGAAGCTGCCACAACCGGAAGACGACCGGCGTTACATCAGATAGATCATTCCGGAAATAACCATTGAGCCAGAGAATGAGATAATGCCCTCCATTGACATCCACAAACCAACAATATTCAAGCATCAGATCCATTCGCCGCAGCCTTGCCAACGAGATTTACAGAGCTGAAATGATCTTTTTCAAGGCTGGAGATTTAAAAGACATATAACGTTCTGACAGATGGTCAATGTTTCCCAAGGACAAAGTGCGGCTGCTTTTTGCTGAATTTCAGGTTCCAACTTCGGCAAGGTGGTTGCCCAGATATCATTGCCTTCAAGAGTCTGCTTAATAATAGCAGCATTTTCAGTGCAACGGATGAGCAACATCAAACGTTCCCAGGAATCAAGAGCCCACAATTCAGAAATCGGCAGTTGTGAAATCAATTCAGGATATTGTTCAAGGTACACTTCCAGATAAGCACATCCGGCGTTCCATTCATCATACAGTTCCCAGTAAGCATCCTTATTCAAGTTGGCTTCAAAGAAAGGAAGAAATTTCGCCTGTATTACGGTATAGTTTTCGCTGATGTCCTTTTCATGGATTTTCTCAAACTCTTTAACAAATTTCGCATCGGACATCCGACTGAAACAATCTTCTGTTGCCTGAGTATAAGTTATTTTTATATTCGACGTAATAACTGTTTATTTTTTCAAGCATGAAAGCCTGTTTATTACAAATTTTCCTCAACAACTTTGCAAGCCAGCGGGAACTCCTGCATTTATGTCGCGGTTTCCGGTGGCATTGCAGAGTTCCAGACGGATCTTATGAACTCCGGAAGCAAGTTCAATATCCAGTTGGTACGGTTGAGCGATCAAAGTACCCTTATCAACACCGTCAATATAAATTCTTACTGAATCTTTGACCGTATTGAGTTTCAAAGAGTAAATGCCGTTTTTATCGACAGTTGCTTTCCCCTCATAAATTGCCTTGCCGGAAAATGTACCATAGCCGAGAGTTCTGAAATCCTGCGGGAAGTCAAGTTCAAATGATTCCGGGGCAGTTGAAAGAACCGGATAACCGAAATTACCGAGAGGAAACTGAACTTTGAATCTTCCCCGCAGATACGGCGGATTTCCCATCAGATCGCCGCTGCAGGTCAAAAGGTTGCGGCCTGATTTCAGCAGATGGGTTATTTCACACTCCAATTCCCGGCAATCCCGGAAATCAGCTTTGCGGAAATCTTTCAACGGTGTGCCGTTAAGAGCAAATTCCACATGGTTCAACGACTCTTCTTCAGTGATAAAAAATACTTTATCCAAAGGTGATTCAACAGTGAATACGGAGTAGTATTCACCGGTTTCTGATATCGGGTAAAGACTGGTATTATTTTTTGTCAGCAGATCAACGGCTTCAACTTCAGAAACTTCCCAATAGTACAATGGAACGCAGTTGGGAGCAAAGGTCAATTTCCAAGCCGGTATTGTCAATTCCGGGAATTTCGGTTTTACGGTCAACTCATTGTCAAATCCGGCTTCACCCGGAGCGATTTCAATTTCCTTACCCTCAAAAACTCCACGGAATATCTGATTGCTCCGGTTGAACATAAAAGTCCGGATCTGATCATCTTTGCTGACCTGCCGGATGAGGATAAATTCAGCATTGTTGCCGACTAAATCAATTCCCGGAATCTTGCCGTAACAGTTTTCACAGAAATATTTTTCCGCAAAAAGCCACTTTTCAACCGCCGTTGAATTAATTTCAGGAAGTATGTCGGGAATAACTCCGGTAACGATAAGCATTCCTCCGGCTTCGGCGTAACGTTCCAGCCAATCTGCGGTGGATTTTTCAATCACCGCAGCGTGGGCAACCAGAAAATAAGGACGGATTTTGACAAATTCAGCCGGATCCTGTTCGAGCAAAGTCACTTCGTCGATAAGTTCAAAATCCCGATGGTGGGAAAGCAGATTTTCAGCGGTATGATGCAATGCTTCAGATGGATCGGCATCGGTTCGCAGACGGCTCTGCAAAGTCGTTGAGGGATAAAGCATTTCCAGATTACAGACATGGTTTCCGGATAATTCCGCGCACCGTTTTTTGAGATAATCCAGAAATGTTTTCATGTGATCCCATTGCGAGTGCTGATAAAACAGTGACGGCGGGGCTTCATCGCGTCTTTCACCTTCCAACGTGTAGTATAAACCGTGGATATTGTACCAGTTTATTCCCATGACCAGATGATAGTTGAGCATGAATTTAAGATCACTCAAACTGATGGTATCACCGCCGACAGCAAAAGCATCAGCACCGGCGGCTTTTTTACCGAAAAGCCGTGCGGCTGAAGAAACAATTTTAGTTCCGATATGATGGGCTGATGCCCCATCTTGTCCGGTTCCGGCTCCAAGCGGGTCACAGCAGGGAATATCCAGAAATTTGAAACAACGCAGCTGATTGGGCCAGAAAAGACCGGCACAGGCAAGATATTCAGAACGGGTAAGGTGTCCGGTACTGTTGATATTGTGTTCATTGAGGTACTTTTTTATCGTTCCAAGATAATTCTGACAAAGCAAACGATGCAATGTTTTGCGGTAATCGTTGCGGATACGGATGGATCGTTCATCAACATTCAAAATCAAATGCGGCAGAAATCCAGTCAATTCATAGCCGTGATCTTTGAAAAATTCTTCAGGTAAACGGCGTGTCCACGGATAGTATCCGCACGGGCCTGGTTCATCCATGAACGAGGCGGAACAATATTTCATTTTATCCTTGAATTGGTGTTCATACTCAACGTGAGTAATTTCAAGCATTTTTTCAGTGGTTTTATAATTGAGAATATCTCCGCTGTGATTTCCCGGAGTACTGCGGACACATTCTATACAGACGATCCGGCAATCACGGTCAGGAGTCCACGCGACAGACATACGGGGAGTTTCCATCGCCCGGCGGCGGTGGGGATACGGCAGCATAGCCACCTCGGAATATGCCGAGGATTGAATACGGCTTGGCTTCCAATTTTCCCGCAAAGTGCCGCAATGTCTTTTAAGGTCACGGATCATGCCGTCTTCATAAACGGCAAAACATCCGGCAAATGCTCCGTTGAGAGAAAAAAAACGAGTTGTATTTTCTCCGGCTTTTGCTTCGCTTATCTGGAAATCAAGATGCGATGAGGCAAGTTCCGGGTACTCGTTGCAAATGCGGCTTCCGACATCTCCTGAAGGAAAATTATCTTCATCCCAGATGGCAAACTTCATTCCGCAACTGATCAATTCATCCACAGCAACACGCAAGGCATCAAACCAATCCTGTGAAAGATAAGGTGTTTTAAGTCCGGCTCTTGCGTGGAGAAAAATCGTTTCATATCCGGCATTATGAAGTTCCATTATCTGCGTGCGTATCTCATCCGCACGCAGATCACTATTCAAAAAATATTGTCCGGCGAGGTGTTCCATTTTTCATTGTCCTGGATTTTGTAAAACATCTGATTTATTGCAAGAGTTCAACTTTGATGTTACGGAATTCAATAACTCCATCCGGAATCGCTTTGCCGGCATACCGGAAAATCACTCCGGCACTTTTCGTACCGTGCCACCATTGGTCACTTACTGCACCACGCACTGCTTCGCCGCTGATTACTCCGGAAAGTTCCTGCCATTGATCTGTCAGCATCGCATTTTTTCCGGCAGCGTAGATGTGCATCGCATCTGCGGAGTGCAGCCGCACTGATGTTCCGGCCGGATAAGCGGATTTCAGCGGTTCGCTTAAAGTCACCCTCAAAGTGCCGTCTGAATTTTTTCTTGCTGAATTTTTCTTTATTTTCGGTGAAAGATCGAAGTTTGGCAGATCACTCAAGTTCTTTTTGGCGTTGAAAGCAATACACATGTGGGCGGTGTTGATCTGCCAGTCGGCACTTTTTATTGTCAGATGGGTATCACCGGCTTTGGCGTTTTCAGCAAGGAAATATATTCCGATATCCATGGGACGGATCATTTCCGGAGCGATCACAGTGTTGTTTGCCGCGTAGGGGATAAAGCCGAAGTAAAAGTTTTCCAGCTTATTCCCGGGCACTCCGGAAACTCTGAATTCTCCGGAAAGACGGTACTTTTTCTGCGGATCAACGGCAAACCGGGTGCTGATGATGCTTCTGCCGGTAGCCTGATTACCGAAAATACCGTCACGCTCCAGCGCGATATGCGACTGCCATTTGTTCCGGGAGGCGAAATTGATAACTTTGGTATGGTCAAAGTGTTCAACTCCGGCAAGTTTTTCCACGATCACGTCAAACGCATTGAGTTTCACAGAGTAATCCAGCGGTTTGTCGACCTCAAGCAGATATGTGCGGGGTTTGCCCCCCGGCAGAGTAATGGTATTACCGGACATTGCCAATATCTGATTGCTCCACAGATCACGGACGAAGCGCTTGCCGGGAAGTCTGACAGTAGTACTCTGATTTTCCGCCAGCGGAATATTCAGGAAACGGTTGTTCACACTCACATAGGTTTCATTATCGGCGATCTCCGGGATTCCCAGTGCATCAAAAATCTTTCGCCAGCGGTCAATTCCGGTGATGGAAGTGCCGCAGAAAATAGAGAGTCCGCCATTAGGCAGTTTTTTAAGAACAAATGAGGGACGCTGATCATCCTGCCACATTCCGGAAACTGCTGCATCCGGATCATCGGCATAGACACGGATGCCCTCATCCCAAGCTTTGCCGGGATTGTAGTTCCGGTTCCAGAAACGCATTGATCCTACGGTCATATCCAGAAAATAACGCCTGTTTTGCGGGTAGAGTTTCAGTTTGATACCGGTGGTGTCAAACATATTCTGATCGGAGAACCCCGAGTCAGGCGAATTGATGCCCGGAGCATAGAGCCAGAGTGCCGCCGTATCCGGACGGTCAAGTTTTTTCCGCAATGCAGCACGTTCAGCAGCTGTCAGAGTGAATGCTTCAGGGAAAATCACCATATTGTAGTGATGTTTGCTCTCAATAAAACTTTGAAGGTCGATGATGTCAAAGGGGCGTCCGGCGTATGAGAGCGGCACATAAATGTCGCGCTCCCAGGCGGTCGATGCCACATCATTGTATTTGACTGCCGCGAAACCGTTTATTCTGCGGCGCAGATCATAGACCAGTGCGACGGGTGATTTCTGACTGACGGTATCTTTACGGTTAAAGGCTTCGTGCCAGATTTTTATGGCAGTTGCGATCGTTTCGATACACTCCGGTGCGCTGTAGGGAAAAGCCGGATAACCGAAGTGATCATGCACCGCATAAAACTGGATACCGGTTCCGTGGGTGAGCATGTTGCCAAGATCCCGGGCAAATACGGCGCGGGTCTCCTCCGGTGAGCGGCACCGCCAGTTTTTGGAAGCAAAAACCAGATGGGTGCGGATGTCCGCTTCAATAAAGGTCAGTTTGCCGAATCTTTTAGCGTGGCTGTCCACGTGAGCGTGCAAACCGCTGCCTCCGGCAAGGCGGGTCTTGGCATCGTAACTGTAGGGACGCGAGAAAAAGTCGATATCACACTCCTGCAAAACCATATCCACATCGTAGGGATACGGCGGATAGATCGCAGTTACCAGATAACCGTAATAAGCTCCGATAAGGGCGTTGGGGAAGCTCTTTTTTGCGGCATTGACCATGGAAACGAGCGTTTTATCCCGCTCGTAACCCATAGCGTAATGGTAGTCGATCAGTTTCCGGTCTTTGGAATCGACATTTTTTAGATAATTTTTAGTACTCAAGCGTTCTTCTTTAGTCGGAGTCTGAACTGTATCCAGCGTAACGGATGGATCGTGCCATGCTTTCTGCAAAGCACTGTCAGTTTTGTAGAGACGTTTCAAATAAGCGCGGAACGCTTTGGTCATAGCTTTGCCGGTGTCCGGCATATCGCCGTACATACCGAACCAGTGCCATTCAGTGTATACTCCGCTGTTGGTGCGGACAAAACATATACGTTTGCTCCACGGTTGAGCATGGACGTATTTGCCCAGATCTTCCAGAGCTTCGGCAACTTTCTGCCGCCGGACGTCTGAAGCAAACGAAAGCCGGTAACTGGCATTGATGTCATCATTGGAATATTTGGCAGGGTTGGTCGCGTAACCGACTGCCTCATCAGGATACTTTTCCAGAACGCGCTTCTGCCACTGGTCACGGAAACCGACACTCAGCATAATGTACGCTTCCGGAGCCAGATTAAGCAGCCGCCGGGCATAACGGTCGATGCAGTAGTAATCGTACTTGCCGGTTTCCGGATCGTAAGGCAAATCATCAAATTTGACAGAAAGCTGAAACAATCTCACTCCGGCATTGTAGGCGCGCAGTATCTGGTCATCATAAGTATCGGTGCCGGTGGTATGGATTATCAGCAGCACCGGCGGGATGATCTTACCGTTGGCAACCTGGATACCGGGTATGCTGCCATTGTAGACGATTTTAGCTTTGGCAGTTGGCTCATCAGCCAGAGAAGCCGGCAAAATCTGGGATTTGGCAAATGCCTCCTGATATTTTTTATACTCCTCTGCAGTGGTCATGCACTCGACCACGAAACTGGTCAGATATTCCGGCGGCGAAAGCACATCACCCATGCTTTTGGCATACGGCAGTTTGGAATCATCAAAATCCAAAGAGTGCCAGTTTTTCATTTTTCTGCCGATTTTGAACATATCCGGCAAAGAGTCAAACGGGATTTTTTTTCCGGAAACCAGCTCGATTTCCCCGTGCATCATCAGCGGACGGCAATTGTTGAAGTAAACTCCTTCAGCTCTGCCGGCGGCGATCAGGTTTCTGCCCGGTTTCAGAAATTTCGCAAGATCATAGGAATAAACCGGAACCGACCGGAAAGGCCGGTTGTCCGGTAGTTTCGGAACCATCTGACCGTTGACGTAAAGCACTCCGCCCTCAAGGATCACATTGATTTTGGCACTTTTGACCGCCTCATCCAAAGTTATCCATGTCCGCCAGAAATCATTTGCCGAATCGCCGTTTCTGCCGGGAGTGTTGTACCACACCCATTGGGCACGGGAGGCGGGACGGGGCATGATCTGTGCTTCGGGCAGCAGTTCAGGGTACTCCACCCCCGGAACTTTTGCTGCTTCCAGAGAAACGGTAAACGCAGCAAAAAACGCAAATAAAAACAATTTTTTCATGATATGGCAACTCCTTTTTTTAGAAATCAAGACACGAAAATCCCATAGATGGCATGATTATTCCGGATCAAACGTTGTTATTCGATGGTTTCTACTTTGATATTGCGGAATTCCACCTCACACTGGACAGCTTTGCCGACATAGCGGAAAATAGCTGCGGCACTTTTCGTACCGCGCCACCACTGATGATACGGCACTCCCCGCACTGCACTTCCGGAGATCTCTCCGGAGAACTTCTGCCACTGGGCATCCGGAGTTATTTTGCCGACTGTGTAGATGTGCATGGCATCCAGCGAGTGAAAACGCACCGGAGTTCCCGCCGGCCGGTCAAAGGTCATCGGAGCAATCAGTTCCACAGTGATGATACCGTCAGCGAACTTCACAGTTTTGTGGTTCATCCGCGGTGAAAGATCATAATTGGGCAGATCGCTCAAATCACCCTTTGCATCAAATGCCGCCATGATGAACGGGGTGTTGATGATACGGTGATCGCCCTTGATTTTAAGAACTTTATCTCCGGCTTTGACATCCTGAACAAGCGTAAAGATACCGGTATTTACCGGACGGACATTTTCCGGCATGATCTGTTTGCCGTCAGCATCAAAGGGAACGAAACCGAAATAGAGACTTTCAATTTTGCCGCCGGAGTTTTTTCCGGCGCGGAACTCTCCGGAAAGCCGGTATTTTTTCTGCGTATCGACCGCAAATTTTTTGCTTTCCACATGAACTCCCGGGACAAATGACCGCAGACAATTGCTCCCGGCGAGGATGGTTCCTCTGGCAAAATCGGCTTTGGTATTAAATTCAATACTTTCCGCACCGAGCAGTGCCGCAGTGAACAAAACGGCAAAGAGAGAAAACTTTTTCATCATTACAGAGCTCCCTCGCAGGATTTCAGGTTACCGGGAGCATCGAATCCCTGGTGCAGCAGGTAATTGTGACGTTTGGATGAATCGTAGGCAAATTCTCCAGCCTGCACAGTCTGCACATTGCCTCCGAAATAGGCCACATTGATCTGATCGCCGAGGGGATAATCAACTTTGTTTCCGACCAAGCTGCCGCTGGCATTGCTGCCGTGACGGAATGCCGCAATATTAGTATGGATCTCATCGGTAACATACCCCTTAAGCATACCACTGTCCATCAGCAGCATCGCCTTGGATGCATTGCTGATGATACTGGTTTTATGAGCCGGGAAATCGCTCGAACCGGGGTAAGCTCCAACCAGCTGCCTGTTGGCCAAATAGTGCCCGAAAGCAAATACCCCGGTCTGCCCTTGAACATTTTTGACTGCAACGCTCTCGGAAGGACAAGCAAAAACCCCGGCATTTCCACCGATACCGGTACCGACATAAACATAACTGTCAACGGCATCTTTATTGTTGTATATCTCAATGGATAATGTCGAAGCCCAATTGGTGGTTGTAACGTTTTGGACTGTCTGCCCGGGCAAAATCCAGCTGTCATTATTGTCGGAGTAACTGATATAGTTAAAACTCAGCTGTTTAAGATTGTTGACGCAGGCGATGTTTCTGCCGCGTGCCCTGGCACTGTTCAATGCGGGCAGCAAAATCGCTGCCAGGATAGCGATAATGGCGATAACAACGAGCAATTCTATTAAAGTGAATGAGTGTGCGGGGGACAAGGAAAACTTTCTTTTCAAAGTGAAGCAGTACTGCTTCACCTGTCTGCAGACAGGTGAATATCCATCTTTGCTGCCATCTGCATGATTGCAGTTGAGATGTGATCTTTTTACCAGCAGCTCGATCAGGGTGAAATCCGACTTTTTGACTTGTTTCATGAAAAAATCTCCTTTTTTTGGGTAATAATGTGTGTATACGTCTTTGAAAATTCATTTTTGCATGTCTATATTATACATTATAAAACGTCATTACGCAAGTGTAAATCGGTAACATAAGGGTAATTTTGTCGCATGAAATACATGAAATACGATACCAGCTTTTCCCTGCGGATCTCACCAGCTCCGACGATACCTGTTCCTTATGGTGTCCGTTCAGCCGGACGTTACCGTTTATGGAAAAATTTTCATCAGCCTGTCCGGAAAAAGCTCAATTTCCTGGAGCTTTTCTGGGTGGTTTCCGGTCAATTTATCATTCGTCAGGAACATGGGGAAAATATTACACTCAATGCGAAAGAAGTGGGCTTTCTGTTGCAAGGCGACACCCACGAATACTGGACAACCGAAGAAACCGATGTCTGTTGGCTGACCATTGACGGCAGTAATTGCTCCCGGTTGGCAGCCGATTATCGCCTTTCTCACAAACCTTTCACAGCGGGGAGGTGTCCGGTGGAAAAGTTTGCCCGGCTGAAAGCGGAAGTTGCGGATTTTTCAGTTGCCGGACAGTATGCGGCACTTTCCACAGCATTGAATATCATTCACATGGCATTGAGTGGGGTTTGTATTGATAAAAATATTTCGTATCTGGTCAACCGTTTCAAACAGCTGGCACAGCAGCGTTATCGTGACCGGGATTGCGGAGTGGGCACCCTTGCAGAGGAGCTTCACATCCATCGTGCAACGCTGCACCGGGTCTTTTCGGAAACTTCCGGGATATCCCCCTCTGAATTCATTGCTGATTTACGTTTGCAGGAGGCATTGCGAATGCTCTGCAAAGGTTCCACCATCGCCCAGACGGCACTTGCCTGTGGTTATGCCAATGCCAACTACATGAGCAAAGTCATCCGCAAAAAGACGGGCTTTTCTCCCGGAGAATACCGCAATATGACATCATCGCGGCTGCAATTTTTCCCGGAAAGTAATCTCGAAAACTGATCATCCGACAGGAATTCATCGCCAGAAGTTGTCAAAGATTTCCGGTCATATGTTCCAATAAAAATGACTCCGGGCAAAACACAACAAAGTCGTCCCACAAAAATATTTGCGAAAAATTACTTGTCCCAAGAATTGCACATATACCAGCAACAGATGGATGTATATTTTGTTCGAAAATCCGGTTCGTTACGGTCCATTTCATGCGGCGGCACCGGAATTGCCGGAGTTTTTCAGCCGCCGCAATGAGAAGACAGATGGTTTTGAAGATACGGCGGTATTTGAAGTGCCATTAGATCATCCGCTGTTGAATTTTGGGCGATATGTCATCAACCGGTTTTCGGCTGAGTGTCCGGAGTTTATGTTGCGGACATTTCCAAGGCAGCTGCTTTATGAATTATATATGCTTAAAGCAGGAGAAAATAAAGTTGTTTCCAATCCAATGCAAAGAATGCTTGATACTATCGAACATTATCTTGAAGACAATATTGATATGAAAATGTTGATGCGGGTTGCTTCGCTCTCTCAACCGACAATTTATCGCGTATTCAAAAAAAAGTTTGACTGCACGCCCCGGGAATATATAGCCGCAAGAAGAATGGAAAGGGCCGCTGAATTGTTGCGAAAGATACAGGTGATTGCCCGCAGACTGCAATATGGCAATCCATTTTATTTTTCCAAATGTTTCAAGGAACATTTCAATATTTCTCCCCGTGCTTTCCGTGATTCAGACGGAATTTCACCGATAATGCGGCTGCGCCGTGAGCCTTCCTCGAAACAGGAAATTCATGGTAAAAAAACATTGGTTTTATATGCCAGACAGCAAAGAAGAATGAGCAAAATCCCAAAGTGGATCAGCCTTACTCCGCCACGTTTTGGCGGAGTAAGGCTTGAAAAGTGGCGGAGTAAATACAGAGCAATTGCCATTCAGGAAGGTGTTTTAAGCGAATTGGCGGACATAATGTTACTCATAAATCTCATCAAAAAGGAAAAATGCAACAGTACCAATCCGATTAATCAAAAATAGAAGTGTCCCTATGAATATTTTGTTTTGTTGAAAACTTTTAAATTTCACTTGACATTGATGTCATTCGGGCGTAAATTACGTTATGACTTTTTCGATATTTAATTTGCCGCCAGAGCGATTTGTGCAAATTACAAAATTGAGCAGCCATAAGGAGTGTGTTGAAAAATGAATTATTCCTGGACAGATGTTATAAAAATTGTTGCTGGCGTGATTGCAGCATTAGGCGGCGGCGGTGCGATTGTTGCCGGATTATCATCATGGCTTGGAAAAGTCTGGGCTGACCGTTTGATGGCTGAAGAAACCGCAAAGTTCCGTGAAAATCTGGAACGCCTGACAAAACAGTTAGAACGGAAAAACTATGTTAGCAAAGTCCGCTTTGATGCTGAATTTGCGATGTATCGGGAATTGATTGACAAATCTATAAAAATGATAGAAGCGACTCTTGATTTACATCCTGATGGAGTTGTATATACATCTCAAGTTCAAAAAG
>SUVW01000011.1 GCA_015061815.1 Lentisphaerota bacterium
CAACGGATTCTTAATATATCACCGATTTTTAACTTTGCAAGCTCAAATTTGAATTTTTTTCAACTTTTTCACCCGCACAAGCCGACGGATTTGATTCTCAAGCATCCGCGTCAATACCCTTTCAGGCGCGACAGAGTCATAATATAGCACCGGCTTTTTCTTTTGCAAGCTCAAATTATACTTTTTTTGCGTTTTTTGACGTTTTCAGCGGTTTATACAAAGAAAACCCGCCATAACGGCGGGCTCCGGAGAAATTTCAACAGTGAAACAATTTAATGCTTTTGAGCTTTTTTCAACCGCGCAGAGAGCCTGACGGAACAAAATTCCGGACCGCACATCGTGCAAAATTCCGAACCGTGACTATCCGGAACCGGCGCACTTACTGCCAAAGCCTGTTCCCGATAGCGGCGCGGACGATCAGCTTCCAACGCACATGAAAATTGTTTTTCCCAGTCAAAAACGGCCCGTGCATCACTTATTTCATCATCTTTATCCCGCGCGTGCGGGCGATGCAGAGCGATATCAGCGGCATGAGCCGCTATTTTAAATGCGGTCAATCCCCGCGCCACATCGTCAGAATCCGGCAAACCGATATGCTCTTTCGGCGTAACATAACAAAGCATTGCCGCACCATAAAATGCCCCCATCATTCCCCCCATTGCGGCAGTGATATGATCATATCCCGGAGCGCAATCAGTAACTATCGGCCCTAATATATAGAATGGTGCATCATCGCACAGCTCCCGTTCTTTGACCATATTCATCTCTATTTGATCCAACGGGACATGCCCCGGCCCCTCAACCATTGCCTGCACTCCGGCCGCCCGGCAGCGTTGAACCAACTCCCCAAGCACCCGTAATTCTGCGAATTGCGCTTCATCCGAAGCATCCGCCAGACACCCCGGCCGCAAACCATCGCCCAGAGAAAGTGTCACATCATATTGACGGCAAATTTCCAGTATTTCATCGAATTTTTCATAAAATGGATTCTCACGTGCGTTTTCACTCATCCACGCGGCCAGCAATGCTCCTCCCCGGCTGACGATGCCCAATTTCCGTTTCATCGCCATCGGCACAAATTCCCGCAGCAAACCGGCATGGATCGTCATATAATCCACCCCCTGCTCCGCCTGCTCCCTGATTACCTGAAGCAGAATATCCCCGCCGAGGTTGACACTTCCAGCCCGGGCAACGATCTCGTAAACCGGAACCGTTCCCACCGGAATAACGGATCGGGCGATGATCGCCTGACGTATCCGTGAAATGTTCCCGCCGGTACTCAAATCCATAACCGTATCGGCACCGTATTTACAGGCGATCGCCAATTTTTCCAATTCAGCAGAATAATCCGATGTCAATGCGCTGTTGCCGATATTGGCATTGATTTTGGTTCTCAATGTTCTGCCGATACCGCAGGGAACAAGATTTTTATGATTGATGTTGGCCGGGATAACGACTCTCCCGGCGGCGACAGCTTCCCGGATAAATTCCGGAGCGACGAATTCACTTTGCGCGATCAAACGCATTTCGGGAGTGATGATACCGCCTCTGGCGGCGAGCATTTGGGTGGACATTTTTCTCTCCTTTCCGGACAGAAGCTGAACCCGAAAAGGAGATTTCCGCTGCAAACTGCGGAAAACTTTTTACCGCATCACGATTTCCAGCGACGGCACTTCCTACGGCTGCATTATCAGCGTCAGGTTCAAAAAGGGTCAAAGCAAACATCGCTTTTTCTCAGCCGGAACTCCGGCTCCCCTGTCCGTTTGTGGCATTTTTCACCACAGCAAAAATATAACACACTTACCTTGTTTTGTCAAACTCATCTGATCGTAAGAATGGCAAAATATTGAAAAATTGCTCCGGCAAGCACAAAAACATGCCAGAGAGCATGGAAAAATTCCCGCCGGATCACATAAAACACCACTCCGGCAGTATAACTTATCCCCCCGTAAAGCAGAAGTTTCAATCCACTTCCCGGCATGGAAGCTATAAGATCTCCGGCAATGAACACGCACGCCCACCCCATTGCCAGATAGATGATAACTTCAAGATAGTGAAATTTATTGGCAAAAAAACATTTACTCAAAATGCCAAGCAAGGTCAATATACACAGCGTTATCAGAACAATATATCCGGAATATGTGCGAATCGCTCCGGTTATCAGCGGCGCATAAGTCCCGGTTATCAGCAGATAGATCGCACAGTGATCAAATTTACGCGCCAGAATTTTCCACCATTGTGACGTGCAGAGGTGATAAAAACTCGATGCCCCGAACATCGCCAGAAAACTCAACCAGTAAAAAATCACCCCGGCAGTGAAAGATGCCAGTTCAGCACGGCAAATCAACCGGAAAAGCGGATAAGCTCCGATCACTCCGAAAATCACCCCGGCCAGATGAGTAAACCAATTCAGGCACTCTTCACGCCGGGTGTATACTTTCAGCTTCTCCGCCATCGCCTGTTTACCACCGGATAAGCATCGCCGCCCAAGTCAACCCGGCACCGAAACTGGCAGCAAGGATCATATCCCCGCGCTTGATCTTACCGGCACGGTTCAACTCATCCAGACAAATACCGATGGAAGCACTGGAAGTATTCCCATAACGGTCAACATTCAGATACACTTTTTCCGGAATGCCAAGTTTACTGGCTACTGCATCTATGATCCGGCGATTGGCCTGATGAGGTATCGCCCAGACCACATCATCCGGAGTCAAACCGGCCTTTTCCAGCACATTGCGACAGGCACTGACCATTGAAATAACAGCCAGTTGAAATGTTTTCGGTCCGCCCATCTTGATATAATGCATCTTGTTGTCCACCGTTTCATGGGAAGCGGGCATCGCACTGCCGCCGGCCGGAACTATCAGAAGATCAGCGACCGAACCATCGGCCAGAACTTCTCCGGCAACATAGAAATCTTCCGTTTCCGGATTTTCATCGTTTTCCAGAACAAACGCCGCCGCGCCGTCACCGAAAAGCACACAGGTGGAACGGTCACTCCAATCGACCAGCGAACTCATCTTTTCCGCTCCGATGACCAGCACCCGCTTGTATTTCAACGGAGAAGCCATCATTCCATAAGCGGCGTTGAACGCATAAAGCAGACCGGAACACGCTGCCGAAGTATCAAAGCAGGTGCATTTTTTCGCCCCGATCTTCTGCTGAACCAACGCCGCAGTACAGGGAAACACATGATCGGCCGTGATGGTCGATACAATGATCATATCAAGCATATCCGGGGTGATCCCGGCATTTTCCAACGCTTTTTTTGCAGCTTCTGCGGCCAGATCGCTGGTGCTTTGTTCCGGTTCCGCCAGATGCCGTTCTTTGATCCCGGTCCGGGTGACGATCCATTCGTCGGAAGTTTCGACCATCTTTTCAAGATCATCGTTATTCAATATTCTATCCGGAATATAACGGCCGGTTCCAATAATTCGGATTCCCATAATTTTTTCTTTCTGTGACAGTTATAAGGTATAATCACATGAAATATACACCCGCAATAATCAAATATCAATACTTAAAAATAATAAAAATACGTTTTTTTGAAATTATTGCACCGGGATCTGCCTTGAATCATTTCAATCAAGTTCAGCGAACAACTGCGGCAATTCATCACGGAATATGATCAGCAAACCCTCATGGAATCTGCCTCCCCTGGCAAAAAATCCGGCTACGCTGCGCTCCATTGAGTTGGTCACCGGCAGCTTTTCCGCCGGAGTATCGGCAAACTTTTCACCCCAGATGCGCCAGCGTACTTCTGCAGTTTGTTCCGTTTCTTCCAGCGGCAGCACATGACCGAGCTGCTGAAAACCGACAATATTGGATTGCGGCTTCAAAAGCTGCTTGAATTGTTCATCCAACAGCCACGAATAACAAACCACCGCTTTGTAATCATAATCCGGATGAAATTCACAAAAAAATTCATCCATTTTCCGCAAAGACTTTATGCACGCTTTCCGGTCAAGACTCCCTTTGGCAGGAACATGGATATTTATCACCCGGTCCCCCCAGGTCAGATCCGGAGCAAGCGGATTTGTACTTTCAAAGGCTTTTTTCACCTTCAATTTTCCACCCGGCAGCCGCCAGACGGACAATTCCGGAAAGAACAAATGCCGGTCATTGGCCTGAAGCCGTCCGAATTGTTTGATTTCTCCGGCAAGACACTCGCGTTCCCAGCCGAAAATGCGCCGGGACAAACCATATTCCCCGTAATCCCGGAACAAAGTATCCAGCCACACCCGCAAATCCCACCGGATATCTTCCAGCATCTCCCCGGGGAAACCATTATCCAGATAATGGGAAGCCAACTTCCGGTGACCGGCGACGATACACAGCAGTAAAAATCTGCGCAATTCAGCTTCTGTAAACATCTTTTCCGCTTCCTGAAACGGAAAATCTTTCGGATAATCAACCGTTACTTCGCAGCAGCGGGCCAAAAAATCTTTATCTGTAACGTCATAAAATCGCTTCAGCGGCGCAAACAATTCTTTATCCAGATGAAAAAACTCTGCCCCTCCGGCAATCATTTCCCACGAGATCATAAGTCGGATACCTCCATTTATTCAGATTACTGCCAGCCGCCGTAAACGGCTTCCCAAAGGGAAGATATTTCGTTTTTCTGTTCCGCAGAAAGTATCTGCAGTTCCGCAATACTTTTCCTGCTGTCGGCATAATGACGGATAATATCCACACCGGCAGCAACATGCACCGCAGCTCCGGCAAAATCCAGATTCTCCGGCACATTATCCGCCCGGTGGTGATAAAAATTACCGGCTTCACAATCTTTCCGGTTGACCCACATCCCGGGAACATTGGCCGCACTGAAAGAGAAATTATCCACAAACGGAGTTATCTGCCGGCGGATCACCGCGTAAATATCCCGCTTCTGGAAACTGTCATCCACCGTTGCCACTGTCGCATCATCGCCGACCACAAACAACTCTGTCCACCCCATCACCGTGGCAAAACTGTCAAAGTTGCACATGAATACACCGTTTTTCTCAATTTCTCCGCGATGACGGCGGACATAAGCGGCACTGCCGACCGAAAGCTGCTCCTCAGCACCGAATGCACACAATTTGATCGTCCGGCGGTGTTTTTCCCCACTCAGGATCCGGGCCGCTTCCAGCACCGCAGCAGTACCGATGGCATTGTCATCGGCTCCGACAGTTCCGGCCTGCGTGTCGATGTGACCGCCGACATAAACGATCCCGGCTTCCGGATCAGTTCCGGGGATGGTGATAATAACATTGGATGACTCGGACGGACGGCTTGCTCCGCACACGGTCAACCGCGCCCGGGATGCTTTTTTGATATGCCATTGACGGGCATCTTCAAAAGCGACATTCATGGTCGGCAGGGCTCCGAACTCCTTGACATAAGCCGGAAAAAGCCCATCGGCCCGCATCTCTTTGGCCGGGAAACGGGTATCGACGAAGAGCAGAAATGCCGGTTCAGCCGCCATCAGCGCATGATAATATTCCGGTTCAAAGATGTGACACCCCAGATGCACGACCGCCTTGCCGCGCAGATAAGAAAGGTCTTTCCGGCGATAACCGCCCTGGGAATCGAACCAGACCAGTTCCCCGGAGAGCGTTTTACCGCCGGTAGAAGGAGCTGAACCGAAAAGGGAAGCGGGAAACTGCTGCCACTGACCGTCGATCTCCACTTCCAGAACTTCCGAAGTTATCGCCCGTTCCAATATCGGAAATTTTTCAATGACCGCATCGGAAACAAACTCTTTTGCCCGGTCACGGACATATTCAGCTGCACGGCACTCTCCGACCGAACCGGCCAGCCGGACTCCGATAGTATTACAAAGATATTGGACATGCTCCTGCAATTTGGCCGCAGACACATTGCTGCTCATAAATTCACTCTTTCCTCAGATTAAAAAATATATCACCCAAAACTGCCAACACTGGTTAATATACATTTTGATTTTTGAAATACAACCCCTTCCCTCGCCGCTTGTTCAAAAACACAAATCTTTAACAGCTTTATCCATCTGAAAATCATATCCGTTTTCCTCTCCTCTCCATCATCCCGCAGGATAACTGCCGGAACAATATCTCATCTTTTTTAATGCACCCGACTTTTTGTATTATTGAAAATACCATTTGACGATGTATATTATTGCTTTAACACTGTTTTATGGGGAAATATATAAAAATGATTGACAAATATCACGGCATCTGGATCAAATCTTACAAAGAATACTGCTACTTCAAAGATTATCCCGGAGCGTACTTCCGCAAATCATTCGCCGCCCCGGAACAGATCAGCAAAGCAGAAATCCAAATTTGCGGTCTGGGGTTTCACGAAATTTACCTCAATGGCGAAAAAGTCGGCGACCGCTGGTTCGCCCCCGGCTTATCCCAATATGATTTCCGGTGCGGCAGCATCACCTATGATATCAGCGGACAACTGCTCCCCGGCAGAGAAAATGTGATCATAATCATGCTTGGCAACGGTTTTTTCAACTGTCATAATGATTGGCAGTATACGGTCAACTTCTATTCATGGCGCACCTCGCCCCGGCTGATTTGCGATATCACGGTAAATGGTGAAATCATCGTTTCTTCCGGAACCGATTGGAAAACCCATCCCGGACCGATCGTTTTTGACGGTCACCATCTCGGGGAGGATTACGATGCCCGGCTGGAACTGCCCGAAGCATTTAAAAGCGGATTCGATGATTCACAGTGGACCGATGCTTTCCGCGCCTACCCTCCGGGGGGGATCATGGAGCATGACACAGATGAACCCTGCCGGATAAGGGCCCGTTATCCCGGCAAAAATATCACCCCGCCCGGAGCCGGATTTGCCGTTTTCGACTTTGAAACGACTATCGCCGGAGTGATCGAGGTAAAAATGAAAGGCAAACGGGGCAGCAAAGTCACCTTCAAATATGCCGAAGTCACCGGCGAAGATGGACATGTCGACACCTCTTTCATCAATGCCGGAGCCAGCCGTTTTGAAACAGACTCCTATATATTTAAAGGAGAAGATACCGAATCGTGGCATCCGCACTTTGTCTGGCACGGTTTCCGGTATGTGGAAGTCATCCCGGATGATCCGTCGGTGGAAATAATCAGTATGACCGGATTATTCATCTCTTCCGATCTGCCCGTTATCGGAAAGATCGAAACCGGAAATCCAATTCTCGACCGGATAAATCAGTTGACCTGCAACAGTTATCTGGGCAACTTCATGGGAATCCCCACCGACTGTCCTACCCGGGAAAAATTCGGCTGGATCGGCGATGCCAATAATGCGCTGGAAACCGGATGGTGGAATTTTTATCCGGAAAACGGCTTGCGCCGTCTGGTGGATATCATTATGGATATCCAGCGTCCGGATGGCAATCTGGCTACTCACGGCCCGACAACTTTATGGGGATTTGAACAATCCTGCCCGACTTATACCATATTTATGTATGAATTCTGCCGATACAGCTGGCTTTTCAATGACAATGACCGGATGATGATCAAATATTATGATAAACTGGTCAAAGGTATCGCCTTCTTTGAAATAATGACTGCTGACGATCACCTCTGCCACGCCGGATACGCCGACTGGTGTCATCCGCTGTACCGTCCGGCAAAAGCCGGCGGCGAACTGCTCGATCCGACCGCAATCGAAAGTATCGCTTATTATAATATGATACAGGATATGATCCTTTTCGCCGGACATTTGGGAAAACAGGAGGATGTTGACCGTTTTACAAAATTGGGAGAAAAAGTGCGTAACGCGATCCGGGAAAAATATTATGATCCGGAAAAACAGACTTTCGACAACGGTTTTGAAACGACCAATGCAATGGCTCTGATGTGCAGGATCGTCAATGAAGATGAAAAAGCCGCCGTTGCCGCCAATCTGGTCAGGGCGATCCGGAGTGAAAAACACCGGGTCTGGGCCGGAATACAGGGGGCGCGTTTCATCCTCCGGGCTCTGGCAGAAAACGGTTACGCTGAAGATGCCTGCCAAATGCTGATCCAGCCGGAGTATCCGGGATGGGGAAATCTGGTCGCCAACGGGGCAACTGCGCTCTGGGAGATGTGGCACGGCAAAGCTTCACGCAACCATATCATGTTCGGAGAACCTTCGGCGTGGATGTACCGCTATCTGGCAGGCATATCTCCGTTAACTCCGGGATTCAAAAAAGTCCGTTTCGCCCCCGGATTTGTTTCACAAACCGACTTTGTCCGGGCCGAACATCTGGCTCCGGTCGGCAAAATCACTGCACGCTGGCAGCGGGAAAACGGCAATATCCATTGTCACTTCACAATTCCGGAAGGAGTTACCGGTGTGGTCGATTTGCCGGGGATGCGCCGGGAATTCCGGGAAAGCTGCACATTCACCATCCCGGACTCTCACTTCCCCAGACGGTAGCTGCGGGGAGAGAGGTTGTAACATTTCCGGAATTGCCGGGCAAAATAGTTGGAATCGGCAAAACCGCATTCCGATGCGATATCAGAGATGCTTGCATCGGTCTGCAAAAGCTGTTCAGCGGCTTTGGTCAACCGGACATGAAGCAGATAATCTATCGGTGAAAATCCGGTAACTTTTTTAAAGATCGGCAGCAGCGTACTCGGTGCCATTGATGCTATCCGGGAGATCCGGGCGATCGTCCAATTTTCCTTATAACGCTGTTCCAGCATACTGATGACTTCGCCAAGTTGACAGAGGCTTCTTGCTTTCGGATTTTTCACCAGAGAGTATTCCCGCGAGATGAAGACAAAAATTTCCAACGCTTTGGCCAGCAGGATAAGGTCAAACCCCGGCGGCTGATTCCGGGATTCCTCCAGCATTTGCTGCAGTTCACTTTTCAGCGGCAGCATGGTTTCCGGAGCAATATGCAGACGGCTTTGAAATTTGTGACTGCGCCGGTAGGTCGGCTCAAAAAGGAAAAAAGCATTGAATCCGGAAAGCGAACGCAAAGTGTGCAAATGTTCTTTCACATAGGAATCATCAAACATGATATTGAACATTTCCAGATGGTGCCGCTTCTGGAAAAAATGTTCTGTATTCCCCTGTATCAGAAAAATATCTCCGGCGGAAACCGGATAACTTATCCCGTTTATCCAGTGATCCCCGCCGCCGCCGGTGATGATTATCAACTCGGAAAAATCATGCGTATGCCGGATATCGGTCAAATCCCCTTCGTGCTGTACCGGGCAATCGCCCTGTATCGTCCGCAAAGCCACCGGGCAGCCGCCCTTCTGAAAAAAATCATCCCGATTGGCAACCACTGTTTTCATACATCCTCCACAAATCGTAAAATAATGCTGATATTTCGTAATATAGTCAAGGTTTTTTGATTTGCAAGGGTTATATTAATAAATGTTCCGTAAAATTTAACAATTCCGGCAGGAACACCGGATATCCCGGTTATCCGACTGCCGGCAACCACAAAAAAGGAGAATAAAAAAATGCAGGGAACATTTCGTTTTTCATTCGGCCCCTGGAACATCCATGAGGGAGCAGACCCCTTCGGCCCGGAAGTCCGCCGGACAATACCTTTCCGGAAAAAACTCGAAGCGTACAAAGAGATGGGATTTGACGGCGTGCAGTTCCATGATGACGATGCCGTACCGGCTATGGCTGAACTCACCCCGGCTGAAATCATCAAAGAGGCCGGTGAATTGAAAAAAGTTCTCGATGATCACGGCCTGACCGCTGAATTCGTCGCCCCGAGAATGTGGTTTGCTCCGGAAACCATCGACGGCGGTTACACCAACAACTGCCCGGAATGCCGCAAATATGCCATCGAAAGAAGCAAACGCACCATCGACATCGCCAACGCACTCGGAACTCGTAATATTGTCTTGTGGCTGGCCCGTGAAGGAACCTATATCCGCGAAGCGAAAGACCCGGTCATCGCCACCGAAAGAATCGCCGATGCCATGCAGACCATGTTGGATTATGACAAAAATATCCGCATTATGATCGAATCCAAACCCAATGAACCGATGGATCACACCTATATCCCGACTATCGGTCACGCAATTGCAATGGGATTGATGACCAACGCCCCGGAACGGGTCGGCTGTCTTATTGAAACTGCCCACGCTCTGCTGGCCAATCTCTCCCCCTCTGATGAAATGGGATTCGCAATGGCACACAAAAAGTTGTGGAGCGTTCACCTCAACGATCAGAACGGGTTGAAGTTCGATCAGGATCTGACCTTCGGCGCGGTCGATCCCCGCCGTGCGCTCAACCAGGTGCGGGTGCTGGATAAACATGGTTTCGGCAACAACGGCGAATGGGTTGGATTGGATGTTAAAGTCATGCGTACCCAGAAAGCCGGTGCGGATATGAAACATCTTGATTACAGCCGGAAAATCTTCCTGAAACTTCTGGAAATCTCCCGTTCACTGGATGACAGCATGATCGAACAGCTCACCGCTGAACGCGATTACGAAGAACTCAACTACTACATCCTCAATGCCATGCTCAAAGGATAATCTATCATGAAACGCAAGATCAGAATGGGTATGGTCGGCGGCGGTCCGGGAGCATTTATCGGTGAAGTGCATCGGATGGCAGCCCGCCTTGACGGCATTATCGAACTCGTTTGCGGAGCTTTTTCCAGCGACCCGGATAAAAACCGGGCCGCCGGGAAAGCTCTTTTTCTTCCCGGAGAACGCTGTTACGCCACTTTTGATGAAATGTTTGAAAAAGAAAGTTCCCTTCCGGAAGACGAAAGAATGGATTTTGTTTCCATCACCACTCCCAACCATCTGCACTTCCCCATCGCTATGAAAGCTTTGCAGGCAGGCTTCCACGTCGTCTGCGAAAAACCGATGACACTGACGGTGGAAGAAGCTGAAACTCTGGCCAAAGAGGTGGAACGCACCGGGCTGATCTTCTGCCTGACCCACAATTATACCGCTTATCCCATGAGCCGGGTCGCAAAACGGATGGTCCGCAACGGCGACCTCGGAGAGATCCGCCGGATAATGGTTGAATATCCGCAGGGCTGGCTGGCCGATGCGGTCACACCGGATAATATTCAGGGTTCATGGCGGACCAACCCAAAAACCAGCGGCATAAGCTGCTGCATGGGCGACATCGGCAGCCATTCGGAAAACCTTGCCGAATTTATTTCCGGATTGAAAATCACCGAACTGTGTGCCAATATCAAAAGTTTCGTCCCCGGCCGCACTCTGGATGATGACGGAGATGTGCTGTTGAAGTTCGATAACGGTGCCATCGGTTCACTCACCGCCAGTCAAATCGCTGTCGGCGAAGAAAACGCCCTGAAAATCCGTATTTACGGCACCAAAGCCGCTATCGAATGGAATCAGCAGGATCCCGAATCTCTGATCGTCAAATACAACGACCGCCCCATACAGGTCATGCGCCGCAACTGGGCGGGTGTCGGTGCCGAATGGAGCCGGATCCCCGCCGGACACCCCGAAGGATTCCTCGAAGCGTTCGGAAATATCTACCGCGATCTGGCGATGGCAATAGATGCCCGGCTGGAAGGCGTGGAATATGAGTCCGAATTCCCGACAGTTCAGGATGGTTTGCGCGGAGTGCGATTCATCCACGCGGTCGTTGCCAGTCAGGGGCAATGGGTAAAACTTTGAAACAGGAGAAAAAAACATGAGCCGAAAAGTTACGATTTTCACCGGACAATGGGCGGATCTGCCGCTGGAAGTGCTTTGCCGGAAAATGCAGGCCGCCGGTTACGACGGATTGGAACTGGCATGCTGGGGAGATCATTTCGATGTTTTTCAAGCCGCCCAAAGTACCGCGTACTGCGATGACAAGCGGGCATTGCTGGAAAAATACGGCCTTGATGTCTGGGCCATCAGCAATCACCTTGCCGGGCAGCTAATCTGTGATCCGAATACCGATCCGCGTTCCGACGGCTTTGCTCCGGCATACTGTGCCGGTGAAGCGGAAGCTAAACGGCAGTGGGCCATATCTTCAATGAAAGCCGCCGCCAAAGCTGCCAAAAATCTCGGGGTAAAAGTCGTCAACGGCTTTACCGGCAGTCCCATCTGGCACATGCTTTACAGCTTTCCACCGGTCGGAAATGATGATATCGCCAATGGCTTCAAACGTTTTGCCGAACTTTTCAATCCGATTCTGGATGAATTCGCCGCCAATGATGTCCGTTTTGCCCTGGAAGTCCATCCGACAGAGATCGCCTTTGACATCATCACCGCCCGCCGGGCTCTCGAAGCGATCGGCAACCGGGTGGAATTCGGCTTCAACTTTGACCCCAGCCATTTGCACTGGCAGATGGTCGATCCGGTGAAATTCATTGATATGTTCCCGGAACGCATCTATCATGTCCATATCAAAGATGCCGCCCTCACCCTCGATGGGGTAAGCGGTATACTCTCATCGCATCTTGACTTCAACCAACCCGGTCGCGGCTGGAACTTCCGCAGTCCCGGTCACGGACAGGTCGATTTCGAAGAGATCATGCGGGCATTGAACCGGATCGGTTATGCCGGACCGCTTTCAGTGGAGTGGGAAGATTGCGGCATGGAACGCGAATACGGCGCGGCCGATGCCTGCAAATTCGTCCGTAAAATAGATTTCGCTCCGTCCAACATCCAATTCGACGCGGCATTCTGAAAAAACGCTGCCAAATAATGCTTGCGGGGACAACCCTTGAAAAATAAGGTTGCCCCCGCACTGTTTATCTGAAAGACTGAAAAGAAAACCGGTGCCGGAAATTTCTTAAAATTCTCCGACACTCTTCAGCGTATAAGAAACAATTTTTCCTTTTTCATCCAGTTCACAAACTGCGTAAAAAAACGGCGTTTCACAAAGTGACGGCACGGCAAAAACCGGCAAACCACTCATATAATAAGGGCCGAATGACGGATGATAATGCCCGCAAACCGCCAACACCACCCGATTTTTCTCCGCAAAACTGATGATCTCTTCCGCATTGTCATAGTTATACGGACAGGCAATATGATCCTGCACAAAACGGAAAATAGGCACATGCTGAAAAATTACCGTCGGCATACTGCCATCGGCAAACTGCCTCATCCTCTGCATCTGGCTTTCCTGCCGCAAAGCATTGCAGCCGGATGTCTGCAAATCATACGGGAATGGAATTATCCGTATCCCCCTGATATCATAATAATCCTGCGGCACGGGAATGTGCTGATAGAAAATTTCCGGCGCAGGATCATGATTCCCCGGAATTATCACCACCGGACAATTTGCACCTTTCAACACCCGCGCGCAATCATCCAAATGATGCACTTCAGAGGGAGTATTGGTCAAATCTCCGCCGACCAGCAGAATATCCGCATTCTCCTCACGGTTGATCCGATCCACCGTTTTTTCCAGAATACGGATACCGATATGTCCGTGACGCGGCGGTATCGCCGGCGTGATGATTTTATCCGAACAATGCAGATCACTGATAATCGCTATTTTCATAATCTATTCGCTTTCAAATGCAATACAAAAAAATCCCGGCATTCAGCTCTTTACCGGATACCGGGATATTTTTTATCTGCCAACAGATTTATTTCGCTTCGGAAACTGCCACTGCCACCGCAACGGAAGCTCCAACCATCGGGTTGTTGCCCATACCGATGAGGCCCATCATCTCGACGTGAGCCGGGACACTGGAAGAACCGGCGAACTGGGCATCACCATGCATGCGGCCCATCGTGTCGGTCATACCATAGCTGGCCGGACCGGCAGCCATGTTGTCCGGATGCAGAGTACGGCCGGTACCGCCGCCGGAAGCAACGCTGAAGTATTTGCGGCCGTGTTCGATCGCCCACTTTTTGTAGGTTCCGGCAACCGGATGCTGGAAGCGGGTCGGGTTGGTGGAGTTTCCGGTGATGGAAACATCAACACCCTCTTTGATCATAATGGCAACACCTTCGCTGACATCATCAGCACCATAGCATTTGACAGCGGCTTTGGGACCATTGGAAAAAGCCTTTTCCTCAACGATCTTCAAGTCGCCGGTGTAGTAGTCATATTCAGTTTCAACAAAGGTGAAACCGTTGATACGGCTGATGATGTAAGCGGCATCTTTGCCCAGACCATTCAAAATGACCCGAAGCGGCTCTTTGCGCACTTTGTTGGCGGTTTTAGCGATACCGATAGCACCTTCAGCAGCGGCAAAGGACTCATGTCCGGCGAGGAAGCAGAAACATTTGGTCTCCTCACGCAGCAGCATGGCGGCAAGGTTGCCGTGACCGATACCGACTTCGCGGCTGTCGGCAACTGAACCGGGGATGCAGAATGCCTGCAGACCCAAACCGATTTTCTCGGCAGCTTCAGCAGCGGTTTTGGTTCCGGCTTTGATCGCGATAGCGGCACCGAGAGTATAAGCCCAGACGGCATTTTCAAATGCGATGGGCTGAACTCCGCGCACGATGGATTCCACATCCACACCTTTGGACAGGCACAATTCGCGGGCAGCCTCAAGGGATTCGATACCAAATTCTTTCAACGCCTTTTCGATTTTGGCAATCCGGCGTTCATAACCTTCAAATTTCACACTCATGGTCTGAACTCCTTATTCTTTGCGCGGATCAATGGTTTTGACCGCTTCATCGAAACGGCCGTAGGTCTTGACATTTTTCTCGAAAGCTTCGCCCGGACAGACACCGTTGCGGATGGCTTCCATCATCTTGCCGAGATGGACAAACTTGTAACCGATGATCTCATCATTGGCATCCAGACCGATCTCCAGAACATAACCTTCGGCCATTTCCAGATAACGGGGACCTTTTTCCGCAGTTGAAAACATAGTCCCGACCTGCGAACGCAAACCTTTGCCCAAGTCTTCCAGACCGGCACCGATGGGCAAACCGCCTTCGCTGAAAGCAGTCTGGGTACGGCCGTAGACGATCTGTTTGAAAAGTTCACGCATCGCCACATTGATGGCATCGCAAACCAGGTCGCTGTTGAGGGCTTCAAGAATGGTCTTGCCGGGCAGGATCTCGGAAGCCATCGCCGCACTGTGGGTCATACCGGAACAGCCGAGGGTTTCCACCAGAGCTTCCTGAATAACACCGTCTTTGACATTCAGCGTCAATTTGCAGCATCCCTGCTGGGGAGCACACCAGCCGATACCGTGAGTAAGGCCGGAAATATCACTGATCTGTTTGGATTTTACCCATTTGCCCTCTTCGGGGATGGGAGCCGGACCGTGCTTGACGCCTTTGGCGACGCGGCACATCTGCTCGACTTCATGCGAGCACTGATACGGACAACTCATTTTGTCTTTTCTCCATTTATGTTGTAGTTTCACGCGGAAAAACATATAACCGTAGTTATAATATAGTACACAGATACCGTTTTTTCAAGTTTGAAGTGTGCAATATACAGACAAACCGCCGCTGTTATCCGCATTCATCCGGGAGTACAACGGCGGCTGAAGTTTTTGCGCTCAATCCTTTTCGATGGAAGTGATCTTTTTCGCTTTCAGCAAATAAGGATGACCGGCATTGCTTTCATCTTTGGAAAACACTCCGGAAACTTTCACTTTCCCGGAGGAAACATCACAATTTTCCGGCAAAATCACCTGAACAGTTCCACCTTTGCCATTGGTCAGCACACTCCTGCCGGCGACAGAAATCAGTGTACCGGTCAATTCACCGTCAAATTCATCACCGGACGGCACGTAACCGGATTCCGCCGCAAGTTTGTCAAAGGTGATCTTATGATCCGGCATGTACGGAGAAAACACCAGCAGCGCACCGACTGCCAATACTCCGGAAACAATGGTGCAGAGCAATCCGATCTTGAACCATTGGAAAAATGATATCTGGCTGCCGCCGTGCTTTTCCAGCATTCCCAGAGCCACAATGTTGGCGGTACTGCCGATCATAGTGATGTTTCCGCCGAAACATGCACCGAAAAGCAACGCCCACCACAATGGAAGATCTTTGACCGTCACCGACAACTGTTCAATGACCGGACTGAATGCCGCCACAAAAATAACATTGTCGACAAAAGCGGAACCGAAAGCGGAAACACTGAAAATAAACGGCACCAGCGATTCAGTGGTCGTACCGGCGATTTTGGAAAATCCGTTGGCCAGCACCTGATCCACATGCGTATGCTCCAAAGTTCCGGCCACAGCAAAAAGCAGCATGAAGAAAATCAGCGTCCACCAATCGACCTCTGCTTCGATATAATGGCGGGCACGATCCGGTTTGAGGATCATTACAATCCCGGCGCAAATCAGCGGCATGACCAGCAATACACTGTTCTTTTCCAACCCCAGCAACTCTTCGGTCTGATGGTGGGAAGCGATGGCGACGACCGTCAGTACGATAAGTATCAATCCGCGCATATACGGCACTTTGACTACCGGAGCGATGGATAAACCGCGTTCAGTGCGCTCTTTCAGACTGACATCAAACTTCGCCAGATCCTTGCGGAAATACCAGAGCAGCATACCGATCACGGAAAACAGCGACACCAGCATCAGCGGGAATGACCAGATCATAAAATCCCCGAAGGTCAATTGTCCTTTGGTTCCGATAAAAATACCTACCGGATTGCCCATCATCGTACCGGCACTGCCGATATTGGTCGCCAGTACCGCGATCAGAATATATGGAGTAGGATTGAGCTTCAGCCGGTCACACACCTGAAAAATCAGTGTGGAAATAAAGATGATGGATGTTACTTCATCCACTGCACACGCCAATAAAGCACTGGCAGCGGCAGTCACAAAAATAAATTTTCTGCCGTTCAAATTGGGCATGGATACGATCAACTGCACGATCCACGTAAAAAATCCCAAATCCCGCAAAGCTCCGACAATTACCATCATTCCCACCAGAAACATGATAACTTCCAGCGATGATGAATTGACAAAAGTCGGTATATCCATTGATTTATTGAATATCAGCACCGCCAATCCCAGAAAGGCGACAGCCAGACGGAACCCCCAGAAAAAGAGAGTTCCGAAAATAATGGAAATAAATACGGCACAGGCAGTTGACTGCGACGCATCCATGCCGATATACTTTCCGCCGAAGCCGACGGCCAGCGCCGCCAGCAGCAAAATACAAAAACGTGAAATCATCACTTTGACCGGCATTGCGGTAATTTTTTCGCTCTCACTCATAATATCTCATTCCCAAAAAAGTTTTGCTGAAAAATTCTTTAATGTCACCACTCCCGCCGGACGGCCATTGTCATCAAGGATCGTCAAACGGGACAGATTGTTTACCAGAAATATCTTTGCCAGTTTTACCGCCGGATCATTGACATTGGCACTGATAAATTCTTCGCGCATGATATCTGCCACTTTGGTCTCATCGGCAGTTTTCAACATATCCGAAAAGGGCTGCAGCTGATATATCGGGGAAAGGTCCTGCAGCCAGAGCAGATGTTCGGGCAGACTGTATCTCAACAGATCGGTCAGAGAGAGGATACCGCGCAAATCGCCGGTATTGTCGATCACCGGCAGTTCTCCGGTGCGGGTGACGGCAAATTTTTTCACCGCATCAAGAATGGAATCGGTCTCCTGCAGCATATCCGGAAATTTTTCCATTAAATCTGAAGCTTTAAGATAGTCCGGTATTGAAGCCAAACCGCAGGAAAAGTAATTGAACAGATCCTGCGGTACAGCCGCATTGGCGATTTTTGCAGTGATCGCCGGATCTGAAAATTCATTGGCCAGAGCTGAAAGCAGCTGGATGTGCAAATTTGGGTTATCCACCGGAGTAAGCAGCAGTATCATCACTTTTGCTTTGGTCGTACCGCCGAAGTCACACCCCTGCGGGATACAGGCTATCGCTGTCAATGCTTCCGGCAGTCCCGGGATACGGGCATGCGGTATTGCCAGTCCCGGCGCGATCATTGTCGGATAAATCGCTTCACGGCTGGCGATCTCCTTCCGGATATAATCGCTGTCAAGCTCCGGATAA
Organism: Lentisphaerota bacterium; assembly: GCA_015061815.1. GTDB lineage: Bacteria > Verrucomicrobiota > Lentisphaeria > Victivallales > Victivallaceae > UBA1784. The sequence continues at coordinate 17,901 of SUVW01000011.1, forward strand.
TGACGCTTCAAGATTTCGATCAATTTCCCCAGAACGACTTTGCCGTCATTTTCACTGACGTTGCAAATAATATTGTTCAACTGCAGGAAATTACAGAATGAGCGACGCTGATTCTCCATTTCATTTTCCTTTCCATTTCACTACTGAAAAACATCCTTGCTGTTAATATAGCTCTGTTTATCATTTTTGGCAAATTATAAAATCCATAATTATTCGCATAATCAATGATTTTTCTGAATAATCCGGGTAATAAAAAGCATTTCCGGGGTTGATTTTGTACCAATAAGGGGTTATCTTGTACCGGTAACAATAATTTCAACCGATCAGCACAGGAGTTTTCATGGATAAGCAGCGTTTGCAAAATTATGCAGAATTGATAGTCAGCACCGGGATCAATCCCGATCCCGGGCAGGATGTGGTCATCACCGCCGGTTTTGATCAGCTGGATTTTGTCCGGATGGTCACAGAAACCTGTTACCGTCATAAAGTTGGCAAAGTATGGTTCAACTGGGTCGACATGCCGATCGAAAAACTCCACTATCTTCACCAGAGCGAAGAACGTTTGAGCGATTTTGAAAACTGGGAAGTGGAAAAACTGCGTTGGCAATCCGAAAAGCTTCCGGCCAGATTGTGGCTGGATTCCGACGATCCGGACGGGATGGACGGCATCGATCCGGCCAAACGCGCCCGGGTGCAGATGGCACGTTTCCCGGTGATCAAACCTTTCAGGGATGCAATGGAAAACCGCCATCAATGGTGTATCGCCGGAGTTCCCGGCAGCAAGTGGGCACAAAAAGTTTTTCCCGGAGTCCCGGACGGTGAAGCAGTGGAAAAACTCTGGGAGGCGATTTTAACAGCCGCCAGAGCCAACGGGGACGCGACAGACAACTGGAAAAAGCATAATGCACTGATCGCTGAACGCTCTGCAAAACTCAACTCATTCAACTTTACCGCATTGGAATATCAGGCAGATAACGGCACTGACTTCCGCGCCGGACTGATGCCGCAGGGAATATTCACCGGCGGGGCGGAAACCGATCTGTCCGGAAGGGTTTTCAATCCCAATATCCCCAGCGAAGAGATTTTCACCACTCCGAAAAAAGGAGAAGCCGAGGGCTTGCTGGTCGCCACCAAACCGCTTTCCTATCAGGGTTCTCTGATCGAAAACTTCTCCATCCGTTTTTCCGGAGGCAAAGCGGTGGAGGTAAAAGCGGAAAAAAATCAATCTGTTCTGGAAAAAATGATCGCTATGGATGAAGGAGCAGCTTTCCTCGGAGAGTGCGCCCTTATCGCCAAAGATTCTCCGATAAACCAATCCGGCATCCTCTTCTGGAATACTCTCTATGATGAAAATGCCTCCTGCCACTTCGCTCTCGGCCGGGGATTTGACAACTGCGTGGCCGATTTTGCAAAATACACGGATGATGAACTTAAAGCTCTCGGAGTCAATGACAGCATGATCCATGTCGATTTTATGATCGGCTGTGATTCACTGAATATTTCCGGAATAACCGCCGATGGCAGAAAAATTCCGGTTTTCCGTGACGGTTTGTGGTGTTTTTAAGCGGGAATGAACTTGAAAAAAACTGGTTCAGCTGTACATTATATTCAGTCTTAAAAATCATAAATCAACCCAAAAAAATCGGAGAATCACTAAAATGGACACTTTAGAATTCGGTTACTGTCAGACCGACATCACTCCTGCCTGCGGAATACCGTTGGCAGGATACTTCAATCCCCGTCCGAATAAAGGTGCGCTGGATCGGCTGAATGTAAAAACTGCCGTCTTCCGCACCGGCAGGGAGTATGCCGCTGTTGTTTCCTGCGACCTTTGCATGATTGATGGAAAATTTGTTGACAAACTCGAAGCGCATCTGGCTGCTGACAACTCTCCTCTGGCCGGGAAAGTTCTCTATTGTGCGACCCATACCCATACCGGCCCGTACACAGCTCCGCTTTTCGGACTGGATCCCGATCCGGCCTATATGGACATCCTTGAAAATGCCATTTTATCCACCCTGTCCCGGGCTCTGGCCTCTCTGGCTCCGGCAGAACTTTACACCACTGTCACCGAATGCACCACATTGGCATTCAACCGCCGTTACATCATGAAAGACGGTAAAACCCTGACCAATCCCGGCAAACTCAATGCCGATATCCTCCGCCCGGAAGGTGGTATCGATCCGAAAATCATCCTGTTGGAGATCCGTCAGAATGGACAGCCGGCTCTGCTGATCGCCAATATTTCCAACCATACCGATACCATCGGCGGTGATTTCGTTTCTGCCGACTGGCCGGGTAAAATGGAACGGGAGATCCAGTACGCTCTCGGCTTCGACCTGCCGGTGATGACCATTATCGCCCCGCAGGGCAATATCAACCACTTCAATGTTGCCACAGCCGCCAACCAAACCGGTTATGAGGAAGCCTGCCGGATCGGTAAAGGCTACGCCGGAGTGATCCTTGCGGCTCTCTACCAGCTCAAAAAGCAGGAAAATACCGCCATTGTCACCAAATCCGGCACCTTTGCCGCCCCATACTATCAGCTTACTGATGCAGAATATGCGGAAGCCAAAAAGGTTTATGAGGAAAACAAAAATGCCGTGATGGAAGACGGTAAAGATTTCACCAGTGAAGATATCGCCCGGGGAGTTCCGGCTGTGAAAAAACTTTTTGCCGAAATGGCTCTTTCCTGCCGCGACAACCCGATCAAAGAAGAACGCATCAGCAGACAATTCATGGTTTCATTCGGCGATGAATTGGCCATCGTTTCCCTGCCGGCGGAACCTTTTGTCGAACTTGGCGATGCCATCCGTGCCGGTTCCCGGTTCCCGTTGACCGTTCTGGCTGCCCTCGGTATGGGAGAAATCGGTTACGTCGGTCTGAAAGACCGCCATTACGGCAACGGCGGTTACGAAACCCTGCCCGCACGCGTGCTGGCCGACCGGGGTGTCGGCGAAGCGATAATCAATGGCGCATTGGAATTACTCAAATAAAAGGAATATCACAATTATGAGCAGCAGTTGCAGCGGCTCCTGCGGGAGTTGTTCATCATGTTCATCTTGCGGCGAAGACAAGATGGCCAAAAAAATGGGATTGATCTCCCGTAAAATCTTCGTTCTCTCCGGCAAAGGCGGTGTCGGTAAAAGTTCTGTAGCCGCTTCAGTGGCATTGCAGCTGGCCGCCTCCGGCCGCAAAGTCGGGTTGCTGGATTGCGACTTTCACGGGCCGAGTCTGCCGACCATTCTCGGAGTCACCCACAAAAAACTGGACTATTCCGAAGAAAACGGGATCATCCCACTGCCGATGGGAAATTTGAAATTTCTCTCGGTCGGTCTTCTGATCGATGATCCGGATCAGGCCATCGTCTGGCGCGGCCCGGCTAAAATGGGGGTGATCAAGCAACTTCTGGAGGATACCTGCTGGGGTAAACTGGATGATCTGGTACTCGACTTCCCGCCGGGGACCGGAGATGAGATACTTTCAGCATGTCAGCTTATTCCCGGAGAAAAAAATGCGATCATCGTAACCACTCCGCAGGAAGTTTCTCTGGCTGATTGCCGCAAATGTCTGGATTTCTGCAGAAAACTGGAACTCAAAGTTCTCGGTATAGTGGAAAATATGAGCAGCTTCATCTGCCCGGATTGCGGTAAAATTCACAAGCTTTTTTCATCTGACGGCGGGAAATCGCTGGCAGAATCATACAAATTGCCACTGATTGCCCAACTGCCGTTGAATCCGGCATTTATGGAAGCATGCGATTCCGGAAAACTTCCGGAAAAGATCAGTGAATTTCCCTCACTGCTCAACTTCTGATCACCGGGGCGTTGCAAACCTACCAAAGGCTGCAGCGCCCATTTTTCTGCTTTTTACAGGTGGAAGCGTTCTTTATTCCGCTGTTTCCAATGCAGCAGTGCTGCGACCGAAGCAAAACCAAGTTCATCCGCCATCTCTTTAAGAGAAGCCTCCTTTTTTTCCATTATCCGGAAGTAACGCTCCACCCGTTTCCGCAGCAGATACTCCCGGAAAACCATTCCGGTGTACTCCGTAAATCTTCTTTGGAAATGCACTTTGCTGTATCCGGCCAGCAACGCCAGTGAATCCAGTGTACAATTCAAGCTGGGCATCTTGTTTATGTAATCAATGATCTTATCCATTATCCGGGATTGACTGTTCCGGGCCATGAAATTATTTTCAGAATTCCTGTTCCGCAAAAAATTATTGATTAAAACCGAAATAACACTTCCGAATTCACTCCGCGCATCCACCCCGTCCACCGCTGCCGCTTCATCCCACAAATGATATATAAAATCACTGAATGAGCCCAGAGCAAGCACCCGTGAATCGGTGATTTTATCCTCCTGCCACAGGTAAATACGCAACATATCCGTCCAAAAAGACCCCCACCAATAAACAGAACCGGCTTCCGGATAATGGCCGTCGGTGTGAGCTTCCATTGAGTTGAGCAGCAGAATGTCACCGGTGTTGAGATGATAGAATCTATTTTTCAATTTAAATACACAACTACCTGATACAACCGCCATTACCTCCCTGAAATCATGCCGGTGCCATCTGTCGGCCAGCCACAATATTTTTTCCGGAGAAAGTGTTTTTTCATCCTCTTCCGGAAAATTTGCAGCGACTATCCTGCCGGAAAATTGAAATTTCAACTCTTTTACCCCGATATTTTCATCCATGATAGCTCCAATCACAAAAAAGATATATCCAATCAATAATTCCATTATACTTTACCTTTGTTTTTTCAAAAAGTCAAATTATATTATAACCGGAAACCCGGAAAATCCGGAAAAATTCAAAAAAGGAGGAAAAAATGTCAAATTTAGCAATCAACGGCGGAACCGCACTTCTGGCAAACGACGAATATCAACTCATGCCCTGGCCTCCGGTCAGTGACGCGACAGCAGATAAACTCCGGGAAATATATCTTTCCCGCGACTGGAGCTTCAACAGTCCGACTGAACAGAAGTTTGAAGAGGAGTTCGCGGCATATCACAACGCAAAATACGGCATCCTCATGAGCAACGGCACCGTTACTCTGGAGTGTGCCCTCGCCGCCCTCGGCGTTGGCCCCGGCGATGAAGTCATCGTACCGGATCTCACCTGGATCGCCACTGCCATGAGTGTCAGATACGTCGGTGCGACCTGCGTTTTTGCCGATATTGAAAAGGATTCCTGCTGCCTTGATCCGGAAGCTTTTGAACGGGCCATCACTCCGCGCACCAAAGCGGTCATCCCCGTTCACCTTTACAGCGGCATGGCAGATCTGACCCGGATCATCGAAATCGCCGACCGGCACGGTATTGCCGTTATCGAAGATTGCGCTCACATGCACGGCGGTCAGTGGGATAATCGCGGCTGCGGTTCATGGGGACGGATCGGCAGTTTCAGCTTCCAGCAAAGCAAAGCCATGTCAGCCGGTGAAGCCGGTATCTGTATAACCAATGACCGGAAACTGGCTGAACTTCTCTACCGGGCAAAACATATCGGTTACTCCCGTTATGACCGTCAGGGACAACCCGGTACTCCGCCGCCGCCGGGATTGATCTGTCACAACTATCGCGGTCTGGCTCTGCAGGCCCAGATCCTCCGGGATCAGCTGGCTGATTTCCCGGCCCTGAATAAACTGCACAACCAATTCCACGATATTTTGGCCGCTGAAATTGCCGATATTCCCGGTGTCCACCTGCAGGCACAAGGTCGTCTGGCCACCCGCCAGGGATATTATGCCCAGGGGATCATCTTCGATGGCGACGGCTTTGAAAAACTCAACAGCAAAAAAATTTGTGCCGCCCTTTATGCTGAAGGTATCCGCGCGGTGAACAGCACCTACGGTCCGGTACGCAAGCATCTGCTCTTTAATATGGCTCCGGAATATTACCGTCTTGCGCCCGAAGGTTATCCCAATTCCGATGCTGTTGCCGAACACACTATCGTGGCTCTGCATTACACTATGCATACGCCGGATAATGCCCATGCTCTGGCCGCAGCCATCCGGAAAATTGCCGCCAACAAGCAGGAATTATTCTGACCGGAGGAAAGAAAATGATACGTGCAGGCTTCGGGAAAGCTGATATTACCCCCCGGCTGGGGGTGGAATTGTGCGGCTTCGGACCATTCGCCAACCGCAAATCCAAAGCGATTTTCGATATTATTGAGGCGCGAAGCGCGGCAATGGAGCATAACGGGCATACGGTGTTGATCATATCATTGGATCTTTGCGTGATAACTCCGGAAATCGCCAGCGAATTACGTTCTGCCATCCGGAAAAAATATCCGTTTCTGGAAAATCGCGATATCATGATCAATGTCAGTCATACCCATTCTGCCCCCGCGATCATGTCCCAACCGGCGTGGGGCATAACCGATCCGGTGTGGCAGGCCATGCTTCCGGGCAGGGTGATAAAATCTGCCGGTGAAGCCCTGAACAATCTGGAACCGGTCAAAGTATCTGCGGCCGAAGTCCCGTGCCGCCATATCGGCTTGAACCGCGTCTATGACCTTGATTCTCCGCCGCTGGATGAGGTTTTGCGGGATGACTGGGAACCGGCAAAACCGGAGTTGACTGATACGGAATGCCGGGTGATCCGCTTTGATTCAGAAAGTGGGAATTTGCTCGGATTCATGGTCAATTTCGGTTGTCATCCGGTGATCGGCAGTCGAAGCAATCACCATCTGCATGGAGATTTCCCGGCAGTGGCCATCCACCGGATCATGAAAGAATTTCCCGGTTCGATCGGCCTTTTCCTACAAGGTGCAGAGGGGGATGTCAATTCCGGATGCGTTCACAAAGGCGAGGAGGAATCACTCCATGCGCTGGATATCCTTGCCAACCGTTTTGCTTCGGCCATCCGCAATGGTCTGTCCGAAGCGCAGGAACTTGAAATCGATGGTATTGCTTCCATTTCCCGGGAATTTTTCTTCAAATGGAAACCGGTTTTCACCTTCGAAAAACTTGATGAGATCGAAAAAGAACAATCTGCCATCCTGTATGCCGACGATGCCGACGATGCTTCGTTTGAATGCCGGATGGCGTGGACTTATCTCGATGGGATCAAGAAAATAAGGGAACTTCTGCGGCAAAACATCACCGGCACTTATGGTGAATTGCACATCATCCGGGTTGGTGACCTGCAATTTATGGGCATTCCGTTTGAAGTTATGCAGGCGATCAAAAACGATATTGTTTCGGCTTCCGGGGCAAAATATCCGATGGTAATGAGTTTGACCGGCGGTTCTTACGGGTATGCTCCGGATAATTGTTCATTGCAGAAGCTCGACAAGATCAGTCAAGACGGGCGGAAGGGAAATTACGAAGCCATTCAGGCACCGCTTGCTTGCGGACAACCGCCTTTTGCGGATATCCACAATGAATTGGTCAATGGCATGGCCGCTTTGGAACATGAGTTGAATAAAGGAAATAAAATATGATAAATCTCACCATTTGGAACGAGTACCGTCAGGATAAAAATGTGGAAAGTATCCGCAAAGTCTACCCGAATGGGATCCATACCGCATTAAAAAACGGTCTCGAGTCTCCCGATTTGAATATCCGGACAACAGTTCTGGATGATCCGCAGCAGGGATTATCCGATGAGATCCTTGATTCCACCGATGTTCTGATCTGGTGGGCTCATGCGGCGCATCACGAACTTACGGATGAAAATGTCCGCAGGGTCGTGGAAAAAGTCCATTCCGGTATGGGACTGATCGTACTTCATTCCGGCCACTATTCCAAAATATTTCAGGCCGTCTGCGGCAGCAGCTGTTCTTTGAAGTGGCGGGAATCCGGAGAAAAAGAACGGCTCTGGTGCATCCAGCCTTTCCATCCCATCGCCCGGGGAGTTCCGGAAACCTTTGTTGTCCCGCAAACAGAAATGTACGGTGAAAGATTCGATATCCCGGAAGATGCCAGAATCATCTACATGTCGTGGTATGAGGGAGGAGAAGTTTTCCGCAGCGGGGTAACTATGGAAAGAGGTTACGGAAAAATCTTTTATTTCTCTCCTGGACATGAAAGCTTCCCGATATACTATCAGCCGGAAATTCTTCAAATAATCAGCAATGCCATCCGCTGGGCGGCCCCGCAATGCCGGGGAGTCATCAATGCTCCTAAAGTTCCGAATCTGGAACCGATTCGCTCAAAAGAATAAAACTGTAAAATAAAACGGCCTGTCCCGAACAACACCGGGGACAGGCTGTTTTTATTTTAACAGCAAATTATTATGCAAGATTATTCAGCAGAGAGCTGTTATCCGGTCAACCACTTCGTCAATACTCAAACCGGTCGTATCGATCAAAATCGCATCATCCGCCTGTTTCAACGGCGCAACAGCCCGATTCATATCCCGTTCATCCCGGGCAGTGATATCGGCTAAAATCGATTCAAATGTCGCTCCGCAATCAACTTCGTTGCCCTGCGCCATCCGGCGTCTGGCCCGTTCTTCAACGCTGGCCGTGACAAAAAATTTCTTCTCCGCATCCGGAAAAACCACCGTCCCGATATCACGACCTTCCATAACGATCCACTGCCCTCGGGCAGCATTGCGCTGTACCGGCATCAGATAGTCACGCACAAACGGTTTGGCCGAAATAATACTGGCCCCCCGGGCGCAATCCGGCAGGCGCAGTTCTGCATCAAGTTTCGCGTCATTAAGATACAAATCTGCCCCACGAAACTCCAAATGACAACTATTCAAAAATTCCGGAGTGATCATATCAAATGCAATACCGGAAGCCTTCGCAGCATACGCTAATGCCCGATAAAGACTTCCGGTATTTATATATGAGTAATCCAAACGTGCTGCCACCAGACGGGCTACCGTACTCTTTCCGGCTCCGGCCGGCCCGTCGATGGCGACTACTGTACTCATTTTTATCAATTTGAACGGCTGCGAAGCCGTCCGCTTTTCAGAAATCCATCATAACGCCGCACGGTCAGATGGGATTCAAGCTGGCTCATTGTATCCAGCACCACACCAACCATGATCAGCAAACTGGTACCGCCGAAAAACTGCGCCACCATGAATGGTATTCCGAAAGTGTTGTAAAGGAACATCGGGAACAACGCCAACACCAGCAAAAATACTGCTCCGCCGGCAGTTACCCGCGTCATCGCCCCGTCAAGAAAATCCGCAGTCGGCTGTCCCGGACTGATACCGGGGATATACGCGCCTTCTTTTTTCAGATTATCCGCGATCTGTAAAGGATTGAATTGATTCGCCACCCAGAAAAAGCTGAACAGTATGATCAATGCTCCGTACACGATCGCATAGGTTGCCTTGTCATGCTGAAACGCCTGCGCCAGAGTGACCCAGCCATGCCAGGCATCCGGACGGCTGGCCAATGCCGGGAACAATGTTTGCGGCAGCATCAATATCGCTCCGGCAAAAATGATCGGCATCACATTGGCAAAGTTTACTTTCAGCGGCATGTAGGTGGAACCGTCGGTCATCCGGCCGACACTGCTCTTGCGAACCATCTGGATCGGAATCCGGCGATAGCCCTGGGACAACATGATCGTTGCTGCTGTCACAATGAAGAACACCGCCAACAGCAGCAGCAGCTGAACCGGACGGAAAGACGCACCGCTGGGGGTGGTCCCTTTCATCGCCATATCGATCAATTCCAATACCGAATGCGGCATCCGCGACACAATACCGATGGTAATGATCAAAGATACTCCATTCCCGATACCGCGCTCGGTGATCTGCTCACCCAGCCAGGTAAATACCATCGTAGTACAGGTAAGCACCACAATGTTGGCTATAATGAACAATACCGGACTGCCTACAAATAACGGTTGTCCCGGCTCCGGCAATCCGATTTTGCTCGGATTGATCATCGCCATCGCAACCATCATTCCCTGCACCGCACAGACAATCAATGTCAGATAACGGGTATACTGCGAAATTTTACCGCGACCGGATTCCCCTTCGCGCTGCATTTTTTCCAACGCAGGAACAACCGGGACCAGCAGCTGCATAATAATCGAGGCGGTGATGTACGGCATGATACCCAGCGCACCCAACGCAAAATGCGTCATGGCACCACCGGAAAACAGGTCGATCATTGCCATCACACCGCCCCCGGCACTGCTGCCGGCAGTGACGTCGCTGATGAAGTTCTCCAATGCCGTCGGATTAACCCCGGGACACGGAATACTGCTGGCAAAACGCACCAGCACGATAATCAAAGCAGTAAACAATAATCTATTGCGCAACTCTTTGACTTTCAAAGCATTCAAAAACGCACGCCACATAAGACATCATGCTCCTCAATCAACAATTTCAACTGTACCGCCGGCTGCCTGAATCTTGGCAGCTGCAGCTGCAGAAAATTTCGCAGCTTTCACGGTAAGGGCCTTGGTGATCTCGCCGTTGGCAAGAATTTTAACGATCGTATCGCCTTTACGGAGAAGTTTTTTCTCGTGCAAAGTCGCCAATTCGACCACTTCACCGGATTGAAAATTGCTTTCCAGCACATCCAGGTTTACCAACGCATAAATAATACGGTCGGCATTTTTGAAACCACGTTTCGGCAGACGGCGGAAAAGCGGGATCTGACCACCCTCAAAGAAAGGACGGATCGTCGCACCGGAACGGGACTTCTGTCCCTTCTCGCCGCGACCGGCAGTCTTGCCATAACCCGAGCTGTCACCGCGACCGACGCGTTTGCGGGTCTTGCGGGAACCCGGCGTGGGGCTCATATCATGAAGTTTCATTTTAAATACCTCGTGTTAGTTGTTTTCCGCAACTTCAGCTTTTGCCAGACCGCGACGGGCCATGACTTCACTGCGGCTGGAAAGTCCGGCGATAGCTTTGAACGTAGCTTTGGTCACGTTGGAAGCATTCGCAGCTCCCAGTGATTTGGCCAGCACGTCTTTAACTCCGCCAAGCTCCAGAATGGAACGGACCGCGCCACCGGCAATCAAACCGGTACCGGCAGATGCCGGACGCAGCAGCACCCGGGCTCCACCGAATTTGACTTCGATCTCATGCGGCAGAGTCTGACCATTCATCGGAATACGAATCAAATTACGACGGGCAGCTTCACCGCCTTTGCGGATGGCGTCACTGACCTCATTCGCTTTGCCATAGCCATAACCGACCCGGCCGTTGCGGTCTCCGACAACCACCAGCGCACCAAAACTGAAGTTCTTGCCGCCTTTGACGACCTTGGCACTGCGGTTGACAGCGATCACGCTCTCGTCAAATTCACTGACGGCAGCGGGTTCGAAATTTTCACGTTTACCCATGTTTTCGCTCTCCTTTTAGAATTTGAGGCCCAATTCACGGGCAGCTTCGGCAATCGCCTTGATCCGGCCATGAAACTTGAAACCGGAACGGTCAAAGACCACCTCGGAAATACCCACCGCTTTGGCAGCTTCAGCAGCCATTTTTCCCAAAACAGCCGCACCGGCCATGTTGGCTTTGGCATTTTCAGCTTTGAAAGCTGCAGACAGCGTCGAAACGGAGGCAAGCGTCTTGCCGTTGACATCATCAATAAACTGGCAATAGATATTGCTGTCGGTGATGCTCACGCAGAAACGGGGACGCTCGGCAGTTCCGGAAATCCGTTTGCGGATCCGGGCGTGACGACGGGCGCGCAGCGTTTTTTTATCCATAACAGACATTTCTATAATCTCCTGCTACTGCCGGCATCAACCGACAGATTTTCCTTCTTTCAGCACGATACGCTCATCAACATACCGGATACCCTTGCCTTTGTACGGTTCAGGTTTGCGGAAACGGCGGATCTGTGCGGCTGTCTCGCCAACGAGCTGCTTGTCACAGCCCTCGACCATGATTTTGTTTTCCGGAGTAACTGTAACTTTGACACCGGCAGGGATCGCAAACTCAATAGGATGCGAATATCCCAGCGACAGGTTCAGCTTGCTGCCGGCAACCGCCGCTTTGTAACCGATACCAACGATCTGCAGTTCCTTGCGGAAACCCTGCGAAACACCGATGACCATGTTCTGAATCAGACTGCGGGCCAGACCGTGCATTGCGTTAGCTTTGCGGGTCTCATCGGCCGCACTGACCAGAACCTGATTCTCTTTCACCTCGGCGGTGACATGGGGCGGCATGGCCATCGAAAGCTTTTCTTTGCCTTCGACAACGATATTGCCATCCGCAATCGTCACTTTGACGCCGGAAGGTATATCAATAGGTTTTTTACCAATACGGGACATGATTTTATTTTCCCACGTTATTAATTACCAGACACGGCAGAGAATTTCACCGCCGACATTCTCTCTGGCAGCTTTGCGGCCGCTCATAACACCTTTGGGTGTGGAGAGAACGACAATACCCAGACCGTTGCGGACACGCGGAATCTCACGGCTGCCGCAATGCACACGGCAGGAAGATTTGCTGACACGCTCGATGCCTTCAATAACCGGTTTGACACCGGCATATTTCAGCACAACGACGATCTGGCTCTTAACACCTTCACCCTCAACACTGACGCTGGTGAGGTATCCCTCTTCTTTCAGCACCTGGGCAATCGCCAGCTTCTCTTTGGAAAGCGGAATCATAACCTTTTCCAAACCGGCAGCTGCCGCATTGCGAATCCGGGTCAGCATATCGGCGATCGGATCTTGCATACTCATAACTTTTTCCCTTTCACCTTATTACTTACCAACTCGCTTTGGTAACGCCCGGGATCTGACCTTTGGAAGCCATCTCACGGAAGCAGATACGGCAAAGCTGAAATTTACCGATGTAGGCACGCGGCCGACCACACGCTTTGCAGCGGGTGTAGTTCCGGACTGGGAACTTGTTGGGGCGGTTCGCCTTGACAATCAAACTGAGTTTAGCCATTTTGTTCTACCCCTTTTATTATTCCGCGAACGGAACTTCCATCATTTTCAGAAGCTCACGGGCACCCTCGTCATTGGCGGCGGTGGTGACGATCGCGATGTTAACACCCAGCGGATATTTCAATTTATCCGCATCGACCTCGGTGAAAACCGATACATCCTGAATACCCATGTTGTAGTTCCCCACTCCGTCAAAACCGGTTTTGGGGATACCGCGAAAGTCGCGCACACGCGGCAAAGCGTTGTGAACGAAGCGATCCAGGAACTCATACATGCGGCTGCCGCGCAGAGTGACCATCACACCGACCGGCATACCGACACGCAGTTTGAAGTTTGAAACGTTTTTACGCGCCTTGCAGACGATCGGTTTCTGACCGGTCATGGCAGCGATGTGCTTCTGCGCTTCAGCAAAAGCATCACGTTCTTTATCAGATCCGATACCGGTAGAGATAACGATCTTCTCGATTTTCGGAATCTGCATCACATTTTTGATGCCGAGTTTTTCGGCCAACGCGGAACGGACTTCCTCGTTATACTTTTTCTTCATATCAGGCATGATAAACTACTCCGTCTTGGCTTTCGCCGCCGCTTTCGCAGCACGGCGGGCGTTTTTCGCCTCAAGTTTCGCCTTTTTGCTCTCCTCGGTCAGAGTGACGTTGGAAACGGCAACTGAGACTGCACGCTCGACCAAACCGCCATTCGGGTTGGCTTTGCTCTTTTTCACGGTACGTTTGCCGAGCTTGCTTTCACCTTTGGTCAACTCAAGCACGACACGCTCTTTGGCGGGCAGAATGGCAGTGACCGTCGCTTCGGCACCTTTGAAGTTGCCGGCATTGACCACCACTTTATCGCCTTTTTTGACATGGAACGTATTCATTACAGCACCTCCGGCGCAAGTGAGATGATCTTCATAAAGTTCTTCTCACGCAGTTCGCGCGCAACGGGTCCGAAAATACGGGTCCCGATGGGATTGTTTTCCTTGTCGATAACCACAGCGGCATTCTCATCGAAACTCAAATAAGAACCGTCGGGACGACGAATTTTAGCTTTGGTGCGGACGATGACCGCCCGGACCCGCTGACGACGTTTGACCGTACCGTCCGGCAGCGCGGTTTCCACCGCAGCACTGATCACATCACCAACGTGAGCGATCTTTTTTGCCTGACCGAGAACGTTGATCGTCAGCAGCGACTTGGCACCGGAATTATCGGCGACTTCAAGAATGGTTTGCGTCTGAATCATTATTCGTTACTCCTGTACGGCGCGGCTGATGATCTCGACCAACCGCCAGCATTTGTTACGGCTGATGGGACGGGTCTCGCTGATGCGGACGGTATCGCCCTTTTTAGCCTCATTTTTCTCATCATGAACAGCAAATTTTTTGCTGACTTTGACGACCTTGCGGTACAACGGGTGAGTGGTACGGCGTTCGACCTTCACAATGATGGTCTTTTCCTGCACGTCACTGACGACGACGCCGACCCGCTCTTTGCGGTTACCGCGAACAGTATTCTCGCTCATTACTTCACCTCGGCGTTAGCTTTCCGCACAGCCAGTTCGGTCAGGCAGCGAGCGATGTCGCGGCGGACCTCACGGACACGGGCGGTTTTCTCCAGCTGACCGGTACGGGACTGGATCTTCAAATTCAACTTCTCCCGCTTGAAATCAACCACTTTCGCAGTCAATTCGGCGTCGGTCATTTCACGAATTTCTTTGTTCTTCATTTTATGGCCTCACTCAAGCTTCGCGTGACAAAAATTTGCAACGCACGCACAGCTTGTTGGCGGCGCGGCTCATGGCCTCTTTGGCCACTGCTTCGCTGCAACCGGAAATTTCAAACAGAACACGTCCGGGAAGAACCGGTGCTACCCAGCCTTCAACGGCTCCTTTTCCTTTACCCATACGTACTTCCAACGGCTTCTTGGTGAAGGACCGATAGGGGAACATACGGATCCACACACGGCCGCGACGTTTCAGGTGACGGTTGATCGCCACACGTGCAGCCTCGATCTGATTGTTGGTAATGTATCCGCGAGTCAGGGTCTGCAACGCGAAATCGCCGAAATCGACCTTATTGTTGGTCGTGGCGAGTCCGGCGTTACTTCCGCGCTGAACCTTTCTGTACTTTACCCTTTTTGGCATTAACGGCATAATTTTCTTCCTCCGCAGAGTCCTTATGACAAATCCAAACCTTGACGCCGATCTTTCCGGCAGTCGTGTTCGCCTCTATGAAACCGTAGTCGATATTCGCTTTCAACGTGTGAAGCGGTACCCGACCCTCTTTGTACTGCTCTTCACGGGCAAGCTCGGCTCCGCCCAGACGACCGGCACAATTGATCTTGATACCATCGGCACCCATATCCATCGCGGACTGGATGGCGCGCTTCATGGCACGGCGGAAACCGATACGGCGCTCGAGCTGTTGAGCAACGCTCTCGGCAACAAGCTGCGCGCAGGTTTCAGCGCGACGCATTTCAGCGACTTCGACGAAGATTTCCTTATCAGCAGCCAATTTCGCCACTGCCGCACGCAGGGTATCCAGCTCGGCACCTTTTTTGCCGATCAGAACGCCGGGGCGGGCGGAAACAATGGTGATACGCACGCGATTGGCAAAACGCTCAATCTGAATGCGGGCGATCGCTGCTGCAGCGAATTTTTCCTTGATAAATTTACGGATCTTCTGGTCCTCCTGGAGCCAGTCACCGAACTGGGTCTTTCCGGCAATTTTCTTGTCGGAGAACCAACGGGATTCCCAGTTTTTGGTCAAGGCGGTTCTCAAACCGATCGGATTAACTTTCTGTCCCACGATTTGTTCCTTCCTCAGTTATCAGTCAAAATGACTTCAAAGTGACTGGTACGTTTACGGATGCGACCAGCCGAACCGCGCGCTTTTGCGCGGAACCGGCGAATGATCGGTCCCGGACTGACCAAGGCTGCTTTTACGGTAAGCACCTTGCGGTTGACGTCCATATTATTCTCGGCGTTGGCAACGGCGGAGCGCAGGGTCTTGCCGATCAGAGCCGCCGCTTTACGCGGGCTCAAATCAACGATCGCCAACGCTTCAACCACGCTTTTCCCCTGGATCAAGCGTGACATGTGCCGCGCTTTTTCCGGAGAGATCCGGACGTTTTTAGTTAAAGCTCTTACTTCCATAATCTGCTTTCTTTCGTTTTTTCCTCCAAGCCGTATCCTTTTTCCCGGCGGGAGCGTTTCCGCCGTTTGCAACGGCCCGACTCTTTACCATCTTCCGGAACTTTGCGGTCATCTCCTTCCCAAGAGCACCGCCACCGGGAACCGCGTTTTTCGCACGTTCCTGTTATATATAAGGAACACGCGATCCCCTGCCGGACCGGAAGCCGGCACTTTGCAAAATTGCGGGCACGTCACGATACGCTGTCGCCCGGCTCCATTTACAGCATCTTTTTAATGAAGCCGCGCCTGCAACGCACCGTTTCAACCACATTTTGCGCATCTCACAGGGGTACAAAAAATCCCTTCCCCACTGTTGAAGATTATATAAAATACCACGCAAAAACGGTTTTATCAAGTTTTTTCTTTAAAAAATACGTTTTTTTGACTTTTTTTTAAAGAAAAGTCCCCGTTTTCGCCATTTTTCCTCAAAAAAACAGCTTTTCTTTCCGTTTTTACCATCCGGAACCTCTTTTTACGCCGCTTTATCGGGAATCAGCTGCCAGCCCGGTGTGGTTCTGACCGTTATTGCGTGATTGACAAATCATAATGTATGTGATATATATTCTTACGTTTGCCATCATCGCAATCAACGAATAGTTAATGCAATTTTTACAAAACCCGGAACATTGCCCATAAAAAACCTTATCTCACGACAGCAAGGTTATATCCGGCCAGGATCTCTGCATTCCGGGCCAGTTCCCCGTCATCTGTCACCGGCACATCAGGCATGGTATTGCGTATCCCGCAGGCAGCATATTTATTCCCCGCCATTGAATAATACGGGAGCAGCCGTACGCGCGGCGGTTCCGGCAGCGATGCCAGAAATTTCCCGGCGGCATGAATATCGGCCGGGGTATTGTTCAAAGAGGGCACTTGCAGCATCCTGACTTCTATATTACATTTTTCCGAACTCAATTTGCGGAGATTTTCCAATACCGGCATATTTGAACTGCCGGTAAATCTTTTATGTTTTTCATCATCAACACACTTCAAATCATATAGAAAAATATCAGTCAGAGATAAAATTTTTTCAAAACTTTTCCAGGGTACGCAACCGCAGGTTTCTACAGCTGAATGGATATTTTCCTCTTTGAGTGCGAGCAAAATTTCATGCAGAAAATCCGCCTGAAGCAGCGGTTCGCCCCCCGAAAATGTCACACCGCCGTCACTGCCGTAGTAATCACGATCTTTCAATACGGCATCAATTATCTCTCCGGCGGAACACTCTTTGCCTGCCATTTTCAACACTCCGGGGAAGCACTTATCCGCACACTTGCCGCATAAAATACACTTGCTGCGATCAAAAAAATGTCTGTTTTCTCTGATGGAAAAACATTTTTCCGGACAAACGGCCACACAATTACCATCAAGCAGACATTTTTCCGGGGTGTAAAGCAGTTCCGGGGCGGCAGAATGCGATTCCGGATTGTGACACCAGATGCAGCGCAACGGGCATCCTTTCAAAAACACCGTTGTCCTGATCCCCGGACCATCGTGCAGTGAAAAACGTGCAATATCAAAAACTCTGCCCGTCATAAACTCTCCAATGCAGTCCGGTTGATTATCATATCCTGCCACTCTCTGGAAAGAGTCGCAAAACGGGCAGACCAACCGGAAACCCGGACCGCCAGATTCGGGAAACGGTCAGGATCTTTTTGTGCCTCTTTGAGGACCTCCGCATCGACCGTATCAATCTGCAGATACATTCCCCGCTTTTTCAGAAACACCCGCAGCACCTGTGCCAGAACTCCTGCCGCATCCGGCACTTTGCGAAATCCGGCACTCAACCGCAGATCAAGCGGGCAACCATTGGGCATCCGGATGAAATTCATACGGCAGTAGGAATTCAGAACTGCGCTTAAAGAGGATTTATCGGTACCGGGAGTCGGACTCAAATTAGGAGCAAGGAAGCGGCCCTTATTCATCCCGAAAGCGGTCGCCTTGCGGTATCCGGCATAGCTTATCTCTCTGCCGAATGTACTTACCCCGACCAGAGTTTTTATCTCATTGACCTGCCCGATACTTTCAAATATACCGGCGCAATCATCAAAAACCCTTTGCAGCATCAAATCCGCTTCTTCATTATCATTGCCGTAAAAGGAGAGCGTATTGGAGATCTCTTTCTGCAAAAGTTCTTCTCCGTGCCAGTCATTATCAATGATCCGGATCAACTCCGTCAGCGGAATTTTTTTCTGTTCAAATACGATTTTCCGGATGGCATACAAACTGTTGGCCACATCAGGAAGCCCGCCCATATGCAAACCTTCCACCGCGTATTTTGCCCCGTGCAGAGTGTATGAACAACCGCTTTGACGGCACGAAGGCATCAACAGCGACAGAACCACATCTGCATGCGGATATGCTGTATCAGGATAACTGCCGGGGTCCCCGGCATTCTTGCCCTTCAGCGCAACTTTGGTCCGGATCTTCTCTTTCAGCTCCTGTGCCATAACTTTGACCCTGTCGAGAAATTTCCCGTACAACTCTTCAAAGCTGCACTCTGCTTTAATTTCAGTCAATACTTCCTGAAACGGCAAAAGAATATCCATCGGCTGATACGAGAAGCGGGTTTTCCCGGGAATGATTATTTCCCAGCAGCCGTCATTGGTAAAAGTTCTTGCTTCATCCTCCGGGAAATTCTGCCGGCGAAGTGCCTCTAAAATCACCTCTTCATTATAAACCGACACGATACCGCCGCCAAGCAGCTGAACTTCAGCGATCTTGCGGAAAAGTTTATCAGAGGTGTATTTATTCAACCGCACAGTCACCGGATAATCACTTATGTGAAGCTCTTTCACCACATCAAGCACCAGAAAAGTCACTTCATTTTCAATATGCCTGCCTTCTGCATCAATACCGCTGAGAATGATATTCTGATAATACTGGGCATCTCCACCGGGGATTGAGCCGGCGGCAGCTTTCAACCCGAAACACCATTCAGAACCTTTTATCCAGAAGTGAGCGAGATACTCCCGGGCTTCCTGCAGAGAGATGATCCCTGCGGCCAAATCTTTTTCCAGATACGGTCCGAGCAATTCATCTATCCTGCCGATGCCCGGCCAATTGCCGCACAGACGCTGAAACTCAAAAAAACACCATAATGACTGCAGTGCTTCCACAAAAGTTTCCGGAGGATTTTCCGGGACATTCTGCAAATTGACAATTACTGACCGGATATTTTTTTCATACTTTTTATTTTCCGGCATTTCAAGCAGTTTCTGATATTCACCGATATATCTTCTGCACCAGATCCGCATAGCCCGGATCGTGTGAAGTGTACCATTATAAAATGCGTGCTTATATTCCGGGGCATGAGATTTATAACCGTTTATCTCTTTTTCCAAACCGGAAAGACCGAGTTTGACAGCATCAATAAAATCCACCGTTGTATGACTGATGCAGGAAAAATTATTTCGGCTTCCGGGGGCAGACAAAGCCGGTATCCGGTGGGAAATTGCCTCTTTTAACGGAGCATTGCCGGCGAGAAGTTCGGCCGGATTGATCTCAAGCGGCACTTTTTGAGCGATCAGCACCGCGCATTTGCCATGCCGTTCTTCGGCAGGCAAATCATATTCTTCCAGTGAAAAATCAGCCGGAAACATACGATCAAAATATTTACCGGTCAAATAATCAGCGGCCAACTGCAATGTTTCATCACAAAGTGTATATTTTTCACTCTTGAACAACGGGTTCAATTGTATGTTGCGACCATTCATAATATTTTCTCCTTGTATGAATTGCTGCACCTGGTCATAAATATACACCTTTTTACATATAATTCTCCGCGTTTTTTATCAACTTTTGCGCATATTTTTTCTTTTTTTACATTTCCAAAAAAACTCCGGCACCGGAAGGCAGTGTTGCTTCCGGCCGGAGCAGATTATCGCTGAATATTCCGGTCAGAATCCGAGCTTGCGGAAAGTTTCAGTCAGACGTTTTATGGAATAACCGCCCACCGGAGCAAGCAGTTTGCCGGCCCAGTTTTCGCCCCAGTCCAAACAGACTTCGGTCTGGAAACTCTCCATTTCCGGGCAGGCGCGCAGTTTGGGCATAAGTTTATCCCAATCGATCGTGCCGTCAAAAGGCATTCCATGCAAATCGCCGTAACCGTCATTGTCGTGGATATGGCAGGTCACGATCCTTGACTGCATGGTTTCCAGCGCGTTGTCTTCCGGTTCGACTCCGTTTTCCCACCAGCATTTTTCAAAATATGGTTCATACTTATCCGGAGTTTTACCGGGAGCAGTACTCATGCAGTGAGCATGTCCGGTATCGTAGCATGCTCCGATATTGGGGTGATCGCCGAAGTGATTTATCAAACCCATTACTTCTTTAGCTGAATTGGGTTTTTCAAAACTGTTTTCCACCGCGATGATCATGCCGAGTTTTTCGGCAGCAGGCAGAAGTTTTTCCAGAGATTCCAAAGCGAGTTGACGCAGAGTTTCCAGCGGCACGCGATCATAACAATATTCGGCCGCGCCGACATGAACGACATAGCTTTTGCAGCCGAATCCGGCGGCGATATCCATAGCTTTGATATGATCCTGCCACATTGCCGGACGGCGGGCCGGATCGGAAGTATTCAAATCAAACCCCCTGCCGTCAAGACCGTGAACGGCAGAAAATTTCACCTGCATATCCGCACAAAGTTTTTCCAGAAATTTCACCTGCTCCGGATCATTGATCATCCTGTCCAGCAGCCCGTTGGTGATCACAAAGCGGTCACAGCCATTATCCGCGAACTCCCGGACCACACTGTAAAACAGCTTGTCAGAAAGTTCTGTCCATTTATAGAAAAAGTGCAATTTCTGATCCATAATAAATTATACTCCCAACTTTTTTCTTCCGTCCCTCCTGCAGTCCGGGCTTGAATCATCCCGGAGTGCCTCCATCTAATATATCACTCCGAAACGAAAAAAACAATTCACCTGACAGTGGTAATATTCAAAAATTCCGGTTGGAACGCATGGTTTTTTTGGAGGCAAAACTTGAATCCGCAAAAATCCGATGATATATTAAACAGCGTTAAATTTCGAACTGCAAAAAAACAGGTAATAAAATGGCCCAAAAATTTTTTAACATCTTTTGTGTAATGTTGCTTGTAATGATATCCGGATGCTCATTTTTTGCCCCTCCTACCCAAAATATTTACATCAATGGAACTCCGGCAGATGCAACTGTAATAGTTAACGGCAATACAGTCCAGATCCCGGCTGTACTGGAAGTGCCGCGCAATAAAAATTTAACGATCATAGCGCACAAAAAAGGTTTTAAGCCTTATAGCTCGACAACAGGATATTCATTGAGCACGATCGGCGTTTTAGATGCCGTTGGCTGCTGGTTGCTGTTGCTGCCGGGAGCCGGATTGATCGCTCCGGGAGCATGGGAACTGATGAACGATAATTTTTATTATGTTCTGACTCCTGAAAAAACAGATACGGCGACAGTATCACAGTAAAAAATTTTGTTTTTGTTATTGTCCCGGATACTCTTATAAAAAATGTCTTCTCAATCGGAAAGCTTATTGTTTTCAGGACAGAATCGACCTGGACAGGCTGGGACAATGAGGAAATCACTATATTCAAAGATAACAAAGGTGATTTTTTCCTAAAAGGACGTCCTTCCCGGAAGCAAACATTCCCCGATTTTACGCGAAATACCAATGCAATAAAAAGAGTTCACGTCACGGAAGAGTGGGTGAACGGGATTTTTGAACGACTTGCGACTTCCCGAATCTCGGCATATCCGATGCTGTATACGGGAGAAGACGGAGGTTTTAAAGAACTTGAAATTGGAGATTATTGCGGAAAAGTTCATTACAGATGGTGGGCCGATGCTCCGGAAAGCTGGGAAATCCTTGAGAAAATCGCCGATGAAATATTCAATAAATTTTACAATAAAAAGAAATGATTTTTCTGATCAGCTATCGTATTCCGGCAACTCTTCTATACTGCAAAATAGAACTTGTGCAAGTTACAGCAAGGTTTCAGCGGCGGCTGTGTTGATATTCTTCGCCGGCATTTCATATTGCCGGATCGTCCGGCAGGTTCTTTCTGCGCAAGTCCGGCATTGCAGCGGACGCGGGATGCAAGATAATCCACACCGCATTTTTGATTTCTCCCCTTTATGTATTTTCCAACTCCTTTTTTAAGCAGCTGTCCGGGAAAAATTCCCGGACTTGGACGAAATCATGAAAACCTCTCAATTATTGGCAATGTCCCAAATTCTGTGAAATTTGCATTCAACAACCGTTGATTGCAATAATGGCTAACATAAGGATATATCACCGACATTATGATTTGTCAACCACACAATAGCGGTTTGATCCAACCGGTGGATGCATTGCGGGCATAAGTCTTTCGGGAGCTGAAGTTTATGTAAAAGAATCCATTGACAGATTCACCCGTTTGATCATTGCTGCATCCAAACGTATTTCAGAAAATCTGCATTAAAAGTGGCGTTTGGCAAAGTGTAAGGAAAATTTAAGCGGCGAAGCCGCGCTGTAATAACATCACCAACCATACTCCCGCCAGGGAGAAACTTCACGGGCAGCGAAGCTGACCTCTTCACAAGTGTAATGGAGCGTAAGCGGAATGAAATGTCTTCACAAGCAAGGCGTTGCCTGAGTTTTAGTGAAGAGCGGCTGTCGCCGCGTGAAGATGTGAAGAGCTTTTGCGATTGCCGCTTATGCGGCAAGTTGCCAAAAGCGTGAAATGAAGCCTTGCGGCTTCGTTCACCAAAAATAAAAGCCGCCCTTTTGGCGGCTTCTGATTTTTGGTGGAGGTGAGGGGAGTTGAACCCCTGTCCCAACGTGGCGTGATGAAGACATCTACATGCTTGTTCCATCTTCAATTGTTTTTCGTCCTCCGATTCGGCCAATGGACAGGCTTTCTTCAGACTATGCGTTCTTTGATCTCACAGAACTTCAAACGCCGAAAGTTTCTGCCAGGGCACTGATTGACGCCGCTTACACCCTAGCACCCGGTCAGGCACAGCGACGTGGCGGGATTATGCCGCCAATGCGTACTCTTCGTTCGCAGTTATTGTTTTAACCGGTGATTAACGAGGCCAACGGTCATCCTCGGCATGCAATCAACCCAACACCGGCGCCGGTCGAATCCGGAACACCCCCGGAGAATTACATCTTTGACATAATATAACTCTTTACTGCAAATTTTTCAATGTTTTTATTTTTTTTGATCATATTTTTTATTTTAAAAACTTGACAAAGCCACGATCATAAGCTATTTTTGCCGCTATCATCCGGAGAAAGGAGCATCGGTAAAATGGTGAAATAATTTCAATCCCGCAGTGATTTTCCGTTTTTACGGATTATCCGCATTATTTCTGTTAACGGTGATCTCTTTGCGCAGCAACCGGATAAATATAAAAAATACCGGCATCAGCAAAAGCACTCCGCCGAAATACCAGCGGTAAGTAATTATTTCACCGCTTGTTCCACTGAATAATTCAGCCAACTTCAACAGCAGTGTACTCAACACACTGCCCAAGCCGCCGGAAATAACCCCGGTAGCCACCGAAATCACCATACTCGCGGCTATCTGCTGTTCTTTCGGGACTGTCCGCAAAAAATACTGCTGCAATCCCACCACCGTCACCACCATTCCCGCCGGACAGAGGACAAACGGCAAAAGAAAGCAGAACCAGTAAAGCTTTTCCGGAGCAGCCAGCCAGAACACCGGGATCAAACACAATCCGGCAAATCCGCCGAATGTCACCATCCGGCCTCCGAAACGATCCGCACTCTTCCCCAAAAAAGCACATATCGCGGTCGACGCGGCAAACTGTGCCAGCGAATAGAGCAAAGCCCCGGAATCGCTCACTCCATAACCGCGTTTCAACGTCAACATGGATATCGGTACTATCATGATCGCCGCAGTATTGCAGCACATTCCGGCGATCATCTGCCGGATGATATCCGGATTGCGGCACGCCTGATATACAGCGGCAAACATCGGTTCACGGGCAGAAAGCATTATCGTCTGCGTTTCCCGTATCCGCCGGATCAGACTGGAACTTATCAATCCCAGTACCGCCCCGGCAACGATCACCGAAGCAAGCACCCAGATGTTGCTGTTCCAATACAACAAACCGCTTATCAGCAGCAGTGCCAGCAAACCGCTGCCGTAAAAACAGCACCAGCAGCGGAACATGAAACTGCCCTGCTTGCTCTCCGGACATACTTCACCGACCAGCGGTTGGGCCATGACTACTCCCGCCGCCCGGAAGCCGTAAAACAAAAATGCTCCGATGATCAGCAGCAGTGCCGCCGGGATTATTCCGAAATAGAATGCCGCCGGTGCAGCCGATGCCACAAGCAATGCGGCGATATTCCGGAATATCCAGAAATTTGCCTGACTCTCTGCCGCCCCGCTGCGGGCTGTCATAATCTTCCCCAGAGGCAGCAGCAAAAAACCCAGATATATCATGCTCCCCAAGACGGCGATCACGCTGTCAGGACACCCGACACGCACCGCCAGCAGCAAAATTACCGTTTCCCCCAGACACATGTAGGAAAAACCATTGAATACGTTGAATACCGTATAATATTTTTGAGAAATACTCTGATCTTTGACTGTAAGCGGATGATCCAATATCATGACCTTGCCCTTCCCGATAAAATATCCAGCATACCATTCGTGTTAATATACTTCACTTCCGGAGGCATTGCAACTCAAAAAATACTTTTATCACCATTTTTCTTCCGGAAAAACTTGATTTTTCTGCAAAAACATCTATATTAATTAGTTCAGCATATATTAGTAAATATTGTCAGGAAATAATTAATCATGAAAGATAAAAACAAGCCGGAAGCCCCCCTGGGACCGGAAGAAAATGCCGACAGCAAAGTAGATGAATTGCTGGAACAGGCTGAAGAAACCGGACAGAATAATGGATCTCCAGAAGTTTCAGAAGTTGACGCCCTCAAAAGTCAACTTGAGGAATTACAGGCGAAGTTCCTCTATCTGCAGGCGGAATATCAGAACTTCCGCAAACGCAGTGCCCGGGATATCAGCGATACCAGAAGCCGTACCGTTGCCGATACGGTCATGCCGTTTCTGGGAATTGCCGACTTTCTGACGATGGCCCAGAGTGCCGCCGAAAAATCGGACAACCTTGAGGCCATCAAGCAGGGGTTGCTGATGATCATTGCCCAGTTTGACAAAACTCTCGAAGAACTGGATATCAAAAAGTTTTCCGGCGTCGGAGCGCAATTCGATCCGGCTATCCACGATGCTGTCGGCAAAGAGAGCTCCGATTCAGTCCCGGAAGGATCGGTCATCCGGGAGTGGAACTGCGGTTACAGGATCGGGGAAAAACTTCTCCGCCCGGCCCGGGTGATGGTCTCTTCCGGTCCGGCGGCTGCGGAGGAAGAAAGCAAAGAGGAGTGATTTGACCTATGGCAGATTATTATGAAACTTTAGGGATCGCCAAAAATGCTTCAGCCGAGGAGATAAAGAAGGCCTACCGCAAACTCGCGGTAAAATATCACCCGGACAAAAATCCGGGCAATAAAGAAGCTGAAGAAAAGTTCAAAGAGGTTTCTGCCGCTTATGAAACCTTGAGCAATCCCGACAAAAGACGGCAGTATGACCAATTCGGCCATGATGCCTACACCCGCTCCGGCGGCGGTGCCAATGCCGGCGGCTTCAATGCGCAGGATATTTTCAGTCAGTTTTTCGGCGGCGGCGGTTTCGGCGGCTTTGAGGATCTTTTCGGCGGCGGACGTCATGCCGACCCCAATGCACCGCAACGAGGTGAAGATCTGCGCTATGCACTGGATATTGATTTTGAAGATGCCATGTACGGCGTGGATAAGAAAATCAATGTTTCCCGTTATGAACAATGCCAAAGCTGTTCCGGTACCGGTTGCGCTTCTGGTTCCGGCAAAAAGAGCTGTTCCCGGTGCGGCGGCAGCGGTGTACTGAATTTATCCCAGGGTTTTTTCAGCGTGCGCCAGCCCTGTCCCAACTGTTCCGGGACCGGTCAGGTCATTGAAAAGCCCTGCCCGCAGTGTCACGGCCAAACCAGAGTGAAAACCACTGTCCCGCTGCAGATACATATCCCGGCCGGGATGGATAACGGTTCACAGCTGCGTGTGCCGGGCAAAGGCAATGCCGGAGTTAACGGCGGAGCAAACGGAGATGTTTATATCATCACCCGTGTGCGCCCGAGTGATGTTTTTGAGCGTGACGGCAGCGATCTGCTCTGCGAAGTGCCGATCCCCTTTACTCTGGCGGCAGCCGGAGGAGAGGTTGATGTACCGACGATTTCCGGAAAAACCAAGATCCGGGTGCCGGCCGGGACCCAGAGTGATACGGTTCTCCGGCTCAAAGGCAAGGGTGCGCCGTCAGTTCGCGGTAACGGCCGGGGCGATCTGCATATCCGGCTGATCATCGAAACTCCCACCGGATTATCCGGAGAACAGCTGAAAATGCTTGAAAAATTCAATGCTTCACTGACGGATAAAAATCAGCGGATGCAGAAAAATTTTGCCGAAAAAGCTAAAAACTTTCTCCGGGGCGAGGATTGAAATATGCCGCGACAGGACCCGAAAGATCCGGTATTGGCCACCAACCGCAAAGCATTCCATGATTATCATGTCATGGAACGCTTTGAAGCCGGTATCCAACTGCGCGGCACCGAAGTAAAAAGCTGCCGGGCCCGAGCGATCCAGCTGCAGGAGGGATTTGTAAAAATCGAAAACAATCAGGCCCTTTTGTACAATGTCCATATTGCCGCTTATGACTTCGGCAACCGTTTCAATCATCAGAGCAAACAGACCCGGCGTCTGCTGCTGCACAAAAAAGAGATTTTGAAACTTGCCCAGTGGATAAATACCAAAGGCGGCACGCTCATCCCGTTGAAATTTTACCTCCGCAAAGGTCTGGTCAAAGTAGAAATAGCTTACTGCCAGGGAAAAACTCACGCCGATCAGCGGGAAACTCTGCGCAAACGGGAAACAGAACGGGAACTGCAGCGATTCGTCAGGAAGTGACTTTTGCCGGCACAAAGAACTTTCTGCCGGCAATTACCGAAAATCTGCTTATAAATCACTCTTTTCCCGGCCATGTATGCAGTTCCGTTGCCAACCGCACCTGAAAGAGCGAGTTGTCTCCGCCGGCTGTCCGCCGGATAAATCTTTCCACCTCCCGGCGGAATGCATGCATCGGCTGGTGCAGCATGAATAATCCCGGCTGCTCCGGAGTGCATATTCCCTGCCCGAAAACCAATATCTGATAGTCCCGGTTCAACTGCAAATGACAACTTGAAGCGGCCATAATGACCGGAGAAAGCAGAGATTCTTCCGGGATGAATATTTTACGCGGTGGATTTTCTCCGGAAAAAAGTTTGCTGGCGATCACTGCGTGATCTTTAATAATATCTGAAAAAGGTATTTTGCAGATCCATTGCGGCAAAATATTCACCTGATGACGGATACACTCCTCGTAAAAAGCGATAAGTCTTTCTTTCAAAAAAGACACACGGTCATCCGGCGCCCCGCTGACCAGAGCGATCCGCCTGACTTTTTCACCGTCAAAAAACACCTCCAGCCCCTCACTTATTCCCGCCCATGAATCAGTCGTCACATAATTGAAACCATCGTAAGTACGGTTTATCAGCAATTGAGCTATCCCTTTACGCTGCAAATGATGCATTTGCATGATCTGTTTTTCTCCGGGAAGCATCCAGATCACCAGTTGTCCCGGAGTGAAAAATTCCCCCGGATGCCTTTCGATCATCTGCTGATTCACCCAATGTACCGGCAATCCACCGGTATCCAGAGAGTAGAGCATGGCGGCAAAATAATTGTCCCGGGATAACGCGGCAGATTCACTGACAATGACCACCTCTTTCACCGGCCGGTCATACGGACCGGGCCGGACAAATGTACCGCTGCCCCGGGCGGCTCCGATAAATCCGGATGCACTCAAATTGGCCAATGCCCGCTGAACTGTGATGCGGGAACAATTGAATTTCTGCATCAATGTAAATTGGGACGGCAGTTTACTCAATGGGGGATATTCTCCGGAATTGATCTTTTCCAGCAAAAACGCTTCGATATTGGCGGTTTTAGTATTCATAGACAACCGGTCTCCGATAAAAATTTCATATTCTTTGCATATAATATAAGTCAATAAGTCAACTTTTCAAATAAAATTATCGCATCAAGGACAATATTTCTCAAAAATTCACTGCAGATCCCATAAAAAATCGCTTAAAAAAATCCGGTTCAGCGAAACCGGAGAGCAGCGAAAGCAATCCGGCGACGGGGGTGGTTTCAAAAGTTGAATATATCATTAATACAACTTTCTATCTTTATATTCACAAAAAAGATTTGTAAAATTATTGATACGCCACTATATTTATTCTGACAGCAACTGTTTTTGTTTCAAAAGACGGCAGACAGAGAATCATCCGGGAAATTACGGAAAATTTTGCCCCTGCCTTCACAAACAACGGAGAAAATGATTATGGCAAAACAAGTTGGATTCGGCATTATCGGTATCGGGAATATGGGTTCAGCCCATGCCCAGATGATGAAAAACATTCCGAATGTGAAGCTGGTGGCGGCCTGCGACATCAAGGAGTCGGCATTTGACCGGCTTCCGGCAGAATACCGGGATTCGGTGATTTGCTGCACTGATATAGAAAAGTTCTGGGAAGTCCCCGGCCTGGAAGCGGTTTTGATCGCAGTTCCGCACTACTTCCACGTGGATCTGGCAATTGCCGCGATGGAACATGGCAAACATATCATCGTGGAAAAACCCATTGCCGTACACAAAAAAGAGGCCGAAAGATTGCTGGCAGCGGCCGAAAAGTATCCTGATCTGGTCCGCAGCACCATGTTCAATCAGCGGACACTGCCGGCGCACCGCAAATTAAAGTCATTGATCGACAACGGTGAACTCGGCGAAATCAACCGGGTCACGTGGGTCATCACCGATTGGTTCAGAACACAGCTTTATTATGATTCCGGGGATTGGCGGGCGACATGGGCCGGTGAAGGCGGCGGCGTACTGCTCAATCAGTGTCCGCATCAGCTGGACTTGATGCAATGGCTCTTCGGTCTGCCGGAAAAGGTCACCGCACAGGCAAAAATCGGCAAATACCATGATATCGAAGTGGAAGATGAGGTCAATGCTTATCTGGAATATTCCGGCAACTGTACCGCAAATTTCATCACCACCACCGGAGAAGCTCCGGGAAGCAACCGTCTGGAAATCGCCGCACAGAGAGGGAAAGTGATCCTGGAAAACGGAGAATTGTCCTTTATCCGCAATGAGATCGAAACCGGCAAACAGATCAGGGAATCCAAATCCGGTTTTGCCAAACCGGAAACCTGGCAGTGCCGGATAAACCTGCTTCCTGAATCCCGCCCGCAGCACGCGGTTATCGTGGAAAATGTCGCCAATGCCATCCTTAACGGTGAAAAATTGATCGCACCGCTGGCCGAAGGCATCCGGGGATTGGAACTGGGCAATGCCATGTTGCTGAGCGGATTGAAAAACCGCACAGTCACCCTGCCCATAGACAGTGACGAATACGCGGAAATGCTGGATAAATTGGTCAAAAATTCCCGCTTCATCAAAAAAGATGTCAAAGAGTATTCTGCGGAAAATATGAGTTCAACTTATTAAAAGAGGTAAAAAAAATGTTTCTCACCGGATTTGCCGATGAAGCCGGCGCAGATTTTGCGCTTCAATTGCAGGCGACAGCTGAACTGGGCTGGAAATTTATTGAAACCCGCAATATCAATGGCAAAACACTTGCCACATTGAGCGATGAGGAGTTCGAAAAAATTTCCGGGCAGCTGGACGATGCAGGTATCCGTATCAACTGCTTCGGCAGTGCCATCGCCAACTGGGGCAAAGACCCGCGCAAAGAAGAGGATTTTCAAGCTTCGCTGGATGAACTCAACGCCGCCTTGCCCAGAATGCAGAAACTCGGCATCAAGCTGGTACGCGGCATGAGTTTCGCCGCCCCGCTGAAAGGTGTATCACCGGATGATCCGGAACTGGAAGCAATGATCTTCAAAAAAGTCCGGCGTCTGGTGGAAATATGCGCCGATAACGGCGTGGTATACGGACACGAAAACTGCATGAATTACGGTGGTTTATCGTGGCAGCACACCTTGAAACTGCTGGAAAAAGTCGATCATGAAAACCTCAAACTCATCTATGATACCGGCAATCCGTGTTTCAATTACCGCTGGATCGGCGAACCGCCCTATCCGCTGCAAAGTTCATGGGAATTTTACAGCAAGGTAAAAGAACACATCGTATATATCCATATAAAAGACGGTCTGGCTCTGCCGGGGGATGACTGTCAGGAACGCCCGAATTGCCACTTTACCCATGCCGGATTCGGCACCGGAGATGTGCGGGCGATCGTCACCGATCTGATTTCCGGCGGCTATGACGGCGGTTTTTCGATGGAACCGCACCTGTCTGTGGTGTTCCATGATAAGGATCAGGGGGAAACTGAAGCCGACATCCGTTACCGCAATTATATTGAATACGGCCGGAGATTTGAGAACCTGCTGCGCGAATGTCAGGAGATGGCCACGCTCAATTGATACGGAAGTTTTTGTTATTGTCCCATTTGTTGTGATGCCATCATACCGTCGGTGTCGCCGCGTGGATAATCTCTTGTCAAAACGTCGGATACCGGTTCAGTCGAGCAGGTTTACTGCACCTTGTCCTCCGTAGCCCCGGCGAAGGAGGATCCTGCTCATCCGCCTTGTTTTGACTTCGACCTTATCTCACGCTGCATCCACCGATAGAATTTGACGGCGACCTTACCTCGCACTGCACCGCCGGGAAAAACGGTTTGATACGACCGGCGGATGCAGAATAAAATCAAAACAGTGATAAAATTTTGATTTTTTTATTCTGGCGGCTTGAAAAAGCTGTTTAAAGAGTGTACTTTAAAGTAAATACCGGAAGTGTATCGCGGATTTTGAACGGCATATTCCACCGCACGTTCATAATTTGACTGCTCCCGGAGACGATGACAAGCTTAGTTTGTGCGGCGTCACCTCTTGCCCGTCCGATCGCGGAGGGGAAGGATGGTTACGCACCTTTTTCGTGTCTTTAAACGGCCGGAAAGGTAAACAAAAGCTGCTGAAAGTTGAGACTTTTAACAAGCTTAAAGCAAATAGGAGAAAAGAAAATGAAAGTCAGAGCGTCGGTGAAACGCAGATGTGAATTCTGCCAGATCATCAAACGTAACGGCAAGATCCGGGTCATCTGCTCCCGCGATGCACGCCACAAACAGTGCCAGGGCTGAACCTGGTGAGAAAGAATGTAATTCATTCATAAAAGGTTAACTATAAAGGATTAAAATCATGCCCCGTATCATTGGTGTGGACATCCCCGGAAACAAGCGCATCGAATATTCTCTGCGCTACCTCTATGGCATCGGCCCGGCCAAGGCGTTGGAGATCATCGCCAAAGTCGGTATCGACCGTGACCTCATGGCGAAAGACCTGACCCAGGATCAGATCGCCGCAATTACCAAAATGCTTCAGGATGATCTCCTCGTTGAGGGTGATCTCCGTCGTGCCGTTGCCGCCGACATCCGCCGTTTGCAGCAGATCAACTGCTATCGCGGTATCCGGCATCGCCGCAACCTGCCCTGTCACGGCCAGCGGACCAAAACCAACGCCCGTACCCGTAAAGGCAAGAAAGTTACCATCGGCGCAATCCGCGACAAAACACAGCGTCGTCTCGCCGCCAAAGGCTGATAAAGCAGCCTGATTCAAGCATCAAGTATTAACAATTTCAATTTGGAAAGTATAGAAAAATGGCTGAAGAAGTGAAAGTTGCGGAAGTCACCGCGCAGGAGGCGGAAACCACCGCCCCCGTCCAGAGACAGCGCAGCAAAAGCGGTCGCTATATTCCCAGCGGTATCGCCTATGTCCTGGCGACATTCAATAACACCAAAGTCACCTTTACCGATCTGCATGGCAATGTCATCAGCTGGTCCACCGGCGGCAAAAACGGTTTCAAAGGCTCACGCAAGAGCACCGCTTACGCTGCCCAGGTAATCGCCGGCGATGCCGCCAAAAAAGCTATGCTCCTCGGGATGAAAGAAGTCGAAGTCCGCATTAAAGGACCCGGTGCCGGTCGTGAATCCGCCGTTCGCGGTATCGCCGCTGCCGGTATGGAGATCAGCGTGATCAAAGATATCACTCCGGTTCCCCACAACGGCTGCCGTCCCCCGAAACGCCGCCGCGTCTGATGATGGAAAAAGTGCGTTCCGGAGGGTTTCCGGAACTCACTCAGGCAGATGCTGCAAGTTT
This sequence comes from Lentisphaerota bacterium, assembly GCA_015061815.1. Lineage (GTDB taxonomy): Bacteria > Verrucomicrobiota > Lentisphaeria > Victivallales > Victivallaceae > UBA1784. The sequence goes on from SUVW01000011.1 coordinate 50,267, forward strand.
AGTTGAATAAGTGTCCGTTGCGGCACACAATTTTTGGAGGATAGAGTTATGAGTTCATCAATCGGTTTTCCGATGCCCAAGTCGCTCATCGTTGACGAAACGACAGAGACCCCGACTTACGCAAAGTTTACCGCCCAGCCGCTTCAGCGCGGTTTCGGACATACCCTGGGCAACTCTTTGCGCCGGGTGCTGCTGTCATCGCTTGACGGTGCGGCCATCTCATCTGTGCGGATCGATAATGCAAAACATGAATTCGATTCTCTCGACAATGTCGTTGAGGATATCACCGAGATCGTACTCAATTTGAAGTGCGTCAAACTCAATATCCATGCTGAAGGTCCCAAAACTCTTGAGATCGTCAAAGATAAAGCCGGTGAAATCACCGCTGCTGACATCGTTTGCGACAGCACTGTTGAAGTGCTTAATCCGGAGCAATTGATCTGCACTTTGGATAAAGATAAAAAATTCCACGCCGTTATCGAAGTGGTCAATGGTCGCGGATACCTCCCCGCCGAGGAGAATAATGCTCCCCGGACCATCGGGACGATCCCGGTCGATTGTCTTTTCAGCCCCGTCACCCGTGTCAACTATCAGGTCGGTGCGGCCCGTGTCGGCGAAGAGACCGAAATGGACAGTCTTGAACTGGAAATCTGGACCGATGGCAGAATTTCTCCGCGCAATGCGCTGGAAGAAGCTGCCCGGATCCTGCGTGATCATCTGCAGCCGTTCATGGGTTCGCAGGTTCAGGAAAAGAATGTCATCCTGACCGAGGAAGAAGAAAGACAATTCAAGATGCTCTCACAGGATGTCGAAGTCCTCGACCTCTCTGTCCGGGCAATGAACTGCCTGAACAGCGCAAATATCAAGCTGGTGTTTGAGCTGTGCAATAAGACTGAAAGCCGGATGCTTAAATATCGCAACTTCGGCAAAAAGTCACTGGATGAAATCAAAGAAAAAATTGAAAAGCACGGTCTGGAGCTGGGAATGACTCTCAGCGACCGGCTGCTGGCCGCCCTCGAAGCGGAAGCTGCCAAAGTGAGATCCGATGCGGAGGAGAGTAATTAATCATGCGTCATAAAGTCGCCACTTTCAAAATCGGTCGCTCCGGCGCACACCGCCGGGCGATGCTCGCCAATATGGCGAACAGCCTGTTCATCAATGGTCAGATCGAAACCACCATCGTCAAGGCCAAAGAACTGCGCCGTTTTGCTGAAAAACTGATCACCACCGGTAAAAAAGGTGACATCCACAGCCGCCGTCTGGCTTTTGCCAAACTTCGCAGCCGTGATGCGGTCAAAAATCTTTTTGACGTGGTTGCCCCGGCCTATGCCGAGCGCAACGGCGGTTATACCCAGATTTTCAAATTGGGCTTCCGTCGCGGGGATGCTGCCGAAATGTGCTTGATCAAACTCGTTCAGAACGAGACAAAGTAAGTTCCGGGCAGAGGTGATTCAAAAGGGGAACCGAAAAATCAACTGCAATGAGTTTCAGGAACTTTTGAAATTACCGCGTCAACAATACAAGCTGATCTGCTTTATGGTGGATCAGCTTTTTTATTAACAATGTCCCAAATTTTGTAAAACTTGCATTCAAAATCCGTTGCGATTGCGATAATCGCAAACATTATGATTTGTCGACTGCGCAATAACGTTTTTACTCCAACCGGCTTGTCACGATGTAGTAAAAAGGAGACGGAAGGGAGATTTACTGGAGAATTTCCGTGATGCGAAGTTTCAAGAATTTTTGATGAGTTTTGAAATTGCCTCGATATAACGAGGTAATTGCAAAAGTAATTCGAAAATAATTTGAAAAATCAGCATCGATGAAATTGATGCGGTAGTTTGAGCGTGGCTATTGAATAAATAACCACCGAAAACGCTCCGCAACAAGATCGCGATGCGGAATTTCAAAAATTTTTGAGGACTTTTGAAATTGCCTCATAACAACAATTAATAAAGGATTTCCGCCATGAGTGAAATAAGTTCTCTTGCCCCGCAAAATGTCTGGCAAATTTTTGATTTGATCTGTTCGATCCCCCACATATCCGGGCATGAAACACGATTAGCGGAAAAACTGACCGCGCTTGCCCGGGAGGCCGGATTATCTGTACTCCGGGATGACACCGGCAATTTGATCATTGAAAAACCGGCGGCAGCTGGTTGGGAAAATGCTCCCCGGATAATACTGCAGGCGCACATGGATATGGTTCCTGCCAGCGACAGAGATTTTGATTTTCTCAATACACCGATCTCTCCGGTGATTGACGGAGATTATGTCCGTGCCTGCGGTACAACCCTGGGATCGGATGATGGCATCGGCGTGGCGTTGGCACTGTCGGTGATCCTGGACCGGGAATTTCACTGCGGGGCTTTGACGGTGATCCTCACTGTCGATGAAGAGGTCGGTCTTGGCGGCGCACGGGGAATTTCTCCGGAACACCTTAAAGGCAGATATCTTATAAATCTTGACGGCAGTGATGATGGATTTTGTATCGGCTGTGCCGGCGGCTGCCGTCAGAGTTTCACCTTCCGGAGTACGTTTTCGCAAACATTTTCCGGTATTCCGGTGCAGATCACGCTATCCGGTCTGCCGGGTGGTCATTCCGGATTATGCATTCACGAAAACCGGGGTAATGCCTTGAAATTCATGGCTGAATTCGTCGATCAGCAGCCGGAATTGCAGCTTTTTTCTTTCGATGGCGGCAAAGCTGACAACGCCATTCCGGATTCAGCGCAGGTCAAGGGGGTATATAACGGAACAGTTGCTGACCTGCAAAAATCAGCCGATGCTTTCTGTCTGATTTTGAAAAATGAATTGCCGCCGGCGGTAACTCCGGAAATAAAAGTTGAATTGACTGCAGCTCCGCAAGTGATTTGGGACAAAACTTTCCGGCAAAATCTGCTCAATGCGTTGATACTGGTTCCCAATGGGGCACTGGACTTCGATGATGAATTGCAGATCGTCAAAACCAGCAGCAATCTTGCGGCTATTGAAACCACCCCGGAAAAGGTGATCATCAAAACCAGTCAGCGCAGTCTGTCCGATGAGTGCCGGGATAATATTTCCGCTGCGGTCAAAACCCATTTTGAGTTGTTCCATGCCGCCGGTGAAACCGGGAATGTTTATCCGGCAACAACTCCGGCAACAGATTCAACTTTATTGAAAACAGCTATTGCCTGCGCCCGGGAATTGAACCGTCCCGACCGGGCCTATGCCATCCATGCCGGTCTGGAATCCGGTTGGTTTTCTGCAAAAAATCCGGATCTGGAAATCATTTCCTGCGGCCCGGAACACTACGATTTTCACACTCCGTATGAGAAATTGAATATCGCTTCAGTAGGAAAAGCTGATCACTTTTTGCGGACGATCATCTGCAAACTCGGCCGGTAAATCACTGCCGGACAAGTTCATTTTTCAATGAAATTACCGCTTCAATTGTCGCCGGAGTCAATCTGCTCCACTTATTCCGGTCCAGAAATATCCGGCGGCAGTTGTACAGATGACGGAAACTTGCCTTTTTAAGCAGCTCTTCTGCCGCTGCGGGCGAAACCCCGATAAAAATCAGCACGTCCACTTCAGCGGTGCATAAAAATTCCGGATCCATAATAAAATATTTTTCCCCGGCTCCGGCGGCAATATTTTTGATCCCGGCCAGTTCCAATGCCGATGAAATAAAGGTTTTGCCACCGCAGCTTATCAACGGCGAAACTCCTAAAATCACCACCGCCGGATATAGTTGTGACGGGCAAGTGCGCTTCAAACAAGCTACCTTATCCGCCAGTTCTGCCGCACGCAAATCCGCATCAGGCAAAGCCAGCACTTTTCCGATCTGCCGCACATTACGCGGCAGATCATCAATGCTCCGGTTTTCCAGCAACTTGACTTTCACCCGGCACCGCTGCAAAAGCTGCCAGTTGGCCCCGGGGTGGGCGACATCACTTATCACCATTGTCGCCCGGTTGCGCAACACTGCTTCGGGAAATGGTTTACCTAAATCACCGGCCACCGGCAAACAAGCTGTTTCCGGTAAATCACACGCGCTGCTCCGGCCGCACAACTGCGCTCTGCCTCCGGCAAAAATGACCAATTCCGTCACCGCCGGAGAGAGAGAAACAACTCTTTCACCATAAAGCGGAAAAACTCCGGCAAAGATCGCCAGAATCACCCAATATTTTTTAATCAAGTTCATTCTTTCTGCTCCGGTTGACCCAGAAATATTCCATAACCTCTTCGACCTCTGTTCCACCAAACCAGCCGCGATTGGTTTTTCCACTGTCTCCATTGACTAAAGTCAGCGGACCATCGGCCGTCGCATGACCATCGGCCCAGGACACATTGACCAGCCCATTGTGCCGGAAGTGGATCGCCGGATCAGGAAACCAGTCAAATCCGCCGGATATCCATTTCCCGGTTGGCGGTTCAATATTGATATTTTCCACAAACTTGCCGCCGCTGCCGATCAATGCATTATCCGTAAACATTATCGTCCGGGAAGGCCGGTCGAATTGGGAGAGCTTGGCCGGGTGATTCTGCCCTGACCAATCCAACTTATTCCACCCGCCGATGCAGGAGGAGTATCCATACCCCCCCGTACCGTTATTGCCGTCGTCAGAATCTTTACTCGCCATGATCGTTGGGCAGCTGCGGACTTTTTCATCGTTGCCCATATAAGGATTCAAACCGCCCTCTCCGGTAACATCACCGTGACTGCCGGTAAATTTGCCGCACCAATAGATTTTCCTCCCCCAATCAGCATCAAAAATAAAATAGTCGGCATTGCTTTCCGCATAAAGCAGATTTGCCACCCCCAGCTGCCGGATATTGCTCAAACATGAAGTACTCCGCCCGCGTTCACGGGCCTGATTCAAAGCCGGAAGCAGAATTGCCGCCAATATGGCGATGATGGCGATCACGACCAGAAGTTCAATGAGTGTGAACTTCCCCTTAAAAAGTGTACAGTTGTGCATTGGTTTAATCCTTTCATGTTACGCGCACTTTGTACCGCAGCGAGGAATCTGGCTCTGCCCGTAGGCATCACAGTTGCGCGACAGCTCCCGATTCTCACGGGATTCACTCGTTTATCTGCGAAGATTATCTTATAATATAACACCAAAAAACGTTTTTTGCAATTTGCCGCACTTGAAAAAACTCTATTACGATGACATATTAAACAACGAACTTTTTTCAGGAGATTTTACTATGTTCAACAAGACCAGTATGAAGTTTCTGGAACAGCTCATGCGTTCCGCCAGCCCCACCGGATACGAATCCGAAGCGGCAGTGATTTTCCGGGATTATCTGAAAGATTGCTGCGAAGTAAAGTGCGATGTCATGGGTAATACCATCGCGGCCCTCAATACCGCCGCACCGGTGCGGGTGATGCTCGCCGGACACTATGACGAAATCGGATTTCAAATCGTCTATATTTCTGAAGAAGGCCTGCTCTACTTCCGGGCCAACGGAGGGATCGATAAGCTCAATGTTCCTTCAAGTGAAGTGGATATCCTTACTGCCAAAGGCAGAATTCCCGGAGTCATCGGCAAAAAACCCATCCATCTGCTCACTCCGGCAGAACGGGAAAAAGCTCTCGACCTCAAAGATATGTGGATAGATATCGGTGCAGAAAACCGCAAAGAAGCGGAAAAACTCGTTTCTGTCGGTGATCCGGTGGTCATGCGGGAAAATTTCCGGATGTTGAACAAACACCGGTTTATTTCCAAAGGCACTGATGATAAAATCGGTGCATTCATTGTCGCAGAAACAATGCGCCGTCTGGCAAAAAGAAAACTCAATGTCGCTGTTTACGGTGTCGGAACCGTACAGGAGGAGGTCGGTTTGCGCGGTGCAACCGCCGGAAGTTTTGCCATTGATCCGCATATCGGCTTCGGGATCGATGTCGGTTTTGCCACTGACCTGCCGGATATCCCCAAAAAACAGTACGGTGATATCTCTCTTGGGAAAGGCCCGGCCTTGAGCCACAGCTGTGACAACAATATCGTACTGGGAAAAATCATCCGCAAGGTTGCCGGAGAACACAAGATCCCTTATCAGGAATCTGTCGCGCACCGGGCCACCGGCGGCACCGATACCGCTGCCATCCAGTTGTCACGGGGCGGAACAGCAACGGCTCTTTTCAGCATTCCCAACCGTTACATGCACAGTCAGGTGGAAATGTGCGACCTGCGAGATGCGGAAAGTGCCATAGCATTGCTCACTGAAACGATTGCATCATTCAGCGGCAAAGAGTCCTTTATTCCGGTAGAGTAAAATCATGATGAAGCTGCAGAACAGTGGTATTGCCAATTATGTACACACCGGCGGATTCAACCGGCTGGCCGGACGGCCCAGTGCTCCGGGCAGCTGGCGGCCGGAACGTTACGCCCGCTGGTGGAAACTCTCCATAACAGTTATCGGTGCAGCATTTTTATCTGTCGGAACATTTTTTGTACTGTTCTGACAGTTTTATTTCATTTGATCATTTGTAAATAAGAAAGGTTTTATTATGTTGGCAGACAAACCGATTGATGAATTATTGAAATATACCGGACGCAATCCCCGGCCGGCCGACTTTGATGCCTATTGGGAACGGGCTCTGGCAGAAATGAGAAGCGTTGATCCGCAGTTGGAATTGCGCCCGGCGGAATTCAAATACCCCGGTGTTGAATGTTTCGACCTCTATTTCACCGGTGTCCGCAATGCCCGGGTCCATGCCAAATTCATGCGTCCGACGAAATTGACCGCCCCGGCACCGGCTCTGCTCATGTTTCACGGTTATTCCGGCAATACCCAGGATTGGATGAAATCCATCGCATACGCGGCAGCCGGATTTGTCACAGCTTTCCTCGACTGTCGCGGTCAGGGCGGCAGATCCGAAGATACCGGTGGGCATAAATTCAACACCTATCACGGCCAATTCATTCGCGGGCTGGATAATGATTCTCCGGATGATCTGCTTTTCCGCCACATCATGCTGGATACCGCCGAACTTGCAAAAATCATCATGGGAATGCCGGAAGTTGACCGGTCAAAAGTCGGTGCGATGGGTATTTCGCAAGGAGGCGGATTGACACTGGCCTGTGCTTCGCTGGTGCCGGAAATAAACCGCATTGCGCCGGTCTATCCATTTCTTTCCGATTATCAGCGGGTATGGGAGATGGATCTGGCGGTGGGGGCTTATCAGGAATTGAAAGATTATTTCCGCTGGTTTGATCCCCGGCATGAACGGCAGGAAGAAATTTTCACCCGTCTGGGATATATTGATGTTCATCATCTGGCAGCACGGATCAAAGCGAAAACTCTGATGTTCACCGGCTTGATGGATACGACCTGTCCGCCATCGACGCAGTTTGCGGCATTCAATGCGATCACAGCGGAAAAAGATTACATCCTTTATCCGGATTTCGGTCATGAATTGCTGCCGGATAAAGATGATATAACTTTTACTTTCATGTTAGAAATGCTCGGATAATTTCATAGAGGGGCAAAAAGTTATGAATAATTTTGTCACATCCGTACCGGCCCAGGCCGCCGCCAGATGTATAATCGAAACCGCACGTCAACTGGGATTGCTGGATGCCCCGGTCGCAGTTTCCGATGAGCTTGCCGGAGCAGAAAAAAAACTGATCGTACAGATGTTTCAGGCGATGGATAAGCACATGCAGACTCACGGCAAAGAACTTGCGCCGGATGAAGTGAGTTCTCTGTTTACTTTTGTTTTCGCCAAAGCTGCGGAAGCGGTCACCAACATGTTCAATCATAAAGAACAGACTTTTGACCTGACCGGAATGTTTGACGGCCGAATACCGCTTTATGCAGATGATGCAGTTACCGCTGAATTCAAATCCTCCCGTTTTCCGGAACTTTGCGCGGCAAATTATTTGGAATTTACAGAAGTTCAAGCTGATGCGCTGGCCGGATGCGATCCGCTGCTGCTGCTCTTTGAAGCTTTGAAGTGGTGTTTCCGCTTGAGCTGTCACCTGGCGGTAACGGTGGTGGAAAATCACCGGAAATTATCCTGAATCATCCGGTGATCCTTTGAATTTGCCCAGTTTCGGACAAAAAAAATGGTACGCCCGCACGGACTCGAACCGTGGACCCAGTGATTAAGAGTCACTTGCTCTACCGACTGAGCTACGAGCGCACTTGATATGCTTTGGAGGCGGCCACTGACCGCTTCTTCCTTATAATATACCGCTTGGGATGAAATAATGCAAGCGGAAAACTCTCTTTTTACCTAAAAAAACAGTTGTCTTCTCCGGACAAACCGGAAAATCCGGAGAATTTGCAACTTTTTTTCAGTCTTCGTTCTGCACTCCATTGTTGGAGTAACCTGCTTCATCCATCAGCAATTGCTTGAGTTTGGCCAAAGCCTGATTCTGGATCTGCCGCACCCGTTCTCTGGTTCTGCCGATCTGCTGACTGACCTCTTCAAGAGTGAGGGTTTTCCCGCCGCGCAGCCCGAAACGCATTTCCAGGATCTTCCGTTCCCGCTCGTCAAGTTTATCCAGCAGATCCATCAACCGGAAAACCGATTCGATATCACCGATTATCTGATCCGGGGTCATCGCGTGACGGTCAGGAATAATGTCCTGAAACTCGCCCTCTTCGCCCTGCTGAATGGGATCATGCAGTGAAATAGTACGCAAATCAGCCAGACGCAAGCCGGAAACAGTACGTTCACTGAAATCCAGATGTTCTGCGATCTCGGCATCAGACGGTTCGCGGCCCAGCTCTTCGGCCAGCCGCATCCGGACGGTTTTGATCTTGTTTATCTTGCCGGCAGACTGTACCGGGATACGGATAGTCCGGCTCTGATTGGCCAATGCCCGGCGCATGGATTGCTTGATCCACCAGGCGGCATAACTGGAAAATTTAGCTCCTTTGGCCGGATCGAATTTTTCAACGGCCCGCATCAGACCGATATTTCCTTCGCTGATAAGGTCAAGCAGCGGCAACCCCAGACCTTTGAAGTCATGAGCAATTTTCACGACCAGACGCAAGTTGGCTTTGATAAGCGTGGTTCTGGCGATCTCATGCCGTTCAGGATCGGTGCTGTGGATCTCATCAGCCAGGTCGGCCTCCTCTTTCTTGTTGACCAGCGGTATCTGGGCGATTTCTCCCATATACACCTTCATGGTATCATTTTTGTTGCCGATGAGCAATTTAGCATCAAGCGCGTTTTTTCTGGCTGCATCGACCTCTTTTTTGGTCCGCAATCTGGGAGTGGCACTGCCGGTTTTGACCACCGGAGAATTCTCCTCATCGATCAGCGGTTTGACAGTTGCCTTGCCGCTGCGGGGAGCGAACTTGGTCGGAGCGGCGGAAACTTTTTTAATGACCAGTTTGCTTTTGCGCGGTTCGGGATCTGCAGAAATCGCATCGTCTGCATCCGTGTCGATATCCGGCAGCTGCGGAACTGCAAATTTAGGGGTGAGCTTCACCCCGGCCCGACGGATCTTTCTTACTTCAGATGAATCAGCCATCAGAATTCCTCCATTATAATTTTTCTTACATTATCTCATTATTTATAAAATTTCTTTACCACCGGCAGCGCATTGAGGGAGTCTCCCCCCTCCGGAAATCTGCCATACATCTTCGCGGTACTGTGCCGTAACGGTCAAGATGGCTCAATGCATCATTGCGTGGTTGATAAATCACAATCTGTCAACCAGACAACAAACGCGATCACTGCGCCTGAATATCAAGTTCCGCGAACCGGGGATATCTCTCAAAAATATCACTTTTTTTTATATTCCGGGCTATAAAAAATGCCATTCAGCGATTATAATATATAAGTGGCAATAAAAACAACCGCGAAACATACGGAAATCCCCGTTTACAATTATACGCGATTTAATGAATTTTTCAATACTTGTTTTATGAATTGGTTGAAAAAAATTGAAAATTTTTTATCCGGCACACCGTCCGGCAGTAAAATCACCGCCCCGGTGCCGCCGGAAGTGTGTGCTTTACCGGCATTGAAAATATTGACGGCACACCCCGGAACCCTCTGTATCACCCTGCCGGATGCCAGAAGTGCCGACCGTTTTTATTCCGATATCAATGAACTTATACGCCTTACCGGACGTCAATGCCACTCTCTGCTCATACCCGAATGCGGCCGGGGGAAACTGCTCTTCCCCGGGGGTGAGGCCAGACGGGCCAGAGCATTGAACCGGATGCTCAACGAGGAATTTGATCTGATAATCGGCAGTGTCCACGCCTGGTTCGGACCGGCTCCCCGCCCGGATGAGAGTTTATCCTGCCAGTTGGAACTGCGCAGCGGCATGACCATATCACCACAGGAGATCGTTGAAAAACTGGTTCAGCTGGATTATGATGATGAAGTGATGGTTTCCATTGCCGGAGAATTCTCCCGGCGGGGCGGCATTCTGGATATCTTTTCACCGGCTCATGATGAACCGTGCCGGATCGAATTTTTCGGAGATGAGATCGAATCCATACGCTTTTTTTCACCGGAAACCCAGCGTTCCGGCAAGAATGCGGAAGTTTGCCGGGTCATCAACCGGGCGGGGATCACCGCCGGCGGAGCGGCCCAATCGGATGCTTTTGCCTACCTGGAAAATAACAGGAAATTCCGGATACTGAATATTTTTCCGGATTCCGGCAGAGAATTGCTCAAAAAATACAGTGTCCCGGGTGCAGATGAGAGATGGGATGCCATCAACGCCGCATACGATCCGGAAACTTTTTATGAAGTAGATACCGCCGGAATAGATAATTGTCCGGTGTCCCTGCCATTTGCCGCCGCCAATCCGGAATCACTGCCGCAGGCGGCCAAAATACAGCGGGAATCATTGGAAAAACAACTTCTCTGCCGCCGGATCAAAGATGCCGCAAAAGAAGGTGCGCAAATACTTTTTTCGGTCAATGATGATGAAGATATTCCGGCACTGCGCCAGTGGTGCATGATGCTCGGCCTTGACCATGCGATGTGGGAATATACCTCATCGGCATTGAATAACGGTTTTTACATTTCCGGGGAATTACTGTTTCTTACCTCCGGAGAATTGACCGGAGCCGGATTCAAACTGATTACCGGTTCTCAAAACGACACAGAACTGGAGACCATCCCGGAAAAACTGGAATCCATGCCGCTGGATAACAGCGAATTCACCCTCACCGATTTCGATGAGGGCGATTACGTTGTCCATGTCGATTACGGGATCGCCATTTACCGGGGGATAAAACTGCAAACTTCCGGTGGCGAAAGCCGGGAGGTACTGGTTCTGGAATTCCGTGACGGCCAGCTGCTTTATGTATCAATGGTGCAGTGTGCCAAAATCAGCCGCTATCTCGGTGCCGCCGGCAGAGTGAAACTGCACGCTCTTAATTCCGGCCGGTGGCGCAATGAAAAAGAAAATGCCCGGCTGGGAGTGCGCTCCTACGCCGCAGATATGTTGAGATTTCAAGCTGTCCGGCAGGCCGTTCCGGGGATAAGTTTCCGGGCAGATGCTCAAGCAATGGCGGCATTTCAACGGGCTTTCGCTTTCAAAGACACCCGATGCCAGACCCGTTCGACCATCGAAATAAAACGGGATATGGTAAGTACCAAACCGATGGACCGCCTGCTCTGCGGTGATGTCGGATACGGGAAAACCGAAATTGCCATGCGCGCAGCATTCCGGGCAGTTTCCGCCGGCTATCAGGTGGCAGTCATTGCGCCGACGACCGTGCTGGCTCATCAGCATTACCGGAGTTTTTGTGAGCGTTTCAAAGAATTCCCCTACACCATCGAAGTGGTCAGCCGCTTCCGCAGTGCCGCTGAACAGCAGAAAATATCAGAAAAATTGCTGTCCGGCGGCATCGATATCCTGATCGGCACTCACCGGTTGTGCGGCAAAACTTTCAGCTTCCGCAATCTCGGATTGGTCATTATTGATGAAGAACAGCGTTTCGGCGTGGAACAGAAAGAGCGTCTGCGCCGCTTCCGCGTGGAAGCTGACGTTTTGAGCATGTCCGCAACTCCCATCCCCAGAACTTTGTATATGGCTATGGCCGGAGCCAGAGATTTAAGTACCCTTGTCACGCCGCCCAAACTCCGCCTGCCGGTAAAAACCGTCATCGCACCGCAGGAAAATGATCTGATCGCTTCCGCGATCCGGGCCGAACTTGCCCGGGGCGGGCAGGTCTATTATCTGCACAACCGCGTGCAGACTATCGACCAGTGTGCAGCTCTCCTGCGGGAACTGCTCCCGGATGCCAGGATCGCAGTCGCTCACGGACAGATGCCGGAAAATGATTTGGAAGAGGTCATGACCGCGTTTCTGGATGGGAAAATCGATTGTCTGGTGTGCAGCACGATCATTGAATCCGGACTTGATGTCCCCAATGCCAATACGATCATAATCGAACGTGCTGACCGTTTCGGACTGGCCCAGCTGTATCAGTTGCGCGGCCGGGTGGGACGGTGGAAACATCAGGCATACGCTTATATGCTGCTTCCAAAAAATCAACTGGTCGGTTCAACTGCAAAAAAACGGCTCGCGGCCATCCGCCGCTGCTCAACTCTCGGTTCCGGATTCCAGCTGGCTCTGCGGGATCTGGAAATTCGCGGTGCCGGAAATCTTCTCGGTTCAGAACAATCCGGACACCTCTGCATGATCGGTTTTGACCTCTACTGCCGGCTGCTGAAACAGGAGATCGCCCGGCTGCAGAAAAGCGATAAAAGTGAATTGCAGAATATCTGCGATGAAAATCTGCTGCCAGATGTCGAAGTGAATATCGACTTCCTGCATCCGGCCCTGACCACCGCTCCCGGCGTATTCAGTGCAGCTATACCACCGGACTTCATCGAAAATGAACGCCTCCGCATCTCCGCCTGTCGCCGGATGGCTGAAATACGTTCGGAAGCAGCATTGGAGGAGTTCCGGGAAGAATTGCGCGACCGTTACGGACGGCTTCCGGAAGCCGCTGAAAATCTCATCACGCTCAATTTATTGCGGATAATCTGTTCCCTGCGCAATATTCACAAACTTTCGGTCGTCAACGGCATTGTTTCTCTGCATCTGCCAGGAAACCGGATATACCGCGACCATACCGGAAAACTTCCCCGCCTCGATGCCAGAGACTCTTTCCGGCTGCGTATCCGCCGCTTAATCGACCTTTGCCGCAAGGCGGGGGGATAATTTCACCATCGCTGAAAACAGATTGCCGCCGACAGAATTACCCAGAGTCATAAGCAGTGTCAGTACCAAAGTGTTGATACTCCAGCGATCCGCCGCTGAAAAGTAATACATGTTGGCAATGCAGTGTTCAAATCCGCTTAAAATAAAGACCATCACACAGAGAAACACCATCACCGGACGGCAGACAGGCGGAAGTTTTTCATTGCGGAATGCATCCACCGCTGTAAACATCAATATCCCGCAAAAGATGGATAAAATGAATAAACTCAACGGAGAATCAGCCATTTTCCCCTGTACAACAGCATCGACCCGGCTGCTTATATTGCCGAAAGTCCGGCTGTGACGGACCGCAAATCCAACCGTAAAGCAACCGGCAAAATTTCCCAGCCAGATCAATAACAATTCCCACAAATAGCGGTAAAAATTTCTGCCCTGAACCACCAGGTATCCGATCGCGCCGGTGTAAAGTTTCAATTGAAAACAGACTATGGTCAACAATCCGAATCCGAAAAGAAATGCCCCGGTAACAGCATTGGCCGAACAAAGATAAACTGTCCCGGCAATACCGATGAATATGCCGGCAAAAAATGCTTCAAGCACTGTTTTTAATACCATCTTGCCCATGATTTCCCCCCATTCGTTGTATATACAGTCCATAAAATACTGCTCTGCGGACAAAATTACAAGTTTTTTACAACAAAAACTTGCAAACTTTTATCCGTTGAACTATATTTTCTGACAAGCCGGATATTTTTGCTGTGCCGGTTGGATTTTTGGGATGGATCGGATAAATTAAGGTATATATATGGTCAAGCATATTATTTTGTGGCAGTTGAAAGATGAACTGCAGGGCAGTGAAAAAATTTCGGTAAAAGCAGAAATCAAAACCGGACTGGAAGGACTTGCCGGACAGATACCGGGATTGTTGGAGATCAAAGTGAATTGCGACGGATTAAGTTCTTCCAACGCCGATTTGATGCTCGATTCAACTTTTACTGACTTCGATGCATTGAAAGCATACGCTCTTCATCCCGCCCATGTCGCAGTCGCAGATTCAGCAGTCAAACCATATACCAAAACCAGATTGTGCCTGGATTTTGAAGTATAAAATAATGCGCGGTTGGTGAAATTGGCAGACACGAAGGATTTAGGTTCCTTTGCTCACGCGTGCGGGTTCGAGTCCCGCACCGCGCACCGGAGGGGAAATAAAAATTTCCCCTCCGGTGCGCGGTGCGCTACAACTTGACGGGTTGCCTCATAAGCAAAGCTTATTTCGGCTCGTCGATACGCTTCGCGCATCTCCGTCAAGTCCCGCACCGCATAACAAATCTATTCGCAGGTAACAAGTTGATGTCCCCTCCGGTGCGCGGTGCGTTACAACTTTCCGGAGAAAAAGCATTTTATCGCTGACGGTATAATCCCAGGAACGCAAAATCGTAAAAACCGGATTTTCCCGATTAAGTATTTCCACTGAATCCACCCGATATCCCGGGGGAACAGTGATATTGACTGTGCGGGCCTTTTGGAGATAACAACCGATAACCGCTTCGATGTTTCCATCCCGGAATTTTTGTTGATAAAATTGATCTGCCGGACTTCCCCCGGATCCGGTATATGTGCTGCCAGTATAGCCTAGTTTCCTTTTTTTATACTATCAGGGAAAGCTGTCAAAAAAACCTTCCCCATCATCGATGATCTCTGCGGAATATTCTTCCAGTACTTCCCGGTATTTTACCGCCCGGTAAAAGCGGTTGTCCGGATGGATATTCAACATCAGCAACGCTTTGATCCCGCCGAATTGTCCCATCAGCGGTTGATAATCCAAATCATTTTCCCAAATGCTTTCATCGACCTCCTGCAAATCGACCGAAACCGCGATCCCGGTCAAGGCCGCAGCTGCCAGTGCCGCCGGAACCGCTGATCCCCGGGCGGCAATACGGATATGTTCCACACCGCGTTCAGCCAGAAAAACAGCGGTGGTGATGATATCATTGACCCGCATGGAAAAAAAAGACTCATCAAATGACGATGATATCTCTTCCCGGCTGCGCAGTGCATGTTTGATATGGTATCCCATACTGCCGGAACCGGTCAATTCAATAAGTCTGACCGTCTGGCCTTTCTGCAGCAGATGCCGGGTAAAAACCTCCGGATAATTGCGGTAATCATCGGTGACCGCCAAAAGTATCAATTCTTTGGTCCGGTCCGGTTCATCGGGGGTCATAAGTAATGATACTATCCGGTCGCCGACCTGCCGCCGCCCGATTATTCCGCCCCGGATGCGTGCTTTACCGACAGCTTTTTCCGGAGCAACATGTTCTATGACATTTTTTGCCGGATGCTGCATATTCTGCAGCATTTCCGCCAGAATTTTCCGTTTTTCCCGCTGCCACTGTTCCAATCCGGACTTTTCCGGCAAGTTCATCTTTCCATAAAATTTCTGCAATTCCGGGAATGCCGCTGCCATTCCGAAAACACCCGGCTTCTCCGGTTCTCTGCCGTTATACCACAGCAATTCCGGCGGGGGAGGAGAAATTTCTTCCTCCGGGATACGCTCTCCCCGGTCAACATTCTGTAAATTTTTCACCAGCCAGGCATAGACATGTTCTCTGACACACCGGTTGTAATTATGAGTATCTTTCAGAAACATCGAGCCGACCGCATCCGCTGCTCCATAAAGCGAATACACCTCTTTGAGCCGGGGAATCTCATAATCAGTGTTGAGATTGGTCCAATCCCCGGATACCCCGGGCAGAAATAACGGCCGGGGAGCCAGCGAAGCAACGATATCGAAATTGGTCAATCCGGATACCCGCAGCAGCGGGCCCTCTTCACAGCCGCAACCACCCTGAAAATGCGAAGAGAGCATACAAACCGGAGCGATCACCTTGATCCGCTCATCCAAAGCGGCAGCGAACCAGCATTGAGAAGCTCCGCCGGATGCACCGGTACAGCCGATACGCTGCGGATCGACTTCCGGCCGGGAAGCCAGAAAATTCACCGCCTGCAAACTGTTCAATGTCTGCAATCCGAATACGGATATCCCGTAAAAATCCCCTTCCCGTTTGAATTTGCCTTGCCATGAATGCATCAGCGTATTATTGTCATTATAACCGATCATATCATAAGACAGCACCGCGAACCCCAGCCGCGCCAGCTGCCAGCAGCGCATTATCACACTTACCCGGTTGTCATGCTGCATCCTTCCGTGCTCCCAGTGGCCGTGCGGTGAAAGTATCCCGGGAAGCGGTGCAGACACATTTTCCGGCAGAAACAGACTGCCGGTCAACTCCACAGCCGGTGCAGTTCTTAAACGGACGGACTTTATACGCACTCCATGATAACTGTTTCCACCGGAAACTTCAGATTTTATTTCCGGCATATCCATCCCCGGCCGCAAACCGGCGGCAAGCAATATCCGCCGTTTGACCTTTTCCCGGATAGCGGCATGTTCGCTCAATGATTCCGGCACATAAGCTTCCGTTGCCCGGGTCATATAATTTTCACTTATCAGGCGGCGGTCGATACGCACCGGTTCATCGACAAAAAACAAAGGGGTAACGTTGTCCATAAAAATAATGCTTTCTGCTGTCTGGCATTGTAAGAATAATATTCCGGAAATTTTCAATCAATGGCGACAAAAGTCAAATCTTTTTCCGACAATTCGATCTTGCGCTGGATATTTACCGGCTTGCGTCCTGCCATCAATTCCGAAAGGATCTCTATGCAATTTATGCAGCGTTCTTTGCTGCGTGTATTTATCACATATCCGGAAGAGTTGAATATCTGTACTGCGGAATTGACCATCAGCACGATACGATGCGGTTCCACCTTATGTTCGCGGATCAGTTCCATCCGGTCCTTTTCGCAATCAACCGCAATAAATACTGCCGGATCATTGAAATCTTCCGGGATGAAATTCCTCGACCGTGAATGATAATTTTTCAGAACCCGGCAATTTTTCGGTCCCATCAACTTGGTCAAATGCTGCTGCATACGGGTATTATCCGAATAGACACACGGGATATCTTCACGTACCGGATTGCCCAGCAGTACAAATGGAAGTTCTGCTGCTGCGATCGCTTCGCAACACTCATCGACTGCATCGGGAATAAGGTTGCTGATAACGCCCCCGATCAAACCGGAAGAGCTCAAAGCTGTCAACCGCTTTTTCAACTCCTCCGGTTCCGTATAGGCCACCAGGATCATATCCAGTCCGTAACCGGGCAGCAGAGTGGTGAAGTTGGAAACCATATCACACCAGTACATCCGGATATACCGTTCATCTTCCCACAAACGGTGCAGACAGACCGCTATCAGCGGGATTTTCCCGGTACGTATGGCGGAAGCAAACGCATTGCGGGAATACCCCATCCGTTTTGCCAGTTCCCGTATCTCCGCACTCAATCCGGCGGAAACTTTGTTGCCGGGGTTCCCGTTCAACACCCGCGATACAGTTATTGAACTTACCCCGGCTTTCTCTGCAATTTCCCTGATCGTTACACCCATTTTCTCTTCCCGGAAATCATCCTTTATTTCTGATTGGCAGAAACTATATATGTGACATACGAAAATATATCACAAATACTCCGATTTGTCAACCGCATAATACAGTCATTTGCACCTTTACATATTGCAGTTTTGCCTGAAAATCATCCACGATCGCCGGGTGGAGATGATCACTTCACCTCCACCTTGTCATTGATCGTTCCCAAAGTCAATCCCTTCCACTTGTGTTCAGGCTGAACCGGGCAGAATCGCAGTGCGATCAACGCGATAAAGAACGATGCCGGCATGAAAAATGCAAAACTGCAATCCAGCGGTCGGTCAGTCACATTGTAACTGCTGTACGCCCACCAGAGGAAAAGACGGAATGCAAAACCGAGTGTGAATATTCCGACACATCCGGAAATTTTTGCCGCCAGTTTTTTCCGGTAAAACACCCAGAAAACACAGAGCAATATTCCGATAACAGCCGGAATGATCACATAAATCAGCGGCAGTTTGCCGCCCCAGCCGAAGCCGACTGACGGATCGGCTTCCCAGCGGTGTACCGCATTGCGGGAGAGCGTGTACCAGATATTCTGCGAAATGGCTTCTCCGGTGGCGAAGAATGTATACGCCCAGATCAATAATGAATTTGCCCGCTTGGAAATCACCGCGAAAAGATACGCCGGCAGAGTGCAGAAACCAAGCAAACCGAAAATCGTCGCCACCTCTGTGGCACTCTGCTTGAGCCATTGTCCGCTCCAATCCAGTGCCAATGCTGAAAACACCGCGATCACACCGAGTATGATGGTCGACATTTTAAGAATTTTCATCTCTTTTTCCGGAGTACACTTTTTATTGATGAATTGGGTATAAAACTCTTTGAGCCACACTGCCGACATTGAATTCAATCCGCTGTCCAGCGTACTCATGATCGCCGCCAGCATTGCCGCCATAAAAATTCCCGGCAGCGGTGTCGGCATCTTCAACGCCACAAAACGGAAAAATGCGACATCCCCGCCATGTTTCATAACAAACGGGTCCGGATTTTTGGTAAAATAACTGTAGATACAAAAGCCGATAGTATACAAAATCACCATATTCAAAACACCCAATCCGGTGCTGGTGAGCTGTGCTTTCAATCCGGCTTTCCAGTCTTTAGTGGAAAGGATCCGCTGCACATTCAGCTGATCACTGCTGGCAGAAACCAGTCCGCCGGTGATCAAATTCCAGAGCAGCATCCAGAAGCAAAGACGGATATACGGAGTTATGGTATAAAATTCCGGATTGGTATATTGCGGGGCACCGTGACCGTTTTCCCACGCATAGATCACGCCCTGCACGATACCGCCGTCGATATTCTGATTCAATGCGTTGATAATGAAAAACATTCCTGCAGTCATAATAAAAAACTGAACCACATCCGTCCATACGACTGCTTTCATACCGCCAAGAACAGTATAAACAGTACCGATAAAACCCACCAGCAGAATCGTCAGCCAGCCGGGCCAGTTGTAAGCTCCCTGAAAAATTTTACTGGTGGTATACAGCACCATCCCCAAATAAAACACTCTCGAATAGAAAGCACTTACGGCAACAATGGTACGCACGGTACGGTCATAGCGGTGTTCCAGATACTCATAGGGAGTAAAACTGCCGAGTTTGAAGTAAAACCGGGAAAACATCATATAGAAAAGCGGCCCGGTGACCAGAGCAAACGGAGCCAGAGAAAAAAGAGTCCAACCCTGATTATATATTTCACTTGGTATCTGTACCAGTGAAACTGACGAGAGCAAAGTCATGATCATCGACAGTCCGATCGGCAGCCAGTGCATGCTTCTGCCGCCGAGCAGATAACCTTCAGCAGTTTCATTTTTATTGTTGAAAAAGAATCCGATCCCCAGTACGATCAGCATGTATGCAATAACAATGCTGTAGTTTATCAAATTGTCATTCATTGTTTGTGATTTCCTTATTTGCCATTAAACTTTTTGCGGTCACCGGTCGTATATATCCGGCGGCAGCACCTCCTGCATCCGGATGATCTTGCCGCCGGTCACCGAATTGAATACCGCATCACCGATGGCGATGGAATTAAGTGCATCCTGACTGTCGGCCAGACATTTGTATTTACGGTGCGGATCAGGACCGAAGAAAATATCCTCGCGGATAAGCGGATCGCCGCCGCCATGACCGCCGCCGACACCATCTTTGATGTAAATACGCTCCAGTGAATCAAATATCGGATAATAGTCTATGAAACGTCTGCCCTCCACTCCCATCGGGAAAGAGACTTTGCCGACTCCGCCCCACTCTTCAGTTTCCAACCGGCCGTGTGTGCCGTTTATCGCCAGCCGGTAACCCTCATACGGGGTGGAAAAATTGGCTGAATAATTCAGCAGTACGCCATTACGGTAACCGACATTGGCGATATAGGTATCATAAATGTTTATTTCGGAATCAAAAATACACTTATCCGGCCGGTAAAGTGCCGGATCGTACTGTGTGGCCGGACGTCCGAGGCTGAAGTTATCCAGATGATCATCATGTACTTTCTGCACCTGTCCCCGGCTCCACCAGCGGGAAAAGTAGGCGCATTCAAATTTTTCATCGCAAGTTGAACAGTGCCGCCCATCCTTTTTGGACGGATTGAAAACCCCTTCCGGCCCGTAATGATTCAATGCTCCCATTGCGTGGACGGTTTCAGGTATCCCGTCGATCCACCAGTTGACCAGATCGAAGTGGTGACTGGATTTATGGATGGACAAGCTGCCGGAATTTTCCCGCAAACGGTTCCAGCGGTTGAAATAACTTGAACCGTGCCTGATATCGATATACCAGTTGAGATCGACATGGGTGACTCTGCCGACGGCACCGGATAAGATCATTTCCCGTATCTTGCGGTGTACCGGATTGTAACGGTAATTGAATGTGCAAATGACTCTGCCTTTGGATTTGCGCTCGGCGCGGATGACTTCGACCACCTCCCGGGTATTCACACACATCGGTTTTTCACAAATCACATCCAAATCAGCGGCCAGAGCTTTTATGATATATTCAAAATGAGTACAATCCTTACCGGTCACAATAACTGCATCCGGACGGGTTTCAGAAATCATCTTATCAAATTCGGTATTCAGATACACCGGCACATCCGCTGCTTCCGGAACAGTTTCCTTGCAGAATTTGAATCTGACCGGATCGATATCCAGCAGACCAGCCAACTCGGCACAACTGCTGAAATCTTTATAAATCGGTTCAATGAACATGCCCAATGCGCGGGCCGACACTCCGCACACCACATAACGACGCTTCAACATTTTTACCTTTCCATATTTAGAATATTATTTTCTGTTGAGGCAATTGCCAGAGTCATTCAAAAAGGAATTGAAAAATCAGCACCGGTGAGATTGATGCGATGCGTAGTTTCAAGGATTTTTGAGAACTTTTGAAGTTGCCTCTGTTATTTTTACAAAGCTCCGAGATCACCGCTGCCGGAGGCTTTAAAAAGCTCTTCTCTGGCAGAGCTCAACCCCATTGCCGGGATCAGAGTCATAATGTATTCATATACATCAAAATACGGTTGTTCTTCTGCCTCATGTTTTCTTGCCCAGTTGAAAAGTTCTCCGGCGCACCTGATTTTCCCGGCAGTATCCCCGGCATAAGCTCTATCCAGAACCCCGCAAACCAGTTCCAGCTCTTCGCAGTGCAGTTCCAACTGCCGCCATGAACGTCTTACTGCCGCCTGTCCGGAATTTTTCCCGGCCGCTATTGCCGGCTGAACTGCCTGTACCAACTGTGTCAATACTTCCCGGTCGATCGGCACCGGTGCGGTTTCCCCCCGCAGCACCCGGACCGGGAAGAAGATTTGAACTTGCCGGAAGTATTCCATTGCCGCCATAAAACCATCTCCGTATGCCTGCCGGAAATACTCCTTTTCCACATCTTCAAACTGCGAATCATTATCCCACAACCCGGCGGCCATCGCGTTCATTCCCAATGCAGTCGGGAAAAATGCCCGCAGATTCATACAATTTACCAATCCGGAAAAGCCGTTCTCATTCATCCTGACGGCATCGGCATGGATGACCTCTGCCAAAGCCCGGCTGCTGTGATCCTTGTGAACATCCCACATATAGTGATAATCAAATATGTGATATTCCCCGTCAAAAACTTTTTTCCACTCCTCAATAAAAGCGAGATTTTCCGCCGGAGAAGCCGGGAAAGGAGAAATATTGCGCAGAAATTCCGGGATTTTTCCGGCCGGAGATGCAGAAAACAGCGATTCAGAATATGTCCGGCTCACCGGACAGAAATACAGGATAAAGTGTTCCGGATGCTCAAATTTCACTTTGACCGGCGGCCAGAGGGTCTCGTAATAGACCACAAAAGCAATCTTTCCCTTGAATCCGGCTTCGCGCAACGCCCGGTCGGCCTCATTGAGCATGGTAACATACCAGTCGGACGGACGCTGAATGACACAAGCAGGACATTCGCAATGATTGTGATGATGGTCGGAAAGCCAGACATGCATCACCGCTGCATCCGGATTTTCCTGCGCCCACTCCACGACCCGGCGGACGAAACGGCTGCGCACTTCCGGATCACTGTAACACAACTGGGTATAAACATCCCGCCCGTGCCACTGGCTGCGTTTGCCGTTGACCAGAGCATAATGTTTTCTCAATCCCTCCGGATCATCGGCCCAGGATTCTTCCAAAGCTCCGTGACCTTTGCACTGGAACATCAAACCCCGTTTGGCCAACTCTTTTCTTGCTTCGTTTTCAGCGCGGCGGATATCATCGGCATCAAATTTTTCCGCCGCCGCCAAAGGATTGCCCTGATGGGAGTACCAACGCTCAAAACTCAAGAAATTATGAGTTTCCAGAAAAAGAGTATTCAATCTCACTTTCGGCATCCAGTCGATAAAATCCAGCAGATTTTCTCTGGAATACGCCCCCTCTGCCCCGCAGCCGCGACAGGGGGTATCCGCCTGTTCATAAAAGCGGATATACTCCCACTTTTCCGGAGGCGGCGGGATCACCTCCCCGTCCTTTCCCGGACGGGGCCAGGCGAACCCCAGTTTCTGCAAAAACGCGTAACATGCGAAAAGCACCGACCGGGGATTGCTCCCTTTGATAAATCCGCTGCCGGCGGGGAAATTAACATCAACAGCAAAGCCGTCAGTTTCACTCTCCCCGGCGCAAAGGGTCAATTCGATATCCGGCGCATCAAGCAGTTTGAATGCCCTTGTCAACTCTCCGGCAGCAAATTCCAGCACCGGAGAGGATGTTGCAATGATTATACTCATTTTTCCGTATTCTGTTTTGGAATGAAACGCTATTTTTACTTACAGCGAAAATGACCAGCCGAGCCAACTCAAATCGACAGTGCCGAATACGGCATTGGACATATCCCCGAATGACATCCCCGACTGACCCTTTCCGGGATACGGAACCATTTTGCCACTCAAAACACTCTTGCCGTCGATCAGCACCTCGGCTTTATCCGCATCGGCATCAAGCAGAAATTCATAGGTGTGAAATTCGCCGGTACGCACCGGGACGGCGGCAGTTCTGACACCTTTGGGCGCAGACAGTGTCACCTTCCCTGCGGCCAGCTGCAGTACCGATGAATAAGTTTTACCGCCGGCATCATTGAGCATCACCATCATCACAAATTGCGCTTCTTTGATATCATTATCATTTATCCGCAATTCAAAACCGATTTTTGCTTTGTGCATACCGGAGGGGATATTCAACAGTTTGTGCCAGGGGCGGTTGGAATAATTCACCACTTTGCTGCGGGAAGAGAGCCGGAAAACCGGATGGGGACGTTCCGGGATCTCCACCATCTGATGATAGGGGCGGTCACCTTTCGGAGCGTGCCAGTAGTTGAGACTTTTGGTCAATCCGAGAGCCTCCGGAGTCTTGCCGGTTTCAGCTTTGTACATGGTCTGATAACCGTCTTTGATTTCAGCGGCGGCGAAGTCGCCTTTTTCAATTTTGTAAGTTGAAACAACCACGCGGTTGAAAGTATCCGGGTTGCGCAATGAACCGAAATCGCTGATATCATACAGCACCATCAATTCACCCGGCGCATTTTCCACAATGGAACTGTAACTTGAACCGGCTCCGGAATAGACCGGTACTTTATCCCACTGTTTGCCGCTTCCGGAAAAATCAGTCAGCAAATACACTCCCGGCCTGCCGGTGACGGCGACCAGAGTACCATCCTGCAGCCGCAGAAGTGAGGGTGCGGCACTGCCGCCATCGGTGACTTTGACCAGTTCGCCCCAGGTTTTTCCGCCGTCAGTGGAAGTACGCTGATAAAGCGGTTTGCCATTGGAACCGGAACGCATCATCACGATAACTGTACCGTCTTTGGCTGTTTCCACACACGGTTCACTGGCTCCCTCATCGCGATCCCCCTCGCTGCCGTCGTCAACGATGGAAACAAAGTTCCAGCTCTTCCCGTCATCTTTAGAGTCGATCAGAGCCGTGAAACAGCCTTTTTTACCCTCGGCCAAACCATAAATCGTACTGCGCAGTGTTCCATCCGGCGCACGGCGGATATCCCGGTGGACCCTGCCCCGGAAAGCGAAAGGAAGTTCAAAAACCGAAGTGGCCGATTCCAGTTTTTGAAGAGTTCCGGCATCATAACGCGTGGAAATAATCGTAAATTTCTTACTGAATTCATCACTTCTGCCGCGCAGAACAGTCACACTTTTACCGTCGGAATTGGCGATCGTGGCAAATCCGAAAAACATCGGAGTCGGCTGCCAGGTTTTGCCGTTATCCAGCGAAGCCTTGCCCACAGTTTTCTCATCGACACTGTGGATACCGACCGAATGGGTCAGATAGATGGCATTTTCTGAAATTCTTTCCGCATGGACGAAATTAAGATGCCTGACACCGGTCAGTACATTATTCTGTCCGGCCGGAGTCAATTTACCGCCCCGGACAACGATCCCGTCGGATGCACAGACCGCAAGCGATAATACGGTCAAAAATGAGAATAAGAAATGTTTTTTCATTTTATATCAAATCCCTGAAACGATCAATAACTTATACGGCTGAATGTTGTGCTGTCTTTTTCTGTAAAAGTGAATCTGCCGCTGCCGTCACCGCACCGGTAATCATCATCGTTGGCATTCTGCAGATCACGGAACTCTTCTCCGGTATAAAAGTCAGCTCTCCCGTCAATAAAATTCATCGCGATCCTGCCGCTGTGCCGCGCACTGGCAGTAGTACGCCCGCTTCCGGTTGCATTATTCTCACAATAAGCACTTTCCCATTGGCCGCCGAAAGTATCAATCGTATATACCATATTGCTGGATGACTTAACTTTGTTGGAAACCAGAAACATGGTCTTTGCCTTGGGTGCAGACAGCAAATGACCGAGATACACTCCTTCATACGAATTTGCAGTATACACTCCGCGCAAAAACCATTTTTGAGCGGAAATACCATCGCCATCCCCCGGATTACGCGGTGCCGATGAACAATTGAAAAGGTCCGTGCCGACAGGTAAATATTTGCCGCATGTTAAGACATCTGACCAGTTGTTGTGTACCGTAGCAAAGCTGTGATTCGGACAATCACTTGCCATTTTACTTACCAGCACCCAATAGCCGTCACTGGCATCAGCATACATTTGCGCGCCCAGAGCGATCTGTTTCAAGTCGGAAATACAACTGGCGGCGCGGCCGCGTTCACGGGCACTGTTGAGCGCAGGCAGCAGAATTGCCGCAAGAATTGCAATGATAGCGATAACCACGAGAAGCTCGATTAAAGTAAAGCGCACTGCTATGCGCTTTACTCCGGCATGCGGGAGTTGTTCGATTTGTTTACTCATAACTTTCCCTTTCTTTTTTTCCGGGACTTCATGTCCCTTATTTTGGTTGTTGATTTTATTGTTATTGTCCCATTTGTTGTGATGCCATCAAACCGTCGGTGTCGCCGCGTGGATAATCTCTTGTCAAAACGTCGGATACCGGTTCAGTCGAGCAGGTTTACTGCACCTTGTCCTCCGTAGCCTCCGGCGAAGGAGGATCCTGCTCATCCGCCTTGATTTGACGTCGACATTACCTCGCACTGCATCCACCGGTTGGTTCAAACCGTTATTGAGAGTGGTTGACAAATCATAATTATCCTTATGTTTGCCATCATCGCAATCAACGGTTGTTGAATGCAAATTTCACAAAATTTGGGACATTGCCATTTTATTGGAGGCAATTTCAAAAGTAATTCAAAAATTTTTGAACCTCCGCTCCGCCATCTTTCTTCCCCTGTCCACCGGCAGATACCGGATGACAACTTTGCTAGGATAACGTTATCCCTAAATGGCATCAGAAAAAAATCTTCTGATACCGGTGAATAAAATCTGCTTCTTCCCAAACCTTCAGATGCAATTTCGGTTATTCACCGGAAGTGATTGCTTTCAAACAAAGGTTCACGTTATCCCTGACAACTTAAAATATCACGCAAAAAACAAAATGTCAAGGATGAAATATAAAAAAATTTTTATTTTCTGCGTTTTTTTGCAGTCTGACAGCAGCTCACACCCAGTGGTTCGCGGCCCAGCGCGCCGGACGGATCAACTCCTCCGGCAAATCCGGGACGATCCCCGTGATTTTCTGCATGATTTCCGGCGGCAATCCTCCGGCGGCGGCAACTGAAGTATTATATTCCAGCTGCTCCACAGTATCCACCCCGGTAAGCACCCCGTCAATTTCCGCTACCGACAGAAGATAACGGAAATACAACTCCGCCGGAGCAATGCCGGATTCCCGGGCCAACTCTTCCAATTGCCGCCGGTACGGAACCAGTTTCTGCAGTCCTTGCGGTATTTTTTCTTCCGGCATAAGCAGCAATCCCTGCAAATACACACTGCGGTTGTAAATTTCCGTACCATTGGCATGAGCTTTGCGGATAAAGGAAAGAAAACGGCGGTCAAAAATATTCCCCGGCACCTGCACCGCATCACAATCATACGCGGCATCCGGCACTTCCCCATCCAGCGAAACCCCGGCCTTGCCGATCAAACCGTTTTCCCGCGCTTTCAGCAGATACGGCAGAAAACGCAGATCAGCTTCCCGGTGAAACAGTACCGCTTCCAGACGGGATATCCCCAGGTTGGCAAGTGACCTTTCGATACAATCCATTATGATTTTTTCCGCTTCATTTTCCTGGATATCCGGCGGCAATGGCATGACTTTGCTGATGATCTTCACCTTATCCGTCAAATCCAAAGCCCTCAATTCCTGCCCCAGAACCGTTTCACTCTCCCCGTAAGCCGCCGCCGTATCCAGTTTCCTTATACCGCACTCATAAGCTTTCTGCAATATCCGGCGCACCACCAGTGATGATGGTTTCCCGGAAGTATTGGCAATGCCGTACTTCAAACCGAATTGCACCGTGCCAAGCACCAATCTGGATTCATTCATCTTGGTTTCTCCATCCTTTACTTGGCGGTATATCCGCCATCGACCGGAATATTTGTCCCGGTAAGATAAGCTGATGCATCCGAAGCCAGAAAAACCACGATACCTTTCAAATCCTCCTGATTTGCCAATCTTCCCAACTGGGTACGCGCACTGTAATTTTTTACAAATGCTTCCGGCAGATGCCCTTCCATCAATCCGCCGGGATGGATGGCATTGACCCGGATATTATCTTTGCCCAGCACGCTTGCCGCCCACCGGGTGAAATTCACCATGCCGCCCTTTTCATAAAAGTATATCGGCGAAGGATTTTTTCCCATGTCCGTTCCCTCGTAATTGGCAAATTCCGGCCCGACCAGTCCCATAAATGAACCGATATTGATAACAGAACCGGAGTGCTGTTTTTTCATAACTTCCGCCGCCACCGCCGTGATATAGAACATGCTGGAAGCATTTACATGCAAGCTGACATCGTAATTTTCCAGATCCTGTTCCCACCCGGTGCAGGCGGAACGGGTCACTGCATTGTTGACCAGAATATCGATCCGGCCGGTCGCCCTGACCACCTCCGCGATCATCCGGTCAATGCTTTCGCGTTCTGACAAGTCCAGCTGCAGTGCCCTGACATCAGCTCCCGCCGCCCGGAAAACCGCCGCAGCGGCTTCACATTTGGCCAGATCTCGCGAAGCGATGAATACTGTCGCCCCCGCTTCAGCCAAAGCTTCCACTATCTGTTTGCCGTAACGTCCGGCTCCCCCGGTAACGATGGCAGTCCTGCCATTCAACCGGAACATATCCATCACATTCATATCATCACCTCCGCCCCATTATTCGCCCGGCTTTCGATACCGCCGATGACCAGTTTCATAAGTTCTTCAGTATGTTCAAACGGCACCGGTTCTCTGCCGGTACGCAAATACTCCACGAATCCCGCCAGCTGCGTGCGGAAAGCAAAATATGAATCCTTTATATTTATCTGCACAACTCCCGCTGTTCCCTGGATCGTCACCGGCCCGCCGGCACAATCATAGATGTTGGAAATTATCACATCATAACCATCCCGGTGTTTCAAATGAACTATATTGCGGCGGTCACTGCCTGTATTGCGAATGGAAACAAACCCCGGCCCGGTAAGAGCAAAAACTGCTTCGAGCGCATGTATGCCGTAAGTTTCCCACTTTTTCGGCATGGAATAAGTTATCAACCGGGGAACACCTGCTTCATGAAAATTGCCGTTCCAGTACGGCATGAGTTCTTTAGCGTAACGCATACAGCTGGATGAGATTATTTTCGCCCCGCCGGCGACAGCGGATTTGAAAAATTCCAGATCTTCCCGGTTGTCACATAACGGCTTATCGATGAAAAGCGGAATGCCTGCTTCAATAAAAGGTCTGGCCCGTTCCACATGCTCACTGCCGATATCAGTGGCAATGATCACCGCATCGACTTTACCGATCATCTCTTGCGGAGTGTCAACGATATGCGGTATGAGTGAACACTTTGCCACATGTTCAGCATCTTTGCGGTCATTACAGTAAATATATTCCACGCGCGCTCCGGGAATGCCGATGGTATCATAATTTTCTTTATTCAAGTAACCCGGTATCACCGGGAACGGACACCCGGAGGTCATCGCCTCTTTGTCATATTTATTGAACATCGCACTCCATGAGTACGGGTGGCCGTTGCCTTCGGTCATACCGATAATACCCAGCTTTATATTGTTGACATCTTTGACCAGCTGCATGATCTTCTCCTTTTTGATGTTGGTTTCCGGCTGATTATTTTGAATCTGCTTCACCGGTTAACATACCGCAAAAAGAAATGATTTTCAAACTTCAGGAAATGTAAAAAAACAGAAAAGGAATATAAAAAAAGAAACCGGCTTGCAAAAAAACTTTACAAATACCCAAGCGGTGCTATATTAATCACACAGTACATATATGCGTGTAAAACAGATAAAAAAAATAACAGCAGTCACCCGTGAAAAATAATCATTACAATATGAAAATCGAAAAAATTTGCGACATCTGTTCCTGCTTGACCAAGATACTTGAACACGGCTTTGACCTCTCTCTGCAAGGCGCGAATTCCCGGAGCGACACCCCGGAGTTTTACAATTGGCACATGCATAAATTCTGGGAACTGAAAATCCATTATCCGGAAAATCCGGATCAGAAATACCACCTGACTATCGTCCCCCCCGGCGTTATCCACTGCATGACCAAACGGGAAATGACCCTGGATATCACCCATCACTGCATCACTGTCACCGGCGAAAAAAATATCTGGCAGATTTTTCCCGATAATGATCCCGATAAAAACCGCAATCTGCTGCCGGAATTGCTCCATCTGATAACCCGGTATTCCGATATTCCTGATTATGCATCTTTATGTATTGAATTGACCGCCGGTATGTTGAAAAATCTGCAGCTGCTGATCAAAAACAACATCGACTCACCCAAACCGGCCAGACCTCCCAGAGATATCGTAACTCATGCCCTTAATTATATGAATAACTGCTATTTCAAAGTGGATTTAAGCATCTCGGAAATAGCTTCATTCCTCGGCATCACCCCGCAATACCTGAATAAGATAATCCATCGGGCCACCGGCAAAACCACCAGAAAAAATCTGATGGAAATACGCTTGAAACATGCCCGGGAATTGTTGGAAAACACCAATTATCTGGTCAAAGAAGTCGCAACACTTACCGGATGGAGATCGCAATTTTATTTCAGCAACGTTTTCCGCGCGGCTTACGGAGTTTCTCCGAATGAGATCGCCGGAAATATCAAAAATAATTTGACTGTAATTGTACCAACTGCTGATGCAAAAGGAGAAAGCCGGAATGCTTTTAACTGCCCATGACCATGAGTTCCGGATGAAACATCTGGAAAGTTTTATCCCGTCAAAAATCTATGATATGCACACCCATATCTGGACCGAAAAAGGACAGGACCCATCCCGGCTGGCACCGTCGTCACTTCGCATGGAAGCCGGAACAGATGAATTACGGCGCTGGTCAAATCAACTTTTCGGCGACCGGGAATGCCACTATCTTTTACTTGGCACGCCGCTGAAAAACATGAATCGCCGCAATCACAACCTTTTTCTGCAAAATGAGGTGCAGAAAGATGAATTATCCATTGCCGGTATGATCGCCACTGCGGATATGAGTCCGGAAGAGATGGCGGAAAACTTTGATTCAGGCCACTTTCACGCAGTCAAACCCTACCGGGTGTTTGCCGATGATCCGGCCCATGCCCGGATCACTGACTTCATCCCGGAAAAACTGCTGGAAGTTGTCGACCATTACCGTATGGCCGTCACGTTGCATCTTTCTTTTCCTTCCGGTGCCGCCGCTCCGGAAAATCAGGCGGATTTGAAGTATCTCACCTCCCGCTATCCGGGGATAAAGTGGATACTTGCCCATTGCGCCAGAGCATTCAACGCCAATTTTCTGACCGATTCCATCCATGTATTGAAACATCTGCCCAACATATATTATGATACTTCAGCGGTCAATGATCTTTACACCCACTATCTGCTGTTGAAATATGAAGACCGCAAACGGATCATGTTCGGGTCGGATAATATTGCCGCCGGAGGAGTCAAGGGGAAATATGTCACTTACGCCGATTCCTGGTTCTATCTGCCCGGACAGGAACATCTTGAACACTGTCCGACTGAAGCTGTACCGGTAGTGTATGAACAGCTTTTACAACAGAAACGGGCCGCTGACATGCTGGAAATGAACCGGTATGAAATCGAAGATCTCTTTTACCGGAATGCAGAAAATCTGATCGCCGGATTAAAAAAACGCCTGCCGTGATGACAGACGTTTTTCGGTTTTGCGAAAGTATCTGATATCCGGCGAACTCTGCTCCGGATATCATGTTGCTGCAATCACTCCGCAGGAAGCAGAACATCGCAATTGATGCCGCTGGCCTTGTAGATGTATTTGCCATTTCCGGCGTTGACGGTATTGCCGTATTTGGAAACCAGTTTGGCTGAACCGGAGAACTGGATTTCCGAATTCACCGTCCCCGGACCATCGGAAACAATGATGATCGCATCACGTCCTTTTTCATCCCGGAACGCCCGGACATTGACCGAATCTTTTTGGCCGGGAATGGTCGCCGGAGTGATGGTAAAGCCGGGAGCCGGTTCATTACTGAGTATCCAGGGGGCCAATTCCTGCAGTTGCTGAACCGTCTTTTTCATACCGGGCAGCAGCTTGTTACGGACCGCTTCATCCTTATTGCTGTTAGTGTTGTAGGAGTACAGAACAAAACCTCTGGCTCCGAAAACAGCTCCGGAAAGTGTATGGGCAAGCATCTGACGGTCGGTCAGCCAACTCTGCCAGGCCTGGGGAACGAACCAATGCGGATAGGGTGACATTTTGCTCAAACGCGCCAACTCAAGGGTGGAACTGGATAAGCTGGTATTTTTATCTTCAGTCACCGGATAAATATCATAGCCGAATACGTCGCAGATCCAACGCTGGTGAGCGAATCTTTCCGGCACATAATCATTCACAAACACCGGATGGTAGGGATCGAGTGATGCGATAAGTTCCCGGCGGAGTTTTTTTCTTGCCAGTTTTTCCAATCCGACTTCATCCGCAGTAAAATAGCAGAATAATCCGGGATGATTCTTGACCGTATTGACCATTTTGCGGTAAATATCGTCGGCATCGGGATTTCCTTCAAAACCCTTCTGTTCGTTGAGCATGGTGAAAGCTACCCGCAAACCGTATTTGAGGCAGTTATCCAATGCGGCAGTGATCCGCTGGTAACTGTTGCGCTCGGTGGAACCGTGAGGACGGAAGTTGAGCGAAATGGTATAGGGAACTATGAAATTGAATCCGCAATCGGAGATGATCTGAAGATCTTTTTCCGTAAGATCCATCGTAAAAACGCCGATCGGCAGCATCGGTTTACCGTCAGCAATCGTACGGCCGGTCTCATCGAGCCACACCGAACCCTTGACCGGCTTGCTGTCAGCAGCCGGACGGTGACAGACGAAATCCTGATACGCTTCAATGGTTTTCTGCCTGGTATCCAGCAGCCACGCCCGGATTTTGACCTGTCCCGGGGGCAATTTCCCGAATTGGGCAGTGTATATTCCATCTTTGTCGGCGGTGAGCATTTTTCTTTTGCCATCGACATCCAGCAGCAGACGCAGATCATCTTTGCAATTGTTGAGTTCACCGAAAAGGGATGCGGCAACCGATACGGTACCGTTATCATCCAGATTCAGATTTTTGATCCGGGTCAGATAAAGCACGGCACTTTTCTCGGTAACCGGGACAACTGTTATATCATCCCAAACCGCCTCTTTGATCGTAACAGCTTTGGTTTCATGGAAAATATAAAATCCGATAAATGTTTTCACTCCGGCTTCCGGAGCAATAAAGCGGTAATGACGTTTCTGCCATCCGCCTGGAACCGGAGAGGCAAATATTTCAGGGCGGTAGGATCCCCCCATGTATTTGTTGTCTTTCGGGCGGTAAAATTCGACACAGGCACTTCCGGCCTGCTTTTTGATCGCACGGGTCCAGAGGCGCAAATCGTATGCCTGCCCGGGGACCAATCCTCTTACTTCGCATCTGGCGACACTGTAATCCTTTTTGCTCTCGGAATGGCAGAAGACTGCATTGGTATGACTGCGGCCGATTTCCGGGCGGATCTCAAATCCTTTCGGCAATCTCCAACGTTTGACTTCTCCATTAAAATCCTCGGAAAACACCGGAACATGATCGGGGATCGAAGTTTTTTTATACCCCGCCAATTCCGGGATATTCTCCTGCGCACCGCAAATGGCAGCTGCTGAAAACAACAGCACTGACAGTGCGTGTTTTATACCGAATGATGATTTGAACGACATCGTAACTTCTCCTTTTGGTTGTACGTTCTTTCGGAAAATGTTTTTTGACTGTTATGTTTATAGTTATTGTCCAAAATGCTGCAAAAAACACTTTTCTTTACAATTTTGCCGGCGACATTGCCTTTTTCAATAAATTTTTAATACTCCTCCTTACGTTTTTTGCGGATCTCCGGTTAAGAATATGGGCACAATGCCCCATTCCCGGCGACACGCCGGGATGGCGTTTTTTTATAACAGTACCCGGTTTGAAAAATCAGAAGGAAATAACAGCACTGTTTTCAGCTAATGCAAACGTACAATAATTCTCTTCTTTAAGTTGTCCGGTAGAAACCTGGGCAACATGTCCATCGGCAAACATCGCATTGACATATTTGCCGTGTTCCATACTCAACAATCCATACGTCTTATTATCCGCCGGTGCTGCACCGAGCCATGAGTTGATATAATAAATATAGCGTTGGGCAACGGGTGCGCCATTACTGAATTTTTTTGCATCTCCGTAAGTCAGCAGGGAAGACGGATTTTTGACCTTCGAATAATTCATCCACAAAACAGTACCGTTTCCACTGTCCGCAATGCTGATACCCAAATCTTTCATTGATTTATTATACTTACTTTCGCCGAGATTGTCTTTTTTGAGAAAAAAACCGTATTCGACACGTCCGAAAATATAAGAATCTTTAGGAACACCGTAAGAATCCTTGTCAGCGGAAGAAACACCATTCGCAGCACAACTTGCCCCATAAATCGTCGGACATGAATAAGCGACAAAGTCTTTCATATACCCCAAGAGATACAAAGCCTGGGAATTGTTGAGGTCACCGATATTTTTTCCGGCGACCTTATAAGCTGCCGTGTAGGTAACCATATGCCATCCGTTGTAATCATCGGCATAAAACTGAATCGCTTTATTGAATGAGTGCTGATTACCCAGACAAGCTGCACTCTGCCCCCGTTTTCTGGCGGAGTTCAAAGCCGGCAGCAGAATTGCCGCAAGAATTGCTATGATCGCGATAACCACGAGAAGCTCAATTAAAGTAAAGCGCATAGCGGTGCGCTTTACTCCGGCACGCCGGAGTTGTTCGATTGTTTTACTCATAACTTTCCCTTTCTATTTTTCCGGGACATAATGTCCCTTTAGGTTGACCTAACGTTTTAATGAGGCAATTTCAAAAGTCCTCAAAAATTTTTGAAATTCCGCATCGCGATCTTGTTGCGGAGCGTTTTCGGTGGTTATTTATTCAATAGCCACGCTCAAACTACCGCATCAATCTCATCGATGCTGATTTTTCAAATTATTTTCGAATTACTTTTGCAATTACCTCTTA
>SUVW01000032.1 GCA_015061815.1 Lentisphaerota bacterium
ACGGATTGCTGGATTCGGCCGGAAGGCCGGTTTTTGTCTTTCACGAATTGGTCCACAACCGCCGGGTCACGGAGTCATACCGGGCGCGCGGGGTGGTTTTCGCCGAAAATATTGAAGATATCCCGCTTGGAGCAACGTTGGTCATCGGAGCTCACGGAGTTGCTCCGGATGTGGAAAAGTTGTTGCGTTCCCGCGCCGGAATTTGTCTGGATGCCACTTGCCCGTTGGTAAAAAAACTTCATCACATCGCCGGAGCTTTGACTGGAGAAGATGAGTTGATAATTTTCGGGAAAAAGGGTCACCCGGAGGTCGCCGGTGTAGCCGGATACTCCGGAACGGACAAGGTTTTTCTCATTTCTTCCCCCGAAGAAGCCATCCGGCTGCCGCAATTGAATGCTCCGGTCTTTATTTCTCAAACCACCGTTGATCACAAAGAAGTGGAAAGAACATTGGATATTCTGCAAACCCGTTTCCCTTCTCTGCGTCCGGCATCGGATATTTGTGATGCTTCAAGCAAACGGCAGTTGGCGGTGGAACATCTCGCCGGTAAGGTGGAAGCTGTCGTGGTCATCGGTTCGGACCACAGTTCTAATGCCCGGAGATTGTGTGAGATCGCCGGACGGAAAAATTGCCCGGGTTTTTTGATTGAAAGTGCTGCAGAATTCCCGCCGGAATTGCTGAAGTTGAGTAAGATCGGTATCACCGGCGGAGCCAGTACCCCTCAAACGCTTTTTGATGAAGTTATCGCTTTTTTAGAGCGTAACGGTTTCCAAAAGGGGTGAATTTTTTTGCAGAAAAAGTTATTGTCCCATTTGTTGTGATGCCATCATACCGTCGGTGGCGCATCGTGGATAATCTCTTGTCAAAACGTCGGATACCGGTTCAGTCGAGCAGGTTTACTGCACTCCTTCACCGTTACCTTGTTTTGACTTCGACCTTATCTCACGCTGCATCCACCGGTTGGATCAAACCGTTATTGCGTGGTTGACAAATCATAATGTCGGTGATATATCCTTATGTTAGCCATTATTGCAATCAACGGTTGTTGAATGCAAATTTTACAAAATTTGGGACATTGCCCAGAAAAAAGGACTGCCGCCAAATTTTGGTTTGACAGCAGTCCTGAATGATGTATTGAACAGCGTCAGAAATTTTCTGCGATGTAATCAATGGCATTACGGAAGAATTTTACTCCGTCACCTTCTTCCGGGAGTTTCCCTGAAACTGCTTTTACTTCTGTCCAGTCCGGAGCATTGAAAGGTGACAGGAATGCTTCCGGATGCGGCATCAGACCGAATACACGCCCGGTCGGATCGCAAATGCCGGCGATGGAATTTATCGAACCATTGGGGTTCGCCGGAAATTCAGTGGCGACCGAACCATCGGCATTGGCATAACGTACCGCGACCAGATTGCGTTCTTCAAGTTCTTTGAGAACTGCGGCATCGGCAACAAATTTGCCTTCACCGTGACGGAGCGGTAAACGCACCATGTCGATATCTTTGGTGAATACACAGGGCGAGGCCGGGTTGGCTTTCAGGCGGCACCAGTCATCTCTGAATACTCCGGAATCATTGTGAGCCAGTGCCGCAGTCTGGGTGAAATAGTCACCGTTGAGAGCCGGAACCATTCCCAGCCGGGTAAGGGTCTGAAAACCATTGCAAATACCGATGACCAGTTTGCCGTCATCGACAAATTTCTGCAGCTGGTCACGGAGATTGAATTTTACCCGGTTGGCAAACACGGTTCCGCTGCCCAGGTGATCGCCGAATGAGAAGCCGCCGATGAAAGTGAGGAAGTGATATTTTTCCAAAGTTTCTTTGCCGGCCAGCAGGTCGTTGAGGTGAACCAGTTCCGGAGTGCTCCCGGCCAGACGGCATGCCGCTGCGGTCTCTTTTTCGCAATTAAGACCGAATCCGGTGATTACCAATGTTTTGATGTCAGATTTCTTCATCATTTATCTCCAAAGTTTTATGTGTGATAATCCGCATTGATTTTTACATACTCATAAGAAACATCACTGGACCATACCCAGTATTCCGCGTCGCCATCTTTAAAATCGCAGGTGATGGTGTATTCCCGTTTTTTGACAGTATCAAGCAGTTCTTTTTCCGGAGTTCCGGCATCGCCGCCGTTTTTGACCACCGGGATGTCATCCAGATAGATATCGCATTTATCCGGATCTATCTGTGCTCCGGAATAACCGAGGGCCGCCACCACCCGTCCCCAGTTGGGGTCATTGCCGAACCAGGCTGTTTTGCACAGCAGAGAATTACCAACCGCTTCGGCGGCAAGTTTTGCATCTTGCTTTGAACGGGCATTTTTGATTCTCACTTCAACAAATTTGGTTGCCCCTTCGCCATCCATCACCATCCGGCGGGCAAGATTTTGCATCAAAGCCAGCAGAGCCTCTTTGAATGCTGCTTCTTCCGGAGAATCCGGCATGATTTTCACTCCGGAATTGCCATTGGCAAGAATCAGAACGGTATCATTGGTACTCATATCTCCGTCAACCGTGATGCGGTTGAATGATTCATCGGCATTGGCGGCAAGGATATGTTGTAATTGAGCATTTGAAATTTCTGCATCGGTTGTAATAATACAGATCATGGTCGCATGCGGTGTTGTCAGATGCGGATCGATCATACCTGCACCCTTGGTCATAGCTCCGACAGTGAATTTTTTCCCCCCGGCTTCAACTTTTACCGCCGCAGCTTTAGGAACGGTGTCGGTCGTCATTATCGCTTCAGCGGCGGTGTTTCCGCCGTCAGCTGAAAGAGCCGGAACAGCCAGAGCCACGCCGCGCTCGATAAGCGACATATCCATTTGCACCCCGATCCGTCCGGTGGAAGCTACTGCCACATTTTCGGGAGATATCCCCAGTGCTTTTGCTGCGATCGCACAACTTTTTCTGGCGGATTCCATTCCCGGTTCTCCGGTACAGGCATTGGCATTGCCGCTGTTGATGATCACGGCGCGCAGATACGGGGAAGTTTTTACCAGCTGTTGACAAACTCTTACCGGTGCGGCGGCAAAGGTGCAACTGGTGAATACTCCGGCAAAATTGGCCGGGGATTCACTGACCACCATCGCGAAATCCGGGGCACCGGAACGCTTGAATCCGGCAGTTATTCCGCTGGCCAGAAAACCGGCC
This sequence comes from Lentisphaerota bacterium, assembly GCA_015061815.1. GTDB lineage: Bacteria > Verrucomicrobiota > Lentisphaeria > Victivallales > Victivallaceae > UBA1784. Next base: position 3,155 of record SUVW01000032.1, read on the forward strand.
GCCGAAGTGATGGAACCATTTTCAATGAAATCAAAACTCATCGATGTTTCCTCCGAAAGTTGCCTTGACGTTGATGGCTATACCGCCCCGGGGACGGAAACGGCCGATGACCTCTGCTTTGCGCGGAGCGCAGGTTTTAACGATGGCATCGAGCAGAGAATTTACTGATTCCTCATGGAAGATGTTGGCATTGCGGAAACTGTAGAGGTAAAGTTTCAGAGATTTGCTCTCAATGCACAACTTGTTCGGCACATAACGCACGGTGATGTGACCGAAATCCGGCTGTCCGGTCACCGGACAGAGAGAAGTGTATTCCGGACAGTCGAACTCAATAACGTAATCCCGGTCAGCATAAAGATTATCAAAACATTCCAGTTTGGCCTCATCCGGGTGTTTCGGATAATTTCTCTCTGAAGCAGAGAGCAATGTCAGCTTTCCGAAACGTTTTTCATTCTTTTTTTCCATAGTGATATTTCCTGAAAAAGTCAAAATATATTTCACAAAAGATAATATAGCACTGCTTCGCAGCAGTTGCAAGGTTGAAAAAATGCGCTTGCCGGGGTATATTATAATATTTACAGTATTTATCAGATAAGAAAGGGTCTGAAAAGGTATAAAAATGGAGCAGGTAAAGGTCAGCGGGGACAGTACCCGCCCTCCGTCTTGTGCGGGGAAAGTCGCGTTTTCGGTATTCAAATATTATCCCTGCGGCGGATTGCAGATGGAAATGCTGCATCTGGCAGAGGAATTCACCGCCAGAAATATTGAAGTGGTGATCTATTGCATGGTATGCGAATCTCCGGTGCTGCCGCCTGGGGTAAGTTGCCGGGTCATTCAGGCTAAAGGGTGGAGCAACCACCGGAAGATAAAAGATTTTACCGGAAAACTGGCCAAAGAATTGGCCGGAGAAAATTTCCTTGCTCATATTGCTTTCAACCGGGTTTATCCGGCCGACTGGCACTACGAATGTGAATTGCCTTTTGCAGATGGTGAAAATCTCTCTTTTCTGGATAAGCTTTCTCCCCGTTATCAAACTTTTTCCGCAATGGAAAAAAAGATATTTTCCCCAGCCGGACAAGGGGGGATCTTTTGCGTGAGCAACCGGCAGAAAAGAACATTTCAGCGCATATACAACACTTCGGAATCACGGATGATCCTGCTGCCTCCGGGGATAAATAAAACATTTTCGAAAGCCTCCGGATTACGGTCAAAACGGGATGTTTTGCGCGATGAATTGGGTATCGGTGAAGAGGATATTTTGCTGATTCAGGTGACTTCTGCATTTTTTTCCAAAGGAGTTGACCGTTCTATCGCGGCTTTGGCAGCTCTTCCGGAAAATATCCGCCGCCGGACCCGTTTGCTGGTCGTCGGGCGCGACAATCCGGCAGCCTACCGGAAATTTGCCTTCCGCTGCGGGGTCGGCCGGCAGGTCATTTTTGCCGGGATACGCAATGATATCGCCGAATTGCTTACCGCTGCCGACCTGATGCTCCATCCGGCCCGGAGTGAGGCTTCCGGCAGCGCATTGCTTGAAGCTCTTGCTTGCGGGACACCGGTATTGTGCAGCAGCAATTGCGGTTTTTCCTTTCTGGTAAGAGAAGCCGGGAGTCCGGTCGTTCCAGGCCGGTTCCGGCAGAAAATACTGAACCGTACTTTAATGTTGACTTTGAGTACTCCGGGGAAATTGGCTGATTTACAGTCAGAGGCGGAAAATTACGGAAAGAATTCCGATTTTTATCAACGTTATGCATTTGTCGCAGACATGGTTCTGACCGGAGGGCGGCAAGCATAAAAGCGTCTGGATGATAGATGTTTATCGGAATTTCCGGAGCTGAAACAGCGTGAATTACAGGAGCGTTTATTATGACAAATCAAGTTGCAAAATTGGCATGGCGCGGCAATGAAACACCGGCTGAATTGATTCCCGCACTGCATCTTCTGGAAACAGAGTATCCCATATCCGAGGGCGGGCGCGGATTGAAGTTGACTTTCCGTAAATTGGATGATTCAGAAAATATTTCCCGGGTTCGGCGGAGCCGGGGAGGAGTCACGGTGGAGTATTCAACGATTTCCGGAGCTTTGCGCGGTGTCGGCAGCGCGTTGGCCAAACTGGATGGTGAAGAGCGCACTCCATTTGAAAAACTGGGAATAATGCTGGATGTTTCCCGCAATATGGTCATGCGGGTGGAACACTTCAAAATGTGGCTGCGCCGTTTGGCTCTGTGCGGATGCAATGAAGTGCTGCTTTATTGTGAAGATACTTTTGAATTGGAGGATGAACCGTTTTTCGGAGCTTACCGGGCACCTTACACTCTGGAAGAACTTCAGGAAATGGATGACTATGCCGATGCTCTTGGAATTGAATTGATCGGATGTGTGCAGACTCTGGGCCACATGGAACAGATTTTGCAGCACGGCGTGGCATATTCGGAAATTTATGATTCAGAAAGAATCATGATGGTTGATAACGCCGGAACCCAATCTTTGATCCGCAAAATAATCTCTTTCTGGAAATCTGCGCTGCGCAGCCGCCGCATCCATGTCGGTATGGATGAGGCATTCGGCCTGGGGCGGGGGCGTCATCAAACTTTGTTCGGAGCGCAGAAAGAATCGGATATTATGCAGCGGCATCTGGATCTGGTGGCCGGGATTTGCCGTGAGAACGGACTTGAAGCAATGATCTGGTCGGATATGTTTTTCCGGATGACCAATGAGAAGCATGAATACTATGATTACACGTCAGCTTTTGCGCCTGGTATTGCGAAAACGATTCCGGAGAATGTGGAACTGGTTTACTGGGATTACTACCACGATCAGTGCAGCGACTACCGGAAAATGATCTCCCGTCACCGGGAACTGGGCAGAGAGCCGGTGGTTGCATCCGGTATCTGGACCTGGGTTCGCATGTGGTATGACCACCGGCAGACGATGGATACCGCCATGCCGTGTATAGATGTCTGCCGTCAGGAGAATATCCGGGAGTTGTTTTTTACCATGTGGGGTGATGACGGGGCTTATTGCAATTATGATTCAAGTCTGGCCGGTATCATCCGCTGTGCTGATCTGGCATTCGGCAGACGCGATGAGAATGATTCTGCGGACCGGTTCAAGGCGGTTTGTCATGCTGATTATGAAGCGAATATAACTGCCGGAGAATTGCACATGCCCATCGGAGAAAAATATTCGGTGATACCGTCAATGATTTTGTGGGATGACCCGCTGCTTGGAAAATATTTTGACAGCTGCAAGCGGGCAAATCCGGAATTTGACCTCAATTATCTGGATCAGTTGGATGATGTTTTGTGCCGGATAATGCCTTTCGCTGAAGATTGCGGGGCAGGGGATATCGGTTATGCGGTTGATCTTATTAAATTTCTTATCAAAAAAGTTGAATTGCGCGGAGCATTGGAAGCGGCCTATGACCGGGGTGACCGGTTGGCACTGCGGGAATTGCTGACAACGACACTTCCGGCTGCGATCGCCGCGCTGATCGAATTTGATGCCGGTTTCCGGCGCAATTGGCTGAAGTGTGCCAAAGCTCACGGATTGGAGCGCATCCAGGTGCGCAACGCCGGACAGTTGGCGCGATTGGAAGAATTGAGCATCCGGCTTCGGGAGTATCTTGATGGCACCATCGAGCGGATCGAGGAATTGGATGAACGTCTGCCTTATTCAGCCAAGCCGGAAATGGTCAACCGTTATCGGGAGGTATCCAGCGGATCATGGATAATTTGAATAAACTTTGTATTCAGGCTGAAAAGTTTTTTTCTGCAGTACCCGGGGAAAAAATAAGTTTTGCAACTGATCTTTCTGAAGCATTGAGGCGGTTTTCACCGGAAAAAACAGTTGTTTTTTCCGGAATGCATTATGCTCAAACGGCCGGAGATGCCGGATTCCGGGTATGGTGCGGGATCGATGCTGAACCGGATAGCAAATGTGTGGAAGCTATGGCCGAATATTTACACCGGCAGGATTTTGAACAGGTGCTGGCAATCGGCGGCGGCAGCGTTTTGGATGCGGCAAAGGCCGCATTGCTGATGGAGGAAACCCATTGGCCGTTGGATAAACTTTTCGGAGTGAATTTATGGAGTAATGCTCATCCGGGAAAAAGTTTGCGCCGTATCATTGCCATACCGACTACCAGCGGTACCGGTTCAGAAGCAACGCCGTATTCCAATATCGTGGTACGGGCGGCCGGAGTTAAACGGTTGATCGTGGAAAAAGAGAGTATCCCTGCTGAAGCGGTAATGATTCCGGAATTGACCGCGACGATGCCGGAACTGTTGACCCGGGCGACCGGTTGTGATGCATTGGCGCATTTGATAGAGGGATTTATCAATGTACGTGCCGATGGCAATCATCCATCGGCAAATCAGTGGGCCAAATGCGGCATCGCAATGGTGGCTGCATCTCTGCCCGGAGCAATGAAAAATATTCCGGAAGCAAGAAAGGCGATGATGTATGCCGCATTGCTCGGCGGAATGACGATCCGTTATAAATCCACCGGCTTGCCGCATTTGTGCAGTTTTTCATGGTTCGGAAGGATCGCTCACGGTGATGCAGTGGCGGTTTTGCTGCCGGAGTGCTGGCGTTATTATCTGGCCAATCCTCTGGTGCGTGAAAGAACAATGGAACTGCAGGATATTTTCCCGGGAACCACCCCGGAAGAGGTTATCGCTTCTTATGAAGAATTTCTGGATTCAGTTGGTATGCCCGGCGGATTGTCGGCGTGGCCGGGGATCAATGCAGCTTTGATCGAAAAAACTGCTGCAAGTGGCGCACAGAACCGGATGAAACTGGAATTGGCACCGCATCCGGTGCCTTTGGAAGACAGTTGTGATATTCTTACCGCGATTTTAAAGTTGAGTTTATAGGAGATGCAATATGATATATGTCATCGCACGGATGGAATTGAATGAGGGATGCAAAGACGCGATGTTGGCGGCATTGGCGGAAACAGTTCCGCAGGTTTTATCGGAAGACGGATGTATCATGTATACACCATGTCTGGAAGCCGATGAGGAGCAGCAGGATAAATATCTGACGATCATCGAAGCATGGAAAAACCGGGATTTGCATCAGGCGCATCTTGCCGCGCCGCACATGGCAAAATTCCGGGATACAGTTAAAGATCTCCGCAAAGGTTGTGATGTAAAAATCGTTGCCCCGGTGATGTGAGCATAGCAATAATGCAGATAACTCATAAAAAAACGAATCGTGAAAATATTTTGCATGCGATTGTGATTTCAGCAATGAGCGCATGCAGTTTATGTTTCTTTTTTATCGCCGGAATGGTAAATAATACCTTCGGGCGTATCAACCCGAGTCAATTGTTTTTTCATTTAGCCATGCCGGTGAAGCAGGCAGACGTGAATGGAGCTGTAAAACAAATAATCGGAATTTTCTGTTGTTCTTTGGGCATTGCGATTATTATATACTTTGTTTTATGGTCAATATTCAAATGGATCGACAGATGCCGTTTTGTAAAAAAAAGTCATCTGCAGGTTTTTTTGTATATATTTGCCGGTGTGTGTTTGATGGCAGCTGGTGATTATTTTAACGAATATATTCCCTTCAAAAGTGGTATTGATTTTTATTGCTGTGAATCGAAAATGATCGAAAATGAGTTTTCGCAGCCACTCCCCGGGGAGTTACGTTTTTTACAAAAACGTAACTGTATTGTCATTGTCATGGAATCTGTGGAAGAAACTTTCAGTAAACCGGATGTCGTTGGCGGCAACATGATTCCGGAGTTGATGCACATTAAAGAAAAAAATCTTTCTTTTGACCGGAGAGTACAGTGTAATGGTACCGGGTGGACAATTGCGGCACTTGTCAACATTTTTTTCGGAATACCGCAATTGCCATTGCACGGTTTATATTTAGCTAGTGCCGGAAATAACCGGCGATACAAACTGCCATCTATATTTGACTATTTTTTACAGGGCGGTTATTCATGTACCTACATGCAAGGCGGGTACATGGAGTTCGCCGGGAAGAAATATCTTTTTGAAGATCACCCCGGAGTAAAAATTGTTGCGTTTGATGAATTATCAGGAGAAGATGATTACATCAGCAATCGTGCGCCTTTTGAGTGGGGAGTTGATGACGGTGTTCTCTTCAAAAAAATAAAGGAAGAATGTTTGCGTTTGTCGGAACAAAACCAGCCATTTTTTCTTGTTGCTCTGACATTGGATACTCACGGCCCGAATGGTTATTTGCCTCCGGAGCATTTGCAGAAAGAGAAAGATTTTTTTGCCGAAGTTTTGCGTGTTGCTGATTATAGGATATCCAACTTGATCAATTGGATCAAATCACAAAGCTTTGCAGAAAATACAACGATAATTATTGTTTCTGACCATTTGGCGATGTCAAACAGTTTCATGAGTAAATTGCGTAAATTCAGCGATGATGTACTTTGTGAAAAAAGAAAGACGTATAATTGTTTTATAAATTCCGCAGTTCGTCCGAAAAAAAAGGATGGCAGATTGTTTGCCGCTTTTGATCTTATGCCGACAATATTGCATGCTGCCGGTGCCCAATGGGGCAGCAACAGACTGCACTTGGGAGTTTCTTTATTTGGTGATACGCCGACGATTCTGGAAAAATATGGGATCGAATATTACGAGAAAGAAAGTTTGAAGAGATCGGATAAATATTTGAAAATGTTCGATGTTTCTCCGTAAAATTATTTTTTGCGGCTTGAAATTTGCTATACGGAAGTATAAGTTAATAACAGGAGGCAGATTATGAGATGGATTCATCTTTTTCTGATTTTGTTTATACTTATTCCGGCCGGTTACAGTGCATCGGAGTGTATTCAGTGCAATAAAAAAATCCGGGGCAAATATATCCGTACCCGGGATGGTTACTTTTGTTCCAAAAAGTGTTATCATGCATCTTTGCCGGAGTGTGATTATTGCCGGGAACCTTGTTCCTCGCGCAGCGTGACAATGATGGGAAAGACATTTTGTTCCAAAGCATGTCTTTTCAAAGTTTTCCGTTGTTCAACCTGCCGCACCGGTTTGATGCAGGTCATTACCGTGACTGATATGCGCGGCGGAGAAAAATATTTTTGTCAGAAATGCAGTAAAAAAAACTATTGCTATTTTTGTTCCATGCCGGGATGTTTAAAACAGTTGCCCGACGGGCGTTGGCTGTGCGCGAAATGCAATAAAATGGCCGTCCGTAAGCCGGCTGATGTAGAACGGATCTTCAGGAAAGTCAGGGCTGATTTGGCAGCAAGATTCGGGTATGATTCCAAACATCGTATTGAATTGCTCCAGGTATCACCGGCCAGGTTGGAAAAAGAATCTGGTTCCATATATCAACCGGCGGGCAGTTCGCGGATGGCTCTTATGCGCTATCGGAACAAAGTTACGGTGAAAATATTGCCGAATGGAAAAAAAGAAAAACGTATTTCTGATGAAAAATGTCAGATTTTTGTACTGAATACCGTCCCGGAAGATATGCTTTATGATGCTCTTGCTCATGAATTGACCCACGATTATTTACGCCACAATGTCGGAAATGTGAAAAATTTGGCCAATGAAGAGGGATTTTGCGAATTGGTTTCTGCTCTTTATAACGAAAAAAACGGTACCGCATATTTGAATGATGTCAAGAAATCCCGGAAAGATCCGGTCTATGGTGACGGATATCGGAAAATGGATTCGCTGTTCCGGAAAAATAAAAGCTTTCAAAAAACTTTGAAATATGTCAAATAAAGTACTGTAATGTGCAGGATCAGGGGGGCAAAGGTGCATTTTTTGTGATAAAAATCAAAAATTTTACAAAAAAAGGTTGTAAAATAATTGTTTCGGTGATACATTACAGAAATGTATGTGGAAGAATGGTCGAGTGGTTTAAGGCAGCGGTCTTGAAAACCGCCGAGGGGCAACTCTCCGAGGGTTCGAATCCCTCTTCTTCCGCCATTTTTTTTGCTCTTTTCCAAGCGGTGGACAAAAATCACTGTAAAAATAATAAAACTCAAGATCGCAAGTAAACTTGCTATTGAGTTTTTTCATTTTTACGTTGCTGCTTTCTGCATGGCGCAGAAAGCGTGATTTTTTTATGGGTTGCCCTGCGCTTCTCGACCGGAGGTCTGCGATGCTCGCGCTCACTTCGGGCTACGCCCTCGCGTCGAATCCCTCTTCTTTCGCCATTTTTTTGTCAACGTTACGCAATCCCTGCAAAAAACAACTCCTGACTTTGGCAAATTTTGATTTGCCCCGTCATGAGTTTATTTTTTGTTAATGTCCCAAATTTTGTGATGGGACGAGTTGTTTGACAAAAGTGCATCTTTCCTTTATTTTTTAGTAACCAAACAAAAAAATAAAGGAAAGATCAGATGCGTAATAAAATTACTATGGAAATGTCGATTTGTCAAGTTGGCAGTTACGGGAATGATCGCAATGGAATTAAATAAAGACAGTCTAAAAATTGATAAAGAAATTTTGCATTCACTGGCTTTTGAATTATTGCAGAAAGATATTCCAAACTACGCTAAAGTAACCTTGATTCAAATCTGTGGTATGAATCAAGTTAAACCTGATCAGGTTCGACCGATTTTGCGCGATATTTTGAAAAACTCAAAAGAAACACAGTTGAAAGTTTCAGCGATTGCAGCCCTGGGCGAATACGGCAATCGTAATGATTTAGCTGTTATCGATCTTTACAGCAAAAGTAGCGATGTAAGATTAAGAACTGCCGCTGTAACGGCTATCAAACAACATATAAAATAAATTCTCAACGATACTTATTCTATTTTATTTAATTCTCTTTCGTAAAGAGAAGGTATTGAAAAACTGCCTTCTTTTGCTTTTTGCATATAGTAATTGGCTTGAATATAATCATCTCTGTAAAAATAATTTACAGACAATAAAAAGTAAATCCGAGCAGATGCCTTAGTTTTTTTATCCAATAATTTAAGTAGGATATCTTTACTCAAATCTAACATTTTTTTAGTATCTTCATTTCTTTGTTCTTTTTTATAATATGCCCCCAAACCATTATACACATTTGCCCAATCCATATAAAAATTAACCAATTCATCATTCGGTATATTTTTAACAGGCGTTAACTCAAAGCACTTAATAGAATTTAATAAGTTGTTTAAAGCATCTTTTTGTGTTTCTTTTTCAGCTAGTATTGAAAATATAATCCCCCACCCCCAATAAGAATTATAATTTTCAGAATCATATTTCCAACAATCATTAAAATTATTTGCCGCCTGTTCTAGTTGATACATATACTTTCCATGCATCTGATACGATTTTAAACTGCTCCAACCTAAAGATGCACAGGTTTTACTAAGATTTTTAAATCGCTTGGGATTTCTTTTTCGATTCAATTCCCAAGTCGCAGAGTTAGGAAATTTTTCTTCTAATATTAGTGGACGGGGAAATTCCATATTACAACCCAATATTAAAATATGTGCCATAAAAATGATAATGTACTTAATCCTTTTCATGAAGTTCTCCAATTACCATGTTGTTGCCCAATTCCATGCGTTTTTTGCTCTATCAAAAAATTCTATTGCTACATTTTCCACTGTAGTTGCAGTTGCGACTGCAGTATTTTTCACTGTAATAGCAGTTGCGACCGCAGTATTTTTTACTGTAATAGCAGTTGCAACCGCAGTATTTTTTACTGTAGAAGCAGTTTTTATTGCAATATTGACATTAGATGTAACCAATCCGGAAGCAGCATCATAAGTCCAGGTGGTCAAATCCCCACTGACATTGGCTGGCCAGGACATTCCATTCCAAGCCGCATTTTCACGGAAGGTACGCATAGTAGTCTTCTGTCACTGAAGAAATATCGTATTTTCTGCAATGATTTTTAGTGTTTTATAATCAATCAACAATATTTTTTGTAAAGTATTGTCTTTTTTTGAGAACGCAATAAAAACATACAAATTATTCTTGTTTAAGCCTTTGGTGCATTCTGCTGCAAAAATCAACCTTTTTTCATTTAAAACATCTTGCCAACGGAGCCGCATTACTTCTGTTAATTGCCATTCTTGAACATACATTTTATTTTTTTTAGCATAATCATCTGCAATATTTAGAAAAGTAATTATAGTCTTTTTCGAATCTCCTCCCACTGCATCACAATTCAGAAACATTGCTAATAAAAGCAAACATAAGATATTTTTATATTTCATTATTAACGTCCTATTTTAATATTTTCTAATTTTAAATCATTATAACGTAAAATTATTTTAAAAATGCCTCCAACAGGAATAGCGATATTCCACCCTTCTTGTAAAATCAAATACGTCATAGGGATATCATTTTTGTATAGAATTTTAATTCCGGAAATTTCGTTGATGTTAAACTTATTGATTTTTTCATGTTTCATTTGTTTTTTGGCTGCCATCAAAACTTTACGAAAATCCTCACTAATTCGAATGTTTTCTTGTTCTTTTGCTTCAATGACAAATGAAAAAAAATAAATAGCAATAAAAATCATCAAACATTTAAATGGAACCATAGTTAATTTCCTTCCCTGAGTGTTTCCCATTTGGAACATATTCCTTTAGTTTATCTTTACCTCAAAAACTCAAATGGTAAACGTAACTCATCCTGCATTTTGCATATGATACAACATGAATACTAAAATTAAATACCATAGTATGAATATAACAATAGAAATAATTTTTATTATCCTATTGGCAGATGAACAAATCCAACCAAGAATAAAAAAATGGATTGTTGTGAAACAGCAAATCAAAAATAAAATAATATCTCTGTAAGAACTATAAAAGAACGATAAGATGGCCACCGCAGGTCCCAGCATTACTGTTACAGAAGAATGGGGGAACATGCTTACGATAATTGCAGATGATAATAAATATATTGTTGTTAATATTATAAGAAGAATAATTTTTTTTAATAATATTGCTTTTTTATATTTATTTAGCACGATATCCCCTACGAAGAGACAAAGCGACAAACTTGCTATAATTAACAATAAAAATATCATTATATTCATGATTTATCTCTTCTGTTTTACTTGTGGAACAGGTGGTCTTACTTCATAATATTTCTTTGGTAATTTGTGCCATTCCATACAAATAACTTTCAATCATGCATTTGCAATTAAATTATTCCTTTTTGCCGGTTTTTCCGGGGTAAACGTTCTACCCACCTTGTTTTTTACATAAACGCCGCAAGTAATATACCATCCGTACTCCAATTTGTCAAGTGGAAACACAAAAGAGAATAATTTGCCAACTAACCTATTGTCTATAAAAAACATACATAGAATGGCACCATTTACCAACTCTTCAATGAGTTCTGCCGGATAATCTTTACCGTTGATTTCCCGCAACCCTCTATGAATAATATTTTGTACAACCCCCGCTTCAGATTCAGCAAACAAGCGGACAAAAAATTTTTCTTTCATACATATACCTCCCGCAATAATATAACCTTGCTCAAAAAAAATACAAGCTGCTCCTCTTCCCGACAGTGTAAAATCAGAAATAGTTGCTTTTCACGCAAATTATTCAATTGGAATTTTCTCTCGATATATTATATTGGAATGAAGAAGAGGAGCATGGATCGGTTTTCAAACCGCAAGTTTCTTTTACTGTTGTTGAGCATATTTCATGGGTTGCTCCGGTAAAGAACGGAATGAAAGATCCATTAAAAAGAGGAGAATTTGTTATGAAAATGACAATCGCTGATTGGCCGGTGCTGTTCGTTTCCGGCGAATTTTCTGCCGGGAATAATGAAGGACACCGGCTGCGGGAGTTGTTGGATGAACTCAGAAAAATCGATGCTTGCACTGTTATTTCGGCGACAAGTTATGAAGATGCTCTTGAAATCTTCACCAGCCGTGCCGATATCGGATGCGTGGTCATTGACTGGGATCTGGAGTTTGAGCAGAACAATGAAAAAATGGCTCCGGAAATCCTGCTTGCCGGTATCCGGACGCGGAATACAAAAATTCCGGTCATTTTGCTCACGGATCATCTGGAAACAGAAAATCTTTCTGAAGATGTACTCAAAAAAATCAATGACTGTCTGTGGAAGACTGCGGATACTATTGAATTTATTTCCGGCAGAATAGCCAACTGGGTGAAAAGTTATTCGGAAAATGTCGTGCCGGAATTTTTCGGAAAACTTGTAGAGTACTCTGAACGTTACAAATATGCATGGCATACTCCCGGGCATTTGGGCGGGCAGGGATTTCTCCGCGCCCCGTCAGGAGTGGCGATGTACAAATTTTTCGGAGAAAATACTTTTCGCAGCGATCTTTCCATTTCTGTTCCCGAGCTTGGGTCTTTGCTTGATCACGAAGGAGCCGCCGGTGATGCTGAACGCAATTCCGCCAGAGTTTTCGGGGCTGATCAAACCTACTATGTCTTGAATGGAACCAGCACAGTCAATCAGATCATCTGGCGCAGTCAGGTTTTATCCGGAGATATCGCTCTGGTCGACCGCAACTGTCATAAGTCACTCAATTACGCTATGGTCATTACCGGAGCAACTCCGGTTTACATGATCCCCCGCCGCAATGCCAGAGGAATCATCGGACCGGTTCGACGGACGGAATTTTCAGCAGATTCAATCAAAAAACGGATCGACGCTCACCCTCTGATCAAAGACAAAAATAAAGAAACGCATA
>SUVW01000012.1 GCA_015061815.1 Lentisphaerota bacterium
TTGGATGATGGTGGCGACGTATGTTTGCAAACAAACGTGGTGAGTGCAGTCGTGGTTGGTGGATCGACCGTAACGGACAAAACGGACAAAACAGACAATAACGGACAGGGGTGGTCACACGTCTGCAGACAAACGCTCTGATCCATCTCGCGCCCAGCGAAGCGAAGGCGCGTTTACCGCAGCGGCACGTTTGCCGCCGAGCGCAAGCGAGCCAACAAAATAGCCTGCAAATCAACGTGGTGAGTGCAGTCGTGGTTGGTGGATCGACCGAAACGGACAAAACGGACAATAACGGACAATAACGGACAATGGGTGGTCACACGTCTGCAGACAAACGCTTGCAGTCTGCCGCCGCCGCCCCCTCGGAGATGGTGTGTCTGTAAAGTCTGTAAAGTCTGTCATGTCTGTTTTTGTCCGTAAAAGCGCATGCCAAATCGAGCGCAAGCGAGCCAACAAAAACAGCGGCACGTTTGCCGCCGTTTGCCGCCGGGCAGGTACAAAATTTGTGTGTAAAATCAGCTTGAAGACAAACAACTTACATGCTTTTTTTTAATTAAAGAATGCCGAAATGACCACAGGGGAGTGTATATGAGAAAAATTACAAAAGCCGCTTGATAAAATTACAATACCATGATTTGTTTTTGATGTTGTTCCGGGATATATTACTAAAAGAAAAGGGCAATAACACCACTTTACAAGAGCTGTTATTGCAAGGTAAAAAGTATTTCAAGAAAGGAAAAAAGCATGAAAATCCAATCACTTCAGCCGGCTGAAGTGAAGCTTGAACGCTTCACTTTAATCGAACTTCTCGTTGTTATCGCCATCATCGCGATACTTGCCGCTATTCTGCTTCCTGCGCTCAATTCTGCCAGAGAGCGCGGCCGCGCCGCCAGTTGCATCAACAATATGAAACAATTCGGCACACATTTTTTGACCTATGCGAATGATTATAATGATCACGCCGTTCCCAGCCGTAACGCCGCCAGTTCAACCAGAGGAACAGCCGGTCAGGATCGTTGGGGATACCGAATTTCCAAATTGTATATGAATTGGGGCGGTGGAGATGCAGACATTCCTGCTGAATTCAACGGTCTTGCTTGTCAATCTATCAAACCTTGGTTTGGTCAAATTTCCGGGACCAATGGTTTTAACTATACTTACGCAGTGAATTATGCTGTCGGGGGGAATAACAGTAATCCACAATGGGCAGATGGTTATGGGGTCAGCGGGGGGTGGAATGATCCTGTTGATCTTTCCCGCAAACTCACAAAAATCCCAGATGTCAGTGGAACAATGATGTTGATCGAAGCTCCTACAGAATATGCGCATACCTCGCATCTTAAAAACAGCAAAACCGGCGGAGCAGATAATTATGTGAAAAATCGGCATAATGGTTTTTGCAACCTGTTGATGACCGATGGGCATGTTGAAGCTGTAAAACTTCCTGAATACGATGGAGATGCTCCGAAACGTCCCGGTGGATTCTGGACGATCAACAGTGATGAATACACGCCCTGACCGGACGCATAACATCTATTTGATTTGACAATTCTCTCTACGCAGTAAAGGAACGAAATGGAAAACTGGATGAATTTTGGGATTATCGCTTTTTATATGGCGGTGGTCATCGGAGTGGGATTTTTATTCAACAGTAAAAAGGAGACCACAGAAAACTACCTGCTAGGCGGGCGCGGTATGAATTATATCGCCATCGGATTGTCCATGATGATGACGCTTTTGAGTTCGATATCGCTGGTACAGGTCCCCGGAGAAATTTTCAATAACGGCTGGACGTTGTATTCTCTGGCAGTATTGAATATCATCACCGTGCCGTTGTGGTACAAGCTTTTCATTCCGTTCTACTTCAAACTTCGTACATTTACCCCGTACTCTTATCTGGAGCTGCGGTATGATTCCACCGTACGCACCACTGTCGCCGTATGCAGCTTCTACGCCAGGACCATGTACCTGGGGATGGTGTTGTATACGACCAGTAAAATCTTCGAAGGTGCGTACGGCTGGCCCAGCTGGGTAACGATCATATTGGTCGGTGTTGTCGGAGCTGTTTATACCGTTCTCGGTGGGATGAAAGCAGTTGTCTGGACCGATGTGATCCAGTTTTTTGTACTGGTTTTCGGTTTGATCATGATCCTGATCATTCTCAATAATAATCTGGACGGCGGCATTTTCGGCGGTATTTCTTATGCCTGGACTCACGGCCGGGGCGCGCCGCAGTATGCCGTAGAAGAATTTTATCATCTCAAACCATATATCCGGCTCTGTTTCTGGCTGCTGCTTTACGATGCCATTTTCGGTGGTATCAGTTCTGTATCCAGCGATCAGCTCAATGTCCAGCGGATATTGGCGACCAAAGATTGGAAAACCGGTTTGAAGTCGCAGTGGATTGCCACCGTGTCAGGCCTTTTATCAACCGTTGTTCTCTATGTGATCGGCTGGTCGATATACGCCTATTATGCTGAAAATCCCGATCCGCAGGTAACAGCCGGAGATTTAGCGTTTTTCCACTTCATTGCCACCAAAATGCCGGTCCCGATCCCCGGAATTTTTATGGCGGCAATGCTCGCGGCGATCATGAGTACGCTGGACAGCGGCATGAATTCAATGGCCACCGTCTGGTTGAAAGAGTTCCACAGCCGCTTCATCAATAAAAATATGAGTGCTGAAAAGGAGATCAAAGTAGCTAAAATCGCTACGCTTGTCATCGGTGTTTTTGCAGTGGTGCTGGCTCTGGCATTGGATTTTTCCGGCAAGTGGCTGCGCCAGTCGGTCGCAGAGGTCGGCACTTTGTTCAATCTGCTTGGAGCTATAACTCTGCCGGCATTTCTTTTTGCCGCACTTTCCAAACGTGCCAATGCGCTGCTGATATGGAGTTACACCTTTTTTGCTTTCGGAGAAAGTGTTCTGCAGGCTTTCTGGTACGCCAGTTCCCGCAGTTCTTATCAGGCGTGGGTGGAAAATCCATCTGCGGGTTTCGGTTGGGCGGGCAGATTGCCATACTCTTATGCGGTAATTGCCTTTATTATCGGTGTATTGTTCATCCTCCCCTTTATCATTAAGGCCTCCCGGAAATTTACCATTTCCAAAATCACCTACTTTGCCGGTTTGATTGTAATGGGAGTAATGTTCAGACTGCTGATTTGGGCTATTTACAGTAATGCGTGTATTACAAATGTTCCCAAAGAGTGCAGTTTTGCTTTCAATCTGCCTTTCTCATTTCTGATAACTTTTGTCATACTCTGGTTCTGCCCGGTACAGCCGGAGAAAAAGTGGAAAGGGTTGACTTTTAAGAGCGCGGGAGAAGATATCATCGCGGACAAATGATCAGTGATCATCCGGGAAGTGAATTTTGTTGAAAAACGAGGTGAGCAATGGCCAATAATCTGTCACAGCTGTCTGATTCAGAGTATATCAAGTTGATGTTGCACCGGCTGAATCATCTGCGTTTTGTGGAACCGCTGCCGCTGATTTTTTTCAACGAAGAGGAACTTCCCGAGGCTTCCCACCGTCACAGTTATTACGAATTGCGGCTGTTGGCCAAAGAACCGGCATCTGATTTTATCCGGCTTGAAATAGCTCCGCCTGGGGTTATGCATCATTCCACGCCGATGGGATTTTACCGGGGATGCCGGATCGTTACGGTCAATGTCCGGGGGGATGTCAGGTCATACCGGGGAGATTCTGACGGTAATCCGGTCGGTTACATCAGTGATCCGGCAATCGGGAGATTTATACTCCGGCAGATCGAAATGATCCGCAGCGCGATCGATGAGAATCTGCCGGGGGAGCTGCTGCGGGAGCTGTTCGGAACCCTGGTGTCATTGCTGATGCTGGCATTCCGGAAGTTCCGGCGATATGAAAATCAGTTCCGCAATGACAGCAGTTCCGCACAGTTGGCGATAGATTACATCCATATAAATTATTCCCGCTCCGATCTGTCGGTGTCGGATGTTGCCGCAGCGGCCGGAGTTAGTACGACCTATCTGCCGCAGCTTTTCCGCAGCGTATTTGATATGACGGTACGGCAGATGATCGTTAAAGTCCGGTTGCGGCGGGCGTGTGAATTGCTGGCATTCGGGGAACTCTCGATCCGGGAAATTTCTATGCTTTGCGGTTGGAATGATCACAGTTTTTTCTCCAATACTTTCCGTAAGCATTTCCAAATGACTCCGGCGCAATATGCAAAAAAATATCATCATGGACATATCCGTAATTTAAATAAATTCAAAGAAGACCTTGATGTTTTATTGTCGGAAAATATAGTGCTTTAGAAGCAACTGTCCGGTTTTTACGTTGATATTTTTTATTGAAAAACATTCACAGAAAAATTATAATTTTTCAATAGCGGCGTTTATAAATCACTATTTGATGGAGATAATTTATTATGATATATTATCATCGCAGGCAACAGTTGTGATTTTATTTTCTGTGAAGCGGCGAAAGGAGGATAGAGCTTTTACATATCCGCTGCAAAGTCTGTGATACAAATTCAGAAAAAGTAAGAAAGGTGAGAAAATGCGTAAATTTTTGTTAACAACTTTTATAGCCGGTTCAGCGGTTTTATCTGCCGCTCCAACAAATAACCTGGTCAATGTCAGCTGGGGAGATGCCATCGTTGTGGCTAAAGGGGTCAATCGTTTAGATTCTCCGGAAAGTATAAAAACCGCTTTGAAATATTGGCAGGAAAAGCATGAAGTCCAAACCATTTTGTGGCGTATCGGAACGGATTATATCGTGCGCTATTATGAAATGCGTGCGCCCAGTCCGTTCTATGAAAAATGGAATAAATTGGTCATAAATCTCTACAGCAAATTCAATGCTCCGGCTGTAGTACGGAAATTCACCAGAGAAAATGGTCAGAAGTTGATGCTCTATGCCACATTCAACGATCACGGCGCACCGACCAGTGTGAAATTCGGTGGTTATGTAGACTTTCCCTGGCAGGATAAAATGACCATCGCCCATCCTGAATATCAGGAACGCGATCTGGCCGGTAATTATCACTATGGTGTGCTTGATCTCTCCAATCCTGCCGCCAGAAAAATCATGGTTGAACGTTTGGCGGGGTTCGTAAAGGAGTTCGATGCCGACGGTCTTTATCTCTGTTCCCGTACCCACAGTAAACCGGCAGATCATGCCGACCAGTTCGGTTTCGGCCCGCATGTGGTCAAAGAGTATCAGAAGCGTTACGGCATTGATATTACCAAAGATAAACGCTTCGACTGGCGCGCGCCGGAATATGCTCCCAAAAGTCAGGAAGTGGAAAACTGGCGCAAACTTCGCGGTGAATATCTTGTGCAGTTTACCAAAGAACTCAAAGAAGCCATGCCCGGCAGACTTCTCTACATTGCCCTGCCGCGCGGCGGATATTATGAAGCTCCGTACGGCAATATGGTGCTGGATTACAACTCAATGATCACCAATAAATACATTGATGGGCTGGTATTGAATGTTATTTCCGGGCGCTACCTCTACGGCTATGACAAAGTCAAGCACGCCGATCGAGGTTATCTCTGCAGTACCGATGACAACTATAATATGCCCGGTGCAATGGAGAGCATCCACAAGCTTTCACCTCTTTGCAAAAAGAATGGGGTCGCTCTCTTTTTCAGTGGTATTTCCGATGCCCGGCTCCGCAAAGATGATTCCATGCGCCGCGTACTTGACGGTGTGAGTATCAGCATGCCGACTGTTATTGCCAATGTGCGGGTCAAAGATTCAGCGGAAATGTGTTCCGGAGCTTTGAGCGTGGATGGCTGGTTCAATATCCCGGAAAATCAGGGGCAGACCCGGGCTCCGCGTCTGATAAGTAAATATGCTCACGCCGACAGCAGTGAACGCGGCTGGGAACTGTATATTGAAAAAGGCAAACTCATTTTCCGTGTTTATGTCAAGTGGGGCGATAAAAAGGAAAAAGATTACTACGTTGTATCCAATGAACCGATCAAATTCAATCAGTGGATACACTGCGCCGGAGTCTATGATCCGGCCAACGCGACCATCTCGGTATATATCAATGGCAAATCCGCCGGAAGTAAAAAACTTCCAGCCGGAACCCGCCTCAACCGCAATCCGTCGGTCAACGCCTGTATCGGCAGTTATCCCGGATACGTTTCCCAGGAGTTGACCGCGCATGTCGATAATGTCCGTATTTCCAAACGGGTGATCGACTTCGCTTCCGGCATTCCGGAAGGAAAAGATGCTGATACTCTGGTTTTTCTCACTTTTGACGGGAATGATTATTTTGCTCCGGGACAGGAAGTTATTGATATGAATAAGGCGAAAACAGTCGATGGTAAATTCGGTAAAGCGTTGAGTGTCGGCTGGTAACAGAGATAGAGGGATATTTATGTATAAAGCTTTTTTGATTCATTTAGCCACTAATATGTGGACGGATCGTCCGGAAAACCAGCTGCCGCATGTGGATATCAATTCGTGGCGGGAAGGATTGCCCTATACCTGGGAGAAACTTTATCAGCTTCTCGGGTATCATAATCAGGCAGGTTTTCACGATGACCTTTTCTGCGATGACGGGGTGTGGGAAAGAATTACCCGCAGTTTTGCGGAAAAAGGCGGTAATATGCTGGTCATTGATGTCGGCGATGCCGTGAAATTCAAAAGCCATCCGGAAATTTCCCTGCCTCATGCCTGGAGTGTGGAAAAGTTGAAAAAAGAGTTGGCCCGCTGCCGTGAACTCGGTTTGCAGGTCGTGCCGAAATTGAATTTTTCCACCTGTCACGATGCCTGGCTGAAAGATTATCACCGGCAGGTGTCAACTCCGGTTTATTACCGTGTTTGTGCCGATCTGATCGCTGAAACAGCTGAAATTTTTGATTCTCCGGCGATTTTTCACATCGGCATGGATGAAGAAGCTGCGCATATGCAGGCAACTCATTCCATAAGTATCGTCCGGCAGGGCGATCTCTGGTGGCACGATCTCAACTTCTTCTGTGATGAGGTCCGTAAAGCCGGGGCCCGCCCCTGTATGTGGTCGGATAAGCTGTGGGATATGGATGATCCGGCTGAATTCAGCCGCAATGTACCTAAAGATGTTATTCAGAACAACTGGTATTACCGCTGGGTGGAGGAACCAATGGCGCAGAAAGGGGATTCGGAAACTCTCGCTTTTTTCCGCAGAGGTATCAAGGCATTTTGCCAGTTGGATGAAATGGGGTACGATCAGTTGCCTTGCGGAAGCAACTGGGCATACGACGGCAATATCCGGCTGATCGTGGATTTCTGTAAAAAGAATTTGAAACGTAAACCGCTGGGATATATGACCGCCCCCTGGCTTTTTACCATGCCGGAGGCTGAATGTGTACTGCAGGATGCAGTAGAACAATTCTGCCGGGAAATACCTGAAATGTAAAATTATTCCGGCAAAAGTTTTTGAAAAATGTACAGCGGCGGCAACGCCGGAGGATGTGACGCGGATTCTGGAGGCTAAAGATCGTACCGAAGCTCCGGAAACAGCTCCCGGCAACGGGTGGTTTCTGATGAAGGTGTTTTATTCGGAAGAAGAACGGGACAACTATAAATTTCCCGGACTGCCATTTTTGCTGTGATGATTCCCCGATAACTTATCCGCAAAAATAATTGAAATGATACCATAGAACCGGCATGTGTTCTATGGTATCATTTTATCCGGAGATATGTTTTTTGCCGGAATGACAGTGTATGATGCGAAATGATAGTGGCGGAATTTTTATTTCAGGCATTCCCGGTGTATAATAAATATGAAATGATCTACTCTGGAGTCATTGTCGGATCAATCAATACAGGATGAAAAAAACAGAAAGGAAAAATTATGGCAAATTTGTTTACTCCGGGAAATGTAAAATACTCTGCTGATATCAGCAGAGTAAAGCACTGCTTTACTCTTATTGAATTACTTGTTGTCATTGCCATTATCGCCATTTTGGCAGCAATTTTACTGCCGGCATTAAATTCCGCCCGGGAACGCGGCCGGGCGGCAAGTTGTATCAACAACTTGAAACAGTGTATTGGAGCATCGTTGCAGTATGCTGATGATTTTAACGGATATTTGAGAAACAGGCAAACTGCCAACGGCGCAATTGTTTCCGCTGATTACTCCTGGCGCGGCAGAATGCTGAACGGTCAATATCTGGTCGATGAGGTGGTACGTTGTCCGAAATTTCCGGCAAAAAATCTCGACGAACAGGTATATGATGCCTACGCAATGTTTTTTCACATGCAGGATGGCAATGCCTGGTACAACAGCAAAAAAGAGGAACACGGCGCATATGATGCATCTGTCGGAATGGATATTTATTTTGTATTGAAAAAGATGAAATCTCCATCGCAGATATTTGCTCACTTTGACAGTCGGAGAGTGACCTCCACCAACAGTGCTACATTACGTTGTATCCCTCTTATCAGTCCGGTGTCATTTACATCTGCCCAGAGCAATAAAGGTGCGATCGCTTTGAATCACGGAGTATGTAATATCGCATTTTTTGACGGTCATGTGGACAGCATGTCAGATGGTGAACTGGCTGATGAAAAAATTACCGCGATCATTAACAGTGACGGTTTGCCGATGTGATGCCGGATTTCAGGGTGTGATTATGAAAAAAATCATTTTATTTTTCCTGTTATTTTCCGGAGCATTACTGTTTGCACAGGCGGATTTTTCCGGAAAAATCAAATGGATATGGACGGGAAAAGGTTTTAAGAACAACAGTTACGGATATTTTCGTAAAACATTTATTTTGCCAGATGAGGTCAAAGAAGCACAATTACTGATCTGCTCAGATGACAGTTGCCGTTTGTTGGCGGTAAATGGGGTTTCTGCTCCGAGAATGGCAGATCCGGTGCAGCAGGGGGCACCGATCCGGATACATCGTTATGATGTGAAAAAGTTGTTGAGAAAAGGCAGTAATGTTTTGGCATTATGCATATTTAATAATATTTCTGCCGCCGGAGTGATTCTGAGTTTGGAGATTGATTTGAAAAACGGTGAAAAAGTAATTGTAAAGAGTGATAAAAGTTTTCTTGCTTCAGAAGAAGGGGGAGACGGGTTTTCGCAAAACGGCTTTGATGATTCTGCCTGGCACTCTGCGGCGGAATTGGGAGACGCATCATATCCGGTCTGGAAGAAGATAACCCGGGCGGAAGAATTTTTCTTTTCCGATGCTGAAAAAGCCATCCGGGAAAATCTGAAAAACAATGCCGTAAATTACATCCGGAAGCTTAATTACGCCATCCCCGGAGACGGTTTCGGAAAATGCAAGTGGATATGGTATCCGGAAATATCGGTGGCAGTTGAGAAAACTCCGAGGTATTTTGCCCGGGAATTTGAAGTCAGTGAATTGCCTTCTGATGCGGAAATCATGATAATGGCTGATGATGCATGCGAAATTGTTTTGAATGGCAAGCCGGTTTCTGCGGCAAAAACTGTTGTGCAGAGTGAAAAAGCACTCAAAGCCAAATGTTTTGACCTCACCGGTCTGATCCGTAACGGTAGAAACCGGATCCAGATAAAAGTATACAATCCCGCCGGTGATGGCGGATTGATCGCCGAATTGCGGATGAATTATCCCGGCAGAGGAGAGGTGAAAATTGTTACCGACAGTTCATGGAAGTCTGCCAGACAACCGGATGCTCAATGGTTTGATGTCTGGGTGATGGGGGATGCCCGCTGCTGGCCCTGGCAGGATATTTCCACTGCGGCAGAAGTTTTTTTGACTCCGGAAGAAAAGGCGATTTATGAGGCATGGGATCATACCGTTGAGAATATTGATGATATTCTGCAGTTGAATAATGAAGCTGATACAACAGCCAAAGTTGTGACCAATGGTAATCAGACCGCCTTGGAGATCAATGGAAAAATCGTTTCTCCGATCTTATACATCGTCTGGCTGAATGGCAGAATGCGCGGGATGCTGCCGGCCAGGAGCAGCGGCAATGTCACCAAAATGCATCAGGAGGGAATAAATCTTATTCAGTATCCGATCCCGTTGAGAGATTATATGTCCGGAAAAGATAAATGGAATCAGGATTATATCCGCCGGAACAGTTCTGCGATAAAAAAGATTCTGGCGGCTAATCCGGATGCCAGGTTGATCCTTGCGATCAGTATGGAAGCTCCTTTGTGGTATATGAAAGCCAACATGGATGAGTGTGTCGGTTATGTTACCGGCCCCGGACAACCCGGCATAGATACTATCCGCCAGGTATTAGCTGTTTCAATGGCTTCTGATAAATGGCGTAAGGATGCGGCAGCTGCAGTGGAAAAGATGTTGGGGGAATTGAAAAAAGAGTCCTGGTTCAAAAGGGTTGCCGGATTCCGTATCGGTTATGGGGTTTATTCAGAATGGCATTATTATGGTATGAGCCGTCATATGCCGGATACCGGAAAGAGGATGACGGAGAAATTCCGTCAATATCTTGCCGGACGTTATGGCAGTGATGCAGCGTTGCAGAAAGCATGGAATAAAGCGGATGTTAAAATCACTGCTGCAGAAGTGCCGGGCCGGAAAGAACGCGGCGGCAAAGACCGTTTTATCCGGGATTTTGTTGATCCGGATGACCGTCAGACAATGGATTATTACGATTGTCAGCAAAAGGTCACTGCAGATTTACTGTTGGCCTGGGCAAAGGAATTCAAGCGTATCGCGCCGGGGAAATTGGTCGGCGCATGGTATGGATATGTTTTTGAAATGGCTTACCCTGCGGATGGACAGACGGTGGAATATGAGAGGGTTTTGAGTTCGCCATATATTGACTTCCTCTCTTCTCCATACGGATACGGTTCTAAAAACCGTCATCCCGGCGGCAGCGGGCATCCGCGTATAATCAGTTCTCCGTTTGTCCGTTACGGGAAACTGGCATTTTTTGAAGATGATTCCCGGACTCATTTGGCAGGTGCTCCGCATAAATTGGATGCCGCCAGCCCCAGGCAATCAGAATCGATTTTGAAACGCAACTTCAGTGTGTGTCTGATCGAACATATCGGATTGCAGTTCAATGATCTCGGCAACCACTGGAATATTCCCGGAGTTTTTACCGATCCGCTGCAGCTGGCTGTTATCAATCGGGTTAACCGGATCTGGAAAAAACTCTATTCGGAGAACCGTCCGGCCGGATGTGCGGATATCGCTGCCGTATATGATCCCCGGGAGATGGTGCGGCATAACCGGATCATGCACCCGGTTTTTATGATAGATGCCCTTTCAGATGAATCATTGCATGCCATGCGTCAGGCCGGCCGTCCGATATCTGTTATGACCCTGGAAGATTATCTGAAAAATTCCAACCGCTTCAAAATGGTGGTCATGCTGAATTGTTTCTCGCCGTCGGATATTGAACGCAGGCAGATCCTGAATAAGATCCGGCGTGACGGGAGTCATCCGGTATGGATCTATGCTCCCGGAATTGCCACTGTCGGTGGTTTATCCGATAAAGCCATGAGTGATTTTACCGGCATAAAATTATCAGCACGTTATGAAAAGCTGCCGCTGGCGGTCAGGATGAGTGACGGCAGCACGATGACTTATTCCCGGAAAATGGTGTTGAAAGAAAATCCCCGGATTTCGGTTGTGGACACCGGCGTGACTGTTTTGGGACGTTATGAAAACGATAATTCCGCAGCTGTTGTCTGCAAAAAAGATGGGGATCGTTACAGTTTTTTCAGCGGTTCACCGATCACGGACGGCAGGGTTTGGAAAATGATTTACGATCTGGCCGGAATCCATCGTTATACAGAACCCGGAGTGGTGGTCTATACCAATGGCACATTACTGATGGTACATACCGGACGTGCCGGGAAATTTACGGTTAATTTGCCGGAAAAGCGTCAGGTGACAGAACTGTTCTCCTCCAAAGTCATCTCTACTGCAACTGATTCATTTGAATTATCTTCTGATGATACGGAAACATGGCTTTTTGAGTTGAAATAGTCATTTGTCCTTTGATGTATGAACCGACCTCCGGAACGTTGTTATCCAAACCGCGTTCCGGAGGATTTTATTTTGCGGTGTCTGGGCCCCGTACAGGATTTTATGCGAGCAAAAAGTGTATGGCATACATTGACAGAAAGATATAATGGTGTTATATTAATAAGATTAATTATAACACAATTACCGGAGGGTATAGGATTTATGAAAAGAGTGCTTTCAGTACAGGATATTTCCTGCGTGGGCAAATGTTCATTGACGGTGGCTTTGCCGATAAATTCGGCAGCAGGACTGGAAACGGCGATATTGCCGACGGCGGTGTTGTCCACTCATACTGCATTCAAAAATTTTACTTTCCGGGATCTGACTGATGATTTGCAGGCGATCGCCGATCATTGGAAAGCTGAAAAAATTGAATTTGACGGTATTGCCACCGGTTATCTGGGGTCATTTCGGCAGATCGAATTGGTGGAAAAACTTTTTACCGATTTTTACCACGACGGGATGCTTCGTTTCGTCGATCCGGCAATGGGGGATAATGGCAAACTTTATGTCGGATTTGATGAAGCTTTTGCCCGCCGCATGGGCAAATTATGCGGTAAAGCCGATATTATCGTACCTAATTTGACCGAAGCGGTATTCATGCTCGGTGAGGAGTATCCGGACGGCAATTGCAGTATCGATTATATCAAATCCCTGCTCAAACGGTTGACTGCTCTGGGGTGTCCGGTGGCAGCTCTGACCGGAGTTTCTCCGGAAGAGGGCAAATGCGGTGTGATGGCTTATGACAGCCGCAGCGGGGAGTATTGCGAGTATTACAGTGAAAAGCTGCCGGTATCATTTCATGGAACCGGAGATGTTTTTTCCAGTGCCTGTTTTGCAGCATTGATGCGCGGACAGAATTTGGCAAAAGCACTGAAAACTGCGGTGGAATATACGGTCGAATCCATCCGGCAGACGATATCCTATCCCGGTCACAACTGGTATGGCGTGGATTTTGAAAGTGCTACACCACTGTTATTGAAACTTTTGGAGGAATAAAAAATGATTTATGAACTTTTGAGTAATTTTGAACAGTATAAGATACTTACTCCGCAGGCAATGGGACTGCTGGCGGCGCGGCTTCCGGAATTGGATGCTCAATTACCCTGCGGCAAAGAAGTTTTGATCGAAGATAAACTCTTTATTCTCATTCAGCGTTACAACAGCCGTCCGGCTGATGCCGCCAGATTTGAAACGCACTCTGATTTTATTGATCTGCAGATGCTTCTGGATGGAGAGGAGAAAGTCTACTATGCTCCGTCTGCCGGATTGGAGTGTACATCTGTTTACAATCCGGATGCGGATTATGCTCTTTATCAGGCCGATCTGGCACGTGCCGCACAATTTATTCTCAAACCGGGAAATTTTGCAGTGTTTCTGCCGGAAGAGGCCCATCTGCCCAGTTGCGGCAACGGTGAAGCAGTGGTCAAAGCGGTGGTGAAAATCCACAAATCACTGTTGAACGGTTGATTTCAACTGTTTATTCCAGATCGCTTTTCCGGTAGTTGATGGATTCGAAAATATGTTCATCACTGATGGATACCGCGCCGGCAAGATCGGCGATCGTGCGGGCGACTTTCAGTATTCTGGTGTACGCTCGCGGGCTTAATTTGAAGCGGGCAACGGCATCACGCAACAGCTTTTCTCCGGAATTTTGCAGAGTGCAGAATTGCTGCAACGTTTTTGGAGTAAGTTGGTTGTTGCTGAAAAAACCGTACTTTGAGTAACGCTCTGACTGGATTTTTCTGGCGGCACACACCCGTTGACGGATAACCGCAGAGGATTCACCGTCCGGGGCTTTCAACAGTTCTTTTTCGGTAAGCTGACGGACGGGGACCCGCAGATCGATCCGGTCGAGCAGCGGGCCGGAAATGCGTTTGAGATAGCGCCGTTTTTCTTCAACTTTGCACCGGCAGCCCAACTCCACCAGACCCCGGCCGCAAGGGCAGGGATTCATGGCGGCGCAAAGCATGAATCTGGCCGGGAAACAACAGCTGCCGGAAGCGCGGGATACGGTGACCATGCCATCTTCCAGCGGTTGACGCAGCACTTCCAGCACATTGCGTTTGAATTCCGGCAGCTCATCGAGAAAAAGCACTCCGTTATGCGCCAGACTTATTTCGCCGGGACGGGGATCTTTGCCGCCGCCGATCAAACCGGCATCAGAGATAGTGTGGTGCGGCGAACGGAATGGCCGGATATTGATCAGCCGGTCATTCCCGGAGAGTAAGCCGAGGACACTGTATATCCGGCTGGTTTCCAGAGCTTCTTCCAGAGTCATCGACGGCAAGATACCCGGCAGCCGCATGGCAAGCATGGATTTCCCGGTTCCCGGTGAGCCATACATCAAAACATTATGATTGCCGGCCGCCGCGATTTCCAAAGCACGTCTGGCCGCAAGCTGTCCCTTTACTTCATCGAAATCAGGCAGGTTTTTTACCGGTTCAAGATCATTCATGGATGCTTTGAATGGCGTTCCGTGTCCGCGATTGACCAATTCAACGGCTTCAGCAAGGTTTTTTACCGGGAAGACCGGCAATTTCCCGCCGGTGGCAAGAGCTGCTTCCCGGGCGTTGGCTGACGGAACAAGCAGGGCTTTTATGTGAGGCTCACCGGCCATTTTTGCGGCAATCGGCAAAGCTCCTTTGACCGGCCGCAGTGAACCATCCAAAGCCAGTTCTCCAAGTGCGGCGATCCGTCCCAGCCGGTCGACATCCAGAGTTCCGGTCGCTCCCAGAATGGCCAGTGCGATACCGAGGTCAAATGCCGCTCCCTCTTTGCGTAAATCAGCCGGTGCCAGATTGACAACGGTGAAACCGCGCGGCGGCACAAAGTTGGAACTTATAAATGCCGAATATATCCGGTCCCGGCTCTCTTTTACTGCAGTATCCGGCAGGCCGACGATGGAAATGGTACTCTCTTTGACACTGATCGATGAAACTCCGGTCAGATTTACTTCGATTTCGACCGGATAGGCATCGACTCCGATAACGGCGGCAGAATAGAGTTTGGCAACCATAGACAATCCTTGAGGTTATAAATCGTTATGCAGGGTTATTACCGCCAGCAGAAAAATTGTACTTCCGAACCGGCGGAACTGCATCTGTTCCAGAGCCGGGTTGTTGATAAATTCCCCCATCGCGCCCCGGCTGTCGGGTATTTCCCATATAAGTTTCGCCCCGGCGCAGCCGGAACAGAATTTTTTATCAGACAGCAGTTTCCGGAAAAGTTCAGCTGATACCGGATACGGCGGGTCGGAAAAAATCAGATCCGGGGGCGACTGCAGGCGGATGATCCAGGACCGGACATCCAGAATGTCACTTTGCACGACGGTTAAATCACCCGCTGCATATTCCGGCGGCATAACATTGCGGAGCCGGCGGCAATTTTCCTGAATACACGCGGTATGTGCCGGACTTTTCTCTATCATCACCGCCCATTGAGCTCCCCGGCTGACAGCTTCCAGAGCCAATGCACCGGAACCGGAACACAGATCGAGCACTTTTTTATCTCTGAAATCTCCCAGACTGTCAAACAGAGCCTTTCGCGCCCGTCCGGAGGTCGGACGGATCTCCGAATCCGGCAGATCGGCAAGAGTAAGATTACGGGCAAATCCGGAGATGATATTCATAGTGAAACGCTGATCTTTCCTGACAAAACTTTGTAAAACTTCATTAAGATAGCATCGGAAAAAGGATTTTTCAAAGGCAAAGGCCTTTAAAAGTGCGGATTTCGGTGATATTTTATGTAAATAGTTCAAAAGTTGTGATTTTGGATTTTATTACCGGAGTGAATGGTTATGGATGACGAATTGCTTTTTGCTGTTGAATTGAGCGATCCCAGCGGGGAATTTGAACCGGCATCGGAGTTGCTCAATGCTTTGGATGTGGAGTTCAGCAGTTTTTTTGACCGCGAAAATTGTACGGTGCGGCACACTGTTTATTCTCTGACTCAAGAGGAGGCGGAGCAGTTGCGCGAAGTGCTTGCCGGAGAGTTGAAAAACTGGCGTGAATTCGGAGTGGAACTGGAGATGGGAGAAATTTTCACCATCGCCAAACCGGATTGGGCCGAAGCGTGGAAAAAGTATTTTAAACCGATTGAAATATCGGAAAAACTGTTGATCCGTCCCACGTGGCTGGATGATCTTCCCCGGCCGGGGCAGAAGCTGCTGCAGATCGATCCGGGAATGAGCTTCGGAACCGGACAGCATGCAACGACAAATTATTGTTTGAAATGCATCGACCGTTTTTCCGGAGAGAAAAAAAGTTTGCTGGATGCCGGATGCGGTTCCGGAATTCTGGCGATAGCCGGAGCATTGCTCGGATATGAGGGCATTGATGCGTTTGATTTCGATCCGGAAGCGGTGAATGTGGCAGAAGAGAATGCCGGACTTAATCAGGTGGCCGGAAAAATCGGATTTTCGGTCGGCAACGCCGCTGATTGGCCGGGACGGCCGGAAAAGTACGATCTGGTTTGTGCCAATATTCTCGGTCATCTGCTTATCGCTTTCCGCTTCAATATCGTCAACTGGGTGTCGCCGGATGGAGTGTTGGTGCTTTCCGGGATTTTGGACCGGGATTTCGACAAGGTGGCGGCGGCTTTCGGAGAGGTCGGGATGTATGAAATGGAGCGTTTCCGGGATAAGGATTGGACCAGCGGGATTTTTGCTTTTGAAAAGCGGTGATTTTTTTAAAAAATCAAAAATATCTTTTTCTCCGGAAATTTGAAAAAATGGCAAAAAGCTGTATATTAAGTAAGTTAAAGGAGAATATCAAAACTTATTTAAGGAGCTGTTATGAAAAAAACTGAATTATCTCCGGTTTCACGGCGTGCGGTCGTTTTAGAGTATCTTGATGCTCCCGGCAAAGATGTGGCTGTCGCCGGATCATTCAATGAGTGGCAGCCGGTGAAAAAGTTGAGCGATAAAAACGGCGATGGTCATTACCGCTGCCGTTTGATGTTGACTCCCGGCAGTTATCAGTATAAATTTCTGGTTGACGGAGAGTGGCGTTCTGATCCGGAGAATCCGGATTTTGTTCCCAATGAATTCGGTTCATTGAATAGCGTGCTGACGGTCAGGAGCAAGTGAGATAATATGGGATGTGTCTGGAATTTTCCGGCAGAAAACTTACTTTTAGAGGAATAAATGGAACTTCAATTGTACAATGTGGCCCCCCGGATACCGGAGGAGTTGGCTTTTCTGGAAAAACTTGCCGGCAACATCTGGTGGTGCTGGCATCATAATGCCATTGAATTATTTATGCGCGTCGATCCCAATCTGTGGCGGGAAGTCGGCGGCAATGCCAAGATGTTTTTGCGGATGGTTTCCGGGAAAAGATTGGAAGAACTGGCTCATGATGCCGGATTTTTACGTAATGTAAAAGCTGTACAGAGTGAATTCGAGCGTCAGGTGGAAAACCGCCTGACACCGGATAAACGCAATGTGGCGTACTTCTCTCTGGAATATGGCATACATGAAAGTATTCCGATATTTTCCGGCGGACTTGGCGTCCTTGCCGGAGACCACCTGAAAGCGGCAAGCGACATGAATCTGCCGCTGGTCGCGGTCGGTCTGCTCTACCGTCAGGGATACTTCCGGCAGGTGCTTGACCGGACCGGTTTGCAGACGGAACATTATCCGGTGTCGGAATTGCACGATCTGCCGCTTGAACGCGGGCGCAATGTCAATGGCGAAGAAGTCACTATATCCATGCGGCTGGGTGACCGGGAACTTTTTGCGGCAGTTTGGGTTTTGTGGGTAGGCAATGTGCCGCTGCTGTTGCTGGATACAGAACTGCCGCAGAATCCGCCGGATCTGCGTGAGGTCACATGGCGGCTTTACGGCGGTGACAAACGCATGCGGCTGCATCAGGAGCTGTTGCTGGGGATCGGCGGGATCAAGGCTCTGCTGGCGATGGGCTGCGATCCGGAAGTTTGTCACATGAATGAGGGACACGCCGGATTTCTCTCCCTTGCCCGGTTGGAACATCTGGTGCAGGATTTGAATTATGAGCCGAATGTGGCTTTGGAAGTGGTCTGGCGTTCCAATATTTTTACCACCCACACTCCGGTGCCGGCCGGCAATGAAGTTTTTGATATCAACCTGGTAAAACCCTACCTTGCCCCCTTTGCCGCTTCAGCAAAATTCGATTTGGAAAGGGTCATCCGCTGGGGTATCCCCATTACAGACCGGGGACACTCCGGAGAGATGTCGATGACTGTATTCGGATTGCGTATGGCGGCAAACTACAGCAACGGAGTCAGCCGTTTGCATGGAGAAGTGGCAAGGGGAATGTGGAAACATCTCTGGCCGGAGCGTTCTGATGCGGAAATCCCGATTTCCCACATTACCAACGGGGTGCATATTTCATCATGGATATCGGCCCGGCATAACCGGCTTTTTGAACACTATCTGTCGCCGAAATGGCTCAATAATCCGGATATTGTGCAGCTGGTCGATGATTTATCCAATATTCCGGATGATGAATTATGGACAACTCACGAGTTGTGCCGTCAGAGTCTGGTGCGTTACGCCCGGCGTCTGGTGCAGCGCAATTTCAGATATATGATCGATGGTTCACTGGGGGTGGATAAGAAACGTCCGGTATTGCAGCCGGATATTCTGACCATCGGTTTTGCCCGGCGTTTTGCCACCTACAAGCGCGGCACGCTTTTGCTGCGGGATCAGGCCAGACTGCTGGCTCTGCTCAAGGATAAAAGCCGGCCGGTGCAGTTTATTTTTGCCGGAAAGGCCCACCCGGCAGATAACGGCGGCAAACAGCTTATCCGGCAATTGATCGAATTTGCCCAGAAAGAGAATGTGCAGGATAAACTGCTTTTTCTGGAAAATTATGACATCGGTATGGCCCGTCATCTGGTTCAGGGCGTGGATGTGTGGCTCAACACACCGCGCCGTCCGCAGGAGGCCAGCGGTACATCCGGTATGAAAGCGGCGATCAACGGTGTGATCAACTGCAGTATTCTGGATGGATGGTGGGCGGAAGCGTATGACGGCGAAAATGGTTGGGCGATCGAAGGCAATGATTATTATACTGCCGACGAAGACCGGGATAATTTCGAGAGTCAGCAGCTTTTCAATCTGCTGGAAAATGAGATCATTCCGTGTTTCTATGAGCGTCAGGGCGGCGATTTGCCCCGCCGCTGGATAGCGAAAATGAAAGCTTCCATCGCCACCGGGCTGGGATTCTTTTCCAGTGCCAGAATGGTTGGTGATTACAATCGTAAATTCTACCAGCCGGCTTTGCAGGCATTCCGCTCTCTTACGGCAAACGGAGCTGAAGAAGCCAAAAAACTGGTGGAAGATAAAAAGAGTCTGGTGGAAAATTTCGACGGCGGCAAACTCTCTATTCAAAATCCGGTGGTCAACGGTTCTCTGAATAATCTTCATATCGGAGATAAAATATCGGTTTCGGTGGAGGTTAATCTCGGGAATCTGCGTCCGGATCAGGTGGAAGTCGATGCTTACAGCGGCAGTGCCAATGCCCATAATGAGATCGTGGACAGTTCATCCACCGCTTTGCAGATGGTGGAAGACCGGGGTAATGGCAACTATCTTTACGCCGGAACAGTGGAGTGTTGTATCGCCGGACGTTTCGGGCTTACCGCCCGGATCAAAGCGGCGGGCAAAGCTTGGGATAACAGTGTGCCGGGATTTATGTGCTGGCCGAAATAATGTGAAAATTTTGATACTCCGGAGCATAAAATGCGCAGATTAAAAAAATCCAATCCCAGAATATTGATGGTTACCCCGGAAATAACCTCACTTCCTTCCGGAATGAGTGTTATGGGCAGTTACCTCCGGGCCAAAGCCGGAGGTTTGGCGGATGTTTCCGCCGCACTGGTGGGGGCATTGTACCGTCAGGGCGCGGATGTGCATGTGGCTTTGCCGCACTACCGGCGGATGTTTCATGTGGATGTCGGCAACCTTATAAATGACGAATTGCGTGTTTATATGAGCAATTTGCATAACAGCCGCATACATTTGGCCGAGGATCGGATTTTTTACTATCGGGATTCTGTGTACAGCACTTATGACGGGGATACATTTATGCAGAGTCTGGCTTTTCAGCGGGAGGTGATAAACAATATCATCCCGCAGGTCAAGCCGGATCTTATCCATTGCAATGACTGGATGACCGGTCTGATCCCGGCAGCGGCGCGGCGGATGGGGATACCGTGTCTGTTTACGGTACATAATATCCATACTCAAAAAAGGACGCTTGCCCAGATCGAAGACCGGGGAATCGATGCCGCGCCATTCTGGCAGAATCTCTATTACGATCATCCGCCGTACAATTATGAGGAGAGCAGAGAGAGCAATCCGGTCGATTTTCTGGCCAGCGGCATTTTTGCCGCGCACTTCATCAATACGGTAAGTCCCTCTTTTCTGACCGAGATAGTTGACGGACAGCATGATTTTGTGCCGGAAAATATCCGCCGGGAGATTTCCGGAAAGTACCATGCCGGTTGTGCTGTCGGGATTTTGAATTCTCCGGATGTCAGCAACGATCCGGTTGGCGATGATTTTCTGGAAGTGAAATATGACAGCCGTAATGCTGCAACGGCTAAAAAGATAAATAAGATCGCATTTCAGTCCCGTACCGGATTGAAGTGCGACCAGTCCGCACCGCTTTTCTTCTGGCCGCACCGTTTGGACCCGGTGCAGAAAGGATGTCAGTTGCTGGCGGATCTGGCCTATGAGATAATCCACCGTTACTGGGACAGCGGGTTGCAGATCGCCATCGTGGCCAACGGTGCATATCAGAAGGTCTTCCGGGAGATCATCGCGCATCATAACTTCTATGAAAGGATGATGGTGTGTGACTTTGATGAAGAACTTTCCCATCTCGGTTTTGCCGCTTCGGATTTTATGTTGATGCCTTCGCGGTTTGAGCCGTGCGGATTGCCGCAGATGGCATGCCAATATTACGGCAGCTTGCCGGTGGTGCATGATACCGGCGGCTTGCATGACACGGTGGAACATCTTTCTGCAGACGGCAAGTGCGGCAACGGATTTGTTTTCCGGGATTACGATCACGGCGGCTTGCTTTGGGGAGTGGATGAAGCGATGCGTTTTTACCGTCAGAATGAGGAGTGGAAAAACCCGGTGATCAGCCGGGTGATGGATGAAGCCGGAGCAAGATTCAATCTGGAAGTTACGGCCCAGGCTTACATTGATATTTACGAATCGATGCTCTCCCGGCCGCTGGTGGTGCAGAATTAATAAAAAGATTATCCCCGGATTTTATGAAATTTTCATTCTGCAGCTGTCGGTCGCAATGACGTGCATGATTGCAGAAATATCCGCTGATTTGCCGGGAGATCGCCCGCAATGCGCCGCCGGTATGAATGCATTACAACAAATGGAACAAAAACAATAAAAAATGAAGTTTCAAGCACGGAAAAATATTCCGGAACCGTTGCTTTCCGACAGTTTGCTTGCCGGTTTCGCCGGGGAGTTGTCCCGGCGCGAAGCCGCTGCCGCAGCAGCGGCCGGACGGTTGACCGGGAATGCCGGTACGCTGGCCGGAGCAATGACCGATTTTGAATTTTTCGGTTTGCACCGGTCGTCTGACCAATGGATTTTCCGTGAATATGCGCCACATGCCCGGCAATTGATATTAGCCGGTGACTTTTCCGATTGGCAGCTTGATGAGAAATTTTCCCTGAAAAATTGCGGAAATGGCATTTGGGAAGGAATATTTCCGGCGGATACATTTTCACACCTGATGCATTACAAACTCTTTTTGCGTTCTTCCGGCGGTGATGGATGGCGTATCCCGTCGTATGCTGATTATGTGGTGCAGGATGAAGAAAGCAAGCTTTTTTCCGCTGTTGTCTGGGAGCCGGCTGAACCGTATGTTTTTCAATGGGATGCTCCGGCGCGATGCGCACCATTGATCTATGAAAGCCATATCGGTATGGCGCAGGAAAGTATGGAAGTCGGTTCTTACCGCCAATTCGCCGGGAATATTTTACCGGAAATCGCCCGCAAAGGGTACAATACAGTGCAGTTGATGGGGATCATGGAACATCCCTATTACGGCAGTTTCGGGTATCATGTTTCCAATTTTTTTGCGGTATCCAGCCGTTTCGGTACACCGGATGATTTTAAATATCTGGTGGATGAAGCGCACCGGCTGGGGTTGCGGGTGATCATCGACCTCATCCACTCCCATGCTGTGAAAAATGTCGCTGAAGGTCTGGCGGAAATAGACGGAGAGAGGACGACTTATTTTCATGCCGGTCCCGGTGGAGAGCATCCGGCGTGGGATTCTCTGTGTTTTGATTACGGCAAGGAACATGTTTTGCGTTTTCTGCTTTCCAATTGCCGTTATTTTCTGGAAAAATATCATATCGACGGTTACCGTTTTGACGGAGTGACCAGCATGTTGTATTCGCATCACGGTTTGAATCACTGCTTTGTCAATTATAATGATTATTTTGATTGCAGTGTGGATTCGGATGCGTTGGTTTATCTGACACTGGCCAACCGGGTGATCCATGAATTTTCACCGGAAGCGGTAACCATCGCAGAAGATGTTTCAGGCATGCCGGGGTTGGCTTCGACCGGGGGGATCGGATTTGATTACCGTCTGGCTATGGGGGTCACGGATATGTGGTTCAAGTTGCTGGATATTCCGGACGGGCAGTGGGATATGTTTCAATTGTACGGAGAGTTGATCAACCGCCGGCAGGATGAGAGAAGTATAAGCTATGTCGAGTGTCACGATCAGGCCATTGTGGGGGGGCAGAGCGCGTTTTTCCGCATGACTCAAGCAGAAATATATTACAATATGCACAAAAATTCCGGCAATGCGGCGATCGGACGGGCAGTGGCATTGCATAAAATGATGCGTCTGGCAACAGCTGCGGCTGCCGGACACGGTTATTTGAATTTTATGGGTAATGAGTTCGGTCATCCGG
The DNA here is from genome assembly GCA_015061815.1 of Lentisphaerota bacterium. Lineage (GTDB taxonomy): Bacteria > Verrucomicrobiota > Lentisphaeria > Victivallales > Victivallaceae > UBA1784. The sequence continues at coordinate 22,926 of SUVW01000012.1, forward strand.
AGTGGATCGATCTGCCGCGCGAAGGGAATAATTGGAGTATGGAACATGCCCGGCGGCAGTGGAGTTTGGAAAAGGATGAAAATTTACGTTTCGGGGAATTGTCTGCCTTTGACCGGGATTTGTTGAATTTGGTCGGCGGCAGAAAGTTTTACGATGCCGTCGTACAGACTGTCAGAATCGATAATTCCGCAAAGGTCATTGCTTTTGAACGGGGTGGATACTGGTTCTTTTTCAACTTTCATCCGGAAAAATCTTATACAGATTACGAAGTGGAAGTTTTGCGCGGCAGTTATGGTACTGTTTTAGACAGCGACAGCATGGAATACGGCGGATTTGCCCGGCGGCACTCCGGACAGAGATATTTTTCAATGGAACGCTCCAGCGGTGAGGTCATAAGCCTTTATCTGCCATGCCGGACTGCGTTGGTGCTGAAACGCGAACACATCGTTGATGCTGCAGAGTGACGATCGCTGCCGGGCAACGACTTTTTTGACAGAGCAAACTTGCAATTTCACCGGATAATCGATATATTATGTTTACAGCATTATTTACAAAAGACTGAAGGAATTTTATTATGTTGGAAAATTTGCATTTGACCCGTCCGCTGGCGGTTTTTGATATAGAAAGTACCGGTGTCGTGCCGCAGCGCGACCGGATCGTGGAGATCGCTGTAATGAAAATCATGCCGGATGGCAGCCGCCGGACAACGGTACGCCGCTTGAATCCGGGAATGCCGATACCCCCGGGAGCAACTGCTATTCACGGGATCAGCGATGCCGATGTGGCCGACTGTCCTCATTTTGCCGATATCGCGGATAAATTGCTGGCTTATCTGGATGGATGTGATCTGGCCGGATATAATATTCAGGGATTTGATGTGCCGCTGTTGGAAAATGAATTCAAACGTGTCGGGTTGGATTTGGAAACATCAAAACGCAAAATCGTTGATGCGTACAATATCTTTTGCAAACTTTATCCGCGTACATTGACTGCCGCGTATAAGTTTTTTTGCGGGAAAGATTTGGAAGGAGCTCACGGCGCAGCAGCCGACACGGAGGCAACTTTTGAAGTACTGCTCGGAGAATTGACCCGGCATCCGGAACTGCCCCGGGAGGTGGCGGAGTTGGCGGATTATTCGGATATGACCGATCCGGATGCTGTAGACCGGGGACGGCGGTTCAAGTGGAACGGGGATGAAGTTATGGTCAATTTCGGGAAATATGCCGGTCGTACATTGCGGGATATCGCCGAAAATGAACCGGGATTTCTCCGTTGGATAATAAAAAGCGATTTCCCGGATGATGTGCGTTCTATCGCAGAAAAAGCACTGGTCGGGATTTTCCCGGAGCGCAAACAGGAATGATGGTCGCTCCTGGCATGATCAAATTGGCAGCAATGCTGGATGACCGGGATGAAGATGTCGCATTGAATGTCTTGGCCCGGATGCTGGCTTGTGAAGATGAATTGGGAGAGCTGCCGGGAATATTGCAGGAGAGTTCCGACCCGTTGGTGCGCCGGCGGGCGCATATGCTGCAGAATGCATTGAATATGCGACGCAAACGGCGGGAACTTCACCGGTTGCTGGATATGCCGTTGAGTTGTCGGAAGGATATTTTTGAGATATTGACGGCACTGCATTTGCTCTGGTTCGATAAAGATCAGGAAGAGGATATCCGCCGGGAAACCGGAGTTTTTCTGAAAACAGCATCGACTTTTCCGCTTGCGGATTTGAGTGACGGTGAGATGTTTATGCGCCGATGCTGTTTTTTACCGGAAAATGAAACAACGATCCGGCCGGAAAGTTATTGTATCGGTACTGTGTTGAGTCAGCGTTGCGGAGCATCATCGATCCTGATGGCGATGCTGTTTGGGGTGCTGGAGAATGAATGTTGTCAGCTGGTCAGAGTGCTGGGGCAGTTCGGAATAGCGGATGATCGCGGAAATATTCTGTTGGGCAACGGTAATTGGCGGATGATGAAATATTCCGGTCCGGATATGGAAAAGTGGAGCATTCAGATGATGGTAAGATACATTTGTATGACTCTGCACTCCTGCGCGGTAAACAGTGACAGTTACCGTTACGTAATGAGTATAACGCAGGCTTTGACGGGGGATGAGAGCGAACATGTGTTTGATGCTTTCCCGTATCCGTTTTGTTCCAATCCGGATGAATTGAGTGATAATATCAACAAAAATGTATAAAATGGAGATAGTTGAAATGAAAAATATTCCGGCAATCGACTGGGAAAGAGTGGATGTTTTGATTGATTTGGCTCTGGATGAAGATTTGGGCGATCGCGGTGATACGACGACTCTTGCCTGTGTGCCGGAGCAGGCGTGTTCCCGGGCAATACTGCTGTGCAAGGAAGATGAAATGGTGCTGGCCGGTATCGGTGTGGCGGAGAGAGTCTTCAAAAAAATTGATCCGTCATTGAAGTTTGTCCCGCTGAAAAAAGATGGGGATTTGTGCCGCAGAGGGGATAAAATCGCTGAAATCAGCGGTTCGGCCAGAGCAATTCTGACCGGAGAAAGAACTGCTCTGAATTTTATTCAGCGGCTCTGCGGGGTGGCAACGATGTCCTGTATCTATGCCAGAGAATTATCAGATTCGTCCTGTGTGGTGCTGGATACGCGTAAAACCACTCCGGGGTACCGCAATCTGGAAAAATACGCGGTCGCACTCGGCGGTGCCGGAAATCACCGGATCGGATTATTTGACCGGATCATGATAAAGGACAATCACCGGGAATTGGCGGCTTTGGAAGGCGACGGAGCTATCGCCCGGGCTGTCAGCCGGGCGCGGGCGGCATATCCGGATCTGGAAATAGAGGTGGAAGCTGACACGTTGGAAGAAGTCGCGCAGGCGGCAGAGTGCGGTGTTGAACATATCATGCTGGATAATATGTCTGATGACGAGATGAAAAAGGCGGTGGCCATAACCGCCGGACGGGCGAAGCTGGAGGCTTCCGGCGGCATTACGCTTGAGCGTCTGGCTTCCATCGGACGGATCGGTGTTGATTTTGTATCTTCCGGGGCATTGACCCATTCGGTACGTTCGATGGATATTTCTCTGGATATCGAGGTGATGCAATGATCGGTTCGCTTTCCGGAAAGCTGTTGGAAAAAGACTTCACCAATTGCCTGCTGGATGTTAATGGTGTCGGTTATGAAGTATTGATCCCTTTGTCGACATTTGACCGGCTGCCGCTGGAAGATGCGAAGGTGACACTTTTTATTCATACGCAGGTGCGGGAAGATGCGATAACTCTTTTCGGTTTTGCCTCAAAAGAGGAGAAAAAACTCTTTCAGCAGTTGATAAATGTTTCCGGAGTGGGGGGCAAGCTGGCATTGAATGTGTTGAGTGCGATGCCGGCGGCGAATTTTTGCGCAGCGGTAGCTTCGGGTGATGTAAAATCACTCTCCCGGATAAACGGGGTGGGAAAACGGACTGCGGAAAGATTGATAGTTGAGTTGAAAGATAAACTTACCGGCTTGGACCCGGCAGCGGCGACTCCGGCTTCCGGCAGTGCCGGAGCAGATGCGGCGGCAGCTCTGGAACAGCTCGGCTTCCGGAAAGATGCGGTCAATAAAACCGTTAATGCTCTGCTGGCAGAATTGCCGGAAGCGGAAAAAAGTACTGAAAATCTGATCCGGGCTGCCTTGTTGAGATTGAATTTTTGACGGAAACAGAGAGAGTTTGCAGCATGCTCAATAATGATGATATGAAAAAAGCCATGCTCCTCGGGGTCGGTTTGGACAACAAAGACGGCCACAAGCGGGTGACCAGAGGCGATAATTTTTATTTGACCGGCGGTTCGGAAGAAACCCATGAGAAAATGACGGAAACGGTGATCAAATTTAATGAGAAGCTGGCCAGAAAGGGCAAACATCTGCAGGAGCTTTCCCGGGAGGAGTTCCGGGATATGATGCGTGAAGCCGAAGGAAAGTGACATTTTATGATCGCCAAGGTCATTACAGATATATCGCTGGATCGGGAATTTGATTATCTGATCCCGGAAAATATGGAATCATCTGTGCGCGTCGGCAGTGCGGTGACGGTTCCTTTCGGCCGGAGTTCCCGCTGCGGTTACGTGTTGGCTCTGGCAGAAAAAAGTTCTTATGCCCCGGAGAAATTGAAATCAGTTTCCGGCTTTTCGGCAGATCGTCCGGCGATTCCGGAAAATCTGATAAAACTCGGCAAATGGATATCATCATACTACTGTGCAACGCAGGAGCATTCCATCAGAACTCTGCTGCCGGCAGCGGTGCGCAGTGGCAGAGTGCGGGAGAAAAAGCTGAAACTTTATTCGATATCCGATCGGAACGAAGCAGAAAAATACATTATTTCCCATGCCAAAGAGAGCCGGTTGAATAAAAGAATAAAAGTGCTGCAGATGCTTTTGCGCAAAGGGGAGGGGGCCAAAGCGGAATTTTCCGGAGATGTGGATTTTTCGGCATCGGCATTTGACGCTTTGTGCAAAGACGGATTGATCCACAGCCGGGAAGTCGCACTGGATACCGGATTTGATGATAATATTGAAACGATACCGGATTCTCCGTTGGAGCCCTCTCCGGATCAGCGGGCGGCATTGGAACAGATCTCGCAGATGCTGGCCGGGAAAACCGCTTCGCATGTTCAACTGCTGTACGGCAATACCAACAGTGGGAAAACAGAAGTGTATCTGCAGGCGATAAGCAAGGTGCTGGCAATGGGCAAATCGGCGATCGTGCTGGTGCCGGAAATTTCTCTGACTCCGCAAACCGTGCGTCGTTTCCGTGCGCGTTTCGGCAGCAAATTGAGTGTACTGCACAGCCGGTTGTCTGACCGGGAACGTTTTGATGAGTGGAACCGGATAAATTCCGGAAAAGTACAAATCGCCATCGGAGCGCGTTCTGCACTTTTTGCACCGTTTGCCAATTTGGGATTGATCGTGGTCGATGAGGAGCATGACAGCAGTTACAAGCAGTCTGAATCTCCGCGTTACCATGCCCGGGATGTGGCAGTTGTGCGCGGGCAATTGGAATCTGCCTGCGTGATTCTCGGTTCGGCAACTCCATCGGCAGAGTCTTTGTACAATGTGAAAACCGGTAAATTTCTGCTGTGCCGTATGGCGGCACAGGTGGATAATAAACCGCCGCCGGTGATCCATGTTGTTGACCGGCGGCTTGATCCGGCTCCTGAACCCGGGGTGAGCAATTTATTATCCCCGATTTTGATCAATGCTGTCGAAGAGCGGTTATCCCGGGGTGAGCAGGCGATATTGTTTCTCAATCGCCGGGGGTATGCCCGGAGTTTGTGCTGTCCGCAATGCGGATATGAGGCTCGTTGTCCGGAGTGTTCGGTAAATTACAATTACACCTACAGCCGCAGCCGGGAGGTTTTGTCATGCCATTTGTGCGGCGGGATCGTACCGGCTCCGAAAGTTTGTCCGGAATGCGGCTTTGAAGAGATCCGGTATTTCGGCAGCGGGACCGAGAAACTGGAAAGCTGTGTCCGGGGGATTTTTCCGGGAGCCCGGGTGGGACGGATGGATTCCGATATGATGCGTTCGGCGGATGATTATGAAATAATCCTGGATAAGTTCCGCCGGGGAAAACTGGATATTCTGGTCGGCACGCAGATGATCGCCAAAGGTTTGCACTTCCCCGGAGTTACACTGGTGGGGGTGATCAACGCTGATTTGGGGCTGTCAATGCCGGATTTCCGGGCGCAGGAGAGAACATTCCAAATGCTTACTCAAGTTGCCGGCCGGGCCGGACGCGGCGAGCGGCGCGGCGAAGTGATTTTTCAGACTTCCCGGGAAAGTGATGTGATCCGGTATGCTGCGGATTTGGATTTTGATGGTTTTTCCAAATTTGATATGGAGTTCCGGGAGATGTTGAATTATCCGCCTTTTTCCCGGATGATCGCAATTTTTTTCAAGGGAGAAAATGAGCGCGACGTAGCGGAGTTCGCGGATGAATTTGCCGGAAAACTTGCTGCATATCAGCACTCGAAAATCCGGATCGTTCCCCCGGCTCCGGCCCCGGTGGAAAAGATAAAAAAGCAATACCGCTACCTTATGACGATACGGGGAAACGGGTTGAAAACCATTCGCGAAGCAGTACGTATACTGGCTTTGCATTCAACTCCGCCATCCGGAGTATCCGTCGCAGTGGATGTCGATCCGCAGAATTTAATGTAAAAAAGAGGTAATTACAAAATTCCTCATTTTACCAGAGATTCCCGTTCGCGTTTGTATTTGGAATCCTGCGGCATTGCACCTTTTCCGGCATTGATCGCTTCATCGATGCCGTCTTTGAAACTTTTGGTGACCGAATTGAATTTGCGGTCAACTTTTTTCTGATTTTTCTGATAGAAAAACCATGCCCCGGCGACCAGCAGAGCCAGAATTATGAACCATATCAATGCGCGCAGGTGCAACTTCCGGTCGACTTTTGCTGAAGTGACGATCACCTCTTTTGCCCGTTGGCACGATTCCTGACCGCGCCGGAGACAGAGATCAGAACAGTAGTTGTCCTTTCCATCGCTGACGATACACTCTTTGCACAACGGTTTGCCGCATGCGGCACAAACTGTCACAGCTTCCCGGTCCGGGTGATTCAAACATACCATCTGTCAAACTCCTGCTTTCGGGGTTGTTTTTCACGCGGGGAATAAAGTTCCCAGCCTCCATTACCAACTATATCACCGGTAAAAACATTTGTCAAATTTTTCCGGAAAAAAAAGTAAAAAAAGGTTGATGAAACAAAAAAGGCGGCAGGGAAAATCCCTGCCGCCGGAATATGCCATGATCAATTATGATTATTTGATCTCATCGGTGTCGATGCCGTACTGCTGGAAGAACATATTTCCAACTTTACTGTCTACACCTTTGTTGACATTTTTGATGATCTTATCGATCTTGGCCGAACTGTTTTCAGTCATGCCGGTACTTTTCGGAGTGGCAAATTCCACTGTCGCTACAATGACCAGCTGGGACTGTTTGATCGACTCATTCTCCGTGCTGAAGAGCAATCCGAGAACCGGGATATCCTTGAGGAAGGGCAATCCGGCTACACTGCGGACAGTTTCAGTCCGGCGCAGACCGCCGATGACAAATTCCTGATTGCCATAGGCCGCCTGAAATTTGGTGGTGATATCCGAATCGCTGACCCGGGGAGAACCGTCAGAGTTCCAACCGAGCAGAGATATGGTTTTGCCATTGAATTCGATCGTGGCCGCTGCTCCGGTGACGACCGGACGGACTTTCAGATCGAAAAGGAAACCGCCCTGTGCCATCGGGTACTGCAGTTTACCGTGAATGATGCCGGGATAACCTTCAGAACTGATGTCGCCTTTGCTGTACCATGAGAAAAGGGTTCCCAGTACGTTGGGCACATCTTCAGCGAATTTCGCCATATATTCGGTAACATATTTGGTGGCAAATTCAGTCACGTATGCTCCCACATCGGCTTGCTGCAATTTGCCTTGCATGACCAGCGCCATAGCTTCGGCAAAACCTTTTTCCGTGGCTTCGGCGGTAGCCTGCGCCTGGACTTTGCTGATCATCGCCTTGGCGGTGGCGGAATAGTTACCGTCTTCATCTTTGAGATCGTTGGGCTTCCAGATGGGCACGCCGTCGTGATAGTCGATCATACGCGGGGTGAAGCGGACGATAGACAGATCGGAATAGTAGTTGCTTTTCAACAGAGTTTCCGGCAGGATCTTTGCCAGCTGCTGACGGTAGATCGCATTGGGGTTGGGGTCGGTATAGGCAAATTCGCCCATTCCGTGACCCTCATCCACAGAGTAGTCATTGCGCTCGTAGAAGTAACCGTAATTCAGCGTGATTTTGGAAGTTTCACGGTTTTTGGCCAGCAGCGTACCGCTGGTCAGGACTTTTGCTTTGCCGATGCTGGTCAGGAAGTCCAGATAACGGGTATTCCATTTGGGGTTGAAGTTCCAGTAGCTGGTACGGTTGCTGCCGTTGTTGTCCACACCGCCGTGAAAGAAGCTGGACCAGTTGCGGCGGACCCGGGCACCGGCCGAGAAAAGATCGACACCTTCGTTGTTTTTCCAGCTCTGGAAATCAACACCGATACGGTCATCGTTTTCCGCATAGATCTCAATGACTTTGTAGCCGATACGGACTTCCGGCATGGGTTTGTCATACTTGGTGAGCATCTCTTTGATGATTTTGCCGGACCATTCCGGAGCGCAGACCATCAGCATGTTGAGTTCCGCATCGACCAGCATGGCATCCGGAGAAACGGCGAACTGGGGATCTTCTTCATTGGAACCGACCACTTTGAGCATATTCATCAGGGTCGCTGCCGGCAGATGTTTGGGGAAATAGACCCAGGCACTGTCGTTGCTGACGGTCGCCAGATTCTTTTTATCCAGTTTGGCGATGATGGAATCGATGCCTTCGCCGTTTTTGGAATCTTTAAAGCGGTATTCTTCCGCAGAAACCAGCAAAAAAGCTGTTCCGTCGGTGTATTTGAGGGCCGCGACCTGAACCGGACTGACATTCACCTGTCTGGATTCGATAGCCGAACGGACATAGCCGCGTGCGATATACGGATCGGCAGCTTTGAGTTTGTATGCTTTGGTGATGACATACGGATCAGCATTATCCTGAATGAAGCGGACCTGATTGGTGTTTTCGTTGATGTTGACCTTCAACTCTGTATTGACCGCCGGAGATTTGTATCCGGAAGAGAGGTTGTTGTTGAGGTCACGCGGAGTACCGGGAACAACATCTGCAGCAAAAGCTCCGAATGCACCGGCAACGGCAAAAAGTAACAATGATCTTTTCATGATTGATTAATCCTCAAAAAAATCTTTCTGCTGCCGTTCGCGGATCTCCGTTGAACGGCTGGCGGAAGTAACTCCACTCATATCCGGAGTTACCGGAGTAGCTTCTGCAGTGATGATGACATAGGTGGTTTCACGGACAACGGTAGTGGTGCTGAAAAGATATTTCAGAACCGGGATCTTGGAAAGTACCGGCAACCCGATGGTCTGCTCAACTTCGGATTCTTTCTCATAGATGCCAACGATTTTTTCAACATTGTAACCGAGAGTCATGCCGCCGGAAATGGAGGCTGCGTTGCTCAATTCCTGTCCGGTGTTGCCGCGCTCAACCACATTTTTGAAGTTGAATTTATAACGGAAAATAACGCCGCCGTTTTCAACATCTTTGGTGTTGGCTTCCGGGAAAGGCATGAAGCCGTCGGCATCTGCTTTGCTGCGATCACCGGGCATGCAGATGATCGGATTGGAAACAACCAGTTCCAGTACCGGAGGATTCTTGTAGAGTTCACCGGTTTCATCAGTGTCAAAGCTCGCGCCTATAAAAGAACGGCCCATGCTGTTTTTGGCAATATTCTGATATTCCGGAGACATGGTCAGTTTGTACTGGTAAGGAGCTTTATCCGGATTGGCCTGCTGATACTGCAGCAGCTGCCGGAAGTGGGCAAGACTTTTGACCGGAGTGTTGACAAAGGTCAATGATCCGTCTGCGGCCACCGAGGCTTCACCGGATTGCTGCAGACAGCGGATGAAGCTCATGTCAAAGGCCGGAGCGAAGAAAAATCCGCCGTAACCCCAGCTCAAACTGTTGCTCAATGCTGAAGTCAATGCTTCGTGCATTACCAGTTTTCCGGCATTGTAACCGACATTGAGCAAGTTGACTCCCGGACCGTTTTTCCATGCCAGATAGTCCATGCCGACATCCCGGAGGGTGCTTTCGCGCACTTCATAATAGTTGAAGCGCACCCGGACCTGCGGCAGCGGACGGTCGATCAATTTGACCCATGCCAGAGTATCCTGTGCGGCGGCAACGGTATCTTTCCAGAAAATCGTGTTGGTCGCCAGATCGATACCGGAAGTTCCTTCGCTGGAAGCGATCACATCATCAATGATCTGTTTGAATTCCGCTGCGGCACGGTATTTCGGAGTATAAGCAACTCTGGCGATACCGGTGCCTTCGATCTTTGCCGGTTTGGCAGCATCTTTTCCCGGAGTATCCAGCTGGCGGATCAACTCTTCCACGTAGGGCATGAAATCTTCCCCGGTGGTGATCAGCAATCCGACGCCGCGTCCGTCATTGAAGTTGACGCATTGCAGTTTGGAATAGGCATTGTAGCGCAGAATCGCCGATTTGACATACGGCTGCAGATCCTGTGCCGGTTGGCTTTTCAGCTCAAAAATACGGCTGACAAAGCGGGTATTGCCATTATCCTGGATGATCCGGATATCCCTCTGGGAACCAGTTGCGTTCCCCTGCGCCTCTGCTGCTGCAGAAACGCCCCCACACACTACCATCGGCAGTGCAAACAATAATATACGCCTTTTCACGACTTCTCCTTTGTTTGGGTTGAAATTAAAAGGCTTTTACATTGACCGGAAAAGTCAGGGCAGCACCGATGCCGCATTGATCTTTTCCAACTTCTGACATACCAGCGCACAGCTCCGGTCAAGTTCCGCTGTCTGTTCCGGAGTGCATGACCTCAACTCGTTGACAATGATCTTTTCCAATTCCGAATCAATGGCATTGAGCAGAGCAAGCAGTTTTTCTCCGGGTTTGATCAGGATATTGCGCCGGTCGCGCGGATCCTGTTCACGCAGAATGACCCCCTGTCTGGTCATCTTATCCACAAAGAGCGAAGCCGCTGAACTCGATAACCCCGTCAGGGTCATAACCTGCTGCAGATTGCACGGCATCGCCAGGCGGATGAGCATCAGATAATCCAACTGCTTGAAAGATATCTTACCGGTAAATTCCAACCAGTCATAGCGGCTGCAGACATCGCACATGCACAGTCGCCGCTGGTAGTCTATCATCCGGTACATCCTTTTGAAACAATCGACATCCATTTTTGACTTCTCTCTTTATTGAAAATTAACTGAAAAACAAGAATGTTTTATCTTAAAATATTTTTAATGTAAACATAATATAGCACCAAAACAGTTGTTTATCAAGAAAAAACAGTCTGTTTCAGTGGGATTTTATTTGAAAACAAAAGATGTTTTAATGTTAAAAGTATATGGGAAAATAGATATTTCTCCTGAAAAAGTTGGAAAATGTATTGAAAAATCAACCGGATGACCTATATTATAGAAGATGGATTTTTCAGCAAAAGGGGATGTGAAAGATGGGAAATGCCGATTTTATCATTGCAACAGCAGGCTTGCTGCTGTTCGGCGGGGCATTATCCAATAAACTTTCCAGCCGGTTCAATCTGCCGATATTGCTGCTCTTTCTCGGAGCCGGTATCTGCGCTGAATTTTTCCTGCCTTTTTCCGGAGAAAATTATGCCGGTGAGATAAATTTTCTCGGTATTGTCGCAATGAGTTTCATCCTCTTTTCCGGTGGTTGCGACACTTCATGGGGTACGGTGCGTGATGTTGCTTTGCGCGGAATCATACTGGCTGTCGCCGGGGTGGTTCTGACCGCGCTTATAACCGGAGCGGGAGCCTATTTCCTGTTGGGGGCAACTCATTCATTCTCCTGGTGTCTGCTGCTTGGGGCGATCATCTCTTCAACTGATGCAGCGGCGGTTTTTGCCACCTTGCGCGGTCGCGGGATCGGGTTGAAGGGCGATTTGAAACCGCTTCTGGAACTTGAATCCGGCAGCAATGATCCGACAGCGGCTTTTTTGACATTGACCATGATCTGTCTGGTGCTGGGCAGCGGGCGGAACGTTTTCTGGTCGATCCCGCTGGTGGCTTATCAGTTGGGCGGCGGAGTGCTGGCGGGGATCGGCTTCGGCTGGCTCGGCAGAAAAGTTTTTCATTTGCGTCTGGATTATGAAGGACTTTATTTTGTGGTCGGGGTGGCGTGGGTGCTGCTTTGTTACAGTGTTTGCCAACTGCTGGGAGCAAACGGTTTTATGGCGTGTTATGTGTGCGGTATCGTCCAGAATTCCGGACGGTACAACTATCAGAAAGCGTTGAGTAAGTTTTACAATGGTGTAGCCTGGCTGATGCAGGTGGGATTGTTTACTGTGCTTGGTTTTCTGGCCAGTCCGGAAGAGTTGATCAAGCCGTCGGTCTGGCTTCCCGGGGTGATGCTTGGCTTATTTTTGATTTTTGTGGCGCGTCCGGCAGCTGTTTTCATCTGTCTTTTCCGCAGTAAATATTCAACCCGGGAAAAATTGATGATCTCCTGGGTCGGTATCCGGGGAGCTGCTCCGATCGTGCTGGCGACATTCCCGTTGGCAATGGGAGTGGAAGATGCGACACTTATGTTCCGGTTGATTTTCTTCATGGTTATTCTGTCGGTGACGGTGCAGGGGTGGATGCTCATGCCGGTGGCGAAGTGGCTGAAAGTGGCAAAAGAGGCCCGCCGGGAGCCTGAACCGCCGCCGTTGGAATTGGAAGTAACTCACAGTTCAGCTCATCAGGAGATGCGTGAATTACGGGTATATCCGGATAGTAACATAGTCGGGAAGACTCTGGCTGAAATCGGTCTGCCGCGCGGGGTGCTGGTCACGATGATAAGACGGGACGGTAAATTTATTCCTCCCGGCGGCGATACAAGGATAGAAGCCGGTGACGGGATGCTGATAATGGCGGATATCAAATTGCTCCGGGATGTGGAACATAAATTTTTCAACCGGTGAAATTTACCTCATTGATCAAATTCCGGAAACGCGGATGAGATGAACCCCACATCATTTTGGCCATTTCCAGCAAAGCTCCGCCTTTAACTCCTGAATTGCGTAATTGAGTAAAAAATTTATCTCTCCCTTCTTCCGGCAGAATTCCGCTTTTCCCATTCAACCGCAGCAGCAGATACGGGTCTTTCAGCCAGTTGCGGGCGATCATCACCCCCGCTGCTCCGGTCAATCGTATCAATCCTGCCGCATCATGATATGAATCGATATCGCCGTTGACAATAAGCGGGATATTCCGGCAAAGTGCTGCGGCATGTTTCAAACGTTCATCCCGGTATTGCCGGGGAAGGGGGGAATACGTTTCTTTTACGGTCCGGTAATGCAGGAAGATTTTGGAAATACATTTTTGTGCCGATAATGCCGGTATGAAAATTTCCATATCTTCCGGAGAAGCAAAGCCGGTACGCAATTTTACCGATAGCTTTCCCGGTTTCAGAAAGGAGGCGACTTCTGCGCAGAAATCAGCGATTTTTTCCGGATGCTTCAACATTGCCCCTCCGGAATTGTTATGCACCACCCGGTTGCTCGGACAGCCCATATTCAGATTTATTCCTTCAACTCCCGGCAAAGTTTGCAGAAAACTGCCACACTTGCCAAGCAGGCGTGGATCATTGCCCATTAATTGAACAGTCACCGGAAGACCGGAAGCAAGGTAGGGCCGGACAAAATCCGTCAATTTTCCCGCCGATGGCACACTCTCTGTCAGCCGGATGAATGGAGTCATCCACCGGTCAACAAGTTTGAGGGCGGAAACGGCATTTACAAATTCCCTGCGTCCGATACCCTCCATCGGGCCTGGCCATATTTCAATTTTATCCATAAATATCTGTTAATAGTTTATATTGTGCGACAGATGTCATTATGTTTTGATATATTCTTATGTCTGCAATCAGCTGTTATGTAATGCAATTTTTACAAAATCCGGGACATCCCCTGAAAAAACGGAGTCCAAAGCTGTCCATTTTATAAATATACCGCAGCAATCGTTTTTTTGCCAGTATCAAGACTTGATTTTTTTCATTAATGTTGTATATTAAACAGGGTACAGAGGTTATATTTAACATTCCGGCAGGTTTTTGTGCCGTTGAGGAGGAATGAAATGGTAAAAATCGGTAAGACCGGCAAAGATGGTTTGTTTCCGGTCTGTTTCTCTTATGCGGCTTCTCCGGGGCATACGGTGTCATTGGCCGGTGTATTCAACGACTGGGACCCGATAAAATCTCCGATGAAATTCAACCCTAAAAGCAATCTTTACGAAATCGCTTTGCGTCTGCCATCCGGTGATTATGAGTATAAGCTGGTGGTTGATGGCCAATGGCTGCCGGATGAAGGGAATCCGAATTTCGTTTCTAATGATTTTGGCACTTTGAACAGTATTATCAGGATAAAATAAAGCATTGTGCCCTTATTTCACGCTTATCACCCCGTTTCGGTTTTGCCGCGCCGTGACAAGCCGTGTGGATCAAACCGTTATTGCGCGATTGATGAATTTTTTGTTTGCGATTATCGCAATCAATGACTGTATGAATGCAAGTTTTACAAAGTTCGGGAATATTGCCCCTCAATAACAAATATAAAAATCCCCACTCCGCAAATTACTGCGGAATGGGGATCGCTTTTTACAAAATGATTACATCAGCATGCCGCCATCGACATTGATGACCTGACCGGTGACGTAGTCCGAATCGGGTGAGCAGAGGAAGCAGACGACATTGGCGACATCTTCAGGTTTTCCGCCGCGTTTTGCCGGGATGATGGTCAGGAACGCATCGCGGGCCGCCTGGGGCAGCTGGGCGGTCATATCAGTTTCGATATAGCCGGGGGCAACTGCATTGACCTGAATGTTGCGGGCGCCGAACTCTTTTGCGGTAGTTTTGGCCAGAGCGATGACCCCGGCTTTACTGGCGGAGTAGTTGGCCTGTCCGACATTTCCCATCCGGCCGACGACTGAAGAGATGTTGACGATTTTTCCGGCACGTGCTTTCATCATCGGGCGGACGGCGGCTTTGGTGAAGTTGAATGTGCCTTTAAGGTTGACGGCGATGACCGCATCCCACTGATCTTCGGTCATTTTGAGCATCAGAGTATCTTTGGTGATACCGGCGTTGTTGACCAGAATATCCAGTTTGCCGAAGTCATTGACAACTGCTGCAACGGTGGCCTCGGCATCTTCAAATTTTGCAACATTGGCCGCATAAGCGCGGGCTTCGATACCGGCGGCGGTAAATTCATCAGCAGTCTGCTGGGCAGTTTCCAGCATGATGTCGACAATTGCCAATTTTGCTCCTTCGGCGGCGAGCCGGGCGCAGATAGCTTTGCCGATGCCCCGGGCACCACCGGTAACGATGGCGACTTTTCCTTCAAGTTTCTTGCACATGATTTTTTTACTCCTTTTTTTGTTCAGTTCGTTGTTTACTGTATAAAATAGCACATGATAAGCTGTTTTTCAAATTTCCAGAATGTCGCGGTTCTGCCGCATTGCTTCGTAAAGGGTGATGCTGACGGCATTGGCGAGATTCAGACTGCGGCTGAATTTTCCCGGCATGGGGATCTGCCACATGTCATTTCGGTACATTTCATAAAATTCTTTGGGCAATCCGGCAGATTCTCTGCCGAAAACCAGATAATCGCCGATCTTATATCCGGCATCAAAAAAGCTTTTTTCGCCGTGAGTGGAGATGAAAAACATTTTTTTCGGCTTTTCCGAAGAGATGAAAGAATCCCAATCCGGATGGATCACCGGAGAGAGGTGCTGCCAGTAATCCAGTCCGGCGCGTTTAAGATATTTATCTTCCAGAGAAAAACCAAGCGGTTCGATCAGGTGCAGCCGGCAGTTCGTGGATATGGCCAGACGGCCGATCGTGCCGGTGTTTTGCGGTATTTCCGGTTGGAACAGAACGATATTGAATGCGTTTTCCATTATTTCACCTTACGCATTTTTGCCATAAAAAGGGAATCACAATCCCCGTCGGTACTGTCGATGCGCAGCATGCCGGGTATTATTTTCCCGGTCAACGGGTGTTCAAAAGGATCGAGTTTGTATTCCGGGTGGGCCGCGAGAAAATCTTTGACAACCTCACCGTTTTCCATGTCAAAAAGTGAGCATGTCGCGTATACCAGAACTCCATTTGTCCGGATGGCGGCGGAGTAATTTTCCAGGATTTGCCGCTGGGTGGCCGATAATTCCCGGATATCATCATCAGTAAGTTTCCATTGAGCCCCGGGGTTGCGCCGCCACACTCCGGAACAACTGCAGGGGGCATCGATCAGTATTCCGTCATAGAGATGTTTGCCTTTCCATGCAGTACCGTTATGCGGTTTGGTAATGATGTTGGGAAATCCCGCACGTCTGGCGCGCAGGCGCAGATCGTTAAGTTTTTCGCTCCGGATATCTCCGGCGGTAACACTTCCTTTGCGGTTCATCAGTTGAGCCAGATGCAAAGTTTTTCCGCCGGCTCCGGCGCAGGGGTCGAGCCAGCGTTCACCGGGTTTCGGCGCGGCGACGATGCTCACGCATTGACTGGCCAGATCCTGAATTTCAAAACAGCCGGCTTTGAAACTTTCCAGTGTGTAAAGATTTATTTTTGCTCTGATTTGTACAGCATTGGAAATAACCGGGTGGATAGCTGTTTCTGCGCCGCAGCTTTGCAATTCATTGAGAACTTTTGCTGTATCCTGACATTGCAGGCGTATCCAGATCGGCGGACGGCAGGCAAGGATTTTCAGGAATGCTGCAATATCCAGATTTTCCGGCAGCATCTCTTTTATCCATTGCGGCAGCAGATCTTCATCATGCAGCCGGATACCGCAATTGAAGTATCCGGCCATTTGATTGGCTCTTGCGCATGGATTATTCAGCGGGGAGGGCAATGCCGGCAGCCCGCACGCATCCATGATGGCAAAAGCATTATCCCGGTCTCCGGAAATGAAGCATCCGGCCATCAGCATGGCGGAAAGTTCTCTGGCGGTCAACCGGATATTTCCGGATTCGACCTCCAGCAATCTGTCCTGCGGCAAAAAGCGGCGTAAAAAACCCCAGAAGCGCAAGGCGGCATACACTGTTTCAGAAATAAAACCGCGATCCCGGGAACCGCAGCGGCGGTTTTCCCGGAAGTAGGCAGCCAATATCCGGTCGGCAGGCAGCTGCCTGCCGAAACCGCCGCTTAACACACGGCGGGCGGCATCATTGAGCAAATTCAATTGCGCCCGGAACTTTTCCGGAGAGAGATTTCTTTTTTCACGATATTCTTTCATAATAGTTTAATATACTCCACAAAAGCTGCTTTGTCCACAAAAAAATATGAAAAGCGCAATGAATACTTGAAAAAAACAGATTTCCATGATATCTTAATGGCGCTGGGGTGGATAAAAAGGTGTTTTTTTTATATGCCGTGAAAATAAAATCGGCATTTATCCCGTTATTCCTGGTAAGATGTGTGGGTTTTATTCAAAATCAATGCCGGGGGGTATCGTATTTACGAACTTCTGTTGAACGACCGGGACGAATGTTACTCCGGTCCGGGTGCCTGCGGGAAAGATTTTTGTATATAAATATAGTGAAAATAACAACAAATATCAGAGAGCAACATAACCTGTAATAAAATAAAGGAAAGGGGAACAAAAAATGTTGACTTTGTTTGGTGCCGCAATGCGGCAGGTCGAGATCAACCATTCCGGTATGCAGACGCTGGACTGGGTGATCGTAATCGGAGCGATCGCATTGCTTACCGGAGTGTTGCTTTACTGCAACCGGTATATGCGCAATGCGGCGGACTTTCTGGCTGCCAACCGTTGTGCCGGACGGTATGTGATGAGTATTTCCGAAGGTATTGCCGGATTCGGCCTGATCAGTGCGGTCGCCACCTGGGAAGCTTTTATGGTAAACGGTTTTGCCGGCACCTGGTGGGCGATGCTGACTTCGCCTTTCAACTTGATCCTGGCTCTGGTGGCGTGGGTGACCTACCGTATGCGTGAAACCCGCTGTCTGACCCTGGCGCAGTTTTATGAAGTTCGCTACAGCCGGAAGTTCCGTGTCGGTGCCGGTATCGTGACTTTTATCAGCGGTATCGTCAACTACGGTATTTTTCCGATGGTGTCAGTGCGCTTCCTGATGACTTTCTGTCAGATCCCGGATTCGGTTTACTGGCTCGGGATAAACTGGAATCTCTGGGCGATTCTGCTGGCATTCTGTATCGGTTTGGGTGTGCTTTTCGGCGCATTCGGCGGTCAGATCGCTATTATGGTTACCGACTTTATGCAGGGTGTTCTCTGCAATGTGGCTTTTGTGATCTTTATTTTCTTCATCTTCAAGCTTGGCGAATGGGATACCAGCGGCGGTTTTGTCAGCTGGGAACAGATCTCTTCTGCTCTGGAAAAAGGCGAGGGTATCTCTCAAATCAACCCGTTTGAAAATACCAAAGTGCGTGACTTCAATATCTGGTATTATCTTATCGGTTTTGTGGCGTTGTTCTACGGTCGCGGCGGCTGGCAGGGGTCTGCCGGTTATGCAGCAGCTGCCAAAAGCCCGCATGAGAAGAAAATGGCCGGTATTCTCGGTACCTGGCGCGGTATCGCGCAGACTCTGGTGTTGATGCTTTTTCCGCTGGCGGTCATTACCATTATGGGCAATCTGCCGGAATTCGCTGAACTCAAAGGCATCATCAACGAGAAACTTGCCGGAGTGACCAACGCCACTGAACGCGGTCAGCAGCTGGTGCCGATAGCACTGTCACTGATCATGCCTTCCGGACTTCTCGGACTTTTTGTTGCGGTCATGTTTGCCGCGATGCTTTCTACCGATGACACCTACATGCACAGCTGGGGTTCGATCCTCGTGCAGGATGTTATCATGCCCTTCCGCAAAAAACCGCTTACTCCGAAACAGCACATCTGGGCTTTGCGCGGCGGTATCATCGCGGTTGGTATTTTTGCCTGGTTTTTCAGCGTGTTCTGGGAACAGAATACACCGGTACTGCTCTTTTTCCAGTTGACCGGTGCTATCGTTTCCGGTGCCGGTGCCGCGATCGTCGGCGGACTTTACTGGAAACGCGGAACTACGACTGCGGCATGGGTGAGTTACTTCGCCGGTGCGGCTATTGCGGTAAGCGGTGTGATCTGCCAGCAGGCATGGCCGCATGGCATGGGACAGTGGTTCATTGACCACGCCGGATGGGATTTCCTCAACAACTTCAAAGATTCTCTCGGCAAGTTGTACTTCCCGATCAACGGTCAGTATATCACTTTGATCAACATGATCATCTGTACTCTCTCCTATGTCGGTATCTCGCTTTTTGAACACTATTTCCGGGGCATTCCCGACTTCAATCTGGATAAAATGCTTCATCGCGGTATTTATGATACCAACAACGAACACGTGGAACAGGGAAATGTCAGTTGGATCCACCGGGTTTTCGGTATTACTCCGGAATTTACCCTGGGCGACAAACTGCTCTATGCGTCGACGATCCTGTGGACACTTTTCTGGACGGTTATATTTGTGGTTTACACCACGATGTATTTCTCGGTCGGAGTTACCGACAGTCAGTGGCTTGATTTGTGGCACTTCAAGATCTATGTGACCTTGATCCTCGGTGTCGGCTGTACGATATGGTTCCTTATCGGCGGTATTTACGACGTGATCAATCTTTTCAAAGCTCTTGCCAATTCGAAAGCTGACGATTCAGATGATGGTTCTGTGGTAAAATAAGTTGCCAGACACTCGGCGGCGGGAAAATCCCGCCGCTTTTTTTTGTTCCGGTATTGATTTCATTGAGTTGCGGTGCTATCTTAAACAGAACACAAAAAACAGGTGATTGATTATGTTGAAAATCGGCTTTGACAGTGAAAAGTATTTGGCAGAGCAGTCTGCTGCAATTTTAGAGAGGGCCGGGAAGTTCGGCGACAAGCTGTATCTGGAATTCGGCGGTAAACTTATTTGTGATTACCATGCCGCGCGGGTACTTCCGGGATTTGATCCGGATGCGAAGATTAAACTGCTTCAGCGTTTGAAAGATAAAGTTGATATAGTTATCTGTATCTATGCCGGAGCTATTGAAGAGAAAAAAATGCGTGCGGATTTCGGTCTTTCCTATGATGCCGATACCATGCGCACTATTGATGATTTGCGCGATTGGGGACTGGATGTCAAAGCAGTGGTCGTCACCCGTTACCGGGATCAGCCGTCGGTAAAAGGTTTTATCAACCGTCTTTCCCGTCGCGGCATCCGGGTCTACACCCACCGTCCGATCGAGGGATATCCGACGGATGTGGAAACGATCGTCAGTGATCGCGGGTATGGGGCGAATGAGTATATAGAAACTGACCGTCCGATCGTGGTCGTCACCGGGCCGGGGCCTAATTCCGGCAAAATGGGAACCTGTCTGTCGCAGGTATATCACGATTTTCAGCGTGGAGTAAAAGCCGGATATGCGAAATTTGAAACATTCCCGGTTTGGAGTCTGCCGTTGAAACATCCGGTGAATGTCGCTTATGAAGCGGCAACTGCTGATTTGGGTGATATAAATATGGTCGACTCTTTCCACCTTGAATCCCGGGGGGAAACGGCGGTCAATTACAACCGCGATATCGAAATTTTTCCGGTGGTGAAAAGAATTTGCGCGCGGATAATGGAACCGGAACAGCTCTATGTTTCCCCCACTGATATGGGAGTGAACCGGATCGGTTTTGCCATTACTGACGATGATGCAGTGCGTTATGCGGCCAGACAGGAGATAATCCGGCGGCACTTCCGGGCCATGCGCAATTATGCAGAGGGCGAAGTCGAAGCTTGCGTGCCGGAGAGAATAAAACTGCTTATGGATGAGCAGGGAATAACGGAAATGGATCGTAAAGTGGTCGCCCCGGCCAGAGAAGCGGCGGCGGCGGCAATGAAAAATCCGGTAAAATACGGTCATGACAATATCTTTTGCGGTGCGGCTCTGGAACTGCCGGATGGTACGATCATTACCGGAAAAAATACTCCGCTGCTGCACGCAGCATCCAGCTGCATAATCAATGCGATCAAATATCTGGCCGGGTTGCCGTCGGATCTGCATCTGCTTTCTCCGCAAATAATTGAGTCTGTCGGTAAACTTAAACATGATGTATTCGCTGAAAAACAGATATCTCTGGCATTGGGGGAAACATTGACGGCTTTGAGTGTCAGCACCCCCAGCAATCCGGCGGCGGCATTGGCTCTTGCCCAGCTGGATAAACTGCGCGGCTGCGAGATGCATATCAGTCATATCCCGCCGGCCGGAGATGAGACCGGATTGCGGAAATTGGGAATAAATCTGACCAGTGAACCGGTATTTACCAGCCGGAATCTGTTTATGGAACAATAAATATTTTCATTGTAAAAGGATAAAAATCTATGAAAAAGATCAGAGTAGCTGTATTTGGAGCATCCGGTTATGCCGGAGAGGAGTTGCTCCGTTTGCTGTTGCGGCACGGGCAGGCGGAAATCGCGGCAGTGACTTCCCGGAAGAACGCCGGAGAGCCGGTTTCTTCGGTATTTCCACGCTTTACCGGTTTGCCGTTGAATTTTACTGCTCCGGATGAGGTGATGCAGAAGTGTGATTTTGATGCGGCTATTTTGGCTCTGCCGCACGGTCTTGCTACTGAATTTGCGATCCCGCTTCTGGAAAAAGGAGTCAAAGTTTTTGATATTTCTGCCGATTTCCGCTTGAAAAGCACGGCGAAGTATCAGGAGTACTACAAGGTTGAGCATCCGGCACCGGAGATGTTGCAAAAAGCGGTTTACGGTCAGCCGGAGCTGTATCGAGAAGAGCTGAAAAGTGCAGATTTGGTTGCCTGTGCCGGATGTTATCCGACCAGCAGTATTCTGCCGACAGTGCCGCTGTTGAGATCCAAAATCGTCTCTCCGGAAGGGATCGTTGTCGCCAGTTGCTCCGGCTGTACCGGAGCCGGCCGTAAAGTCGATCTGCCCTATATTTTTCCGGAATGCAATGAAAGTATCAAAGCGTATGCACCGGTGGGGCACCGTCATTTGCCGGAGATCGAACAGGAGATGGCATTCGCTGCCGGAGTTGATGAGGTGCGGATCAATTTCATCCCGCATCTTGCGCCGATGAATCGCGGCATAAATTCCACGATTTTACTTAATGCCATGCCCGGATGCTCCCTTGAGAAAGTCGGGATGGTTTTGAATGAAGCTTACGGCAAAGAGCAGTTCGTGCGGGTGCTTCCGGCCAAACGGTGTGCGGATACCAAATATGTGTTTATGACCAACTGCTGCGAAATCGGTTATTTCTTTGATGAACACACCAACAAGGTGATCGTTACCAGCTGCATTGACAACTTGACCAAAGGTGCATCCGGTCAGGCGATCCAGTGTATGAATATCCGTTTCGGCATTGATGAGGCAACCGGATTGCTGTGATGATAAAAATCAGGGTGATCAATGATTTTCCCGGGGATATGCTTGAGCGTATCGCCGGGTTTTACATTGAAGCCGGTTGGATAAATGCCGGTGACGATTTCTCGTTTTTGTGTCCGGCTCTGCAGGGATCGGAGTTGGTTGCCGGGGCGTTTGACGGTGATATGATCATCGGTTGTGCGCGGGCTCTGTCGGATGGGTGTTCAGATGCCTATATTCAGGATGTGGTCGTTTCCCGGGAATACCGGGGGAATGGGATCGGCAGCCGGTTGATTTGTGAACTGGAAAAGCAGTTGCGCAGCCGGGGGATCGATTGGATAGCTCTGGTCGGTGAGCCGGGGACGGAAGAGTTTTACCGCAAGCTGGGATGGCAGAAAAAAGCCGGATTTATCATGTGGCAGCCGGGGAAACAATAAAAATTTTTCATTTGAGATTTGAAATTGTTGTAAAGCAGAATTATAGTATTATGGTTCAAGATCGGAGGGGGGCGGATGTCTGTATGCAAAATTCTCCTCTTCATAATTACTCCTCGCAGGCATGCGGCTTTATTCCGGTCTTGAACCTTTTTTATTTGGAGTTTTTATCTTTATGAAATCACAATCTATTGTTCTGGTGGATGCTTACAGTCAGATATTCCGGTCGTTTTATGCGATCCGGATGCTGACCAATTCCCGTAATGAACCGGTAAATGCGGCATTTGTTTTTACCAAATTGCTGCTGCAATTGGAAAAAAAACACGCTTCAGCTTACGGAGCGATGCTTTTTGATTGCGGAAAGGTTGATTTCCGTCTGGCGATAAATCCTTTGTACAAGGCGAACCGTCCGCCGATGCCGGAAGAGTTGAAAATGCAGATACCTCTTATCCGGCGTATTGCTGCCGCTTTCGGGTGGCAATTGCTGCAGCATGAGGGGTTTGAGGCCGACGATCTGATCGGGGGGATCGCTGCCAAATACCGTATGTTCCCGGTGAAAATCGTCAGCAGTGATAAGGATTTGACCCAATTGATCAATCAGCGGGTGAATATGCTGCTGCCGGCATCCGGCGGCGGATTTGAATTGCGCGGGGTCGCTGAAGCGGTGAAAAAGTTTGGAGTCCCACCGGAAAATATGGTGGACTATCTGGCTCTGTTGGGCGACAGTGCCGATAATATTCCGGGAGTTCCGGGGATCGGGCCGAAAAGCGCGGTGGAGATTTTGCAGACATTCGGTCCGGCAGACAGTTGGCTGGATTCTCCGGAAAAGATCGATGCCGGTTCCCGGGTGGGAAAAAAGCTTTTGCCGGAATTGGAAACCGTGCGCCGCAATCGTGAGTTGATCCGGTTGCGCCTTGAGTTGCCCGAAGGACTCACCGATGATGTCCTGCCGCCGGTCCGGGGCGGGGTGAATTGGGATGAAATAAGAGAGATTTGTTTGGACAACTCTTTCAACAGCATATTGAAAGAACTTCCGGCATCAGGTGCCGCCAAGCCGGAAAAGATGGTTCATATATGTGACGAACCGGATGATTTGTTCTCTTTTGCAAATGCCGGGAATGAGGTCAGGGGGAACTCCGCAGAAAAAAAGAAAGATGAACCGCAAGAGATTCAGGATGAGCTTTTTTAACCGCGCTGCTATTGAAAAAAACGCAAAAGTGTGATATATTAAAGTTTAGTGTTGTGTTTTTATCCTTGTAGTTTGGGGGATCGATCAAATTATGGCAAAGACGGTAAAAGATTTATCGCAAGTTGAGCTTGAAGCATTGAAGATTGAATTGGAGGCGATGTATTCAGAATTTGCTTCCCGTAATTTATCATTGAATATGGCCAGAGGCAAACCATCCGGGGAACTGCTGGATCACAATATGGCAGTGCTTGATGTTCTGGATGATCCGTTCGCTGCCGATGGGACCGATGCCCGTAACTACGGAATACTGGAAGGCTTGCCGGAAATGCGCAGATTTTTCGGCGAAGTCCTGGGGCTTGATCCGGAAAGGATCATCGTCGGCGGTAATTCCAGTTTGACGCTGATGTATGATTCTATCGCCCGTCTGATGATGTTCGGCAGTTGCGGATTCCCGGCATGGAGAACTTTGCCGCAATTGAAGTTTTTGTGTCCGAGTCCCGGATATGACCGGCACTTTGCGATCACGCAGGAGTTCGGTATTGATATGATTCCCGTGCCGATGACGGAAAACGGGCCGGATATGGATGTCGTGGAAGAATTGGTCGCCGGAGATGAGAGCATAAAAGGTATCTGGTGTGTGCCTTTGTACAGTAATCCGCAGGGAATTTGTTACAGTGATGAAACGGTTGCACGGCTTGGAAGAATGAAGACTGCCGCGCCGGATTTCAAAATATTCTGGGACAACGCCTACGGAGTGCATCATATTTACGGGGAAGTACAGTTGGCTGATATATTCTCCGCTTGTGATTCCGGCGGCAATCCGGATCGGGCGTACTACTTTTTCTCCACCAGTAAAATAACTTTCCCGGGAGCCGGAGTCGCGATGATGGCGGCATCTTTTGCCGAGCGCAAAGAGATTCTCAAGCGCATGGGGATACAGACGATCGGCAGTGATAAACTGAATCAGCTGCGGACTTTGAGAGTGTTGAAAGATGCTCCGACTTTGAAAAAGCACATGGCGGAATTGGCCGATGTCCTGCGGCCGAAGTTCGATATAGTGCTGCAATTGCTTGACCGTGAATTGAAAGACGGAGGTTTCGCCACCTGGAATACACCGCGCGGAGGTTACTTTGTGTCATTGGATACACTGGATGGTTGTGCGAAAAAGACATTGGAATTGGCCGGGAAAGCCGGTGTGACCATGACCGGAGCCGGAGCGACATTCCCTTATAAGAAAGACCCGCGCGACCGCAATATCCGGATCGCTCCGACCTATCCGGCAGATGCGGAACTGCGGACGGCAATGGAACTTTTCTGTGTGTGCGTGAAATTGGCGGCAGTCAAAAAGCTGCTTGGAGAGTTTTGATATTCCTGTAATACGAAATCAAGGATAGAAAATGATTTTTCCGACTAAAGATAATTCTCTGCTGGTCATGGTGGATTTGCAGACAAAACTGCTTCCGGTCGTAGTGGACCCGGAAAAAGTGATCCGCCGGGCAGAGATCATGTTGCGCGGTGCGGCTGAAATCGGGGTCGATATCATTGTCACCGAACAGTACCCCAAAGGTTTGGGCAATACACTGCCGGAGTTGTCCACCTGGCTGCCGGACAGCGCACCGGTGGTGGCAAAAAGTTCATTTTCGGTCTTTGGAACACCGGAATTCTGTACTCATTTGTTATCCCGGAAACGGGAGGTTTTGATTTTTATCGGTGTTGAAACGCATGTATGTCTGCTGCAGAGCATACTTGATGCCCGCAGCAAAGGGTATGAAGTTATTGTTGCTGCCGATGCGGTAAGCAGCCGAAAAGAGAGCGATAAGCAGTGGGGACTGGAGGCAGCAAGAGCAGCAGGGGCATGGATATTGAGCTGTGAAGCGATTCTTTTTATGCTGCTGCGAGATTCTAAAAATCCGGCATTTAAAGCGGTGTCCGGACTTATAAAATAAGCGAGGATAAGCACATGGCGATTTTCAGCAAAGGCAGGTATTCCACCTTGCAAACAGGAGTGAAACGGAAAATGGTTATTCCGGATGGATCATGGATAAAATGCAAAAAGTGCAATCAGACGTTGTATGTGGAGCGTCTGGTCGATAATTTGCAGGTTTGCTGGTGCTGTGGTTATCACATGTCGATGCCGGTCAAATCCCGGATCGAATTGCTGACTGATTCCGGAAGTTTCACAGAAGAAAATACCGGTTTGACTTCAGTTGACCGCTTGAATTTTGTAGATTCCAAAAGTTACGTTGACCGTTTGGAAGAAAATCGCAAAAAATCCGGAATGGAGGAGGCTGTTTCCTGTGGTCATGCAACGTTGAACGGCATTCCTTTTTCGCTGGGAGTCATGGACTTCAACTTTATGGGAGCGTCGATGGGATCGGTAGTCGGTGAAAAGATCACCAGAATGATCGAAAATGCCACTGACAGACAGGAAACAGTGGTTCTGGTCACGGCATCCGGCGGCGCGCGTATGCAGGAAGGAATATTGAGTTTGATGCAGATGGCGAAAACCAGCGGAGCTCTGGCCCGTCATCGTGAACATCATTTGGGATATATCGTTATTATCACCAATCCGACCTATGGCGGGGTGTCGGCGAGTTTTGCCACACTGGGGGATGTGATCCTCTCTGAACCGGGAGCAATGGTCGGTTTTGCCGGTCCCCGGGTGGTTCAGGAAACGACAAAGTCTGTCCTGCCGGAAGGATTCCAGACGGCAGAGTTTTTACTGGCGCACGGATTGATCGACCGGGTGGTGGAACGTAAAAATTTGCGAAAAGAATTGGGTTTTCTGCTTGACATTTTCAAGAAGAAGATATAAATTAAATAATGCCGTGAGACGGACCTCGTGTGTTGTCTGAAACGCCAACCGGGTCAGGTGGGGAACCAAGCAGCCCTACGCGATTTCTGACAGGCCATGAGTCATCTGTTTCACGGTATTTTCTTTTAACAGAGGCGATTGCAGAACTCATGGATATCCGCTTTTTCAGATAAATTTTGCGGATTTTTGAGAAGAGTTGAAATTGCCTTAACCGAAAGGATGATTCCGCTATGAGCGCAGTGCGTATTGACGGGCGAGCCTTTGATCAGTTGCGTCCATTGACTTTTGAAATAGATTATCTCTCCCATCCCTTGTCTTCGGTATTTATTTCCTGCGGCCAGACCAGGGTGCTTACCGCAGTTTCCTGCGAAGACAAAGTTCCCTCGTGGATGAAAGCGCAGAAAGTTGCCGGCGGTTGGGTCACCTGTGAATACGGAATGCTGCCGTCAGCGACAACTGAACGGTGCCGCCGGGAGGCTTCGGCAGGCAGGCAGGGCGGCAGAACGGTGGAGATCCAGCGTTTGATCGGGCGTTCTTTGCGTATGGCGGTTGATTTGGAAAATCTCGGAGAAAGAACCATTTATCTGGATTGCGATGTCATTGATGCCGATGGCGGCACGCGGTGTGCGAGCATATCCGGAGCATCTCTGGCTTTGGCGATTGGCTGCAATCGGCTGTTTGTAACGGCGGACAATCCGTACCGTGAATTGGTGGCGGCAGTCAGTGTCGGTATAATCGATGGTGAACCGATGCTGGATCTCTGTTACGAGGAAGATTCCCGGGCAGAGGTGGATATGAATGTTGTTATGACGGAATCCGGTAAACTGGTGGAAGTGCAGGGAACTGCAGAAGGTGCGCCGTTTTCCCGGAACAAACTTAATGAATTGCTGGATTTGGCAGAAAGCGGTTTGCGGCAGATATTTGCCCGTCAGCGGGCGATTTTGGAGAGAATTTCACAATGAGTGAATATCAGGTCATAGCCCGCAAGTGGCGGCCGCAGAGTTTTGCGGATGTAGTCGGTCAGGAGCATGTTGTGCGGACATTGCGCAATGCGATCGCCGGCGGCAGGATCGCTCATGCCTATTTATTTGTTGGTCCGCGCGGTATCGGTAAGACCACTTTGGCCAGAATTTTTGCCAAAGCGTTGAATTGTGAACAGCCGGTAAACGGTGAACCATGCTGCAAGTGCGCCAGCTGTTTGGATTTGGCCGCAGAAAAAAGTCTGGATGTAATGGAAATCGACGCCGCCAGCCGCAATTCAACGACGGATATGCGGGAGTTGGCGGAAAATGCGCTCACCCGTCCGGTCGGCGGAAAATATAAAATATATATTATCGACGAAGTTCACATGTTGAGCAAGGCGGCGTGGAATGTTTTGTTGAAAACTGTGGAAGAACCGCCGGCACATGTTAAATTTATCTTTGCCACGACTGAAGTCCATCAGGTTTTGCCGACGATCATATCGCGGTGTCAGCGTTTTGATTTGATGCCGATACCGACCCGGCTGATTGCTTCCAGATTGCAGTTGATCGCGGATACCGAAAAGGTGAGTATCGATCCATCGGCAATAAATGCCATTGCCCGGGCTGCGGAAGGCGGTATGCGCGATGCCCAGTCGCTGTTGGATCAGATGATCGCTTTTTTTGCCGGGGGAGATGGTTCGCAGATAACCGGAGAACAGGTGTTGTCGCTTTTCGGCTTGACCGATAAAGGAGAGCTGGATAGTATATTGCGGGCGATCCTGTTGAATAATCCGGGAGAAGTTGTTACCCGGATAGCCGGAGTGGCCCGGCGCGGGAAAAATCTTGAAACGCTTTTTGATGACCTGCTTTATGCTCTGCGGGCAGTGCAGTTGAGTACGATATTATCAGATCCTTCGGAGTTGCTGGATGAATCTCCGGAAACGCTGGCCGGATACAGGAGTTTGGCACAGCTGGCCCCGGCGGATACGATCCAGATATTGCTGGAAAACGTCGCTCCGGTAGGGCGGATGCTCCATGATGCTTTGAATAAGCAGGTTTGCCTGGAAACGGTACTGCTCAAAGCCATGCGTGAGGCGCATGCGGTGCGCATCGGAGATATTCTGGCGCGCTTGAATCAGTTGCGGACAGCCGGAGAGTTGAAGTTTTTGGATCAATTGCCGCCGGTTGAAAAAAATATTGCCGCTCCGCTGCCTGCCAATATGGCCGTTAACGTTACCGGGGGGGCGGTGTTGAAAGAACCTGAAACTGTTTCTCCGGAAGAGGTCCCGGAAACTGCCCAAACGGAACCGTCTTCGCCGGAAGAACCGGCAGTCGTTTCTCCGGCTGTTGAAGCGGAAATCGAAATAAAAGAGCCGGAAATTGTTCAGCAGAATATCGAAACGATTCCGGAAGAATGTGCAGCAGAACCGCCGGTTGAAAACGAAGTTGTTTCTGAAGCCGATGATATTGTGTCTGATGCGGAAGCTGTTCCGGCGGCAGAGGTGAAGCTGCCCCGGGGGAATAAAGATAGAGAAACGGCCTATACGCCGGATAAACTGCAAAAAAGCATTGCCAATACCGAACCGCAGGAATTGGTAAAAATACTTGAAAGTGATCCGGTGGTAAAAGAAGCGGTCGATCTTTTCAGCGGGATGGTGATCGATATCCACCGGTAAATTGGACAACGTTTTAAAGAAAGTTCCGCTGCTTATTTTCAGATGTCCCGTCAGAAAAAGGTTTTTAAATTGACGGCGAACATAAGGATTCCGGAAGTTCCCAGCAGAGTGTAGACACCAAGCCGGAAGCAGTGAGCACTGACTTTGTGATGCAGTAAATCACCAAGCAGCAGTCCGGTTATCATAAAAGGAAAGAGTATCAATAACAGACGGAAATTTTCCCAATTCCAGACAGTGCGCTGGATGCTCCAGTTGATCAGACGGCAGCTGTTGGTCACCAGCCAGAACAGGCTTAACGTCACCCGGAAAACCGTTTTATCCGGCAGTGCTTTGGCCGCGTAAATCACCATAAAAGGGCCGCCGGAACCGAATGCACCCTGGATTATGCCGCCGCAGAAAAGAAATATCCGCATCAGCCAACTCCGGCGGATGTCGGAATTCCGGCACTCTGCTGCCGGAGATGAGGACGACAGATTTTTGCGAACCCCCTGAATTCCGGTGCCGATCATAAACATTCCCAGTAAAACACACAAACAGTTTGCCGGCAGACGGTCAAAAAGCAGCATCCCGCAAGGTAAACCGAGTCCGGCCCAGAAGGAAATGTAGAGAAATTCTTTCCAGATGATAGATCGCCATGAACGTATAACGATGTATAACGCCATGATAAATCCGAGGATACAGAGGAGTTTTACGGCGGTTTTCAAGCCGATGGTCATGTCGAGAAAGGGCAGGGCAAGAACGGAACCGCCGAAGCCGGATATGCCTTCCAGCAGATGAGTCAGAAAGATTATAAATCCGGCTGAAATAATATCAAGCATGAAAATATCTGTTGCAAATGAGATGATTATTGCAATTTCCCCTCCTGGTACATAATATAGTGCTGATACCGGTTGTTTACAAGTTTTGAGGATGGATCATCTCCGGATTATTCGTGTTTTTGTTCTGCTTTATCAGAAAAAGTTGATTCATGGCGTATCCGCTGTGGAGAAGTGATCAACACTCCGGTCGGAAAAAGATAAATTATCTTTGAATTTAATGTAAAAAGGCGGCCTTTCTTGAAAGAGAGCCGCCTTTGGTTCGTTAATATATTGATAATCAGAACATGAAGATGCAGCAGGATACCACTACCGCAACCAACATGAGAATTCCGAATCCGTAGACGATCACATCATCACTGTGTTTTTTGAAAAAATCATTCATAAAACAGTTTTCTCCATTTTTGAAAATCCAATCTGTTGCCGGGAAATCCGGGAAATCCGGTGATCCCGCTGCCGGTTGTTGCACCGGTAAAACGGTCAGGGACAGAGATTTTCAGGGCCGGCGCGGGGCGGCAATGAGTGGTGAAGAAAACGTTGAAAGATAAAACAGTTGAATTTACGGTGTTTTTCCAGATAGGAAAATGGAACCGGAAGTAACACCGTCTTGCCAATTATTGTTGCGGTATTACCGGTACGGAAAAATCGCAGGCCGGAGGATTGACTGTTTCGGCGGATGATTATTGCGGCCGGGGATGCGGCTGGAATTTCGCTTTGCAAACGTTCGGATTTTTTATCGGATTTTTCCGGAGAAGAAAGCGGCAGGGATTCCGTAACGGCTGTTCGCTCCCACGTGCCGGATGAATGGTGATCATCCGGAAAAACGCCGGAAATGAACCACGCTGTCACTATTGCCGCAAATAACGGTATCTGCCGTCGCAGGAAATCAATTGTCCGGTAAAACATCATAGTTTTCAATTACGAACCCTCCAGAATTAATATAATACAGTAAATATGATTTGTCAAATTTTTTTTGAATTACTTTTGCTGTTGCCGGCATTGACAAATTTATATGTGTATGGTATATTAACACAGGATATCATGGGAAATTGATAAAGAGATGAAAATAACAGCTCCAACCCGGAAAGGAATTCGCCTGAAGATTAAAATAAAGCTGTTTTACTGATTTTTTTTGACAAACTGATTGTAAACGTCCATTCCTGAATTACGACCTCAAAAATAGACGATTGCAAAAAACTTTACCATCGGTATGTGCGTGTATTGATAAAATACTGCACATTTCGATATGTGTTTTTTGCAGCGTCGTCGTAAACGCAGGAATGGGCACTTCTTCGGGATGTGCTTTTTTATTTCCCCGGAAAGTATGCAGTCATTATCGCATTGAAAGCTACCGGTTGTATTATGTGGGGGGAATATGTATAAACGCGCCGGCAATTCATGGAATTGGTATATTAACGATGAAAGATTGATATCTCTTATCGCTGAAAATCCGCAACAGTTGATGAAAAATTCAACATTGGTAAAGCAGGATGAGGGGCAGACCACCGTTTTTTGCCGGGACGGATTTTTTTTCAAATGGTATAACTATCCGTATAAGAATCTGCTCCGGAAAATCAGATACGTCTGCTGTTCCCGGGCTGAACGTGAATATCGGGCAGTGTGCCTGTGTCAAGAGTATGGTTTTCCGGTCTCACCGCCGGCCGGATATGGCGTATGCGGAACTCAAAGTATTCTGGTTACCGGTGAACTTGCCGGGTATGTTACTGTCGGTGAATTATTCCGGAAAAATGCGGGAAATCTGGATGAGCAATTTCTGCTTAAATACAGTGATTTTGGCAGTCGTTGTATTGATTCCGGTCTTTTTTTTCCGGATTTTCACTGTGATAACATCATGTATTCCGGTGAGAAAAAGGCATTCGCATTGATCGACATGTACGGTGTACGGCGGATGCGCGGCAAAAACCGGCGCAAGCAATTCCGTATGCTGATGGCTCAAATTTCCGGGATCGGAAAATTTCTTCCGGCAGATAAATTTTTTTACATGTTGCGTGAATCAGGGATTTGCCGGAAGTCCAACTGTTTTTTTCAGCATGTAAATTTATATTGTCCAAGATAATTCCGCATTCCTTCAAAATTGTCGCGGCAAAATCTGATTATCACATTCAAACAATCATCCGGTCTTTTTTGGTGATTTTTTACAAATAACCGAGTCGATTTCTGTCGTTATTTCAACAATTTATTTTATAATAATCTGATACTTTTCTATCCCTTTTTTGATACAAATATGCTCCTTCTTTTTGTTGAAAACATATCGCTGGTGCGGTATATTAAATTGACAGTTGATCCGTAGATGCGATTGATTTTACACCGCAAGGCGGACAATAGAAAAATTTGTAAAAGGATCAGGTGAAAGGAATTGGTTATGTGGGTGAAAGGTGATTTGCATGCACACTCGCACTGTTGCGCAGATGGTACACTTCCGGTTGCGGAAATTATTGAAAAATCCCGTGAATATTGCGATTTTCTGGCTATATCCGGACACAGTGTCAAGGGAGAATTCCGGCGTATAGAAAATCAATATCAGGAGGTGGTTGAGGCCCGTAAAAAGTTTGATCTCCCCATATTTTGCACCGGTGAAGTGGAATTCCCCATTCCCCGGCATGTGATGTTTATCACTACTCCGGATGATCGGGAACTGGAATTGTTGCGGACTCTGGTGGATAAATATTGCCGTTTAAGCGGGGTGACCGGTATTGATGCGGCAATGGATGAATTGCGTTTCGTGGAGAAAAACTGGGGCGAAAACTGCTTTATGATCTATAATCATCCCAATTCTCCCGATGTCCCGCAGGAACACCTTTTGACATTGGCGCAATCACCGGTATTCCGGGTACTGGCCTGTGTTGACCGGGGAGAACGGCGTGCGCCGCAGACTTGGGATATCGGCGGGCAGTGGGATGATCTGTTGAGCCGGGGCTTCCGGATTTCGAGCCGTTGCGGATCGGACTTTCACGGGCATTTTACTGCCGGCGGAAGGGATTATTATCCCGGAGAATTTGTGCAGGATTGCCTCAATGTGGAACATTGCGACTATCACTCGATCTTGAAAGCTTACCGCGATGGAAATTTTTACACCATGTGCGGGAATATCATTGCCAATCCGGAATTTTCCGTTTCATCCGGAATGAGTATACGGCAGATGCATCTGGCATTTGATCTGAATGGTGAAATGGAAAAGGTCGAAGTTATTTCCGAGGGGAAAGTCGTTGCTGAATTCACAGAATTTTCTGACCGTTTTGATCAGACTTTTTCTGTTCCGGATGGAAAATATTACCGGGTACGAGGCAGTGGAAAACTGCAGAAGCGTAAATACACTGACGGTGAATTTGAACCGCTGTTTCTCTTGAATCCACTTTATATGTGAGGTGAAATATGTTATTGGTCCGTCCTATCCATGATCCGGAATTTCTGGAAAAATATTCCCTCGGCGTGGAAACTCACATCAACCGGGATGATATAAAGCCGGATTATGAAAAATATCTGTCTTTTGTTCATGGTGTCCATTTGCCGTATAACGGTGTGAATCTGGCTTCTCCGGATGAAGCTGAACGCAGCCGGGGAGTGGTATATGTCAAAACCGCTATCGATAAAGCTGTGCAATATCCGGTCGACCGGGCGGTGATGCATCCGTGCGGTGTTATGAGTGTCGAAGGCGAAAAGACCGGAGAATATGGTAAATTGGTTGATTCCGTACGGGAAGTTGTCGATTATGCCGCGCAGAAAGGCTTGATTATCTGCATCGAAAATCAGCTTTATAAACCGGCCAATGTCAAGGAGATTTTTGCCTGCCGCAGTGAAGAGTGGTTTCAGCTTTTTCATGATGTGAACCGGCCTAATGTTAAATTGACTTTCGACAGCAGTCATGCCGCCAGTTGTGCTGCCGAGGAGAACGATGATGATAAACGTCTGGCTGCCTTGTGGAAATATCTGGAGCATCCGGATTATATCGGTCGTTTCCACTGGTCTGATTCCAGGATCGCCGGTGGAGAATCGCTGTTCTGGGATATGCATCTGGTGCCGGGGCAGGGGACGCTGCCCCGGGAATTTCATCAGGAGATACTGCGGCATCCGGCGGTAAAATTGCTGGAACAGTATTGTACGCAGGATGAGGTCATTTCCGGATTGGAATTTATTGCCGGTTTATGAATATGCAGTCATAACGCAAACGTCAGAAAAATTAAAGAACTATGAAATTCATTTTTGCAACAGACATTCATTTTTTCTATCCCAATGACCGGGGATTCCATCCGCAAAATAAATATACTGAACAGGCCGACATAATCGTTGAGGCTCTGGGGATCGCTGCATTGGAACAGCAGGCTGAATTTATTATTCATGCCGGAGATTTGATCAATGACGGAACTGCTCCGGAAATCATCAGTGCTGCAGCTGAGTGCCGGAAATTGCCGATCCCGTTTTATACTGTTCTGGGCAATCATGACTGTATGGCAGAAAATTTTGAGGAATTATGGCTGACACATGGCGGAGAACTTTTCCCGGAAGGTTCATTGGAAACTACTTTTATCAGCGGAAATTTACGTTTTGATCTTCTGAATAACAGTTGGGGGCGCACTTCTCCGGCATGGTCTGCTGACGATGGCTTTTTTACCTGTTTGGCTGAAAAGCAGTTGGTCCGGCTCCGTTCCGGAGAGCAGAATTTACCGCGAATAATTGTTTTTCATTCGCAAATATGTCCGGTGTACCCCCGGCAAACCGGTTGGCATGAGGAGATTCACCGTCCGGCTAATGATTTCATGGTCACCGGATCACGGTTGATAGAGGAATTTCATCCGCTGTTGATCGCCGGGGGACACAATCATATAAATACTCTGGAAAAAACTGATGATACCCGGATCATCACGGCATCAGCTCTGTGCGAAGCACCGTTTGAATATAAGTTGTTTGAATATGCAGACGGTAAATTGTCCATGCAAACCTGTTCTCTGGCCAAATATCTTCCTTTCGATTTCGAATATGATGAAACGAGGAAATTTGTTCAAGGCGAAGAATGCGATAGGACTTTTTAAGTGTTTTTTACTGATATGCCGGTAATTCACGGCATATGATATTACAGGGACTGCCGGGTTTCAGGATCATGATACGGAGATTGCCGGATTGTAATAACAGCAGCATTTTTTTAAGACAAAAAACGACTGGATCACTTGCAAAAATCCTCTTTTAAGGTATAGTATTGCTATGACATTTAAGCGGAGAAAAACGCATTTCCCCATGTTTGGCAGTAATTGTAAAAAGAGGAACAGCAGAGTATGAAAGTTCTTGTTATCGGCGGTACCGGCTGGGTAGGTCATCACATGGCATTGGCTTGCAGCAGAGCAGGGTATGATACAACGGTCATGTGCCGTAATCCTCACGCTAATTTTGCCGGTGAAGTTGCTTTTTTGCCGATGATTTCCGGCAGTAAAACGGATCGGGATTTTATGCATGATGTTCTGGCGGCAGGAAATTATGATGTGGTCATGGATTCGATCCCGCATCCGGATGCCATCGCTCTGCTTGCTGAATTTCATGAATTTTATGACCGCTATATCCAGTGCGGTTCAGTGGGGGTGTATGCTCCGCCGCAATATTTTCCTGCGGATGAAGCTCATCCCTATGGGCCGAAAGCGTTTAAGGGGAAACTGGAAGCCGATCTGGCGATGTTTGCCGCCAATGAAGCCGGAATATTGCGCGGCAGTGTGTTGCGGCCGTGTTGTATTGCCGGAGCCGGGAAATTGCCGTTGGATAATATCGGCGGCCGGAGAGAGGATTTCATTCCTGATATTCTTGACGGCAGGCCGCTGGATATACTTGATAACGGCAATGCGCTTTTGCAGATCGTCCATGTCCGGGATCTCGGACGGGCATTTGCTCTGGCAGCGGCAGTTCCGGCATCGGTCGGCAAGGCCTATAACATCTGCGGCAAATACTCTGTAACCGTCCGCCGGTATTGTGAATTGAATGCTCAAGCTTTGGGGAAAGAGGCGGAATTTGTGTCCTGTTCCTTTGAAGAATTGATCGCCCGTCACGGAGAGAGTATCCGGGGCGGATTATCATTCCTTGCTGAACACATGTGTTTTGACAGCAGTCGGGCGGCAGCCGAATTGAATTGGATTCCGGAGTATTCGCCGGAAGCTGCCATTGCAGAAACGGCTTACTTCGCAAAAAAGGAAGCAAGCCGTTAACACATAAGAATAATTTTTACCGCTGTTGCAAAACTGCCGGTAATATTATCGCTTCCCCCGGAAGAGCATGATATGTTTTCCCGTCGCAGGAGACCGTCGTGCCGGAAGCAGAGTGATAAATATCAAAACTCATTCCGGCCAGACGGATATTTTTCAGCGTCATTTCTCCGGTTTCCGGGAAGAGGTGCGGTTTGACTTCAATGGAAAAATCATCATTTACGGTTATTCCGAATAATCCGAATATTATCGTTTGCGACAATGCCGCTCCCTGAATATCGCTTTGCAGCGGGGTATCCCGGCGGTATTCCATCACATCTGCGCGCTGGGAGTCTCCCCAGTACGGCATGTGCGGCCCCAGCCAGAGCAATCGCTGCATTATCTGATCACCCTCCTGATTTTTTCCGGCCATATAGAGCCGGTCGGCAATTGCCGGGGCAAAAGATATACATGCTCCCGGTCCGCCATTATCCACATCTCTTTCATCGTATGCCGGATCTTTTTTAGAAAGCGAATGGATGCCGAAATCTCCCAGAAATTCATCTTTATCCATCAGCATTTTTATCAGTGAATTTTCTTCTTCCTGATTCATGGCCCAGTCGCCCCAACCGATGGCTTTGAACATCTGCATTGTATAACGCAAATATTTTTTCCCTTGCATATCAATGGCATAATACCAGTTGTCAGCGGGGGAGAAAAGTTCCTGCCGGATGAGTTTCTTCAAATTTTCCGCCCGTGAGATCAAATCCACATGAGGATCATATCCGGCGATCCGGCAAAGTTTGTCGGCGATATGATAATTCACGCAGCGGCGTAAATTCAGATCCGGCACGATCCCGTCATAACGCAGTTCCCGGCGCAATTCCAGATGGTTGTTGCCGTCTTTGTAGTTCACCAGAACGGCATCTTTGCTCAAATCATCATGCATCAATGCCTGATCGACCAGATGCTGAATGATGCTTTTGCCCTCAAGCATTTCATGGAGAAATGCGGTGTCTCCGGTATTTAAAACGTATGCATTGGCAAGGAAGAGGACTTTCTCCTGATTGACCGGATAGTAGGGGCCGTTAGGCGAACCGTCTTCCGGGAAAAATGCGAAGCAGTTGCTCAAATCCAGTTTCAAATAGGTTTTCAGATGTTCTCTGGCTGATTTGGCATTGAGGATGCTCCACAGGCGGTACGGTTCACCGTAGTTCCAGAGATAACAGCAGACGCATCCGCCGTTTATCGCGCCGGTGGCATAGTACGGATGCAGAAGGAATTCTGGGACATCCCATTCATTGATAAGCAAATGGAGTAATGAACGGTAGTAAATTTTTTCCAAACCTTTGTTGTCGGATTCAAAAACCGGCATTACTTCCATCAGCTTTTTGACCCGGTTTTGCCAATGTTGGCGTGAACGGGTGATGAAACCTTCCGGATCTTTTTTCATCCGGTCGATAAGTCCGGTACTGTATTCCTGATCTCCAACGGAAATAAAGGTGTAGAAGACCCCGGTTTTCCCGGGAGCGATCCGGCGCAGTCCCGGAGTGGTCAACACTCCGGAACAGACCGGCATTTTGGGGGATACCGGCAGCGACGATGCACTCTGCAATACTCCGGTATCGTGATGCAGGCAAAGAATGTCACCGGCGAAAGAACGGTCGGCGAATGGACAGTTGCGCGGCTTTCCGAAGCCCCAGTGATCCAATCGCCCGAAGCCGCCGGAAATTTCATATTCGATGGCAAGATCCCGGGTGGTTTTCCGGCGGTTGGTCACTTCGATCGCCATGATCACCGCCCTTTCACCGGCGACCGGAACCAGGCGGCTGACCAGCGACCAGCCGGGAATGGAACCTTTGCGGGTGAATTGATCCGGCTCCCAGAGGTTGCCGGTGGCGGCGGCGCGTTTGCCGTTGAAACGGATTACCAGTTTGAAGTCATCACTGAAAAATGGCGGAGCATAGAGCGTGCGTATTTCCGCAAGGTCGTGCATCCAGCCGTTGACGGCGATTTTCCCATTGACCAGACCGGAATCTTCGGGGGAGATGATCGAATCACTCCCCTTTATGGCAAACATTCTGGCAAAATTCATGACATTCTTTCCTTTTTGTACACAATCAGTTTTCTTCTGTGAAGTATGGAGTTACCTGAATAAAATTCAGCACCCGTTTGTCACCGGCGCTGCCGCCCATTTCGGTATCACTTTTCCAGTCGGAAAAGGTCACTGTTACTTCGGCGGCTTTGGCGGTGAAGATTATTTTCCGGGTTTGGATCTCGACGACGATATCCTGAAATTGTTTGCCTCCGGCGCGCATGTCATAGCTCAACTTCCGGTCGATATCCGCATCGGATAATGTCGCATTGAAAGCGATATCCTGACCGAAAACCACATTTTTCCCGTTGAATGTATCCGGATCAGCGGTGACAAAGGTCAAACTGTATTTTTTTCCGGGAGTCAAACCGGTGATTTTGCGTGAGATACGGTTGGGGGCCTTGCTGCTGCGGATAAAGAGTGCGCAGGTGTCGCCATAGGGCGAACTGTGAAGCCGCCGGCACTGATATTTTTTCGCCAGACCGAAAATTTTGTGCGGACGCAGCGAATCTTTTTCCGCCGGAAACACATTCCAGTTTTTGAAGCCTTCCTGAAAATCGCAATTATCCAGATGTCCGGGAATGAGTTTGTAACCGTACTCTCCGGAAACCAGAGAAGTTTTTCCTTCAATGCAGTAGTGACGGACGAGCCGGGCGATCCACCGCTGCATCTCCTCATCACCGGAAGCAATGCTGTAACAGCCGAACCCGAAAAGTTCTCTGCACTCCGGATGGGTGGAAAGCAGCTGCAAATAGCGATCCATGAAGTACTTCATGTCGATATGCGGATAACAGTTGGCGTTCCATACGCCGAATTTCTGATAGTTGCCGATGATGTAAGTCAAACGCTCCTGCGGATCGGGGATGATCTTTTTGATCACGGTGATCTGCCTGACGAATTTTTCGAAGTACTCTTCCATGCTTTTTTCATCCGGCTTGGAGAGGATATAAGTTTCCATCAGCAATTTGCCTCTGCCTTTGGAAACGTTGGTCAGCGCAGAAACCAGCGGCCGGTGGATCGCCGGATTATGGAAATACGGATTGTACTGGGCATCCATCCAGGTATGGATTATTTTATCGAATTCCTGATAGTGCCAGCCCATTTCGACCAGCGCGGTCAGGACGTCTATTGCGGCATTGGGGCCGGTTTCATCCAGACAGCGGCCGCTGGTGGTTTGAATGGGGGTGGAATTGCGGATATTTTCGATCATCCGTTGGGCATTGCTCCAATCTTCCACCGGCATGCCTTCGCAGGCGAGCATGGCGATACCGCGTTTTTTGAATTCGATATCAGCGGCTTTGCGCATGGGGTCGCGTTCCGGATACCAGAAGTGAGTGACGAAATAGGTATTGAAGTTCTGCCACAAATATTTTTTGGCAAAATCCATATCGCAGCTGAATGCTCCGGAGAGGATTTTTTTGCCGTTGTTGTAATACATTTTTTCTGCGACGGTAAAGGGGAATACCGGCAGTTCCGGAACTTTGGCGATGACGATTTCAGCTCCCGGGGTGGAATTTTCCACTGAAACGGTGTGTTTCCCGGCCTTGATATACCGCATAGTTTCGGAAAATTCGTTGTCCCGGTATTCGATAACCGGTGCGCCATCCAGTTTGGCGGTGGCATTTTTCTGTGCTTGAGAGAATGCGATACGATACCAGCCATCTTCCCATGCGGTGAATTGATAATCTTTATTTTCCAGGTCGCCCCGGTAAATTTCGGTGACAAAGTTATTCAGTTGTTTCCCGGTTTTGGGCAGCGGGATAATTGCATTCATCCAGTAGTCGTTGGAAAGGATGACCTTGCCGTCTTTTTTGCTGACCATTTCCACCCGGAATTTTCCTTCTCCTGCCGGAAGCGGCCCCATTTCTGCATGGCACAGACCGGCGGAAGTGAATTCAAATGTTTTCGGAGTGCCGAAATTTCCGTCTTTGACGGCATGTGATATCCGGCAGAGATAGTCGGTATATTCTCCGCTTACCGGGTAGACAACGCAGAGGTCGAGTTTTCCGGTGGCCGCCTGGATTTTTTTCATCATGGGATGATAAGGGATGACTCTGGCCAGTTTCTTTTCCCAGACTTCGGCCGGAGCTGAACCGGCGATGGCTTTTTCGCTCAACGGGATCAGATACGGGTTGCAGATTTCGATTTTTCCGCTGCACTTGCCGCCGTAGATATGAAAAGCATATTGTCCGTTACGGCTTTTCTGTGCGGTGATCTCTTTTTCAAACCTGACCCATTTGCCATTGGTATTTTCCGGGAACTTCTGGGTGCCGACGCCGATGGACCACTGATAGTTGGAAATGACCAGCTGACTGCCGGAACTTTTGAAGTTCTCGGTTCTGACCCACGCGCCGAGTTTATATTTTTCTCCGGCGACAAGTTTGATGCCGCCCTGGGCAAAATCGACCAGCCGGGGCAGATCGATCCGCAAAGCGGTGCGTTTGCCGGGGCCCTCACCGGGCAGGAGAGTGACCGGATCGGAAATTTTATTCAGGTTGTTGTTCCAGATGCCCAAATCATCGGCAGTACCTTTGAATTCCGGATTGCGGATCAGGTTTTCGCCCTGGATCGCCGGACGGGAATATTTTCTGGCTTTAGTGGAAATCGGGATAAGAAAGGGATGGCTGATTTCCAGTTCACCTTTGGATTTTGCGCCCCAGAGGGTGAATGTATAACGGCCGTCACTGCTGGGCGGGATGGTGACATCTTTGCTGACATATACCCATTTGCCGTTGGTATTGGCGGGGAACGGTCCGGTTTTGACATCTTTTTGCCAACCGGTATTGTGGATATAGAATGCGGTTCTGGCGTTGGCCGGGGAAGAGAAATTTCTGGTTTTCACCCAGCCGCCGATCCGGTACTGTTCACCGGCAAGCAGTTGAATATTATTCTGATAGAGTTGAGCGCACCGGGCAAGATCGATTTTTACTGCGCAGTTGCGTCCGCCGGGAATGCCTTTATCCAGAGCGACGCTGTAGGCATCTGAACCGCCTTTGCCGATGGACCAGCTGACCAATTCACTGGCATCTCCGGAAAGTTCCGGATTGAGCAGCAGATTGCCCTTTGACCAGTGAACGGCGGAGAGGGAATCGCTTTTTGCTTTGTCGCTGACCGGGATCAGGTAGACTTGTGCGATTTCCAGTTTGCCGGAAGTTTTGGGCAGGTGTATCTGGAAATCATAAAGTCCGTTGTCGCTGACCGGCATGGTGACGGTTCTTTCGACTTTTACCCACTGCCCGTTGGTGTTGGCCGGAAATGCCGGGGTGTAAACACCTTTGGTCCAGCGGTGGGTGGTGACATAAAATGCGGGACGGTCCTTGACTGAAGTTTTGAAATTTTCAGTACGCACGAGGCCGCCGAGCAGATATTTTTCACCGGCGACCAGATGCAAGCCGCTTTGTTTGATATTATTTCCGTGTCCGATAAGGACACTGTTTCCGCCGTCAGGAGCTTGCCCGGGAAGGACAGAAATTGCCGAACTGTTGCTCCAGCATCCGTCTTTTTGGGTCAGAGAGGGATCGAGCAGTAAATTTTCTGCCTGCAGCGCAAATGCCGCCAGGCAGAGGATGATTGAC
This sequence comes from Lentisphaerota bacterium, assembly GCA_015061815.1. Taxonomy (GTDB): domain Bacteria; phylum Verrucomicrobiota; class Lentisphaeria; order Victivallales; family Victivallaceae; genus UBA1784. The sequence goes on from SUVW01000012.1 coordinate 64,708, forward strand.
CAGAATCGCTTCATATATTGTATCCGATTTTATAAATAGTTTCCTGTTGTGACGTGATCACGCTCTGTCTTGCCCCGGATCTGTTTTACGGTACCGGGGCAAGACGGGGGATCAAACCGTTATTGCGCACAGATGTGCCTCATAACGTATTTGAAATATTGTACGTGTTTTATGAAATTTGGAATACAGTCAAAGCGTGTTATTCATTGACGATATTCATGATTAATAAGAGATCTCAAAAATTTTATCAGGCACATTCCATACTGCAGGGCTTGACCATGCTGTTTTATCATCATTTACTGCATAGAATGAACTTCTTGATTCAACATGACCATCTGAAAACAACATATTTGCGTTTTGTCCATGAGCACCGTTTTTTCCGACACTGAATCCTTCCGGAAGGGCGTTTTCACCAAATTTCATGATCGAATAGGCATCACGATAGTCACTGGCTTTGCTTTCAACTTTCCAGTCATCAACAAGAACCAGAGTTTTACTTGCGGCATTGGTTTTTCCTACTTTGGTGAGGAACGTTGATTTCGGCTTACTACGTTCATTGCCATCCCAGCCAAGCCAATAGTTATATACATAACTTGTTGCAACCCATTCAGGATTGGATACGGCTTGTCCTCTTCCATCTGAAGGGCAAACCAAAATCGGATTAACTTTCATAGCATCCGTCGGTCGTGAACCGTAACCGTCTACCTGCTGGCTGTGTCCAAAATCGTCATGATTAGTTACATAATTTGTCCATGTGATTATGTTTTCACCCTGTTGGCAGGGGAGAATATTGTCATCGTTATTGTTCGCATAACTCAACCAATTGGTCCCAAACTGTTTCAAGTTATTGATACAGCTGGCGGCACGGCCGCGTTCACGGGCGGAGTTGAGTGCTGGCAGCAGAATTGCCGCCAGAATGGCGATGATCGCAATGACGACCAGCAATTCAATAAGCGTGAAGCTCATGAGCTTCAACCGGACACGTCCGGTTGAAATGTTTTCGGAGGCACGATTTCTTTTTTCCATTTTTTGAATCTCCTTTCGTTAATTAAAGTTCAAAATATCGGGAAAACGGAAAAACTTATCCTTGTTTCAATCTCCACATGACCACCGTGTGCGCTCCCGGAGTTTCCGCGATCACCTCGTAATCACCGAATCCGGCGGGGATCAATGCACACTGCAGGCGGTCGATCACCGTGTACCAATCCGGATTGGCTTTGGAACGGATGGTGACTCTCTTGCCGACCGTGAGGGTCATCGCCTGCAAAAATTTGCCCTGCGTCGTGTACTGCGCTTTTTCATTGAAGTGCAGACGCTCGATCTCAAACGGCATCTGCGGCAGAGTTGCAAAACGATCCATTGAGAATTCTTTGTTCCACTCCACCACTTTGGCACGCGGCTTGAGGTGATCTCTCACATAGCACGCCCGGCAGTTCTTGTCAATGGAAAAGTACCGGTCAAGGTGCATTTTCATCGGCGGAGCTGTCATCGTGCCTTTTTCATCATCCCAGGTCGGACGCATGAAGTCATAACCGAAAAAGCTGTATTCGCCGCCTGCCGCATTGCCGCAGGTATCCATTTCCAGAACCATCTGGTTTCCGCCGTGACCGTGAGTCGTTCCTTCCGGGATCAGGAAAAGATCGCCGACATTGGTCTCCCAGTTGGCAATGAATTCCTGCCAGTTGGGGATCGGTTTTTTCTCCGCCCAGGATTCCCGGCAGAGTTTTTCCCACTCTTCCAGACACGCCTCTTCATTGAATCCCATGTGAGTGTTGGCTCCTTTGTACGCTTCTACGATATAGTAAGTTTCGTAACGGCCCAACGGCTCATTGAAGTGCTTTTTAACATATTCCGTGCCCGGATGGTTGTGGATGGGCATACTGGTGCGTTCGGCCGGTTGAGCTTCCGGGAAGTAGCCGTCATCCAGCCAGATTTCCACCGGGATCAAGCCGGGATAAGCCTGCGCCGGAAATGCTCCGACAAATTCTGCCGCATGATCTTTGAGCAAATTGACTGCAGGCATATCAAATTTCAGCTTGCCGTTCAATTCGATCAGCAGAGCCAGGTCGGCTCCGGCCAGACGGTTCCATGCATTGTTCTTCAAGCCCGGAATATCCCATAAATCACGGTAACGGTAGGCTCCCCAGGGGCCGGGTGAGTAAGTGCGGATCTGCTTGATCGGCTGTTTGACCAGAGAGGCAAGGATCTTTTTATAGACCGTGCCGGGAATCAATGTCATATTCTCTGCTTCAATCGCTTCAGCATAGCAGGCTGCCCGGTCGATGATGCTCTCTTTATGCCGCTGCAGAATGTAGAAGTCGCAGTAGTAGTACTCTTTCCAGTTGTACTGACGCGCCGAAGTGGTCTCAAAGGGAATAAGCGTACCTTTCCACATTTTCCACAGCATCGGGTCGGCAGTGTGATCAAAGTAGGCAAGTATTCCCGGCAGTGATGCATCGGTGAATGCCGCCCCCGGTCCGTAAACGATAACGGCTTTGCCTGAAGCGATCAGTGAGGATATCCGGTCATTCATCGCTTTGACCGCTTCCGGATCGCTGTAGTCTGCCAGCGTTTCACCCTCGTTGACTCTGCCGAATGCCGGTTCATCGGTTATCCAGGGATGTTTCTGTTCCGCAATGGCTCCGGCAGATTTGAAAAATCCGCTGGCGGGGATCAACTCGATATCTTTGTTTCCGGCAGTTGCAAGTTTTTCCTGCAATTTTTCCGCGATTTCCCGGAATTCCACTCCGTACCAGCCGTCACAGCACAGTACTGCTCCGTTGTTGCCGGAAAATTTTTCAGTGAACAGCCGGACGATTTCAGAAAATGCATCTGCTCCGGTGGTGATGGATTGAAATTCAGCATCTGATAAAATCAGACGGTTTTCGGCATTTTGCCGGTTTTCATAGATTGGCATAGTCGTTCTCCTTTGTTAAAAGTATTTTTTATAGAACGGGCGTTCTGCACAATTAAATATACAGCCCGTATTTTGTTTTGTCAATAGATGTTTGTTAAAAAATCCAATTATTTTACAAATGTCGTAACCCGTTTTATTTTATACGGTTTTATCCGGTTGTTTCAGCGTGTTGCCTATTGTCCGGTAATCACTGACTATCACCCGGTATATCGCTTCATCCTCTTCAGTTTCCGGGAAGCGGGGCAGATCCCGGTAAAAACAGTTGTCGGTGTAGTCATCATTGACCGCTGAAACTTCTCCGATCAGAACATCGTTGCCCTCATCAGCATAAAATGTATGGAAAAGTCCCGGAGTCAAAGTGAGGCTCTCGCCGGGGGAAATGGCGATCCTCTCTCCGGCTTTCACCGTGATAAGCATCCCGTCTTTGACCACTTTGACCGGAGTATCGGCCAATTCGCGTGCGCTGTTGCCGCGATTGTACAATTCAAAAACCAATTTGCCGCCGCCCCGGTTGATGATATCTTCCTGTTTATATTCATGGCAATGCATTACTGTAACCTGACAGCTGCGGGAGATCATGATTTTTTCAGCGTAACTTTTGGGATAGGCCGGGTTGTTCAACACTCCGTTGCGCAAAGTGAAAAGCAGCAGTCCGATTTTGTTGAATTCCCCGCTGCCGAAGTCGGTGACATCCCACCCCAGCGCGCAATCACGCACTTCGGACAGGGTGTCGGATTTTTCTTTCCAGTCGTTCAGGGTGTAACGGGCAAAGGGCGGCAGCTGAAAGTGGTGCCGTGCGAAAAATTCTTCAGCCATACGGATTGCGTTGTTGATTTCGGATCGTTTCATTTTTTGCCTCCAGATGAAGTTTTTTGTCCGGGTGTGCTATAATATAGAACACCTGTTTGCTAAAATCAATAGGCGGGCGCAAAAAATTTTAATTTTTTTTCATCTGCCTGTTTTCCGGGATTGACATTTCTCATTTCTGAACTATATTAAACCGAATGAATTACCTCAAATAAATCCGGATGAAAAATAATGGAACTTGATGAAGCAAAAATCGGAGCGAAATTGCGTAATTTGCGTCAGCGCAGCAATATTTCTCTGCGCCAGCTGGCCAAATCCGCAGATATTTCAGTAAGTTATATATCGGCAGTGGAAAAAGATCAGGCCTCTCCGACATTGGCGACTTTGCGGCGGATATTGGCAGCTTTGGGAACCGATTTCCTGAATTTTTTCAGCGAAGAGGATAACAACAGTGAAAAATATGTATTCCGTAAAAGCATGATGCACACGGTGACTGACCGTGACCGGGAATATACCTTTATTCTGCCGCCGCGCAAGGATATCCATCTGGAATTGATGGATGAAAATTATTTTCCCGGCGGTGAATTGCCGGAGTTTGAGGCGATGGAACATGATTTCGCCGGTTATGTCATTTCCGGCAAAATCGTTATTGAAATCGCCGGAGAAGCTCCGACGGTTCTGGCCAGCGGAGATGCTTTTCACGTTCCCTGCGGCGTTCAGCTGCGCGGATACTGCACCGCCGGAAACAAGGCCAGACTTTTGACCATCCACTATCCGGTCAGACAAGGTTGAGCGCACCGAAATCTCGCATGCTCAATACCTTAAAGCCATTATCATAAAGATGGCGCATCTGTTTTTCAAAAAGTTCCGGCGGTGTGTTGCAATGCAAATGCACTTCATCCGGCACGCCGTGATAAAGTATGACCACTGCTGAATCGTCATCTTCACTGCTCAATTCAAGTGCCCGATCGAAATTATCCTGTTCTTTGCTGCAAACAGAAAAACATGGTATCCGCATCGGATCAGTTGTCCGCCGGTTCCATTGCGCCTTTTCGGTAGTCCGGGCAAAACGTATGCCGGATTCCGGAAGAATGCGTGCGGCATTGGGCGCATAAGGGCCGCCGGGATAAGCAAAACTTACCGGCAAGGGTATTCCCACGCCGGTCAGAATATTATTCAATGCCGTAATTTCATCGCGGCACTGCTCATCACTCAAACGCTGTAATCCGGCATGATTCAGCGTATGATTGCCAATTTCAAATCCCAGACGGTGCAGTTGCAAAATCTGCTGCGGTGACAAAAATTTTCCGGGATTCGGCCGGTACCATTCATCCGGCATTGAAACAAAAAATGTCGCGCCGAAGCCATATTTTTGCAGTAAAGGCGCAACAAATTCCAGATGCGAAATGCAGGCATCATCAAAAGTCAGAACGATATTTTTACTCATAATCATCTCCATGAAGCGATTTTACGGCAGACTTCCTTTGCCCGGGCAACGGTTTCATCTTCCCAGGCAATAAAACGGTTTTTCATAAGAAATTTACCATTGCAGATGACTGAATCGATCACTTCCGGCGCGGATGCATAGACCATATCGGCAATCAGATCATAACCTGAACTCATCAGCGGATGAGTAAGATTTACCAGAATCATATCTGCCGCTTTGCCTTCCGCTATTTTTCCGGCATCAACTCCGGCAAATTCTGCTCCGACTGCAGTCGCCGCATGGAAAATATCCCCGGTTTTTCCTGCTTTCGGGTCATGGGTGACGGTTTTAGCTGTCAGGGCGGCAATTTTCATCTCTTCAAGCATGGATAAATTGTTGTTGCTGGAAGTGCCGTCAGTACCGATGGCGATTTTGCAACCGGCTTTGCGGGCAGCTTCAAAGTCAAATAATCCACTGCATAATTTCATGTTTGATACCGGGTTGTGAGCGATATATGCCCCGCGTCCGGCAATTATTTCCCGGTCGCGGTCAGTCAGGTGAACGCAATGGGCAAGCATGGCACGTTCATTGATAAGCCCAAGAGAATCAAGATATTCTACCGGAGTTGCATGATGTTCTTTTAAACAGTCATTTACCTCTTTTTCAGTTTCTGCCACATGGATATGTACCGGTCTGCCATCATTTTCCATCATGGCGGCAATTTTTTTCAACGTATTTTTATCGACCGTATAAATTGCATGCGGCGTGTGGGAAACGGTGACATTTTCCGCATTTTGAGCAGCTTCGATCAATTTTTCATTGGCTTGACGGGCATCCGGAGAAATATTGCCCAGATAGAGCAACCCCAAAGTGGCTCTCATGCCCGATTCCTGAACTGCCTGCAACGCCGCTTCCGGATGCCAGTAGGAGTCATTGAAGTAAACCGTTCCTGAACGGATCATCTCCAGCGCAGCAAGTTTCGTGCCGATGTAAATATCTTCAGCCGAAAGCTTTGCTTCCACCGGCCAGATGTGATTGCTCAACCAGTCAAAGAGTTCCAAATCTTCCGCGTAACCGCGCAGCAAAGTCATAGCCGCATGGTTGTGAGCGTTGTAAAAAGGAGGAAGTACGGCCAATTGGCTGCAGCCGTCAAAGATTTCGGCATCCGGGATGGTTATTCCCGGCGCGATACGGGAAATTATTCCGGATTCGATCAGTATGGAGGTGCTGCAGCCATCCAGAATCACATTTTTGAGAAGTGTTTTCATAACTTGTTATCCTTTAATATAATATCTGTTTCCAGGTCAAGCGTTCCGGCGGCGCGCAGATCATTGATGATCGCCATTTCCATATCTTTCGGCGGCGTGTGAAGTCCCGGCGGCAGCTCCCCGGTGATCAGTTTGACCAGAGCCGTGTTGCTCAATGCCATTGTGGGATCTATATAGTTGATCCGGGTCGGTTCATCAAGAATGAAATTAAGCGGATGTTTGTCATTCAGCACCCGACTCACCGGCATATCGTTTCCGAACTCATCTTCCACTCCCATATTGGCGATGACGGCTTTGCTTTGCATCATCCGGGTGGAAAATTTCTGCAGTACACCGGCCTTGCCGGTAGCCGAAACGATGCACCATGCTCCGGAAATCAATGCATTTATTCCGGGATCATCCGGAGAAATCAGCCGGAATTGCGGTTGAATATGAATTTTCTGCGGATCAACGATGATCGTCTGCATCTCTTTTTTCAGCGCATAAAAGGCAACCCCTCTGCCGACTTTGCCGCCGCCGAAAATAAGCAGTTTTTTTCCTGCAAAATCCCGGTACCCAAGCTGCTCCATTGCCCGGAAAAAGCTCTCTCCTGTGCCGAAAGTTGTTTCAAACTGTTTTAAAATCCCGGAATCCACCGAGAAAACCGGATGTTTGCCCTCCCGGTAATATTCCAGACCGGAACGGGTCAATTCCGCGTATCCATACCGGGAAGATACCCGGCAATGCCGCCCGGCACAATCGGCAACGGCATCGAATTTTTCCTGCAGTATTTTCTCATCCGCAACACGGATACCATACCGGGGCAGCTGCCGGATGATTTGCGGATCATGGGGAATATCTTTCCCAACGGCCACCGTCAAATCCGCCCCTCCAGCCAGCAGAGCAGTATATTTTACCATCGTATTGCGGAATACCGGCGTGGCATCCAGAATCCTCTTCCCGGCCAGAGGTCGGGAGATGCTCCATCTGTGTATCTGGGCATTTAATGCCGCATACATTTCCGGAGAGTAAAATCCGGAGATGTAATTCAATAATTCATTCATACTATCCATCAAAAATCTTTATTGCATTGGCGGTTGATTGAAAATGTTCCGTGTTTACCCGGTTATAAGAGTGAAAAGATGCTGCAGCACTTCCCGGTCATCGAAGTGATGTTTAGTTCCTTTTATTTCCTGATAATTTTCATGCCCCTTGCCGGCAACCAGCACAATATCTCCGTTTTGAGCGATATTTACTGCCCGCCGCAATGCTTCCGTCCGGGAGATGATCGCTTCATACCGGAAGTCATCCGGAATTCCGGCGGCGATTCCTGCCATGATCTCCAGCGGATCTTCAGAACGGGGATTGTCGCTGGTAAGGATTATGAAATCGGCAAATTCAGCAGCTCTCTGCCCCATGCGCGGACGTTTGCTTTTATCCCGGTCACCGCCGGCTCCGAAAACAACGATCAGCCGTTTGGCGGCAAATTGTTTCAATGTCTGCAGAACATTGGCCAGTGCATCATCGGTATGGGCGTAATCAACGAAAAAATGCGCTCCGGATGGAGAGGTGAATTTTTCCAGACGCCCGGGGACTTGCAGCGGTTCAGATAAGGCGTTGTTGATCGCTTCCACCGGGATGCCATCGCAGAGCATCAAAGTCAGAACACCGGCAAGATTGCTGATATTGTACGCGCCGGTCAGCGGGAACTGTACTTGAAATGCCTGCAAGGCATTGCTTAAAATGAAAGAACACTTTTCAATATCGCAATATTCCTCCGATATGCGCCAGCCGGAATCTTTGTGCCGCCCGAAGGTGGGGAGCTTCAAATCCGGCCGTTCGATAGCCAGTTCTTCAACCAGACGTTTACCGGCCGGGGAATCGATATTCACAGCGGCAATGCCTCCGGGAATTATCATCGTGGTGAAAAGTTCTTTTTTGGCCTGATAATAATTTTCCATATCATGATGATAATCCAGATGATCTCCGGTCAGATTGGTGAAAATTGCTCCGCGCAGCTGCAGGCCGTGCAGCCGTTTCTGGGCCAGAGCGTGGCTGGAAAATTCCATTGCCGCAGCTTGACAGCCATTGGCTTTCATTGTCGCCAGCAGCGGGAACAGTGTTTGCGGATCAGGAGTCGTGTGAGTGGAATTGGATACATGGATACCGTTGTGATATTCAACGGTCGATACCAGCCCGCATGGGATATCGGCATGATCGAGTAAATGGCGCAAAAGATATACGGAAGTGGTTTTACCGTTGGTGCCGGTTACTCCGTAAATACGCATAGATTCATCCGGCTTGCCGCAACGGTGACGGCAAAGCAGCGAAAATGCTTTACGGACATCGGACACATGATAAAAGGTTATTTCCGGCGGATAATCATCCAACGGGAATTGATGCAATACCGCAACAGCCCCGGCGGCAACTGCTTGAGGAATGAAGTTTGTTCCGTCATTGCGGGTGCCGGGGATGGCGGCAAAAATCGCACCTGGGGTTATTGAACGGGAGTCACATACGACCGGAGAACCGGAAAAATCTCCCCCGGGCCCATGAGAAGCGAGCAGGAGTTCTGCCAATATTTTTTCCGGGATCATCTCTTTGGCAATCATTTCATCTTGCCTCCGGCGGCAGAGCTTTTTCCACCGCATTCCCCCGTGAACCTTTGGCAAAAACGGTATCTCCGGGGCGGAGCATTTCAGTTAAAAACACTCCGGCTTCTCCGGCGGAAAAAAAGTGATTTCCGGATAACCCGGCAAACTCTTTGCCAATACATATAAGCGTTGCATCCGGGAGTTTTTCGCGTATCTCATCCAGCAGCCGCCGGTGTTCGGCAAGAGATGTTTCGCCGAGTTCCCGCATTCCGCCGAGTACCATTATCAACCGTCCGGATGGCGGGGCAGAGGCCAACAGGTTTACTGAAGCATGCATACTGGCCGGGTTGGCATTGTAGGCATCATTGAAGTAGGTGATGCCGGAAACAACTGTTTTTTTCATCCGCATTCCGGGCAGGGAGGTTTCCGGCAATCCTTCCACGATAACTTCCGGTTCGATCCCGGCTGCATACGCCAGAGCTGCCGCTCCGGCAGCATTCAAAGCATTGTGCATGCCGGTCAAATGCCAGCGGATATTGAAAATTCTGCCGTCCGGAAATTTCAAGTCAAACGAACTTCCGGCAAGATCACCGCCTTTGAAAACAGCAGATATATCTCCATCGTCATTCAAGCCGAAAGTAACGGTGCGATATTTATCCGCCGCTTTTTTGAGTAAATCTTTCCCTGCCGTGTCAGCCGGGAAAACTGCCGGGGCATATTCCGGCATAAATCGGAAAAGATTTCCTTTTTCAGCGGCAACACCATTCAAATCAATAAGTTGTTCCAGATGGCATGGCGCGATGGAATTGACTATAGCTCCGGATGGATGCATCATTCGGCTCAATGGAGCGATCTCTCCGGGAGAACTGGTTCCGGCTTCAATGACCGCATAGCGGTGATTATGGTCGAGTTTCAACAAATTCATGGCAACACCGATCTGATTGTTGGTATTGCCGGATGTTGCCAATACCGCTGTTTTTCCGGCCTGCCGGATACAGATGGCGCGCAACATCTCCTTGACACTGGTTTTGCCGACACTGCCGGTAACTCCAAGCAGAGTCAGCTCCGGGAACCGCAGACGGTGAAATTCCGCACATTTCTGCATTGCCCGCAAGGGGTCTTCCACCAGCAGGACCGGTATGTTTTCAGGAGCACAACGCTGCTTTTCGCGTTTTATGCAGACAGCTTGGCAACCGGAACTTACAGCTTGTTCCAGAAAGTTGTGCGCATCAAAATTTTCTCCGGAAAGAGCGAAAAAAATCATTCCCCGGTTGTCAGTACGGGTGTCGGTGGAAACAGATAATTCGCCAGATGGCATGAGGTTATTCAACCAGACCCCACCGGTAATTTCTGATAAAACGGCAGCAGAAAACGAGGCCATCGTTTACTTTTGCTCCGGAGTGATGATCGTCCGGACAAGATCATTCCGGAAAATCAGCCGGATGTTTTCTTCCGGCGCACGCCAATATATCCACGTGTCATTGCGGCGATCCGGAGTGCGGGCTGCCGGCGGCGGACCATAGGCCAGAAGTACGGCCCGTTGATCCATGCCGGGAACAACTTCGCCGCGCAGGATCCGGGTTTGCACCGCCGGGGCAATATTTTGCAGCAGTTCCTGTTGATTTTTAGTGGTGAATGTATATGAAATAAACTCCCGCATGGAACAAAGACGCCATGCCGGCGAGTATTTTATACAATGGGTTTTGCCGGTGGAAAGGTCTTTGAAAATAATTTCTTTATTCCAGCGGCCGGTAGCTAACGGTTCGATTTCAGTCCCGGCCGGGATAAATGAACCTTCCTGGATATTCCGGGAGTCCATTTGCAAGGGATCAGTGTACCAGAGGTTGTAAGCGGTATAAATTTTCTGATCTTTATTCAGCTGAAAAACTTCTGAAAAAACCACCGGATCGGCGCAACCGGCCAGAGTCAGCACCGCCATGAAAATGAAAAAGTAATTGAATTTACGCATTTATCTCAATATCCCTCTGTATAAAAATGGATTCCGGGAACCTGCGCAACAGTATTCCCGGAGAAATATAAAGAATTCACACCAGCTTTCAGCAGACAAAGACCTTTTCCAGATCGATTTTGCTGTATGCATTGAGTGTTACCAGCGTTTTGGTGTGCAGAATACCGTCGATATCCCGGGTCATACGTGTCGCGATGATCTCTGCCAATTCAGCATTGTCTGCCACCCGGATCATTGCCACCAGGTCGTACTCACCGGCAACGGAATAAACTTCCGATACACCTTTGAGTTTCATAAGTCCATCGATGACATCGTTGATCATGGCACGTTCAACACTTACCAAAACAATACCGGTAACCATAGGAATCCATTCTCCTTATTTGTTAAATTTTTCCTGTTTGACCGCCGGAAGTCGCATTCCGGATTAACTGTTATAAACTATAAGTGCCGTTTGCCGGTAAGTCAAATGATTTTTTGAAAAAAAATGAAATTTATTTTTTTCAATTACCTCTTGAATATTCAGCGAATAAGGGTTATCTTTTAAGGTTGTCATGTTGTTTTATATAAAAATCAGGTTTAACAGGAGATAAAAGGTCATGAAAAAAGTTCTGGTTGTCGGTTCCGGCGGCAGAGAGCACGCTCTGGTTTGGCAGCTTAAACGCAGTCCGCAAGTCAAAAAAGTTTTTTGTGCTCCGGGCAATGCGGGGATCGCAGCTGATGCCGAGTGCGTCAATATCAAGGTCGATCAGTTGGAAAAATTGGCAGATTTTGCAGTAAAAGAAAAAATCGACCTGACGGTTGTCGGTCCTGAAGCACCGTTGTGTGCCGGGATCGTAGATGTATTCAAGGCCAGAGGATTGAAAGTTTTCGGGCCGGATAAGATCGCTGCCCAATTGGAAGGCAGCAAAGATTTTGCTAAAAAATTTATGGTCAAATACGGCATTCCCACAGCGGCGTCGGAAACTTTTGAGGAGCCGGGAGCTGCGTGTGAGTATATCGATGCCCAATTTGATGCCGGAGCAAAAGGCATTGTGGTCAAAGCTGACGGTCTGGCCGCCGGCAAAGGAGTTTTGGTGGCGGAGAACCGCACCGGAGCAAAAGATTTCGTCAAAGAGTGTTTTGATGGAGCATTCGGCAGTGCCGGAACTAAAGTGGTCATTGAGGAAATGCTGCTCGGAGAAGAAGCAAGTGTTCTTGCATTGACTGACGGCAAAACTATTATCCAGATGGTCTCTTCGCAGGATCATAAACGGATTTTTGACAATGACCGGGGGCCGAATACCGGAGGTATGGGAGCGTATTCTCCGGCTCCGGTGGTTACCAAAGAGGTTGAAAAACTTATTGAAACACAAGTCCTTCAACCGTTCTTAAAAGGTATCAATGAGGAAAAACTCAACTTCCGGGGCGTGATTTTTTGCGGAATAATGGTGGAGGACGGCAAGCCGAAAGTTTTGGAATTCAACGTCCGCTTCGGTGATCCGGAGATCCAGCCGGTGATGCGGCGTTTTACCGGTGACTGGTATGATGTCCTGGAAAAAACGGTTGACGGTAAATTGGCTGAAGCCGAATTGAAATGGAGCAAAGATGCTGCGGTATCTGTGGTCATCGCTTCCGGAGGTTATCCCGGCGAATATAAAAAGGGCAAAGTTATCAGCGGATTGGATGAAGCTGCCCGTACCGGAGCAGTCGTATTTCATTGCGGTACAGCGGATAAAGCCGGAGAAATTGTGACCGATGGCGGACGGGTGCTGGGAGTGAGTGCCACCGGCAGAAATATTCTTGATGCCATACGCAGTGCCTATTTCGGCGTGAAGCAGATATCTTTTGATGATATGTTTTTCCGCAAAGATATCGGTGCAAAAGCACTCCGTCGCCCTTATATGCCGATGAAAGCCGGGAAGGCGTGGATGTGTATTGGAATTCTTGCGCTGGCTTGTGCAGTGTGGGTTCAGCCATTTTTCAATCAGGATTGTATGCCCAAATATATAATTGCCAAAGCATTGATATCTTTGTATCTGTTGATCCGCTGCATATTGCTGTTGAAGAAAAACCGCTTCAGTCTCCGGATATGCATCGGAACATTTTTCATCCTGCTGGTTATGGCAATGATGGTTTATACTTTTGCAAGAAAAGATAATGAACGTCAAGCCGGAAAAGCTCCGGCACAGACAGAAGCAGTGTCAAAAAAATAAAAAGCATTCTAAAAAACCTCCGGGGGCACTGGTTGCCGCCGGAGGTTTTTTTTACCGCAGCCAATCGCATGCGAATTTGCATTGAATGATTTTTTCTTTTTCGGAAATTCTGGTTAACTTTTTGATATAGTTCCATTTGTGATCTGTGCATTGCGGTGGTATCAGCAACTGCATTTTTTCGATGAATTCAGTTTTTTTCATCTTCCATTCCAGCGATTCCGGCCAGCCGCAGTTGTTTTGTGATTTTGTCCAGAAGAAAGCGATATCG
>SUVW01000033.1 GCA_015061815.1 Lentisphaerota bacterium
GCGGCACTATCCGGCAAAAGGCTGGGAGGGATATGCTCACCCGAATGCCAAATCTTACTGCAAAATTGTTACTGATGGTGCATTTGACGGTTTCCGTGCCGTCCGTCTTATCTGCGGTGACAAAAAAGCGATCGCTTCTTTGCGCAGTGAAGTCAAACCGGCGGTGAAACCCGGAGACCGGATCTATGTTGATGCCATGATCCGCGGCAAGGGTAAAGCCTATATCCGCATTTTCTGGTATGACAAAGATGGTAAAAAACTTAAAAACTATTTTCTTGACAGCCGCAATGCTGTTGAAAAATGGCAGAGATTTGATACCAATGTGGTGGTTCCTGCCGGTGTTACCGCATTTGAGTTGAGTCTGGAGATCATCGCCTCTGTCGGAGAAGTTGATTTTGATGCCGTCAAATGCCGGATTTCCGGCGGAACTGTGTTGGATAACGGCAAAATCAAAGCAGTTATCAATCCTCGCATCGGCGGGGGTATTGATTCTCTGAAGATCGCTGGAAATAAAATGGATTTTTCCCGCCCGAATCTGATTGGTGATAATGGCGGTATGTTCACCTTTATTGTTCCCGGCAACCGTACTCCCGGTCAGTTGCGTTTTGCGCAGTCCAAAGCGACAGTGCTGGTTCCGAATAAAAAAATCGAAGTCGTTCAGACGATCGATGCCGGTAAATTTGCCGGACTTGAGGCCGTCCGGACTTACGAATTGCCTGATAACAGTACCGAGATAAAAGTTGCGATCGAGTTCCGCAACAAGAGCAAAAATCCGATGGAGGTCAACTGCCGTATGCAGAGTTTTATTTCTTCTGCCAACGGCAGTTTCACCTGGCCGACACCGGATTGGATCCAGGTCTTTCATCAGGACGGCAAACCGCTCAACGGCTTGAATTCCATTATCAATGATCTTCTGCGTGCCGGATGGATGGCGCGTTTTTATAAAGATGCCGGTACGACGCTGCTGTTTACCTACGATATCAAAAAGAGTGTCCGGGCATACAACTATCTGGTTCCGGCGTTTGCCACGATGGAGTGGTATTACCGTCCTTTTACCCTCCAGCCCGGTGAAGTTTGGAAAACGGATGCCGCAGTTAAGGTATTGAGCGGTCAGAAAGATATCTATCTTGATGAGGTCGCGAAGAAGAACAACGTTCGCGTGGAAGAGATCAAACCGATCGAAATGCCCCCGCCGCCTGCCGGTGAGCCGCTGCCGCCGATCTGTGAAGAGTTTTTCCCCTGCGGAGCTTCACTTTGCAATCTGATTGAACCGGAAACCGCCGGTATGGAGGTGAGTCCGGGATTTTATAAAATGTTCCGTCCCACTGCCATGCGTCTTACCCGGGTGTTCACTGACAGTTATGCCACCAGTGTCGGTGGAGTGCATCTGGTCATGGATGGATCGCACAAAGAATTTTTCAAAACTCCTGACGGCAAACATGAATTCGGTGAATTTATCCGTAAGCACCGGATGGCGTTTGGTCTGGGCAGGATGATGTACCATCGTAAAGATACTGATGTAGAGGCGTATAAAAAACGTCTGCCGGAGATCCTCAAAGTCTGGGAAGCTCCCAATTTGCAGAAATTTGTCCACACTTACGGCGACCGGCTGCTCTCTATCAATACCGGTGATGAACCGCTGCCCGCCAATATCGACGTGGTGCTTGCCGCTAATGATGCGCTGAGAAAAATCATGCCCCAAGGTGCTGTGATCTTTACCATCCTCAATTCTTCCACAGTTGAATTGATGCCGTATATGCCGATCTATTATGCGGACTTTTATCCTGTAAAACGCAAAAGCTCTTCCGGAGCAAATCCGTGGAGTGTTTACCCGGAATTTGCCGACAAGGTCAAACGCGCCGGAGAAAAACCGGTCTGGTTCATGCCGCAGGTATTCAATGCCGGTGAACCGAGAAAATATGATATTTACGCTTATCCGACAGATGGTGAGATCCGCTTGATGTTCAATCTGGCGATAGCTGCCGGTGTTCGCGGTATCCATTGGTATGGCTTTACCAATACCGGCTGGCAGTGGGTGAAAAAGTATTTCCACTTACGGCAAACTCCGTTGAATGCCTCTGCAATGCCCGGTCCCGGCTGGGAGGCGATCGTTGACGGTTTCCGGGAAATGGCAGGTACCGGTATGCTGCTGCTCAAGAGCCGTCCGGCGGAACTTCCCGGCGGTTGTGCGGTAGAATGCAGAAACTTCACTGACCCCAACGGCTTTTATACCGGAGCGGCCGTAAAGCTTTACGCATTAAAATCTCCCAAAGGTACGATCATCGTCGCGGTCAATCAAAACCCCAATGCCGCGGAAAAAGCGGTTATCTCTCTGCCGCAGGAAGGCTGGGATCTGACTGCGCTCAAAGAACTTGAGGGGAAAAAGATCACCCGGACACTTGCCCCGGGCGGAGCTGTTTATTTGTATCTTGGTAAGGATGAAGCCGAAATTGATGCGGTTCACAAAGGCCGTTACAACCGTGAAGCTGCCCGTTATCTGGTTGCTGCCAAACGCGCTGCCGGAAATGGCATTGCGGTCATTGATCCGTGGAAATTCGACAAACTTCCCGGACGTCAGGCTCTGGCGGCTTTGAATAAAGAGTTTGCCGTACTGAATGAACGGATCGCTGCTGCTCCGCTTGGCAAAGCGTGGAAACTGATTTCCGGTATGCGCAGTTACCTGGGACAGAAAGATTTTGAACTGGTGCAGAATGTGGAGTTCATCATCACCCCGGAAATGTATGAAAAAACTGCCAAGTGGAGCCGTTATGTTGATGATCCGGATACTGCGTTCCAACAATTGAAAGAGAAGGTCATCGACGACTTCCGCGATGTCAACCGTCTTACCGATTATCTGGATAACGGCGGCGATGCTGCCAAAGTTCTTCCGGAAATTGAGGCTCTTGACAAGAGAGTGCAGGAGAATATGGAAGCACTGATGAGTGCCGTTGTCAAACGGCGCAACGGTGCGCCGCCGTATTCGTTGCGTGATTGAAAATAAATTCTCGGGCGGAATATGCAGTATGTGTATTTCGCCATTTTTTATGAGGATGAAAAGTGAATTATCAGGAATTAGCAGTAGTTGCCGGGGCGGCGACCCAGTGCTTTGAAGAATTGTACCGGGAGTTTGCTGTGCCATATACCAATGGTCGGGCACAGATGCTCTTTTGGGGGGAAGCGATCATGCTTGATTGAGCAGCTGTAATTTGGCGGCAATAGACTTTTCCATGACAAAATCATCCATGAAAAATCCGTTGCCAATATCGATTTTTACCGATTCAGTTATTGTAAAACCGTTGCGCAAGTAGGCTTTTTTTGCCCGCTTATTGTATTTATTGACATTGAGACGCAAAGTGGTAAATCCGGCGGCGTATGCCCGTTTCTCAACTTGTTTGAGCATACAGCTGCCGATGTTTTTACCATGATATTCCTGCAGTAAATAGAGTTTATGCAGCTTGGCGGTTCCTGCCGGTTCATAGGGCGACCATGAAAAATATCCGGCAGGAACATTATTTATTTTTATGATCTCAAAGTGATATCCTCCGGCAAGCTCATTGGACATCACTTCCGGAGCATACATCATATCCATCATATAACTGATTTGTTCCCGGGAAAGAATCTCTGCAAAGGTTTTCGGCCAGATGTCAGCGGCAATATCCCGGATGATTTGCAATGATTCTCCGGTGGTAAGTTCTTCAAATCCGATATTCATTTTATACTTCAATGTCCTAATTTTTTCCGGTATTCAGTTGCGGTACAGTTGCGGTACTGCTTGAAAAGGCGTGAAAAGTAATACTCATCCTGATAACCGCAATCGTGGGCGATCTCATTGATCGGCATGTTGGTCTGCAACAGTAAATATGCGGCGGTATTCAGACGGCATTCGATGAGAAAACGGGTGGGGGCAAAACCGGTGATCTGCCGGAAAATCCTTCTGAAATGCGGATATGAAACAGAGATTTTTTTTGCCTCCGCCGTGAAATCCCAGTTTTTTTGCGGTTGGGCGGCAATGTTGCGCCGCAGCTGATCGATATTCTGCCTGAGAAATGGATTTATATTACCGTCATTGGCTGGTTCTTCATTGATCTGCAGCAGCAGACCTTCCAGCAGATGAACGCGGCGGGCGGCGCGGAAACCGGATGGATAACGAAGCAGATTTTGCAGTTCCAACATACTTCGATAGAATTTTTCCGGATTGTGTACTTGAAAAACCGGACGTTGATCAAAAGGCGAAAAGAGTTTGCCGCGGATAAATGAGTTTACCCGTTCTCCGGCAAAGCAGATGAAACAGTGGTGGCGGCTTTTTCCGGCAGGGGCACCATAAGAGTAAGCCCGTCCCGGCGCAGAAAAGAACCCTTCTCCGCCTTTAAGCATGATTTCCTGACCGTCATCGATCTGCAGACGGCAGCTGCCGGTGTGATTGTACTGGATGCCGAAGTAATCGGCAAAATACAGTTTATTCAGCGTTACAGTATAATCCGGCAGATTTCCGTAGCGGATAAACTCTATGCCGTCAAAAAAATTCATAAAAGATCAAAAAATCTATTTTTATTTTTGTTTACTCTATTTACTAAAGAAAAATATGTGATATATTATAGCACAACCGGAATAATTTTGCAACTTTCCGGCTTGAGAAAAATGTAAAATTGCAATAGAACAGTATATCGCTCCGGAATATCAGAGCCGGGATAAAAAGCGTTGCGATTTACGGTAATACCGGGTGGTGTGTCAGTCATTCCGGGAGGATTATGATCAACTGAAAAAATCAGTTGCAATAATAACAGGAGATGGAAATAATGAAAAGAAGTCAGCTCGCTGCACAGCTTTTTACGCTGCGCGAATTTCTCAAAACTCCGGCAGATGTGGCGAAAACCCTTCCCAAAGTCCGGGAAATCGGCTATGAAACCATTCAGGTTTCCGGAATGGGGCCGATCGACGAGGCGGAATTGGCGAAAATCGCCGCTGATTGCGGATTGACTATCTGTGCCACCCACGAGGCCGGTGCGCGGATTTGTGATGAAACTGATGCGGTTATTGAACGGTTGAAAAAACTCAACTGCCGTTATACGGCGTATCCCTATCCTCATTTGCCGATCGATTCCAAAGCTGCGGTGATCGATCTTGCCGGAAAAATCAATGACGCTGCAGTTGCCATGGCGAAAGAGGGTATCACGCTGAGTTATCACAATCATGCGTTGGAATTTGGCAGAGTCGACGGTGAATTGGTTTTGGATTTGATCTACAAGAATGCTCCTGACCTGGCTGCGGAAATTGATACGTTCTGGATTCAGACCGGCGGGCAGAATCCGGTTGACTGGATCAGACGTTTTCCCGGCAAACAGCCGTTGCTGCACCTCAAAGAGTATGGTATTATCGGCAGAGAGCGTAAAATGTTTGCTGTCGGCAGCGGAAATTTGAATTGGAAGGAGATCATCGCCGCCGGAACTGAGTGCGCAGTGGAATACTTCATTGTGGAGCAGGATGATTGCAATGGTCTCGATCCTTTTGATGAACTGCGCAGCAGTTTCAATTACATTGCAGAGAACTTCTTTGACTGATCAGCATAATTATTCAGAGTTGCTCCCGGAAATGGATCACCGTTTCCGGGAGTTTTTTATTCACTGGCGTTGAATTGGTGATGATGGAGCTGGTTTTATGATTTGAATTTTATTGCCGCCACATTATTTTACGGGATGGCGTAAATTCACATGGGTGATTGTGAAAAATTACGGAATTTTATTTTCAAACGGTTCTGATAAACTGCAAATTGTCCGGCTTCGCAATTCAAAATGGGATTACCGCAAGGATTTCATGGGATTTCGATTCCGGATTAAAAGGACAAGAAGTTGGTTCATCGACGGTTTGTGACAGAAACAGGCAGAAAAACATAAAAATCTATCAGCTGCCGGAAATTTCAAGCGAGAAATCATTATGAACTTTTGTCACAAACCGTCGAAGAGGCGGAAATACTGCGAAAATGTAGGAGTAGAACATTCGTTTTTCTCCAATTCTCTGCCATTAGCCCTCCGTCGCCAAGGCTTCCTCCTCCGCTAAAGCTATTGAGGATAAATTTCCAGGCATCCTTCGCCCGCTCCGTTGCACTCCGCTTATTTTTGCAAGCAAAAAAATCTACGGATAGCAAGACTGGCTTGCCATCCGTAGCTTTAGCGAAGGATGGTGGAGGTAAAAAGGGATTTTAAATAATTCTCTTACGCTCAAAATGGCAAAACTTTTTCAAGTTTGATGGTGATTTTATTTCAGAGAAATATTCCCCAAAATTCTCCGTCAAGCTGAAATTCTTGATTTGCTGTTTGTATTTTTATAATCCGCTCTGCTCAAAATTAGCATACTTGAATACGTCTAACGACTTTTGCAAAAAAACTGCATACAAAAGGGTGCAAAAATTCCTTTTCCCTCAAAAGCAGTGCTTGTAAGCACCTTTCTTTTATATATCACTTCAAACCGTAAAAACAAAATGGCGATGCCGAATTTTGCCATTTATTCCCAAAGTGCAATTTTCGCACTTTGAAGTTGCACTTTGAACGCCGACAAACGCCCAGAAACGGCTCGCTGTGCCGAGTTTTCCGGAATCAGCAGGCATTGACCTGGGGCTGATCTTCGCCCTTGAATTTTTATGATTAAGTGATATATTATGACAAAAGCAGAATGACAGTTTAATGAAATCGTGCGGCCGGAGTCCAATTTCACGGTGCTGGCGAAATCACGATTTGCCGGAATTGTATCAAGTGCGGAAGTTATCCGGCACTTGCCTGGTGGTTGAAACAGACTTCAACACCCCGTTATTCAAAGAAGCTGCGGGGAATGGAAGATCATTGCTTTTTTGCCATAGTTTTATGTCTAACGTCATTTCGGCAAGTCGGACAGGCTTTTTTTTTACGGCTGCCACGCCGGACAGACGGTTCAGGACTCATAGTTTCAATATAATGAAGTACCCGTCTGAAACAGTTGATACTGTTTCTTTCTTCCAGATGATCGTTGAAACAATAACTCTGCACCCCGCATAAAAATAATATTGAGGGATAAATTTTTCCGGCAGATACCATTTAACCAGAACAGTTGAAACCGGAAAATGCACCTCAATTTTTTCAAACAGTCCGGAATCTTTTTGATCTCTGCCGACATATAAAGCCAAAGCCGTGCCAAAGCGGGGAAAAAACTCTTTGCGGTTTCCAGAAAACAATGCAACACGACCAATGATTCCGACCGGCTGGGCAAATATCTGGAAAAATTCGGTTTGACCTTTCAGATGTGCCAAAACCGCTGAAAATCCCGGGAGGATTTTTCCAATCGAAAAACATCCAATGTAAAATCCGCAATTTTAAAATTCTCCATTAAAACTGCCTGAGTATTACACTTTTTCTATAACAAGAAACTCTTGCAAATTTCATGTTGTAGATAGGTCGAAAAACGTGGGGCACGCACCAAAACAAGCAAGACCGCACCGCTTACTCCATCTCATCCTTTTTTAAAGGAACATTGTATCGGTAAACATGCGGCGTTTGCCCATGCTTTTTTTTGAAACAGCGAATAAAATAATTTGAACTGTTAAAACCGCATTCATATGCTATTTCATCAATATTCAACAGCGTGTTGCGAAGCAGATTTTCCGCATGTTCCAGTTGATAATGCAATTTGGTTTCGGAAAAACTCATCCCCATATACTTTTTGCTTAAATTGGAAACATACCCTGGCGAAATATTGAATTTTTTTGCCAACGTATTCCGGCTGATGACTTCGGTGCGGTGTTCCTGAAGAAAACAGTTGATCTCGTTCCACAATGACCGCACATGCAAAACAGATGAACTTTCACTGCCTTGCAGCTCATCCAGTGTCAGCAAAAAAAGCGGAGCAAGCAATTTCCCGGCAATTTCGTCCTTATCGTAACGGTGCAGCATCTCAATGCAGTTGAGCAGCTCCATTCCGGCTTCTGATAACGGCTTGCTGCTGTGATAGTAGACATCCCGCATGGTCGGCGGCTGATTCACTCCGTCATAATCAATATGCATTGCACGGATATAATTCGGATAATAACTGAAAGATATACTGCACCCCGGTGTAGTATAGTCCGAACGCAAAAAACCGAAACGGGAACAATACAGGAGTTTCGGAGATTCCAGCACATTCACTTTTACTTCAGCTCCGAATCTGTGGCTGGCAGTACCGCTTACCTGAAATATCAACCTCGGCACAGCATGGATCGCCTGATGTTCCGGTGCATCAAAACAGAGCAATGCAGGACAATCAAGCTCATTTTTCACTTCCGTACAACGGCGCAGCAACTCGGTTTTAGAAATTTGAAAATTTTTCATAATCACGCTCTTTATGCTAAAAACAGACTTTCTTTTTGCTTTTTTGTTTACAATAGTGCTATGATTGTGATTTTTCAACTATTTACATAAGATTTTTTAATGATATATTATTGTAAGAGCGCAAAAAATGGTTTTTTGTCACCATTTTCAGCAAAACATTTCTGGAAATGGAAAAGGTTGAAAAACAAAAAAAAGGAGTTTCAAAATGGATTCATCGCAGAAAAAAAATCACTTTACTCTCATTGAATTGCTCGTCGTTATTGCCATTATCGCTATTCTGGCGGCGATATTGCTCCCTGCACTCAACAGCGCACGCGAGAGAGGCCGCGCTGCCAGCTGCCTTAACAATCTCAAACAGAACTGCATGGCATTTTTAATGTACGCACAGGGCAGTAACGATATCATGCCGACCTTAATCGGGGGGCATCGTTGGGGACGGATTTATGCTTCAACACCAACGACCGGAGCCGAAACGATAACTGGCTGGGGTTCTATCCCCGGGAATCCGACTACTGCTCCGGAACACTACATCTGTCCTTCCGCAGATTACTTGCCGGACAGTAACGGCGGCATCAGCAACTACAATATGTATGGTTCATTCGGCATTCAGCCGTATACTGTTCCGGCAGGTGCATTTTTTTCCGACAATAATTCGGATTATTATGTGGTGTTGAAAAAGATTCCCTCACCGTCATCCTCGCTGACTCTGGTTGATACCGGTTTCGCCTCCACTGGAACTTTTACTGACAAAGGCACTGCCAACAGTATGTCTACCGCCTGGTATTGGGACGGTGTAAGCAGCGGTAGAGGTAATATTAAAACTATTCACGGCAAAATAGCGAATACCGTTTTCTGGGATGGTCACGCTGCCGGTTTGACCGCACAGGAATTTGTGCCGATTGCGGAAAAGTGCAATGGCGGTCCTTATGAAGTAGTAGTTCTTGATGCCGCAGGCAATCAGAACACCTACAATTGAGCTTTTGTACTGCAAGGCATTCAATATGCCTTGCAGTAATATTTGTATGTTTCTGATACGGGGAATTTCCCTTCCCGGACAAACACCATTTTTTCAATAATGAATATAGATTTTTTATCCTTTCCGGCGGCGTGCGGGAACAATTCTTTTCATCCCGCCGTCGCTGTTTTAAGTGAAAACCATTTATTAATGAGTTTTCAACGTATTTTCAGTTCCGATTGTTACGGGGCGTGTGAATTTTGCGAAAGCTTTGACGGAGGAAGAAGTTGGAGCGAAGCGCACCACGTACCTGGATTTGAAAGCAAAGTCATAGCAGGAGACTATGTCATCGGTATTGCGGATGTCCGTTGTTTTACCTTTCCTGATAAACGGCACGTCCTTTTTATCGGCTGTACCGCCAGATACCATAAGGAAAAAATAGAGGATTTTTCCGACATTGTCAGGGGAAGTTATTATACTGTTTATGACAGTAAGGAAAAGAAATTTTATTCCGTCCGGATGCTCTGTGATCCGAGTGTTGAGTGGCGCGCGGCATGTACCCAGTTGTGTTTTACCGGAGAAAGAGAATTTCTGCTTCCCATTTATTTTGATATCAATCCGCCGGATCCCCGCTTCGCTGTACAGGTATTGAAAATTTCACTTTCCGACTCTTTTGAAATCGCTTCGGTTACCGAAGGAAATTCCATGACCAATACCATCGGCAGGGGGTTGATCGAACCATCAATTGTCCGCCATGAAAACCGTTTTTTTCTGACCATCCGTGCCGAAGACGGCAACGGATATTTTGCCGTGTCCGATGACGGTATAAATTTTTCCTCCCCGCAAAAATGGCTGTTTGACGACGGCAGTGAACTTGTCACCTCTTCCACCCAGCAGCATTGGTTCTGCCTATGCGGTAAACTTTATCTTGCTTACACCAGAAAAAGTTGCGAAAATGCCGGAATTTTCCGTTACCGTACCCCGCTGTGGGCCAGCGAAGTAATTGTTGACGGAGAAAAACTGCGATTGAAAAAATCTGCCGAAACGATTATTTTGCCCATGAAAAAAAGAAATTCCGATGCAGGTCTTTGCGGCAATTTTCATACTGTCGGATGCGGAAACGATTCCATTATCAGCGATGCCCGTATTTTTACTGATTCCGGAATGCAAACCGAGGTTTGCATTGCCAAAGTCACCGTATGATCCGATCACATCAGAATGCTGTGTTGCCACATAATTTCTGTACTTTTTATTTATTGGCGATATCCGGAATATTGTAAAATCGGTGCGGCTGTTTGGGTGATACGGCGGTTTACTGTTCTGATATTGGAAAGTGTTTTTTATTTTTATACTAAATATATGCTGTTTATTGTCACTTTTGTTTACAATAGTGCTATAATTATAATTTTTCAACTATTTACATATCTTGTAAAAGGTGATATATTATGGTCAAAGAGGCAAAAAAATTTTTGCCGTAATCAGAAAAAACAAGGAGTAAAAAAATGAGATGTTCCCGAAAAAATCTTTCTTTTTTGCAGTTCCGGAATCAAGCAGTTCCGGCATGGTTGTTTTGCTGACAGCCGCAGCGCTGTTACTGAATATTCCATTATCCGGAGCGTGGAAAAATGAAATTGCCCCGGTCGGCGAGGGAAAAACCATCCAACTTACCGTCAACGGCAAAAGCAACTACCGTTTAGGTGGAGTACCCGGTAAAGCGGCAGATTTTCTGAAAGCCAACTGGAAAGTGGTCAGCGGTTGTGATTTTTCAGCCGATGCCCCCTTGCAAATCACTCTTGACGACCAGACAAAAGGTCTGGGAGCGGACGGTTATAAAATTTCCGTAGATGATGAACTTAATATTGTACTGTCTGCCAGTTGTCCGGATGGTCTGCTCAATGCAGTGACATCATTTCTGGAAGAAGACCTCTCATGGCGTTATTATCATAAACATCAGAAAGCGATTGCCCCGGCGGGAATTATCACTCAGGCAAAAGTCGTTCCACGCAGTTATCAGCCGCCATTTTATCAGCGGATAGTCTATTCCGACTGGGCATTCAAAAGTTACAGGGTAATCAATGAAAAGTGGGCGGAAGCAAATAAATTGCGCCAGTTGCGTCAGAGTCCGAAATATTTTCAGCATACGATGATACACCGTTTTATGCGGCGGCAGGATTTCTTTGCTTCCCATCCGGAATATTTCGCCATCCGCAATGGCAGCCGTACCAATTTTCATTCCGGCGGACAGTTTTGCATGACCAATCCGGGAGTGCGCAAAATCGTTGCTCAACAGGCAATCAAAGCGATCAGCGAACAGCCTGATATGGAATTTCTCACCATCAGTCAAGCCGACAATGATGACTATTGCCAATGTCCGGAATGTGCAAAAATTGTGAAACTTGAAGGTGCCCCCAGCGGTCTGGTCATCCACTTTATCAATGCTGTCGCCGCCGAAGTTGCCAAAGTTTACCCCAATGTGCCGATCAGTACTCTGGCCTACCGCTGGTCAATGAAACCGCCGCGTTATGTGCGTCCTGCTCCCAATGTGATGATCCGTTTTATGACTTTCAACCGGATCAATGCTTATCCGTTTGATTTCATCAAAGATACTCCTGATTATGCGTATATCAACAAATGGGCAGAAATCACAAAAGGCGGTATTTTGATTTGGGATCACATGACCAATTTCCGTTTTTATCTGAAACCGCGTGCCGATTTGCCGGTATTGGAAAACAGTATCCGTTATTTCCGGGATAAAAAAGTCAAGGGCGTTATGATGCTTACTAATTACAGCAATGAACTCGGCTCACTGGCGGCAATGCGTACCTGGGTGACACAGAAATTGCTGTGGAATCCTGATTGGGATATCAAAAAACTTGCCGAAGATTATATCAACGGATTTTACGGCGAAAAAGTTGCTCCTTTTATGCTGGAATACAACAATCTGCTCATCCGCGAATGGGAAAAACACCATGCGGCAAACAAACCGGGAAGCAACTTCGCTTTTTCCGCTGGATTTGCTCCAGTTGCAGAAAAATTGATCGAGCAGGCTCTTGCTGCGGCGACTGACCCATTGGTGATCAAGGAGGTCGAATTTGAAAAAATGTGTTTGCTCTGGCATACGATCGAAATGGGTGCCGGTGCCGCAAAATCTGCCGAAGAGTACCGGGCAAAAATCACGGAATTGCGGAAATTGCTGAAAAAATACAACGTCAGCGGCATTTCTGAATCGCGCGAAGGTCAGGCAGACAAACAACTTGACCAGTTTGAGTATGAAATCGGCTTGATCGACTACATTAAAAAACGCCCCGCCGGGACGGTCATCCTGCCCGCTATGCAATCATGTTATGCTATGTCCAGAAAAGATCAGACCGGTCTGGAGCGGGTAAAAGATGAAAAATCGCTGACCGGCGAAGTTCTTGTGCAGCGTCCCGATGGTAATTGGTATGTACAGTGGCGGATGCGTGATTATCCGAAATTTGTTCCAGGCAAATACCGTATACGCATGAGAGTGCGCGCGGAAATGAACGGCAAAAAAGGCTATGCGGCAGCTTTCGGAGCGCAAAATCAGTCAATCATGAAAATCACCACCATCCGCCGGATCGATGCTAAAGAATTATCCGAAAAAGAGTATCGCTGGATCACCGGCGGTGTGGTGGAATACAAGGGCGAACAGCTGTTGATTTTCAATCTTGCCGCCGCCAACGGTCCGGTAAAAAAATTATATGTTGACGCGCTGGAATTGATTCCGGTAAAATAAATGGAGCAAATTGCGATGCGTAAAAGTTTTCTCACAGCAATAGTTATGTCTATCGCCGGGGTACTTTCGGGAGGAGTATGCAGTTTTTTCGGTTACGATGACTGTATTGAGTTGAAAAATTCCCATACCCGGGTGGTGATTGCTGCATCCGGCGGCAGATTGCTGGAGTATTCTTTGAATGGTCGCAATATTCTTTATTTGGATAATGCTCAGGCGGGATGGAACTTTTCCGATGGCGGCAAAAAAATTGACCCATCCGGCGGCAGATTTGACATCGGCCCGGAAATCACCATCCCCCGCCATCCGGTATTATGGGAGAAAAAGTGGCAGCTGCATAAAATTTCAAATACAACTGTCATCGCCGCAAGTCAGCCTGATCCGCGTACCGGAGTGCGGTTGACCAGAATTTTTGAATTATCGGAAAATGATTCCCGCTTGAGCGTGACTCAGATCATGGCAAATATTTCTTCCGCGCCGGTACAGTGGAACTTCTGGGGGCGGATTTTGACCGTCCCCGGCGGCGTATGTATAATTCCGTGTGAAGGAATCAGCCGTTATCCGGCCGGATATTACTCCTATCATCGCGGTACGCTGTTGATGCGTCCGCAGGATAAGGCGGTGGAAATTACCGGAAAATATGCTGCGATCCATCCTTTTCCGGTTGATCCGAAATTAAGTTTTGATTCTTTGTCGGGTAAATTGCACTATTT